>CAYTLW010000004.1:0-136195 GCA_964438735.1 uncultured Enterobacteriaceae bacterium | reverse complement strand
CGTTGCGCCCCGGTCAAGCCGAGCGTGGCACGCCTGAGTACCAGCGCAACGGCACGACGACCTTGTTCGCGGCGCTGGACAAGGCCACCGGTGCAGTGATCGGTAAATGCTACTCGCGCCACCGCGCGACCGAGTTCCGCAAGTTCCTCATCGAGATCAGGCGCAACGTGCCCCCCGGCGTGCAGGTCCACATGATCGTGGACAACTACGCAACGCACAGCGCGCCAACCGTCAAGCGATGGCTGGCGAAGAACCCCAGGTTCCACCTGCACTTCATCCCGACGCACTCGTCGTGGCTCAACCTGGTCGAGGGCTGGTTCTCGATTCTGACCACCCGCCAAATCAAGCGGGGTTCGCACAACTCAGTACCCGTATTGGTACGGTGCATCGAAGAATTCCTGGATGCGTGGAACGAGGAGCCGACACCGTTCAAGTGGACCAAGACCGCCGATAGAATCCTCGAAAACGTCGCCCGGTCGTGCGCGGAGACGCTGCGTGGCCATGACAGCTAGGTATGAACTTATGGTGTGGATCGGAGATCCGCCCCACTAGCTCCCGGTCCAGCCCTGCGGTCAAGGCGATGTCGACTCCTGTGGGATCAGGCCCACTCGCATGGCAAACCGGATCAGCATCGCGCGATTGCGAATACCCAACTTCTCCTTGAGGTTGAACCGGTGGGCCATCGCAGTCTTGACGGCCACGCCAAGGGACTTGGCGACCTCCTTGTTGCTGAGCCCTTCTGACAGCAGCTTCAGGACCTGCCGTTCGCGTGGGGTCAAACGCGACAGGGCCTCCTCGTCGGACTCAGGCGGCGCGGTCTGGTCGGTCCCGCCGATGATCGTCTCGGCGAGGGAGGGGTCAATCCAGGTGCCGCCGGCCAGCACCGCCCGAATCGCGTTGACCAGCTCTTCACCGCGGGCCGTCTTGACCATGTAGCCATTGGCGCCCGCTTCGAGCAGACGACGCAGGTAGACGACCTCGCCGAACTGCGTCAGCACGAGGATTCGCAGGCGTTCGTTGCGGCGACGTAACTCGATGGTCGTCTCGAGACCACCCAGTCCGGGCATCGACAGGTCCAGCAGAAGAAGATCCGGTCGCAGTCGGTCGACCAGATCGATCGCCTCGCGGCCGTTGGCGGCTTCACCGACGACCTCCAGTGGCGGTGACTCCACCTCCTCGACAAAAGACTTGAGCCCCGCGCGCAGAACGGCGTGATCATCTGCGATGACGATACGTCTGGGACGATTCATGAGGCCTCCCGCAGTGAAGCGCCCGAATCCGAGGGCAGCCTCACGATGACCGTTGTGCCGAGGTCAGGCTCGGTGTCGATGACGCAACGCCCCCCGGCGATTGTCGCGCGCTCCTCGATGCCCAGCAGTCCCAGTCCTCGACCGCCGGGCGACGGAATCCTGGCCAGGACGTCGCGACGGTCGAAGCCGACCCCGTCGTCCTCCACGGTGACGGCCACTTCGTCGACGCCGAAGGAGACAGTCACGCATACATGGGCCGCCTTGGCGTGCAGTGCGACGTTGTTCAGGCACTCCTGCACGATCCTGTACAGGGTCAGCGCCAGGTCGTCGTCCAGGACGTAGGGCTGGCCTTCGACCACCAGTTCGGCGCGCACCACCCCGCCACGGTGGATTCGCTCAATGTGCCACTGCAGACCCGGCAGGAAGCCCATGGTGTCCAGGACCGTCGGCCGCAAGTCGTGGCTGATGCGACGGACCATCTCGAGCATACCGTGCGCGGACTCCTCGCACTCTTCCAGCCGGCCCGACAGCGCCTCGTCGCCTGCGGAAGCGGCGAGACGCTCCAGATGCAGACTCAGCGCAGCCAGGTCCTGGCAGACGGTGTCGTGCAGCTCACGCGCCAGGCGCAGTCGCTCGTCCTCCTGGGCGCGCAATACGCGCCGCAGCAACGCCCGCCGGCGCTCGCGCAGCAGGCGTTCGTGGCGACTGAACAGGCGGGCCGTGGCGGCCAGAAGCACGTGGTGCAGGATGTTGTGTAGCCGTTGCGCTGCCTCCGCCGATGGCTCCGCCGCACCGCTGAGCACCGCCGCAGCGACGAAGCCCTGGCTCTCGGCCAGCTCGATGATGACGACGGGCTGTTCGCAGTCACGCAACTCGACCGGCAACTCCGGCCCGGACAAGGTCGCCATTCGCTCCTGGCCGCGTATCGGCAGGGGCCGCCCCGGCAGATGGCCCAGTTTGGCGTTCACCAGCGCTTCGGGATCACACTCCGACGCCGGCCCGTCGCCCCATTGCGCGCTGTAGGACGCCATGTCGTGACGCACCCTCAGACTGCCAGCGCTGAAGTTCAGCGCCACGCAGAGTTGACGCAGGCCGTTGTCGACCACCTCCTGTACCGTGGCGGCGCGCAGTGACGACTCGGCGACCGACAGCAAGGAGCGCAGCAGTCGATTCGTCGCGTCAACCTGTTGATGCAAGGCCACCTTCTGCCTGTCGACGGTCGCCAGGGATGTTTCCACCTTGGTCCGCCAGCGGTCGATGGCCCGTGCCAACGTGCCCAACTCGTCAGAACCAGACGCGGCCAGGCGACTATCGCCCCCGCCGTCTTCGAAACGCCTCACCGAGTGGGCCAGGGCCCGCACCTTGCTGGCGACGCTTCGAATCGCCAGCGCCGCCACGATCGCCAGCAGCGCCACGACCAGCGCGGCACCGCCCAGCAGCGCGCGTCGCAGCCCCTCGACGGGTGCCAGCGCCAGGGCTACGGGCTCCCGGATCACGACGCCCAAGCCCAGGGCGGGCATCGCAGCGGCGGCCAACACCTCGTCCACCCGGGTCGTCCCGTCGGCGGCCGGGTGGCACTCATGGCATCTGCCGACGAAGGTCCGACGCTGCTGTATCGCGGTGGAGAGATCATGCAGATGGGCGACCGCCGAATTGGGCAACTGGCGACCGATATCCGACAGGGTGCGGCCATTGCGGTCGACGATGGTCGCGACACCGCCGGCGCGTACCAGGGCGGACGTCTCGCTTGCGAGCAGCGACCTGGCATGCGCTGCGTCCAGGAAGGCGCCAGCGAAGCGAGCAACGCTCCCGTCGGCTCTGCGCACTCCTTTGACCAGGATGACACCGGCGCCGACGCCAGTCAGGATCAGACCGTCGGAGACCACGGGGAGCGTCTGTGCGCGTGCTGTCGAGGTCATCTTCTCGGCGTGCCGTCGCAGCTCCTCGTGACCGAAGAGCGGCGGCGATGCGCGCATTGTGCGAGCGGAAGCGTCGAGTTCGAAGACCAGGTCGCCATATACCTCGTTGGAGCGAGTCGATGCCCGTACCCCCACCTCACCGCTGTCGGAGCTCAGAACGGGCCGGGCAAGGGCTGCCTCCAACTCCTCCTGGGCGAGCGTGGCGATGATGCCGGCGTATCGCGCCCGTTGCTCGACGAGGCGATCTTCGAAGGATTCCACGGCCACCCGCGAGGCCTCGAAGGCCACTCCGAGCACGACCGCAGAGCCGACGGCCAGGACGAACAGGGCTCGGGCCTCGAGTCCCCGCCACCACTGGCCTGAAGCGCTGGCTTCGGTCGCCTTGCCTCCCTGCATTGCCTCGTCCTCTTGCGGCACGCCGACCCCCTCAACAGATGCGAGGCAACAACTCGCCGGTGGCGGGGCGGACACTCCGAACGCCACCGATCCGGGTGCGCAGTTGACAGCCGGCCTCGCCGGCGACGACCTGACCGATACGAGCGGCTTGTTCGCCGTAGGGCAGCGCGCGCAGGGTCTCCAGCGCACGGTCGCTGTCGGCGGCCGCGACCACGGCCAGCAGCTTGCCCTCGTTGGCCACGTACAGGGGGTCAAAGCCCAGGATCTCGCACGCCGAACGAACGGCGGGATGCATCGGCAGCGCCGCTTCGCTCAACTCCATGCGCAGGCCGGACGTACGCGCCATCTCGAGCAGGGACTGGGCCACGCCGCCACGCGTCGGATCGCGGAGCGCGCGCACGCCCACGCCAACCCGGCGCAGCGCGTCGACGAGTCCCCCAAGGGGCGCAGCGTCACTCTGCATCGCGCCGGTCATGGGGATGCCCTCGCGCATCGACATCACGGTGACGCCGTGATCGGCCAGGGTGCCGGAGATCAGGATGTGATCGCCGAGCTCGATCCGACCCGGGTGGGGCCGAAAGTCGGCGCTCAGCAATCCGACGCCGGAAGTGTTGATGAAGATCTTGTCGCAGGCGCCACGCGGCACGACCTTGGTATCGCCAGCGACGATCCGGACCCCCGCCTCCTCCGCCGCGGCCGCCATGGAGGCGGCGACGATGTCCAAGGAGTCAAGCTCGAAGCCCTCCTCCAGGATGAAGCCGGCGGTCAACCCAAGGGGCCGGGCGCCGACCATGCACAGGTCGTTGACGGTTCCGCAGACCGCGAGCCGGCCGATGTCGCCGCCGGGAAATCGCCATGGGGTTACGACATAGGAGTCTGTGGTCAGGGCGATGTCGCCCAGGATGGCGCTGTCGAGCAACTCGCCGAGCACATCGTTGCCGAGTTGGGGCAGGAAGTGGTCGGCGATCAATCGCTCGGACATCCGACCACCGGCGCCGTGGGCCAGTTCGACTCTCACGCGACCACCTCCCGGACCGAGCCGGAATCGACGGGATCCTCGGCATAAAGATAGCTCGCCGCGCAGCTCCCTTCCGAGCTCACCATGCACGCGCCGCGTGGGTTCTGGGGCGTGCACACGCGCCCGAAGAGCGGGCACTCGGAGGGCTCGATCACACCGCGCAACACCTCGCCACAACGACAACCCGGCGGCTCGACCGGCTCGGGCAGGTCGACGTCGAAGCGACGGGCCGCGTCGAAACCGGCCAGGCGCTCGACGATCTGCAGGCCGGTGCCCGGAATCAGGCCCACGCCGCGCCAGACGCTGTCGCAGGGCTCGAACACCTGCTCGACGAGCGCGCGAGCGCGTTCGTTACCGCCAGGGCGGACCACGCTGGCGTAGGTGTTGTCGACCGCTGGCCGGCCGCTGAGCACCTGGTCGACCAGCGACTCGACGCCGGCGACGATCTCGGCGGGCTCGAAGCCGGCGATGGCACATGCCACACCGAAGCGATCGACCAGCGGGCTGTAGGGCTCCGGCCCGATGATGATGCTGACGTGGCCCGGGCACAGGAATCCGTCCAGCCCGAGGTCGTCGGCGCCGGCGAGGACCTCCATGGCGATGGGCACGGTCTTGTTGGCCGACAACACCGTGAAGTTCGTCACGGCCTGCTTCTCGGCGGCGAGCAGGGCAGCGGCGATGGTCGGCGTGGTCGTCTCGAAGCCGACCCCGAGGAAGACGACGACCCGTTCCGGGTTGTCCCGGGCCAGGCGCAGGGCATCAGCTGGCGAATACACCGTGCGTACGTCCGCGCCGGCGGCGCGCGCGCGCGCCAGGCTGGGCGGATTGCGTGCCTCACCCGCGGGCGCCGACCCGGGCACGCGCATCAAGTCACCGAAGGTCGCCACGATGACCTCGGGTCGGGCGGCGAGGGCGAGGGCGTGATCGACATAGCCGACGGGCGTGACACAGACCGGGCAGCCGGGGCCCGAGATGAGCCGCACATTGGCCGGCAGGAGGCTGCGCAGACCCGAGCGAGCCGCGGCCATGGTGTGCGTGCCACAGACCTCCATGAACTTCAGGGTGCGATCGGAGCGCTGTCCCAGTTCGGCCAGCCTGCTGGCCAGAGACCTTCCGCCGTTGGCCTTCATGCGATACCTCCCCCGATCTCAGCAAGTCGGGTCAAGATCTCCAGCGTCTCTTCCGCCTCGGCGGCGTCGACAATCGTGATCGCGTAGCCCGCATGTACGATGACGTAGTCGTCCACCTGGGCCCCCTCGACCAGGTCGAGCTGAACCGGCACCACGAGCCCGCCGGAGACCGCGACTGCCTCCATGCCATCGATGGACTTGATCTTCATCGGCACTGCAAGACACATCACCGTCCTCCATTTGAACCCTGAGATTCGTCAGCGCGACAGGCCGTCACGGCCGCCTGGCCGGCGGCGATCGCGCCATCGCCAGGGGGGAGCCGCTGCGGCCGCAGCACGCGCAGCCCGGCCCGCTCGAGTCCCTCGACCAGGCGGCCCAGCAACAACCGATTGATCATGCAGCCGCCACCGAGCACGACCGTCTCGTTGCCGGCGGCGACGGCCGCTCTGACGAGGCCGTCGGCGACGCCGTGATGAAAACGGGCCGCCCTGCGACCGATGGACGAGCCATCGGTCAGCAGGGCGGCGACCAGGTGCCGGGTGTCCAGCTCTGACCCGGTCAAGGGCAAGGGGTAGGCGTCGTCGCACGCCGCATCAGCCGAGGCCTCGAGCGCCATGGCGGCCTCGGCCTCATCCTGTTGTCGCCCGGTGGCCAGGCCCAGCAGGGCGGCCACGCCATCGAAGAGGCGGCCGGCGCTGCTGGTCAGCGGTGACAGGCGTGGATTTCCGCAAATCATCGCGAAGTCGTTGACTTCGCCACCGAGAATGTCGGCCCAATCAAAGCCGCCATCCCACAACAAAGCGGTGGCCATACGCATCGGCTCGCGCGCCGCATGATCGCCGCCGGGCAACGGGACTGGCCGCAGGTATGCAAAACGGCGCGCACGCGCGTAGCCGCCGGTCAGGACTTCGCCGCCCCAGACCGTACCGTCGGTACCATAGCCGACGCCGTCCAGGGTCAGCCCCGTGACGATGTGATCCGGGGTCAAGCCGTGCTCGACCATCACCGCGGCCATGTGCGCGTGGTGGTGTTGAACTCGCGTCAATCGCCTGCCTGCGAGGTGATCTTCGGCCCACATCGTGGTGAACAGGGCCGGGTGCAGATCACAGGCCAGCGTATCGGGTTCGAAGCGGGCGAACGCCACCATGCGCTCCACTTCCGACGTAAACGCCGCCTCCGCGCGCGGGTTGTCCAGGTCGCCCAGGTGCCGTCCCACTGTCAACGAGCCGCCTTGCAGCGTCGCGACGCTGGCCTTGAGCTCCGCGCCAAGGGCCAGCACGTCGCACTCGGGCAGGAACTCCGCAGGCAACCCGGCCGGTACGTAGCCACGGCTGCGTCGCACAAACATGGGGCCACACGGGCCGCTCCGAATCACGCTGTCGTCGCACGCCACCTGGATCGGTCGATCATGCATCAACCAGGCGTCGGCGGGCAGTCGGGCGCGGGCGTCGTCGTTGTCGGTGCAGATGGGCTCTGCCGGGTGGTTGCCCGAGGTCATCACGATCGCTTCGGGTGCGCGATTCATGAGCAGGTGGTGCAGGGGCGAGTAGGGCAACATCAGGCCCACGTCACGAGTCCCTGGAGCGATCAATTCGCTGAGATGGGCGCCCGATCGACGCGGCGCCAGCACGATGGGAGCCGCCGGGCTCGACAGCAACTCGCAGTCCGCCTGACTCAACTCCGCCAGGCGCCGGGCCACGTCGAGGTCACGCACCATCACCGCCAGTGGCTTGCGCTCGCGCCGCTTGCGGGCGCGCAGAGCGGCGACGGGGCGGTCCCGCGTGGCATCACAGGCCAGGTGAAAACCTCCCACGCCCTTGATCGCGACCACCGCGCCGACCCGCAACAGACCCGCCGCGCGGAATACCGCGGCGGCCGGATCCGGGTGCGACTCGTCGGATTCAGCGGCGGGCGCGTCGCCGGCAAGCTCGAGCCAGGCGCGGGGGCCGCAGTCCGGGCAAGCGATAGGCTGGGCGTGATAGCGCCGGTCGCCGATGTCCCGGTACTCCGCCTCACAACGGGGGCACATGGCGAAGCGGTGCATCGTCGTCGCAGGCCGGTCGTAGGGCAGCGATACCGCGATCGTGTAGCGAGGGCCGCATGAGGTGCAATTGGTGAATGGGTAGTGGTAGCGCCGTTGATGGCGGTCGTTCACCTCGTCCAGACAGGCATCGCAGACCCAGGCGTCGGGGGCCAGGCTCGAGCTGCGCACCCCGCCGCCGGTACTCGGCGCGATGGTGAACCCGAGATCACCGGTCTGCAGGGGCAGGTCACGCGTCTCGACCCGCTCGATTCGCACATTGGGCGGCCGCTCCTCTGACAGCCGGCGGCGCCAGCTCTGCAGCGCGTGATCGGGCCCCTGGACCTCGATCCAGACCCCCAGTCCGTCGTTGCCCACACGGCCGACCAGACCCTCGGCGTGGGCCAGGCGGTGGATCCATGGCCGGAATCCCACGCCCTGTACACGGCCAACGACCCGCAGATGCCATCGTCGATGGCGGGTCTTCGACTCTTGGCTCGGGAAGGACGTTTGGTCGACGACGTGTTTCATGACGGAGAAGGTGGTTCGGCGGTTGCACTGCGACCGCCGCCGCGTCTCGCAACCAAGCTAGTCTTCGTTGAGACATTGTCTCTGACTTCGGTCTTTGCCCCGCGGTTATAACACGTTGGATCGGTTGAGGGTTGATCGCCTAGGCAAAAGTACTTAGTTGTCTAATGCAGGGGCAGCAACAGGCTTGGCAATCGTACCAATGGCGACCGGGTGGGCGGGCGGCCATCTTTCCAGCGGAGTATTGGAGTCGGCCAATTCGGCTCCTGTCGAGGACGTCACATGAACAAGATCATCATCGACCCGGTCACCCGAATCGAGGGACATCTGAAGATCGAGGCCATCGTCGACGAAGGAGTCGTCAAGGAAGCCCGCTGTTCCGGGATGATGTTCCGCGGCATCGAGCTGATTCTGCGCGGCCGGGATCCGCGCGATGCGCAGCGAATCACGCAGCGCATCTGCGGCGTCTGTCCAACGGCGCATAGCACGGCTTCGACGCTGGCGTTGGACGCGGCGTTTGGCATCGCCGATCGCATCCCGGACAACGGGCGCATCATGCGCAACCTGATCTTCGGGGCCAACTACCTGCAGTCGCACATCCTGCACTTCTATCACCTGGCGGCGCTGGACTATGTCGATGTCGCCTCCGTCGCTGGCTACAGCGGACGGAATCCCGGTCTGAAGCGGGTCGCTGACTTCATCGCCAGGGGCCATCTCGCGCCCTTCTTCCCCCGCTACGAGGGCGACTATCGGCTGCCGAAAGAAGTCAACCAGATGGCCGTATCGCACTACCTCGAGGCGCTCGACGTACGCCGTGACGCACAGGAGATGCTCGCCATCTTCGGCGGCAAGATGCCCCACAATATGGGCATCTTCCCCGGCGGCGCGGTCGGCGAGGTCACCGTCGATAAGATCGCCGCCTATCGGTGGCGCCTCGAGCGCATCCGCGACTTCATCAACAACGTCTACCTGCCCGATGTTCTCGCTGTTGCGGGCGCGTACACGGACTACTTCGGCATCGGCAAGGGACCCGGCAAGTACCTGTCCTATGGCCATTGGGACCTGGACTCCGAACCCGATCTGACCAAGCGCAAAAGGCTCATCCCGGGCGGCACGATCGACGGCGCCACCCTGAAGCTGCAGGCGCTCGACCCGAGCAAGATCACCGAGCAGGTCAAGCACTCCTGGTACCGCAGCGGCACCGATCTTCGACCGGCCGACGGCGAGACCGAGCCAGACCTCAAGAGGGCTGGCGCGTACTCCTTCCTCAAGGCACCGCGCTACGGCGGCGAAGTCTACGAGGTCGGACCTCTCGCTCGGATGTTGACCGCGTACATCAACGGCTACGCGCCGGTCCGTGGCCTGGTCGACACCGTATTGCAGAAGTTCCAGGCGCCTCCCACCGCGCTGTTCTCCGTTCTCGGCCGCCACGCGGCGCGCGCCATCGAGGCCAAGGTCGTCGCTGACGCATTGGCAGACTGGGTGCTCGAACTCAAGCCCGGCGAGCTCAACTGCGCCAGGTACAAGTTGCCTGAGAGCGGCAGCGGCATGGGCCTGACCGAGGGGCCCCGTGGCGCGCTCGGTCACTGGATCCGGGTCGAAGACGGCAAGATCGCCAACTACCAGGCGGTGGTCCCGACGACCTGGAACTGCTCGCCCAGAGACGACAAGGGCCAGCCAGGTGCCTGCGAGCAAGCGCTCGAGGGCACGACCATCAAGGACGCGGCGAACCCATTCGAGCTCGTGCGCATCGTGCGCTCGTACGACCCGTGCCTGGCTTGCGCCATCCACACGGTGACGCCGAAGGGTCGCGAATTGGGTCGCTTCATCGTGGGGTAGTGCATGACGGGACAGCGAGCCAGCGACTTGATCATCGGCATCGGCAACGTGCTCACGCACGATGACGGTGTGGGGGTCTGGGCCAGCTCGATGTTGTCCCGCCTGGACCTGCCCGATCACATCGAGGTGCACGACGCTGGCACCGTTGGTCTCGACGCGACCAGCCTCATCGAGGGGCGTCGCAAGGTGGTCGTTCTCGATGCCCTGGCTGCGGATCTGGAGCCGGGCGTCATCTGCCGGATGCCGGCCGAGGAGCTTCGGCCTCTGGTGCCGGCGACAGTGAGTCTGCATCAGGTCCACCTGCTGGACGCCCTGGACGCGGCCATGCTCGCCGGGCGCCCGCCCGGGGAAGTGGTGTTTCTTGCCATGCAGGTGGTGGACACGAGCACCGGAATTGGATTGAGCGAGGCCGTGACAGAGGCCCTGCCGCGACTCGTTCGCCTGGCGTGCCAGGAGCTCCAGGTGCCGGAACGATGTTTTGCGCGGTTGCCGTCGCCGAAGCGGCCACTGCAGTGGGATTGGAGGTCATCGTGGGCGTGACACGAAGAGATTTTCTCAAGGTCGGAGCGAGTGGTCTGACCGTGCTGGGCGTGACCCTGTATCGCCTGCCCGTGCATGGGGACGGCAAGCCGTCCAGGAAGGTCGCCGAAGTGCCGGTGATCTGGATGGCGACCGGCTCGTGCACGGGATGTTCGGTGTCGTTGCTGAACACCGACTCGCCGACCATCCAGGAGCTGCTGGTCAGCGAAGTGCTGCCGGGCAAGCACATCTCACTGGGCTTCCACGCCACGGTGATGGCGGGCGCCGGTGATCCTGCGATGCACGCGATGGACGAGATCGCCGCCAAGCATAAGGGCGGCTACGTGCTGGTCGTCGACGGCGCCACCCAGGATGGCGAAAACGGCCTGTACTGCGGCGTCGGCGAGAAGGACGGCAAGCCGATCACCGGCTACGACCACGTTCGCGACCTGGGGCGCGACGCCCTGGCCGTGCTCGCAGTGGGCACGTGCTCTTCCTTCGGCGGCATCCCCGCCGCGGCGCCCAATCCCACCGGCGCGATGTCGGTCAAAGAGCTCTTCGAGCGCGAGAAGATCACCACACCGCTGGTGCACATCCCCGGCTGCCCGCCCCATCCGGACTGGATCGTCGGACCCATCGCCACCGTCCTGCTCGGCGGGCTCAAGGGCCTGAAGTTGGACGAGCTGGCCCGCCCGGCGCCCTTCTACGGGCCGCTGATTCACGACAACTGCCCCTACCGCGGGCACTTCGACGAGGGCAAGCTGGCGGAGCACTTCGGCGAGCACGGCTGCCTGGCGCGCCTGGGTTGCAAGGGACCGATGACCCGCGCCGACTGTTCCACCAGGCAGTGGAATGGCGGCACCAACTGGTGCATCGGCAACGGTCACCCCTGCATCGGCTGCACCGAGCCGCAGTTCCCCTTCCCCAATTCGATGTTCGAGCCGGTCAAGCCGGCGGACATGGCGTTCCCGGGCACCTATCCGGTGACCAATGACGGCGTGAAAAAGGAAGCCGACTTCGACACCTACGCCACCGTGGGCATGATCGGTGTCGGCGGATTCCTCGCCGGAGCAGGCGTCGTCGCAGCTGGCAAGCAGTTGAACGGTGACAAGTCGGGCAAGTCCAAAGCCGACCCGACGCCGCCGGACGCCGCCGAGCCGGAGAGTCCGCAAGAAACGGAGTGAAGTCATGGCGGAACTCGATAGACGCAAATTCCTCATCGCCGCAGGCGCTACGGCCGGCACGGCAGCCATTCCCCTGGTGTCGGAAGCCGCGCCTCGTCCCGCACCGTCGCACTTCGACAACGCGACGGCGATGCTCTACGACGCCACGAGATGTATCGGATGCCGTGCCTGCCAGCGTGCCTGTCGAAAGAAGAACGACCTGGCCAAGACGCCGATGAAGCAGTACGGCCAGGAGTTCGACGCGCCCCGTGGGCTCGGCCCCGACACCTGGATGCAGATCCGCGTCGTCGAGGCCAAGCCTGGTGCTGGCCCAGCCGGCAAGTGGACGTTCACGCGCGACCAGTGCATGCACTGCAACGTGCCCGGATGCGCGACGGCTTGCCCGGTCGCGGCGCTCAAGAAGCAGCCCGATGGCGGTGTGACCTACGAGGCTGACCGCTGCATTGGCTGCCGATACTGTCAGCTTGCCTGCCCGTACGGCGTGCCGCGCTATGAGTGGGTTGACCGCTCGCCGCGCGTGCGCAAGTGCGTCTTCGCGCTGGCCTGCGCCGATGCCTGCCCGACCGGCGCCCTGGTGACCGGTGGGCGCAGGGAGATGATCAAACTGGCGCACAAGCGAATCGCCGACGATCCCGACAGCTATTTCGACCATGTCTACGGCGAGCACGAGGCCGGCGGCTCGAGCTATCTGCTGTTGTCGAGCCTGTCGCCGACGCAACTCGATCTGCCCAACCTGGACGCAGAGGTGCGGTCGACGCACTCCGACGCGGTCATCAAGGGCCTGCCCGGCTGGATTGTGGGCATGGGCCTGTTATTGGGCGGGCTGCACCAGATGGAAAAACGGAGCCGTCGCGAGGACGACAAGCCCGGTGAGGAGGAGCCATGAGCGGGGTGCGCACAAACGGCCACCGGCTGAGGGTCACGATTCAACTCGCTCTGGCCGTCCTGTCCTTTGGCTTTCTGGGTGCCGCCCTGTATCGGTTCTCGCAGGGCCTCGGCGCGGCTACCAACCTCAACGACTCCTTCCCGTGGGGCTTGTGGATTGGCTTTGACATGATGTGCGGTGTCGCGCTGGCGGCAGGCGGCTTCGTCGTCGCTGGCACGGTGCACATCTTCGGCATGCACAAGTTCGAGTGCTTCGTGCGCCCGGCGATCGTGACCGCTTTCCTGGGCTACGTGCTTGCGGTCGTGGGCCTGCTCATGGACCTGGGCCGCCCGTGGGCGATCTGGCACCCACTGATCATGTGGCAGCCTGAATCGGTCATGTTCGAGGTGGCCTGGTGCGTGATGCTGTACACCACCGTGCTCTTCCTGGAGTTCCTGCCCATGGTCTTCGAGCGCCTGCGCTGGACCCGGGCGGTGCGCTTCATGTCGCGACTCATGGTGGTCTTCATCATCGCAGGCATCATCCTGTCGACGATGCACCAGAGTTCGCTCGGCTCGCTCTTCTTGATGATGGGTCACCGGATGCACGGCCTCTGGTTCACCCCCCTGCTGCCGCTGCTCTTCCTGGTCTCGGCCATCATGGTCGGGCTGGCGATGGTCATCTTCGAGAATATCCTGTCGGGTCTGTTCGGCGTCCACCGTTCGCCGACGAGTCTGCTGGGTGACTTCGCCAAGGGCCTGCCTCCCCTGCTCGGCGTGTACATCGGCCTGCGCCTGATGGACCTGCACGGGCGGGACGCCATGGGCTTGATGCTGGAGAACTCCTTCGAGAGTTGGGCCTTCATCATCGAGCTGGGCCTCGGCGCGGTGGTGCCGGGCACGCTGCTGCTCAGCCGAAGGGTGCGCTACAACCGCCTGCGCCTCTTTGGCTGCACCATGCTGGTGATCGCCGGCGTGGTCATGAATCGTCTCGACGTGGCCCTGGTCTCCATGCTGCGGACGTCGCCCTCGGGCTACCTGCCGAGCTGGATCGAGATCACGGCCACGGCGGGCATCGTGGCTGGCGGTCTCCTGGTTCTCGTCATTTTGACGCGCAAGTTGCCTACCATTCACCAGGAGCCAGCGACGCAGGCGTAGGGTCGGCGTCGCTGGCGGACCGCCCGGCAGCCGAGGGTGAATGCACGAGCTTTCGCTGTGCCTGAACGTCATCGAGAGCATCGAGGCGTGCGCGCGCACAGAGGATTTCGACACGGTAGAAGTGGTGCGCCTGGAGATTGGTCAGCTCTCCGGTGCCGAGCCAGAGGCGATGCGCCTGGGCTTCGATGTCGCCGCACGCGGCACGGTGGTCGAGGGTGCGCGACTGGAGGTCATCGAGGTCTCCGGCAAGGCCTGGTGCCCGGATTGCTCGACCACGGTGCCGTTGCCAAGGCGCTTTGATGGCTGCCCGCACTGCCAGGCATTCCCGCTGGCAGTGACCGATGGCGAACAACTGCGCATCCGGGATCTGGAGGTGAGTTGATGTGTGGGCACTGCGGCTGCGGAGACAATGGCGCGCGACTCGAGGGCGAGGAAGGACTGGTCGCGCACCACCATCATCACAGCGAACACGGGCACGAGCACGCGACGCATGATGCGCGCCTCGTTCGTATCGAACAGGACATCCTCGCGACCAACCAGTCCCACGCCGCCGCCAACAGGGACTGGCTCGGGCAGCGTCAGATCTCCGCGTTCAACCTGATGTCCAGCCCGGGCTCGGGCAAGACGACGCTGCTCGTGAGCACGTTGATCTCCTTGCGCCGCCGTTGGGCGTTGTCGGTCATCGAGGGCGACCAGCAGACGAGCAACGACGCCGATCGCATCCGCGCGACCGGTACACCCGCGCTGCAGATCAACACCGGCCGCGGCTGTCACCTCGACGCGCACATGGTCGCTCACGGCCTGCAGAAGCTGGCGCCGCCGGACGACAGTATTCTGTTCATCGAAAACGTCGGCAACCTGGTCTGCCCGGCGGGCTTCGACCTGGGCGAGCTGCGCAAGGTGGTCATCCTCTCGGTGACGGAAGGCGACGACAAGCCGATCAAATATCCCGACATGTTCGCTCGCGCAGATCTCGTCGTGCTCAATAAAATCGACCTGCTGCCCTACGTCGACTTCGATGTCGATCGTTGCCTGGGCTACCTGGGCCGCCTGCGTGCCGACCTGCCCATGCTGCAGCTATCCGCACGCACGGGAGAGGGCATGGCGGCCTGGCAGGTCTGGTTGACGGCTGCGCACGAACAGACTCGTCGCCTGCGACCGTCAGCCTGAAGAGGTCCGCGATGATGTCTGCGGCCGCTGCCGGCCCTGCGGTCTCCGAAATGCACAGGCCCGCAGGAGATCGCAACGATAGCGATTCACCCACCGCCGCGCCGGCGGCCCAGTGAGCGACCTGCACTCGAGTCATCTGCGACGCAACTCGAAGGGATATTTCACGGTCGTCGACTCGCCGCCCACCACCCGTGGAAAGCGTGTCGTGCGCACGATGCTGAGCACGCAGGCGGCGACCTCGGCGTCACCGAGATCGTCATCTGCCAGGCGAGCCCCCGCGACGACGCCATCGGGACCGATGATGAAGCGCACCAGCAGCCGCCCGCGCAGGTCGGAATCGCGCTGCAGGCCCTTCTGGTAGCAGGCGCGGATCGCGCCGATCCGGGCGGCGATGCGACGGCGAATGGCTTCGCGGCTCAAGGCGCCCTTCTTGCTCGGCCTGGGGATCTTGACGACCCCTTCACCGCGGCGGGGCCCGATCTTGACGCGCGTTCGATGCACGTCGCGCATCTTGCCCAAGTCCGGCACATCCACTGGGCGCACGCTGTCGTCCGATGGTTCATCGACCGGTTCTGCATCGGTGGCGAGGTCCACGCCGCCGGGTACGGTCGGCAGCCCCAACAACGTGGGATCGATGCCCCCGGCAACGTGGCGCGGCTGCCCGGCTTCGTCCTCGTCAAACAGCATCAGAGGCAGCTGCCCGGGCACCAGGTCCTCGAGGAGCGGCGTCAGCTCGTCAATCCTGGCGGTGACCAGCTCATCCGCCCGCTTGATGCGCTCCTCTTCGGGCAGCGCGTCGAGCTCGCTCGCCAACCTGTCGGCCTCGTCGGCTTCCGCTGACCGTGGCGGCGTCACCCGGACCGGTCGCGGGGGCAGCAGGTGCTGCGGCACAAGCGGCACCGCCGCCGCCTGTTTCGGTGGCTCCGGCAACACCGGTTCAACGAGGATCATCGGCGCGTGGCGCGCGGGGGTGTTCTCGGCCAGGGTCGGTCGGGCCACCGCCAGCTTGTCAGGCGACATCCAGGCCACCGAGAGCGGCCCTGTGGTCAGCAAAGCGGCCAGCAACAGGCAGAGCGCCAGGGGCATCAGGTCGGGCGTCCACAGGCTGCGTCGGGCCGGAGGCGGCACTGGCAGCCGGCCGACGACGAAGGTGAACTCGCCAAAACGCAACACCGCCCGAGTGCCGGCGGTCAGCGGCACGACCGGGCCCTCGAGCGCCGGCATGTAGCCGCGCTTGATGTCGTCGAGATCGAAGACCTCGCCATCCACCACCAGGTGGCCACCGACCCGCGGCTGGTCGATGCGTACGCCGAATTCGGCCGTGGCATGTGCCTGCACGAGCACGCATTCGCCGCCTTCGAAGAGATCCGCCGGCATGGTGAAGGTGCCGCCCGGCCCGGCGGTGATGCGGGCCGGGCGGGCAAAGAAACGCGCACTGAGCAGGTCGCCGCCCCACAACACGGCGATGTCGACGCCCAGACGCTGCGCGCCGGCGGCTCCCTCTCGCTGCCCTTTCATCTGGCCCCCTCGCGCACGCGGAGGCGCCCTTCGGCGTGCGTCCAATCTGTTGGACGGCTGGCGCGGGGATTCGATCTACGGAGGGATCGGTTGGGCCGGTCGACTCAGCGCTGGGCGAAGAAGGCGCGCATCTCGCTGACGACCTTGTCCAGGTCTGCATCCGAAAGGTTGTCGTGCATGGGCAGGCGCAGCAAAGATGCCGCCTCGTGACGCGTCACCGGCAGGTCGTCCGGCGCGTAGCCCAGCTTGCGACCCATCGGCGAGTCGTGCAGGGGCACGTAGTGGATCACCGCCTGCACGCCGCGTTCGGTGAGCCAATGGCGCATGGCGTCGGCTTCATCGGGGCTGTTCATGCGGAAGGAGTAGGCATGAAAGTTGGACTCGCAGTTGTCCGGGATGACCGGCAGCTTCAGCAGGCCCTGTCGCGCCAGTTCCGCCAGGCCATCGGCGTAGGCATGCCAGACCCGTCGGCGACCGGCCGTGTTGGCTTCCATGCCCTCGAGCTGGGCCAGCAGGAAGGCCGCCTGCAGCTCGCTGGGGTAGAAGCTCGAGCCCATGTCGACCCAGGAATACTTGTCCACCAGGCCCTTGAAAAAGCGGCGCCGATTGGTGCCCCGCTCCCAGAGGATCCAGGCGCGGTCGGCCAGCGCCTCGTCGTTGACGTAGAGCGCCCCGCCCAGGCCGCAGTGCAGGTTCTTGGTCTCGTGAAAGGAGAACGTCGCCAGGGGCCCGATGGTGCCCAGAAGCTTGCCGTCGCGACGGGCATCCAGTCCCTGGGCCGCGTCTTCGATGACCGACAGCCCGTGGGAGCGCGCCAGGGCGCCCACCCCATCCATATCCGCCCCGACACCAGCGTAGTGCACCGGCACGATCGCTCGGGTGCGCGGCGTGACCCGACGGGCGGCGTCGGCCACGTCGATGGTCATGGTCTCCGGTGTCACCTCGCAGAAGATGACCTTGGCCCCTTCGCGCAGGAACGCCGTCGCCGTGCTGACGAAGGTGAACGAGGGCACGATGACCTCGTCGCCAGGCGACAGATCGAGCAGCAGCGCGCTCATCTCCAGGGCCGCGGTGCAACTGTGGGTCAGCAGCACGTTACCGCAGCCGTGACGCTTGGAGAGCCAGTCCTGGGCCCGCCCGGTAAACTTGCCGTTGCCGCCGAACTGGCCGCCCTCGACCACCTGCTGCAGGTAACCCAGCTCGCGGCCGGTGACGTAGGGCTCGTTGAAGCGGATGCTCATGCCGTGCGCTCGCCATACCAGCGGTCGTAGAAGTCGCGATAGGCTTCGCTCTGCACCGCTTCCCACCAGGGTCTGTTGTCCAGGTACCAGCGCACCGTATCGGCCAGGCCGGTCTCGAAGGTCCAGCGCGGGCCCCAATCCAGCTCGGCCTGGGCCTTGTCGATGCCCATGGCGTAGCGCCAGTCGTGGCCGGGGCGATCCTGGACGAACTGGATCAGGTCGCGATCGCCGCGCACGTTGTCGGCGATGAAGTGCACGATATCGAGGTTCGGTCGCTCGGCCAGGCCACCGAAGTTGTAGACCTCGCCGGACTTGCCGCGCTCCGTGGCGGCCAGGATGCCGCGACAGTGATCCTCGACGTGGATCCAGTCGCGCACATTCAGGCCCGTGCCGTAGACCGGCAGGGCCTTGCCGGCGTCCGCGTTGATGATCATCAGCGGGATGAGTTTTTCGGGGAACTGGAAGCGACCGTAGTTGTTCGAGCAGCGGGTCGTCACCACGTCCATGCCGAAGGTGTGGTGATAGGAGCGCACCAGCATGTCGGCCGAGGCCTTGCTGGCCGAGTAGGGGCTGTTGGGCTGAATGGGCGTCTCTTCGGTGAACACGCCCTCGTCGCCCAGGGAGCCGTAGACCTCGTCGGTGGAGACCTGCACGAAGCGGCAGCCGTCCATGCCGCGGGCCAGCTCCAGCAGGGTGAAGGTGCCGTGGATGTTCGTCTTGACGAAGACATCCGGGCCGTCGATGGAGCGGTCCACGTGGGACTCTGCTGCGAAGTTGACGATGTACTGCGGCGCCTCGGCCAGATCGGCCAGCAGCGCGGCCATCGCCGGGCGATCGTCGATGTCGAGGCGGGCAAAGCGATAGCGCGGGTTGTCGGCCACTTCGGCCAGGTTGGCCAGGTTGCCGGCATAGGTCAGCACGTCGACGTTCACCACGTTCCAGTCGGGCCGCTCGGCCAGCAGCAGGTGAACGAAGTTGGCGCCGATGAAGCCGCAGCCGCCGGTGACGAGAACGGTGGTCATGAAGATGCTCCGCAAGTCGCCGCGGAATGCGGCGCTGCCCATTCGGTTGCCGCGACACCACTGTGGGATCACGGGCTGCGAAGGGCCAGCGTTGCTAGCACGGTGGGCGGGTTGCTTCAAGGTGACGCGCTTGCGCTACGGCGGCACCAGGAAGTCCGTCTGCTCGAAGCAGTAGATATGCGACTTCATGTTGCAGCGATTCCACGTGCACACATTGGACCAGGCGTTGCCGCTCTCGCCGGCCACGCCGCGATGCACCGTGTTGTTGTACTCGCTGGACGAGCCGCCATAGCTCCAGTTGCTGCAGTGGAAGAGCTTGTAATCCTGGTAGCGGGTCCCGCCGGGGCGGGTGTTGGTGAAGACGTGTGGCCCCTTGCCGTTGCAGATGTTGTCGCCGGTGTGGGTTTTGCCCGCCTCGTCGACGTTGATGGGCGCGGCGATGGTCTGGTCGACCAGGTCACTCCAGTTGTTGGCGATGAGCTTGCCGTCGATGCGTACGTAGGGGAAGTTGGACTTGTTGAAGCGCTTGGCCGGCCAGGTGCTGGCGTCGCTCAGCCAGGCCATCCACTTGCCGCCCAGTCCCTGCGCGTCGGCGAGGGCCTTGCACTTGGCGTCCGCACCGCTGAGACCGCCCAGGTCGGCGGTGTACTTGACGCTGCTGAGGAAGACGCGACGCCCGGGCACGCAGCCGCCGCCCGGCTTGTGGATGCACTTGCCGGTCTTGGGATCGCAGCTGTCGACCGTGCACTGGTTCTTGTCATCGCAGGCCTTGGGCACGCCGCCCTGGCAGGCGCCGCCCTTGCAGGTCATCTTTTCGGTGCAGACCTTGCTCTTGTCGACACAGGCGGCGCCATCGGTCTGGTTGGTGAAGCCGCATTTACCGGTCTTGGGATCGCAGGCGTCCTTGGTGCAGGCCTTGCCGTCGTCGCATTTCAGGTCGATGGCGGTGTGCACGCAGTTGCCGCTCTTGGGATCGCAGGAGTCCTTGGTGCACAGGTCGCTGTCATCGCATGCCTTCTGGGTCTTGCCGACGCACTTCGGAGCGCTGTCGCAGGCGTCGCCGGAGGTGCAGGCGTCACCGTCGTCGCACTTGGCGCCCACCTGGGCCTTGGTGAACACACATTTGCCAGCCTTGGTGTCGCACTTGTCTGACGTGCAGGAGTTCTTGTCATCGCAGACCGTCGGCTGGCCGGAGACGCACTTGCCGCCCTTGCAGGTGTCGCCGGCGGTGCAGCCGTTGCCGTCGTCGCAGGGGGCGGTGCTGTTGATGTGGCTGCACTTGCCGCTGGCGGCGTCGCAGGGATCGTCGGTGCAGGCGTTGCCGTCGCCGCAGTTCTTTTCCTTGCCGACGCATTGCGCCTTGTCGCTGCATTTATCTTCGGAGGTGCAGGCCGAGCCGTCGTTGCACTTGGTGCCCGCTTGCAGGGCCGTGAAGACGCATTTGCCGGACTTGGCGTCGCATTGATCCTTGGTGCAGACGTTGTCGTCGTCGCAGGAGAGCTTGGACGGGGTCAACAGGCGGATCCGCCGGTTGCCGGAGTCGACGATGACGATGCGCCCCCAGTGGTCGAAGGCCACGCCGGTGGGCTGGTTGAAGCGGGCCTGGTTGGCCACGGTGTCTGAGAAAGAGGCCGAGCCCGTGCCGGCGATGGTGGTGACCTGACCGTCTGGGCTGATCAGGCGGATGCGTTGGCTCTTGCGATCGGCGACCGCCACCTGGCCGTAGAGGTTGACCGCCACGCCGAGCTGGCCGGCGAACTGGGCTGCGCTGCCCTTGCCATCCTTGTAGCCCATGCTGCCGCCGGCGAGCGTGCTCACGGTGCCGTTGGGCGCGACCTTGCGCACCCGGGCGTAGTACTCGTCGCCGACGTAGACGTTGCCCGCGCCATCGACCGCGATGCCCATGGGATAGCGGAATCGGGCCTGGGCGGCGGGGCCGTCGTTGTTGCCCGCGTTGCCCGAGCCGGCCAGGGTGTTGACCACGCCCATGGCGTTGATTTTGCGGATGCGATGGTTGAGCCGATCGGCCACGTAGACGTTGCCCGCCTTGTCGACGGCGACGCCCACGGGATGATCGAATTGGGCCACCTCGGGCGCGCCGTCCATGAAGCCCGCCTTGCCGCCGGCGTGCACGGTCACCATGCCATCGCCCTCGATCCGGCGGATCTTGTGGTTGTTCTGGTCGGCCACATAGCCGGTGCCCTCCGCGTCGACGGCGATGCCGGACGGATTGTTGAACTTCGCCGCCGAGCCCTTGCCGTTGGCGAAACCGGCCGAGCTGCCGGCCCACAGGCTGACGGTGCCATCCTTGATGCGGCGGATGCGCTGACCGTTCAAGCCGGCGATGTACACTGTGCCATCGCCACCCACCGTGACGCCGAATGGACCGTTGAAGGTGGCCTTGTTCGCCGCGCCATCGGCGACCCCGCTGGAGCCCGTGCCGGCCAGGGTGCTGACCACGCCCCACTTGCCTTCCTTGCAGACGCCGCTGACGCACGTTTCGCCAAAGGTGCACTTGCTGCCATCGTCGCAGTTGCCGCCGACGGCCTTGTTGCTGCACTTGCCGTTGGAGGTGTCGCATTTGTCGGTGGTGCAGACGTTGCCGTCGTTGCAGGTCTTGGGCGCGCCGTACGCACACTTGGCATCCTTGCAGCCGTTGGAGGTGCAGGCGTTGCCGTCATCGCAGGGCTTCTTGGTCCAGCCCATGCCGTCAGAGTTGCAGGTGCCCACCTGGCCGTCGATGCAGGACAGGGCGCCGGACTTGCAGATCTTGTCCAGGCACTTGCCCTTGACGCAGACCTGGTTGGTCTTGCTGCAATCGGCCAGCGTGCTCTTGGACAGGCCGGTGGCGGCGCACTGGATGCTGACGTTCTTTTCGCAGAACTTCGCCGACGGCTCGCAGAGCTTGTTCGGGCAGCCGCCCTTGTAGCAGACCTTGCCGGAGCCGCAGGGGTACTCCTTGGCGCTGGTACCCGTCGAGTTGCAGACCGTCAGGGTGGCCAGGTCCTTGCAGCCCTGCTTGTTGGGCTCGCAGACCTTGGTCTCGCACTGCGTACCGATGCACAGCTCATTGGACTTGCACGGCGTCACGGTGACCCCATCGGTGCCCAGGGGATTGCACATCTTGATCGCGTTGGCCTTGGCGTCGCAGAAGGGCTTGAAGGGGGTACAGATCTTCTTGGCGCAGACGCCGTTCTCGCACACCGTGTCGCCGCCGCAGGCCGTGACCTTCCAGCCCAGGGCGTCGGCGTTGCAGACCATGGCGTCTTTCTGCAGGCAGGTCTTGGTGCCCGGCTTGCAGACCTGGGGCACACACTTGCCAGCCTTGCAGGCCTTGCCCTGCTTGTCGCAGGCGGCCTGGAGCTCGTTCTTGGTCCCGCTGGCGTTGCACAACATGGCGTTGAAGCCGTCGCAGGACTTCTCGTTGGCTTTGCAGGCCACAGCGACGCACTTGGCGCCCGCGCAGGCCTTGCCCTTGGCGCAGTCGGCGCTCTTCCAGGTGAGCCCGTCGAGATTGCAGGTGGCCAGCTTGATGCCGTCACATTTGACGGCCCCCGGCTTGCAGAGCAGCGGCTTGCACTCGCCGTTGACGCAGGCCTTGTCCAGCTTCTTGCAGTCGGTCAGCAGCGGATTGGCGGTGCCGGTGGCGTTGCACTTGTAGGCCTGCCGCACCTTGCAGGTTGCCTTGTTCGGCGTGCAGATGACAGCCAGGCATTTGCCGCCATCGCACGCCTTGCCGACGCCGCAGGACTGCTTGTTCCAGGACAGTTCGCCGGCGTCGCAGGTGGCCAGCTGGCCGCTCTGGCAGGTGGTGGTGCCGGCCTTGCAGATGGCCGCGACGCACTTGCCGGCCGAGCACTTCTTCTTGTCGGCGGCGCAGTCGACGGTCTTGGCGATGGCGGTGCCGGTGGCATCGCAGGTCTGCAGCACGCTGCCCTTGCAGGCGAGCTGGTCGGCTTTGCAGATGACGGTCTTGCACACGCCGCTCACACACGCGGTGCCCGCCGCGCAATCCTTGGCCGTCCAGCCGAGACCGTCGGCGTTGCAGGTCCGCAGTTTGCCGGATTTGCAGCTGAGCGCGCCCGGCTTGCAGAGCAGGTCGACGCACTTGCCGGCGACACAGGCCTTGCCCTTGGCCTTGCAGTCGTCGCCATCTTTGGCCGCCGTGCCCAGGTCGTTGCATTGCTGCACCAGGTGGCCCTTGCAGAAGGCCTTCTTGGCCTCGCAGACGACGTTCTTGCACGCGCCCGCCTCGCAGATGGTGCCCTTGCCGCAGGCCGCATTGTTCCAGGCCATGCCGTCATCGGCGCAGATCATGCGCACGCCAGCCTCGCATTTGCTGGTCTTGGCCTTGCAGACGAAGTCGACGCAGGCGCCCTTGACGCAGTTCTGCTTGCTCTTGGTGCAGTCGGATACGAGCTTGGAGACCGTGCCCAGGTCGTTGCAGACCATGGCCTTGTTGTTGGCGCATTTCTTCTGCTTGGGCGTGCAGATCAGGGGCTCGCAGGAGCCCGCATCGCAGATGGTGTCCTTGCCGCAGGTCGCCTGGCTCCAGGACATGCCGCTCTTGGCGCAGGTGGCCAGTTTGCCCTTGTCGCACTTCTTGGCGCCCGCCTTGCAGACATAGTCGACGCACTTGCCGGCGATGCAGTTCTGGCCCTTGGATTTGCAGTCGCCCGCCAGCGCCCACTTCAAGCCCTTGGCGTCGCACTTGTTGGCCTTGCCCTCGTCGCATTGCAGGGCCGACGGGCTGCAGACCTGGGGCAGGCATTGGCCCTTGTCACATGCGGTCTTGTCCGCGCAGCTCTTGTCGGTCCAGCCCAGCCCGCTGGGTTTGCACTGCTGGGTCGCCTTGAGGCCGTTGCACTTGAGCTCGCCGGCGTCGCAGACCTTGGGCACGCACTTGCCCTGCAGGCAGACCTTGTCCTTGGCGCAGGTGGCGTCGGTGGCGCTGCTGGTGCCAGTTGCATCGCACTTCTTGACCTCGGCGCCCTTGCAGAACATCGAATCGGGGGTGCAGATGACCGGTTTGCAGGTGTCCTTGACGCAGGTGGTGCCGCCAGTGCAGTTCTTGGCCTTGTAGGACAGCCCGTCGGCGTTGCAGGTCTGCACCTGGCCGCCGCCCGCGCCGCAGCTGATGGCGCCGGGCTTGCACACGTACTCGACGCACTTGCCCTTGGAGCAGGTCTTGTCGGCCTTGGGGCAGTCGTCGGTCACGGTCGCGCTGGTGCCGAAGAGGTTGCACTTCTTGGCCACCTTGCCGTCGCAGAATTCGCTGGTGGCCAGGCAGATGATGGGCATGCACTTGCCGTCCTCGCAGCCCATCTGGGCGCCGCAGGACTTGGTGGTCACGCCGAGGCCATCATCCTTGCAGGTGACCAGGTTCTTGCCGGCGCATTTGGTGCTTTTGGGCACGCAGTTGAGCGAGACACACTTGCCCGAGATGCAGGTCTTGCCGGGGCCGCCGTCGGGATCCTTCTTGGTGCAGTCCTCGACCACGGTGGTGCCTAGGCCGTCATCCTTGCAGACCACCGCGATGCCGTCCTTGCAGGCCGTCTGGGTGGGTTGGCAGGTCTGATCCTGGCACGTGGGCGTGCCCTCGACGTCTGCGCACCACTGCGCCGCGCCGCCATCGCTGCCATCTTTGCAGGCGGTGGTCTTCCAACCCAGCCCGTCCTCCTGGCAGGTCAGGATGGACGCGTTCTCGCACTTGGTGCTGGCCGGTTTGCAGTCGTGATCCTGGCAGACACCGGCGGCGCAGGTCTGGGTGTCGCTGCATTTGGTGGCCTCGCCCCAGGCGGTGCCGAGCTTGTTGCAGGTCGCCACGCCGTTGTCCTCGCACTTCTTGCTGTCGGCTTTGCAGACCACCTTGAGGCAGTTGCCGTCCTCGCAGATCTCCTTGTCGCCGCAGGGAGTGGGGTCGAAGGCGCCGCCATTGTCGGCGCAACGGGCGACCTTGCCGGGGCCGTCGCACTTCTTTTCGCCCTTCTTGCACACATCCGCGGGGCACTTGCCGTCCAGGCAGTGGCGATCGGCGTCACATTGGTCGTCCTTGGTGCAGCCTTCACATTTGCCAGACGCTGTGTCGCAGACGGGCGCGTCGGCCTCGCAGTCGTCGTCGGATTTGCAGCCGCCGGTGCTGGCCTGGTCGGCCACGGTGGCGTCCACGATGGCGTCTTCACCGCCGCCGGTCGTGGTATCGGCGGGTTCGTCGGTCGTCTCCACGGGCGCTTCGCAACCGCCGGCTGCCAGCGCAGCTGCCAGGACGATGCACCACGTGCTGACGAACCTGGTGCCAACGAACCAATGCGCTGCGCCCCAACCACGACCGTTCATGCGCCCCCCCCTTCCCGGGACATCGCTCACCATCGCATACAGCGGCGGGCCCGGCGTCCCAACAGACGTGGTGATGGTATCGTCTCCCGCCGGGGAACCTCAAGTGTCACAACAAAGGCGTTGCATCTCGGGCGCTGGCTCAGTTGCAGGCCCCTGTGGACTCGCTCCAACCGCCGTGCGGTCGCGCCTGCTTGATCCACAGGCGCGAGGTGGTGTCACCTGGATCGGTGTTGAACTTCCACTCCACGTCCATGGCGTAGAACTGTCCGGCCTTGCTGTAGTGCTTGGCGAAGGCCTTGTGCACCGCATCCAACCCCTCGCCCAGGGTCCACAACTGCTCGGCGCTCAGGACGTGTTCGCCTTCGGGCATCAAGGAGCTGTGACCCAGCCAGACCACGGGCTGGTTGGCGTAGGCGTAGTAGTAGAGCAGCGCGTCGGGCAGCTCGCCGCCCGGCGGTCGCACCACGGGCACGTCGCCAAGCTGGGCGTTGATGTAGAAGGCGGGCTCTGTCTGGTTGAAGATGTTGTTGGTCAACGCCACGCCGTTGCTGTCCTCGGCCGGGAAGCCGCGATGGCAGAGCAGCGCCATGCCCACGCCGAGGTGGTCGATGCCGCGCCAGGAGCGCTCCTCGAAGGCGCGCAGATTCCACAAGCTGGCCCACACCTTGCGCACGGCGTCGACCATATTCTTCTTGTCGTTGGCCGGGTCGTAGGTCTGGCTGTCGTAAAGCCCGGCGCCGGTGAAGCCGTCCAGGTCCTCGGCGTTGGTGCTCGAGCGGAAGCGCATGCGCACGTCCTTGTAGTCGGCGGTCAGCTTGTCGGCGAGCAGCTTGGTGAACACCGGGTCCAGGGGCGCGGCGCGCATCTCGTCGCGCAGCTTCTGCAGGGCTGCGGCGCGGACCTTCGGATCGGAGAGGAAGTTGTCATCCTTCAGCAAGGCCTGCACCTGCGCGTCGAAGCCGTGTTTCTTTTCGAACTGCTTGTACCAGGCCATGGGCACCGCGAACGCCTTGGGCACCGGCACCTTGGGGCCGATGCGGGCGAGCTCGCCGTAGTTGGACGCTTTGCCGCCGAAGGAGGGGATCTCGTCCAGACCGATGAGCCAGGCGTCGCGCAGCTCGGTCACCTCCAGGGCCAGGGCGGGCACCTTCAAGTCGTCCGGCTTGTGAGCCTGCCACCAGGCGTCGGCTTCGGCTTTGGGCACCTCGACCAGGCTGTAGTCGAAGGGGGTGACCACCAACTTGACCCAGCGGCCATCCAGGGCGGTGATGGCGGGATCGGTGGAGGCGCCCAGCAAGGCCATGTTCGGCGTGCCGCGATTCTGTGAGAGCACGTTGACGTGCGACAGCGGCGTCTGCATCTGGCCGGTGATCAGGCCGGCGACCACGGCGATGTCGTTGGGCACCGCGTCCAGCACCGCGATATCCCGCGGCGTGACAAAGGACTTGCCCGACTCCAGGTCAGCGATGGAATAGACGCGCAGCTGGCCGATCGCCGTGCCGGGATTGAAAGGCACGAAGCTCATGCCGGCGTAGAGCGAGTCGTTGTCGACGACCTTGATGCGTGACGGCAGCTTGGCCGCCAACTCCTCCAGCGCTTGCGAGGTGGGGTGAAAGACCAGCTTGTCGCCGAAGAAGCTGGCCGCCGCCACCGCATCCAGGGCCTGCACCAGCATCTCCACGCTCGAGGTGTCATAGGGCGCCAGCTCATAGGCCCAGATGCCCGGCCCGCTGTAGTACGTCACCGCGCCCAGCAGAAAGCGGCGATCCGGGCTGTAGTACTCGACCTGGGAAAAGGACTTCTGCGAGCCGACGATCGGCTTGCCCTTACCCGACAGGTGCTTGCGCGCGAACTGCCAGTGGATCGGGTAACGCGCCGCGTTGAGGAAGTAGAGCGCGTCATCATCCATGCGGTCGATGATGGTCTTGGCGGACACCGCCCCTGGAATCGCCGCGCTGCAGGGCGAGCGGGCGAGCGTGTCGAAATCGCCCTGGCAACCCACACTGGCGGTGAAGTCGGGCGCATCCGCGTCGCCCAAATCCGCAGCCAACACACAAACCGGCGCCGGCGTACCCGAATCGTCGCCGTCGTCCGCACCACACCCCGCTGCCAGGACGGCGAGCACCAAAACGGGCCACCAGCGTGCCGAGACAACCTGTGATCTGTTTCGCTTCGGAGATGTCATATGGATTCGACACGTGGGCCAGCCAACATGCGAAAGCCCCCCTCTCTTCTGCGTTGCGGCTCTGCGGCTTTGCGGCTTCGCGCGAGCCCTGCTCTCCAACCCTACTTACAACACATCCGGATCCGCACCGAACAGTACCCACCACCCACAAACGTGCTGTCGCCCGCCTTCTGGTCACCCGGGCACATGTCGTGGCCATGGGTGCCCAGCTCCAGGTTGATGCTGTCATTGCTGAAGCCACCCGGGCAGCTGCCGCCGTTGCGGAAGATGCAGTAATGCCCCGACGGCCACTTTCCTGACGGAGTCGAGCAGATGGGGTTGCCGTTGCTGGCCACGCCGCGCTGATACTGACCGCTCGGGCAGGACTTGTTGGCGTTGGCGTAGCTGCCCTTGGCCTGGAACTTGTCGTGCAACCAGCCGTAGTTGCTGGTCCAGATCTGGCCCGAGGTGTTGAGCAGCATCTTGCGATGACCGCTGTGGTCGCCGCCATAGAGCCAGATGAAAGGATAGCCGCCGTTGTTGCTGTACTGGCTGGCGCCGTCGGTTCGGAAGACCATGGTGTGCTTGTTGCCGTAGAGCTTGACGTGCGAGTTGTCGCCGTTGTCGCGCAGCCAGCCATCGTTGACGTTGTAGACGTGGTTGTGCTGGTTGCCGTCCTTCCAGGGTGTGCTGCCGTTGTCCAACTTGGCCGCGCGCAGGTTGTTCACCTCGCCCTGGCTGAAGTCATCGGCGGCGATCTTGCCCTCGTAGCCGATGTTGACGCAGCTGAACTTGCCGTTGCCGTCCACAGCGCGCAGGACCTTGCCGCTGCCGCAACTCTGGTTGGCCAGGGCGAAGTTCTTGCCGCTATAGGTGCTGTTGGTGTCCTTGTCCTTGATGCAGACGATGTTGCCGTTGGCGTCGATGCCGCGGGCGACATGGCCCGAACCGCAGTACTTGTTGCTCAGGGCGAAGTTCTTGCCGCTGTAGGTGCTGTTGGTGTCCTTGTCCTTGACGCACACCGTGTTGCCGTTGGCATCGACGCCCCGCGAGACGTGGCCCGAACCGCAGAGCTTGTTGCTCAGGGCGAAGTTCTTGCCGCTGTAGGTGCTGTTGGTGTCCTTGTCTTTGATGCAGACCTGGTTGCCATTGGCGTCGACTCCGCGCGAGACGAAGCCCGAGCCGCAGAGCTTGTTGCTCAAGGCGAAGTTCTTGCCGTTGTAAGTGCTGTTGGTGTCCTTGTCGGCGACGCAGATGACCTTGCCGTTGCCGTCCACGCCGCGCACCTGCTTGCCGCCGCCGCAGTCCTGGCTCGACAGGGCGAAGTTCTTGCCGCCGTAGGTGCTGTTGGTGTCCTTGGCGCAGAGCACCTGGCCGTCGGCGCCAAAGCCGGTGACCACGTCGCCCGCCTTGCAAGCCTGCTTGCTCTTGGCGAACTGCTTGCTGGTGTAGGTGGTGTCCTTGTCCGGTGTGCAGACCGGCGAGCCGTCCACCTTGTAGCCGATGAGCACCTGGCCGGCGGGACAGGTCTTGAGCTGTACGTGAGTGGGTTTGCCGGACAGGTCTGCATACGCGCCGCTGGTGGCCACCTTGGCCAGCTTGTCGACCAGGGCGTAGGGCGCCAGCACGGCCTTGTCCACGTCGCCGACGCCGACGCAACCGCTGCAGGCCAGGTCCAGGGCGTGCTGACTGCGCAGGGCATAGGGCACCTGATGCAGCGGCGTGCGCGAGAGCTCGGGATCGACGCCGATCTGGATGCCGGCCCAGGCCGCGCTGCCGGCCAGGAAGGGTTTGGCGTCCAGCTTGCCCTTGTCGTCCATGGTCAGCGAAAAGGCGCCGCCAGCCACCAGCACGCCGGCGTCGACGTAGGTGAGCAACGCCTTGTCCTGGGCGTCCTTTTCGTTGGCGTAGAAGCGCACGGTCATGCCGTAGGCGCCGTCCGGCACCGGCGTGCCCGCCTTGCTGAGCAGGCGGCCTTGCAGGCGCAGTCGGGTACCCATGTCGGCGTCGGCGGTGGCCGGCCAGGCCAGGGCCAGCATGCTCAGCGCCGCCAGCGTGCCCCAGGCGGTCTTGGTCGCAGGTCGCATCGCTTCTCTCCCCTTTGCCCGCGGCGCTACTTCCACAACGCCATCAGCCACTGCACGAAGCCCAGCCGAACGCTGTGTTTGTCGCCCTTGGCCGCACCTGTCGGGCTGGTGCCGCCCAATTCCCATGTCAGCTTGTGCTTGTCGTTGACCGAGGTGGCGAACGCCGCCGAGAAGGTGACGTCCGCGCTGGCCGCCGCGCAGCCCTCGTCCGTGGTGCCGTCGCAATCGTCGTCGATGCCATCGCAGGCCTCGGTCTTGGCCGGGATGACCTGACCGACGCAGATCGGCTGCAGCTTGCCGCCGGCGCAGACCTGGTGGCCGCCGTGACAGGGGCCCACGTCCTCGGTCTTGGCGGCGCCGTCGTAGCAAGCCAGCGTGATGGCGTTGGGCAACGCCGCGCAGCCGGAGTCGGCCTTGCAGCTGTCGTCTGTGCACGGGTTCTTGTCGTCGCAGTCGGCCGGGATGGCGCCCGCCATGCAGGTGGGCGTGACGCCGCCGGCCAGCCCGCAGACATCGCCCGTGGTGCAGGCGTTGCCGTCATCGCAGGCGCCGACGTGGGGCTTGAAGACGCATGTGCCGGTCTTCATGTCGCAGCTGTCGGTGGTGCACTGGTTGGCGTCATCGCAGCTCTGGGCGACGGGATTGCTGCACTTGCCGGCCGCGCCATCGCAGACATCGTCGGTGCAGGCGTTGTCATCGCTGCAGGTCTTTTCGTCTGTCTTGCCATCGCAGTCGTCGTCGACGCCGTTGCAGGTCTCGGCTTTGGACTTGGCGTCGCCATCGCAGACAGCCTTGCTCAACGTGTCGCACTTCACCGTGCCGCCGCCGCAGGGGCCCAGTCCACAGGGCTGGCCGACGATGGCGGGCGCGCCGGTCAACGGGTTGGACCAGGCGAAATCCTCGTCGGTCTGGCCGTCGCAGTCATCGTCTTCGCCGTTGCATAGCTCAAACTTGGCCTGCTTGGCCTTGATGCACTCCAGGTCGCCCTGGGCGGTGCAGATGGGGGTGCCGGAGCACTCGCCGATGAGCGTCTTGCAGAGCCCCGCCGCCTCGTCGCAGGCCTCGCCCTCGACGGTGCAGTCGGCGTCCGCTTTGCAGACCGCCTTGCTGCCCTGGCCCGTGAAGGTCTTGACCGAGCAGGTGGCGGACGCGGGCAGCACATCGGTCTTGCCGTCGCAGTCATTGTCCAGGTCGTCGCAGACCTCGGCGGCGGGTTCGGTGCCGGTGCAGGGGCCCAGGCCAGCCTTGCCGCAGGTGCGCGTGCCGGGGCACTTGCCGTGCTCGTTGGTGACGTCGCAGGACATCTTGGCGCCGCTGTCGCTGGCCCACCAACTGCAGGCGCAGGTGGCCCCTTCTTTCAAGCGACATTGTTTGCTGGCGCCGCCTTCGCCGTCGGTGGCGTCTTCGCAGCCATAGCCCTGAGGGCAGTCATCGTCGACCTTGCAGGGACCGCCGCAGAAGCGGCCGTCGGCGCCATAATCCAGGCAAAGCGACTTGACGCCCTGCACCTCGCAGTCCGCGCTCTTCTGGCAAGGCGCGCACAGGGTCACGTAGTCGGGCACGCAGATAAAAAGGCTGTCCTTGGCGCCCAGCTGGGTGCAGGTCCAGCCCTTGTCACAGGTCTCCACGCACGGCACGGCGCACTTGCGGCCGTCCGGGGTGACGATGCAGAAGGCGTTGTCGCACTCGTCGTTGTCCTCGCACGCGCAGCCCTCACCGCCTGGGCAGTTGACGATATAGCCGACGTCTTCGACCGGCACATCGTCGGGGGGGAAGGCCGGCGTATCGTCCGCTCCCACGTCGACGGGCACGTCGTCTGCGGCGACATCTTCGACGTCGGCATCTTCGAGGTTGTTGCCCAGATCTTCTTCCACCGCGCCGGCATCGGTCGGGGCCTCGGTATCGGCCGGATCTTCACCGCAGGCGCCGTTGGCGACGATGGCGAGCATGGCGGCGATGACGAGCAGCGACAGGAGCGGGTGACGCAGTCTGACGACGCGGGCTGGCAGGCGGCGAGGTGACACGGGCCGACTCCCCTCTCGCCGGCATGGCGAGCGACCGCACCAGGGTAGTGAAGGGCCGGCTCGATTGCCAGGGACGGCCGCAGGGCGCCGAACGCGGCGAGGGCGCCGGACGAGGTGTCGACCCCATCCGACGCCCCCGCGTCGTCGCTCATGATGTGTGCTGCGCTACTTCTTGGGCGGCGGGCAGGCCGCCAACTCCTTGGCGCAATCCTTCATCTGGCAGAGGCCCGTGCAGGTGTCGGGCTCCTTGTCTCCAGCGCAACCGGCCTCGCACTTGCCGCGGCACTTGGACAGGGCCAGGAACTGCCCCTGGGCCTCCTTGCTCAACTTGCCGGCGCAGCCCATGTAGCACATGCCCTCGTCGGCTTTGCCGCCGCCCTTTTCCTGGTCGGCGACGCACTTGGCGGCGCAGCCATAGATGTCCGCGCACTTCATGTCGCCGGACTGGTTGTGCAGGGCGCACTTGAACATCAGCTCGCCGCAGATGGGCGGCTGCTTGTCGCCGCCCTCTTCGTCGCCACCGAAGCAGCCACTCTGGCCGATCTCGGCGAAGATCTTCTGCGCGTCGGCGTCGACCTCGCTCAGGCAACCGAACATGCACTTACCGCCATCATCTTCGCCCTTGTTGCCCTCGTCGCACTTGCCCATGCATTGCATCAAGTGGCCGCAGGGTTTGTCGCCCGTCTTGCCGCCGGTGAAGCAGGCGGCGACCTCGAGGAAGCACTTGTCCATGTCCTGATTGTCGTTCATGCACTTGGCCACGCCGGCGGCCTGCTCCTTGGCCTTGGCGTCGAGGCTGTTCAGGCAGGCGTTCATGCACTTGAAGGGCTCGGGCTTGTCGAGCCCGCAGGCGTCGAAGCACTCGCTGATGGTGGCGCAGGGCTTGTCGCCCGTCTTGCCATCATCGATGCAGGTCAGCACTGAACCCAGGCATTGCTCGTTCATGCATTCGCCGAGGCACTCCGGCTCGGCGGTGGTATCGGTGCACTCCTTGGCCAGGCAGATGCTCTGCATGCAGGACAGGGCGGGTGCCGCCTTGGCTATCGCTGCCGGTTCGGCCGCGCCTTCGGCCAGGCACTTGGTGTGGCAGTCCTTTTCGAACTTGGGCGCGCAGGCCTTGATGACGCAATCGCCGACTTCGGTGCAGGTCTGCATCTTGTCGCTGGCGCCCGCGTCGGCCGCCGTGCCCGCATCGCTGGTGGTGCCGCCGGCATCGCTGGTGGTGCCGCCGCCATCGGAGACAGCCGCGTCGGTACCTGTGCCGCCGTCCTGGCTACCGCTGTCGGTGCTGCCGGCGTCCTTGGTTGGGGTGGGATCCGTGCCGCCGTCATCACTACAGCCCAGGGCCATGGTCAACGGCATGATGGCGAGAACCGCCATGCATTTCAGATTGTTTCGCATCTTATCTCCTCTTCCCCTACGCCACGCTGAGCGGGAAGTGGTGGGGCTCATCATGTCTCGCCCCGGGGGTCTCAATCGAACCGGACCTCTGGCCCGATTCGCCCGGAGCGCTCATCCAGAAGCCTGGGAGAGCCCGGGGGACATGGCAAATTTGTTGGCATTGGTGGAGCAACACTACGCCAACCCGCCTGCATCGACGTGTCTATCGCCGTGGGCACCGCAGGTTCTGGACCTTGCGTGGACGATGGCCGAGACGAACAGCATTCTTCGGCCACGGTTCGAAGACCGGCCGGGAGGGATCATGAAGTGGGATACGGTGATTCGCGGCGGCACGGTGGTCGACGGCAGAGGCGGCGCGCCTTTTGTCGGTGACGTGGCCATCGTCGACGGCCGGATCGCAGCCGTGGGCGTGCTCGAAGGCCAGGGCCGCGAGGAGATCGACGCTGGCGGCGCCCTGGTCACGCCCGGCTGGGTCGACCTGCACACCCACTACGACGGACAGGTGAGCTGGGATCCGGACCTGATGCCGTCGTCGGTACACGGCGTCACCACAGCTGTCATGGGCTCCTGCGGGGTGGGTTTCGCGCCGGTCAGGCCGACCGATCGCGACCGGCTCATCGCCTTGATGGAGGGCGTCGAGGACATCCCCGGCAGCGCCCTGGCCGAAGGCATCAACTGGCGCTGGCAGAGCTTCCCCGAGTACATGGACGCCCTGGCGGCCATGGAGCGCACCATCGACGTGGCCGCCCAGGTCACCCACGATCCGTTGCGGGTGTGGGTGATGGGCGAGCGCGCCGTGCACGACCAGCCGGCCACCGCGGACGACATCGCCGCCATGGCAAAGCTGCTGAACGAGGCCCTGAAGGCCGGCGCGCTGGGCTTCTCCACCGGGCGCACCGACAACCATCGCAGCGCCAGCGGCGCCCATACCCCGGCGGCGGAGTCCCGACGCGACGAGCTCTGCGGCCTGGCGGAGGGCTTTCACGGCGCCGGTCATCGCATCCTGCAAGCGGTCTCCGACTTCGACATGTTCGACGGTCCCGAGCGCTTCGACGGCGAGTTCGACCTGCTCGAGGCCATGGCCCGCACCGCCGGGGTGCCCATGTCCATCTCGCTCATGCAGCGGGACCAGGCGCCCGGACAGTGGCGGCGCATCCTGGGGCGGGTCGAGGCGGCCAATGAAGCCGGACTCGACATGAAGGTGCAGGTGGCCGCGCGGGCCATCGGCGTGCTGCTGGGGTTGGACGCTACCTTCCATCCCTTCATGGGTTTCCCCTCCTACAAAGCCATCCACCACCTGCCGCTGGCCGAGCGCGTTGCTGCCATGCGCGGGCCGGGCTTCCGCGAGCGCCTGCTGGGCGAGACCCACGAGAAGCTCGCCGGCGATGGCAGCCCCATCCCGCCCTTGGCCGACCTCCTGCTGGCCCAGATCGACCAGATCGCCATGCGCATGTTCATCCTCGGCAGCCAGCCCGATTACGAGCCCGACCTGGCCACCAGCATCGGCGCCCGCGCCCGCGCCACCAGCCAGCCCGTGCTGGCCGCCATCTTTGACGCCCTGCTCGAAGAGGATGGCCGCGCGCTCATCTACTTCCCGCTCTACAACTATGGCCGCGGCAACCTGGACGAGCTGCACGAGATGTTGACCCATCCTGCGGCGCTGCCGGGGCTCTCGGACGGCGGCGCCCACGTGGGCACGGTCTGCGACGCCAGCTTTCCCACCTTCATGCTCCAGCATTGGGGTCGCGACCGCGGCCACGGCCGCCTGCCCGTGGAGACCATCGTCAAGATGCAGACCCACGACACGGCCGCGTTCGCTGGTTTCGCTGACCGGGGCGTCATCGAGCCGGGCCGAAAGGCGGATTTGAACGTCATCGACCTGGCGCAACTGCAGCTGGAGCCGCCACACCTGGTCCAGGACCTGCCGGCTGGGGGCAAGCGACTGTTGCAAAGGGCCGTGGGGTACCGGGCGACGCTGGTCTCGGGCGTGATCATCGCCCGCGATGGCGAGCTGACCGGAGCGCGGCCGGGGCGGCTGGTTCGGGCGGGCGGGTTGCCGGGCTGATAACGAGCGTTCCCGGGCATTTGTAGGGTGCCTTCGATTCACAACTGCGATTCGCAACTCGCTATTCGTTGCCGACCCGTCGGCCCAGGGGGCTGTCTTCGCTCGGCGGCGACGCTGCAATCGCGTCGACACCGGCCGCCATCTTCTCCTCGCAGCACGGACACATCCCGTGACTGAAGCTCGCCGCCGAGTTTTCGGAGATATAGGTATCGACGCGCTTCCAATACCCTTCGTCATCGCGCACCGACTTGCACCAGGCGCAGATTGGGATGATGCCGCGAAGCGTGCGAATCGTCGCGAGCGCTTGCCGCAGCTCGTCGTTCAGGCGCATCTCCGCTTCCTTCGCTGATCGTTCATCGCGCCGCATCTTCTGGATGAAGATGATAATCAAGGACGCGACGAAGCCCGAGACGAAGAGCGCGACAGCGCAGACGAGGGCGGTCACTTCGTGTCGAGCCTCGCCCCAGACCAGGAACTCGAACAAGTAGCTCAGAGCGCCGGCGAGCAGCACCGATGTGAACACCGACGCCGCGATCAACTGGACCGTCTGCGCCCGTATCATGCGCTCGAGGAGTCTGTCTGGCACTTGCGCCCACAGACCCGAATGCTCGCGCCGCTGCGCCAGGCGATCCTGCGCGACCTGCAGGTTGTGTGGCGATGGTCGATTGTCTTGCATTGCGCACAACTCGGACAGCAGAAGCTGGCAGGCGCCCTGCAGGTGCCGGCCGAGGGTAGCCGGCATCCGGGCCTCCGCGACTTAGAATAGGTCCAACTCGCCATTCGACAAGAAGACATGCAGGTGCGATTTGTAGGGTGCGTTTGATTCACAACTCGCCGTTTTGTAGGGTGCCTTTGATTCACAACTCGCCGTTTTGTAGGGTGCCTTTGATTCACAACTCGCCGTTTTGTAGGGTGCCAGGCGATTCACAACTGGGCAGAATCGCCGGCGCACGCTAGCCTGATCGGCCAGGAGGTGCCGGCCCTATGGCCCTGTTCGATCACGCCGTAATTCCCAAGGACAAAGACGCCGTGCCGCGCCTTGAGCGCTTCTTCGACGACTTTGGCGCCCCGTGTGAGATCCGCGCCGGCGATCGGCTGGGCGTGGTCCAGGTCAGCGATTGGACTCACGAAGGCGACCACTTGCGCATGGGCGTGACGGTCAACGGCGACGCGGTGCCCTTTGCCGTGCTGCTTCGTCCCCACGATGAGGACAGCGCCGCCTTCTTCCGCACCAATGCGTGGAATGTCTCCTATCGCGGCGAGGCCTTCGACCGGCGCATGGAGGCGCTGCTACGCGAGGTGGGCAAACGCCTGCAGACGGTCACCGCCACGCGCGGCTGGTCGGTGGACGAGCTCTTTTCGCGCTACTTCGTCCGGCCGGGGCAGGAGAAGTACCTGGAGGTGTCGCCGGGCAAGAAGCTCTACATCCGGGTCACCGACCAGTGCGACGAGAACTGCATGTTCTGCAACGCCACCGAAGGCAACGCCAACCTGGTCACCTCCAAGTCGGCCCTGCGCGACATCCTCAAGCGCCTGCCGGCCGGTTCGCTCAGCCAGGTCATCTTCTCCGGCGGCGAGCCGACCCTGGTCAAGGACCTGCCCGACTTCGTCAGACTGGCCTGGGAGCGTGGCGCCGACGAGATCATCGTGCAGACCAATGGCATCCGCTTCGGCGAGCCGGGCGCGCTGGAGCCCTACCTGCCCTATCGCGAACGGCTGGGCCTGGGTTTCTCCCTGCACGCGGCCGATCCACACATCTCGGACATGATGACGGGCGCGCTGGATGTGCCCGACAAACCCCTGGCGCAGCGCTTCTCCATCGACGGCAAGGGCCCCTCCCTGCCGCCGCGCGCCGTGCTCGCAAAAGGCCCCGCCACCGAACGACACGCCCGCAAGGTGCGCGCCATCGACCTGGCCGCCAAGATGGGCTTCCGCATCAAGATCACCGCCGTGGTCATGCGCCCCAGCCTGGCCCACCTGCCCGCGTTTGGTCGCTGGTGCTGGGATCGGTGGGGAGGCGCCCTGGAGCGGCTGCAGTTCAGCTATCCCATCCCGCGCGGCCACGCCTGGTCACATCACGCGCTGCTGCCCTCGTTCACCGAGTGCCTGACGCCCTTCGTCGGCGCCTTCGAGATGGGCCGCGAGACCGGTCTGCGGGTCGAGAGCTCCCAATGCTGCGCCCTGCCGCCCTGCGTGGCGCCGGATTACATCGACCACTACGACCTGATGGGCGACTACACCGGCACCCTGGCCGATCCCGAGCGGGTCAAACCCAAAGAGACCTGCGACGGCTGCGCTTTCGACAATCTCTGCCCTGGCGTCTGGACACGCTACATCGACGTGCACGGTACGTCGGAGTTGAAGGCCGTGACCGACCGACCGCGGCCGGATCTACGGGTCGATGACTATACCAACGGCGAGATCCTCGACCTGGATTGCTGCTCGGGGCCCTGACGCGGCCAGCTCGAGACTTCCTGACAGAAACAAGCAGAGACCGCTACTTCACCGGGCCTTGCCGGCCAGCACATCCCGTAGGGCACGCGTCTGTCCAGCGACCTCGCGCAACGCAGCCATGGCCGCGGGCGACAGGCCCTGCTGAGTTGCACGCCTGGCCAGCGCGGGATCGTCCGGATCGCCAAGCCCGGAGTCCCGACCGGTGCGCATTCGCTCAATCAGAAAGTCGCGAATCGCCGCCGCATCCTCGACGCCGCGGAAGAAGCCGGTATGCAGGGTATCCTGCGCGGCGCCCTCGGCGCCGGCCTGCACACCACCACCGCCGGCGGTCTGTACCTGCACATCGGCGAGGCCGAAGTAGCGTTGCAGGGGGCCCTGGGCGACCGAGACGTTCTGGATGTTGTCGAAGGTCAGGGTCATCTCGCGCACGAACCAGACGCCTTCGCGGATGCGGACCGCGCGGTCGGTGACCATGTACCAGCGCAGGTCGCGATCCATGCGCACGGTGACCCAGGTGGCGACCATGAAGGCGACCCAGCCCAACAAGCAGAACACCGCCACGATGCACATGGCCAGCGCGCCCAGCCACATGGCCTCAGATCGCAGCCGGGCACCCAGCAGGATCAGCGCCGGCGCCAGCACGGTGGGCGACAGGATGAAGAGAAAGAGCGACGCATGACCGAGCCACCAGCCAACCATCTTGTAGCGCACGTAACGCTCACCGGGCTGGAATACGGTCAAGGTGCCTTCGGAGCCTGCCGGCGGTTCGGGCGCTTCGGGCACGCGCAGCCAGCGCGTCACCAGGCCGCGCAGGGTCTCAAACATCTGCGCCCCCGCCCTCGATGGCCGTGCGTACGGCGGCCAGGTCATCGCGCATGGCGTGCAGCAGGTCGACCAGCTCGTCATCTGCGCCGTCGGTATCCTTGCTGGCCGGCGCTTCGATCTTGTCGCCGCCGCGCATGCGCCGATAGAGGAAGTCGCGCACATCGCCGCACTCCAGCATGCCTTCGATGCGCATCTCGGCGCCCGCGTTGCCCGACGCGGTCTGCACCAGCACGTCGGCCAGGCCCAGCCAGCGCTGCACGAAGCCGCTGACCAGGTGAATGTCCTGAATGCGCGCGTAGGTCAGGTGGATCTCGCGTCGGAAGAGGATGCCCCAGCTCATGGACACGCCTTCATCATCGAATCGATAACGCAGCGTGCGAAAGCGGAAGTACAGCGGCAGCAACATCACCCAGAACAGGGGGCCCAGCACCAGCGAACGGATCACGTAGAGCTTGAGCAGGCTGTCATCGGGACGTTCGATGGCGAAGATGGCGTCATCGTTCATGGCCGCTCCCGATTCGACGATTGGACCCGCAACGGCGGCGCCAACCTCAATTCACATCGAGGCCCTTGCGCTCATACTCGGCGATGACCTCGTCGCGCAGCCCGCGGGCCAGGAAGTCCAGCACCCGCTCCCAGCTCTCCAAGGTCGCGGCCTCTACCTGGCGCAGCTTGAACTCGGTCGCCGCGGCGACGACCGCGGTGGCCACTACGGGCCCCAGGATCATCGGGTGCAGACCGCCGCCGCCAAACAGCGATAACACGACGCCGGCGCCGGCCAGGCCGAGCACCAGCCGGGTCGCCTGGTCGAATCGCCGCAATGTTGGTCGCAGGCCGAGCACCTGCTTGAGCCACACCGGTCCGAGGCGGCGTCTGAGCTCGGCGTCATCGTCCACGCCGTCGACGCTCTCCAACATCAAGCGAACACCGATGGCCAGGGGCACCCTGGGAGTGGCGTTGCAGATCTTGCGCGCCCGGTCCTGGTTGCCGGACATCAACAGCTTGAGGACCACGGCGGTGAACGCCGGCACGTTCACGTTCATGTTGCCCAGAAGCCAGGCCATGCGAGCGCCTGCGATGGCCAGCGCGGCGGCGACCAGGATCAACGCGAGGGCGGGTGGGGGGGGCATATGCACTCTCCAACAGGGAGCGGTCGTGCTCCACAAGGGAGAGCCTACCACCGCTGTCGGGTCGCGGTGAAGGCGAGGTCGGGCGGCCAGGAGCGCTGACGTCAGCATGGCCAGCGGGGGCGGACTCGAGCTGACTGCAATTGCGGTCATCGCTTGTGCCGGCTGTGCGCTTGCAGCGCCCGCTTGGCCAGGTCTGGCACGGTCGTCGTCGGGGGCCGTTCCGTAGACGAAACGGGCAGCCTTCTGGCATAGAAGTGGCACAGCGCACACCCGCCCACGGCTGCTGCGGAGCTCCTGGTGAACAACACGCACAGCCAGCAGTCATTCGAAACCGCTGGCAGCCAGTTCCTGGACAAGGCGATGCCCTTGCCCGTGGTCCTGACGTGCGCCTACGTGGTGGCCGGGTCCGCACACCCCTGGCTCGCAGCCATCGTGTCCGTGCTCTTTGTGGCCGGCAATATCGCGCTGAATGTCATCATCAAGCGGCGCATCGAACGGGGTGAGGAGCCAGGTAGGGCGCTCGACGGCGCGCGAGCCGGCCTGTCGCTGCTGCTGCTGCCGCCGCTGGCGTGGCTCGGCGGGCCGACGACGGAAGCGTGGGTGGTGGCGCTGCCGGCCATCGTCGCGGTCCCCTACCTGTTGAGCTTTGGCGCGGCGTTGGCGGCAGAGGTCGCGCTCATCGTCCTGGTACTGGGCGCCTGGCAGCACATGGCCGGGCCGACGATGGCGTGGCTGGTACCCGGACTGGCCATGCTGGCCGTCGCCATGGTGACTGCGCCAGTAGCAGAGGCCATGCGTCAGCGGGGCAAGCGGCTCGCTGTGGCTACGGAGAACCTTCGTCGCGCCACGGCGGCTGCCCAGGCAGCGTCTTCGGCCAAGTCCTCCTTCCTCGCCCACATGAGCCACGAATTGCGCACGCCGCTGGCAGCCATCACCGGCTACGGTGACCTGTTATCCGACCCGCGAGTCAGCGCCGATGAACGTGAACAAGCCACGCAGGTGATCCAGCGCAACAGCGCTCACCTGGTCGATCTGGTCAACCAGGTGCTCGACCTGGCCAAGATCGAGGCAGGCGAGCTGCTCGTGGAGTCGGTACCCGTCGACGTCCAGGCGGTGGTCGAGGATGTGGCCTCGCTGATGAGGGTCCAGTCGAACGTACGGGGGCTGGAGTTCGGCATCGAGTACGCCACGCGGGTGCCCGAACGACTGCACAGCGATCCCCTGCGGCTCAAGCAGGTGCTGCTCAACTTGATGGGCAACGCCGTGAAGTTCACACGCAAGGGCAGGGTCCGAATTCGGGTCGCCCTGGCCGAAGGAAATCGAGAACTTCGGCTCGAGGTCATCGACAGCGGGATCGGCGTCGACAAGGCCCGCTTGGAGTCTCTCTTTCAGCCCTTCGTGCAGGCCGACGCCAGCACGGCCCGCGTATACGGTGGCACGGGACTGGGCCTGACCATCTCGCGACAGCTGGCCGAGTTGATGGGCGGCCGCCTGGAAGCGGAGAGTACGGTGGATGTGGGCAGCTGCTTCCGGCTGATCCTGCCGGTCTCGGCCGACGAGGCGGCCGGGCTGCGCGATCCTGCACGTGGGGGGCTGCGACAGGCGAGCAAGCCGCAGGCAGTGCACCAGTTGGACCTGACCGATGTGTCCGTGCTGCTGGCCGAGGACTTCGCTGACAGCGGCCGACTGATCGCGCTCCACCTCGAGCGCGCGGGTGCCTCTGTGGAGTTGGTGGACAATGGCGGCGCGGCGCTGCACGCCGTCCGCGAGGCAGCCGCTGGTGGCCAGGCCTTCGACATGATCTTGATGGACATGCAGATGCCCGTGCTCGACGGCTATGCCGCCACCAGCAGGCTGCGCGCAGATGGTCATGGCGGTCCGGTCATCGCGCTGACGGCGCACGCCATGGCCGGCGACCGCGAACGATGCCTGGCCGCCGGTTGCGACGGCTATGTGACCAAACCCGTGGACTTCGCCGTGCTGCTATCGGCCATGGCCGACCTGCTGCCGGAGGCGGCGAGCCGCCAGGTCGAAGCGGACGAGTGCAACGAGCACGAACAGGCCCGCCCGGCCGCCGAGGAGATTCTCGCCCGGGCCTTGGCAGTGCAGAAGCAGCAGTTCGAGGAACGCCTGCCCGATCGCATCGCTGAATTGCAATCGTCCTGGCAGGCCGGGGATCGCCAGGGTGTCGCGGCTATTGCCCACAAGCTCGCCGGCAGCGCTGGCATGTACGGGCTGACCACCTGCGGGGACCACGCCCGAGCCTTGGAGACGGCGATTTCGAGCGGGACCGACGACCTGGAGCCGCTGGTCAGCGCGCTCTGTCAAAGCGCGGTCGTTCGCTGACGGGCACAAACCACGTCCGAAATCAGCTCAGGAACAGCCGCTGCAAGTGTGGCTGATCGTGACATGAACAGATCGCGATCACCTTTTCGCCAGCCGCAATACGCGTCGATCCGACCGCAATCCGCCAGACGCCTTCTCGATACACGCCGCCGATCAGGATTCGACCCTTCAGCCCTGAAACATCCTGCAACGGCCGGCGCGTGATGGGCGCGTCTGGCTCCGCCACCAGCTCCAGGACCTCGGCGTCACAGCCGTGCAGGTGGGCCACCGCCAGCAGCTGACCGCGGCGGATGTGTTTGAGGATCTCGTTGCCGGCCAGGACCTTGCTGTTGAGCACGATGTCGGCGCCCATGGACGAGGCCAGGGCCACGTACTCCTCTCGTTTGACCAGCACGATGGTCTTGCCGTCGCCATCGCCGCCATCGCCGTGGGTGCGCAGCAGATGCTTGGCCAGCACACCGGTCATGATGTTGGTCTCGTTGTCGCTGGTGGCGGTGATGATGGTGTCGGCTTCCAACAGCCCGGCCTGAATCAGCGTCTCGGCGTCGGCGCCGTCCCCATGCAGGCATTGGGTCTTGTCGAGCAGGCAGGACAGCTCTTCGGCCCGCTTCTCGTCGCGCTCGATCAGGGTGACCGGGTGCGTCTGCTCGAGCAGCTGCGCCGTACGCTGACCGATCAATCCACCGCCGATGATCATCACCCGATGGCGTCGCTGGTCGGACAGCCCTGCCAGGGCCATGAGATCGGGCAGCTTGGCCTGGTGCGCCAGGACGAAGATGTGGTCGTTGGGCAGGATGACGTCGTGTCCGCCGGGGATGATGGTCTGGATGCCACGGGCGATGGCCACGATGCGGAAGCGGAAGGCGTCGTGCAATTGCGCGGCCTCGATGAGCGTCTTGCGGCACAGGGGAGAGCTCTCGGTGACCGGGATCTCCAGCACCTGCATCTCGCCATCATCGATGTCGATGACCATGTTGCCCGAGCGGACCTCGAGCAGGCGGGCGATCTCCAGGGCGGTGAGTTCGGCCGGGCGGATCATCAGGTCGATGTGCAGGTCTTCCTTGCGAAGCAGGGCGTCGGGGCGCCAGAGCTCCAGGGAGCGGATGCGGGCGATCTTCTGCTGCACGCCGCAGCGATGGGCGATCAGCGACGCGGTGATGTTGACGGCGTCGCTGTCGGTGACGGCGATCAGGTAGTCGAAAGACTCACCGGCGACTCCCTTCCAACACGAAAAGGTCAGCGCGTTGCCGTGCACCGTGCGGGCGTCGATGTCGGCATCGGCCCGCAGCACGGTCTCGGCGTCGGACTCGATGGCTGTGATGGCATGGCCGTCGTGCGCCAGACGTTTGGCGAGGTAGTAACCAATGCCGCCGAGGCCGAGAATGAGGATGCGTTCGCTGCGGATCATGTGGCATCTCCGCGAAATCGTCGGGCGCCTGCCACCGCCTCGTGACGCATGGCTGCCTCGCCGTGCACCAGCTCGTTGGCCAGGGCGTCGCGCTCGCTGAGCGACCATTGCTGACGCGCACTGGCGCGGTCGCCACGCATGGCCATCTGCGGAAAGGCGGCCACCTCGCCGGCCAGCTTCACCGCCTCCGCCAGGGCTTGTCCAGTCGCCACCACGCGGTTGGCCAGGCCCATCTGCAGGGCCTCTTCGGCGCCGACGGCCCTCCCGGTCAGGATCATGTCCAGCGCCTGACTCATGCCGACCAGTCGGGGCAGCCGGACCGTGCCGCCATCGATGAGCGGCACGCCCCATCGGCGGCAGAAGACGCCGAACACGGCATCGCTCGCCACCACCCTCAGGTCGCACCAGCAGGCCAACTCCAACCCACCGGCCACGGCGTGTCCTTCGACCGCGGCGATGACCGGCTTGCTCAACTCCATGCGCGTGGGCCCCATGGGGCCGTCGCCGTCTGGCGCCACACGATTGGGCGCCCCGGCTGCTATGGCCTTCAGGTCGGCCCCGGCGCAGAACGTCTGCCCGGCACCGGTCAGGATGGCGACCGCCGCATTGTCGTCAGCCTCGAACGCCCGGAAAGCGTCCGCCAGTCCCTCGGCGGTGGCCCGATCGACGGCGTTGCGGCGGTCGGGTCGGTCGATCGTGACCACGGTCACGGGTCCTTCATGGTTGACACGAACGCTCATGTTCACTCTCCTGGGTCGATGACGGCAGCCAAACTCGCAGACAACCTCGGACAAGTGCAACAGCGCGTGCTCGAGCACCTGCGTGCGGTGTCGGAAGACGCGGTCAGCACTGTGGAATTGCGCCCGCTCGCTGGCGGTGCATGCCAGGAGAACTTCGCCGTCGATGTGGTCTACGAAGACGCCACCAGCCGGCGTTTCGTGCTGCGCTCGGACGCCAGCAGCGCCCTGATGGGCAGCATCGCCAGACGCCAGGAGGCGCCGGTCATCAACGCCGCGGTGGCGGCCGGCGTGCGCACCCCGGCGGCGCAGCATCTCGCCGAGGACCTCGTCCGTCCCGGCGCCTCGGCCTACTTCATGCCCTGGGTGGACGGGGTCGCCATCGGCCGCAAGGTGGTCGGCGACCCGAAGCTGGCAGAGGCACGGCAGACGCTCGGCCCGGTGCTGGCCGAAGAACTGGCCCGGATCCACAGCATCGGCCCTCACGATGGGCCCCAGCTGTTCGCCGGCGAGGCGCCTGGCACCGATCCGGCAGCGGCCGCGCTGAACGACCTGGACGCGAACCTGGGCCAGTTGCCGAGCCGACGCCCCGCCCTGCGCTGGCTCAACCGGTGGCTGGCGGATAATGCGCCGGCCGCGGAAGAGCATGTGCTGCTGCACGGCGACTTCCGCACGGGCAACTTCATGGTCGGCGAAAGCGGGTTGCACGGCATCCTGGACTGGGAATTCGCCCATTGGGGCAGCCGCGCCGAGGACCTGTCCTGGATCTGTGTGCGCGACTGGCGATTTGGCGTGCTGGACCAGCCGGTCGGCGGATTCGGCGACCGCGCCACCTTCCTGGCGGCCTACGAAGCGGCCGCTGGCGTGCGTGTCGACGAGCGCCGGCTGCATTGGTGGGAGGTGATGGGCAACGCGCGCTGGGCCGTAGGTGCCGTGCAGCAGTCCATGCGCTACCTGTCGGGCAAGGCGCTCGATCTGGAATACCTGGCCATCGGACGACGCGTGGTGGAGATGGAGTGGGAGGCCATGCGGCTGATTCGCACCGGTGTACCCGCCTGGAGGAAGCCATGAGTGCAGAGCCGACCGAAGCGATTGCGCCATTCCCCGACGACCCCACCCTGCTGGCGGGGGTGGCGCGCTTCCTGATGGCCGATGTCAGGCCCGCGGTGCAGGACGCCGGGCTGCGCTTTCGACTGCTTGTTGCGGCCAGTGTGCTGCAGCAGGTCGGCGCAGGATTGGGGCTGGAATCCACCGCGGTGGACGACAAGGATCCCGAGGCCATCGCCCGCTGGTTGCGCCAACAACTGGCCGTGGCCAATCCCCGATTCGACTTGAGCGAGCACATCGAAGGCGGACAAAGGAGTCCCTGACATGCCCTGGAATCTGTCGGAGTCATTGCAGCGGACGCGGCGCCAGGTGCGCGAGTTCATGGACGGCCACGTGCTGACCAACGAGGCGCGCATCATCGCCGAGGATCGGCGCGGCGAGGACACCACCCTGCGTCAGCTGCAGGTCGGCGCCCGGGCGGCAGGTCTGTGGGCACCTCACCTGCCGGCCGACTACGGCGGACTGGACCTGGGCGTGATCGGCATGTGCGCCCTGTTTCGCGAGATGGGCCGTTCGCTCGTGGGCCCACGGGTCTTCAACTGTGACGCGCCCGACCAGGGCAACATGGACCTGCTCCTGCGCGTGGCCGGACCCGCGGTGCGGCAGCGCTGGCTCAAGCCCATGTGCGATGGCGAGATCACCAGCGCATTCTGCATGACCGAACCCGCCCCAGGTGCCGGTGCAGACCCCCACAACCTGCAGACCACGGCCACCGCCGACGGCGAGGGCTGGCGCATCAACGGCCGCAAATGGTTCGCCACCGGTGGCGGCCGGGCGTCCATGCTGATCGTCATGGCCCGCACCTCGGACGATCGGCGGCGAGGTGCCACCCTCTTCGCGGTCGACCGGCAATCTCCAGGCATCGAGCATGTGCGCACCGTGGGCGTCATGGCAGAGCCGCTGCTCGTGCATCGAGAGGCGGAGCTGCAGTTCAACGACGTGCAGGTGGGCACCGACAACCTGCTCGGCGAGGTCGGCCAGGGTTTCGAGCTGGCCCAGGCGAGGCTCATCCCGGCGCGCCTGACCCACTGCATGCGCTGGCTCGGTCTGGCAGATCGGGCGCTGGACCTCTGCCGCGCCTACGTCAATGAACGGCAGAGCTTCGGCCGGCCACTGGCCAGACACCAGCTGGTCCAACAGTTCATCGCCAATGGCGCCACCGCCATCCACGCCGGCGACCTGTTGACCTGGCATTGCGCCAGAGTGCTCGAGCGAGACGGTCCCGCCGCGGCCCGCGGCTATTCGTCCATGGCCAAGTTGCACTGCGCCCGCATGCTCTGCGACGTGCTCGACGACGCCATCCAGATGCACGGCGCACTCGGCTACAGCGAGGACATGCCATTCGCCGGCTGGTACCGACACGCCCGCGCCGCCCGCATCGCCGATGGCCCCGACGAAGTTCACGTCGGCGTGGTCGCCAGGGACTTCCTGCGCGGACGATTGCAGCTGCTGACCTGAGCGCCCAGGACAAGACCCCATCGAGCGCTTGCCAGCCATGACACCACGCCCTGCCCTGAAGTAGGCTTGGCCCCTGGCGACAAAAGCGGCAAGGGCAGCCATGAATCGGGCCGAGATCAAGCAGGTGTGGGCGGAGACCATCGGCGCCGATGCCGACTGGGATGCCGCATCCACGGTCGCCGCCTATCGCCCGGCGCCGGCGAAAAAAGCCCCTCCACCCGCCCTGAGTGGCCTGCCACAGGCCGCCTTTACAACAAGTCCACGCCTGAGGGGCCGCCAGCAGGTGGCCCTGGTCGGTCCCGGCGTCGCCCGTCACCGGCCGGTCACAGGCGAGCAGGCCTTCGACGAAACCCTCGCCGCAACCGACGCGGTCGCAGACACAGATACGGGCGCCGACACGGTCGCCGCCACGGACACAGACACGGACACAGACACGGACACCGGCGCGGACACGGTCGCAGCCACGGACACAGACACAGACACGGACACTGGCGCCGACACGGTCGCAGCCACGGACACGGACACCCTCGCAGCCCCCGTCACCGCCCCCACCATGCCCTCCACGGCCGCTCCAACCGCCGCCGAGGGCATGCAGCAGTACGAACTCCAGGACGAGATCGGCCGCGGCGGCATGGGCGTGGTCTATCGCGCCACCCAGGGCAGCCTGCGTCGCGACGTGGCGGTCAAGACGCTGATCCCAGGTCGAGGGGGCGGTCTGGCTCGGGAGCAGTTCGTTGCCGAAGCCCTGGTCACCGGCGCCCTGGATCATCCCAACGTGATCCCGGTGCACGAGCTCGGCGAGACCGGTCAGGGCGAGGTCTTCCTGGCCATGAAGCTGGTCCGCGGCCACAGCTGGCACGACCTGCTGCATCCGCGCACCGACGCCCACAAGAAAGCCGCGGAGGGCTGGGATCAGCGGCGCCATGTGGATGTCTTGATCAGCGTCTGCAACGCCATCGCCTTTGCGCATTCGCGTGGCATCGCCCATCGCGACCTGAAGCCCGCCAACATCATGGTCGGCGACTTCGGCGAGACCATGGTGATGGACTGGGGCATCTCCCTGGATGTACGCGAGCCGCGGCCGGAGCAGCCGCTGGGCCCCCACAAGGACGACGCGACGGGGCCGGCGGGCACGCCCTGCTACATGGCCCCGGAGCAGGCCGAGGCGCGCAATCGGGACATCGGCCCGTGGACAGACGTCTTCCAGCTGGGCGCCATGCTGCACGAGGTGATCACCGGCGCGCCGCCGCACAAGGGCGCGCAGCTGATGGACGTGCTGCACGCGGCCAGCCGGGCCGAACCGCCCACCTACGACGACGACGTACCCAGCGCCCTGCAAGCCATCTGTCGTCAGGCCATGGCCCGCGACCCCGCCGACCGTTTCGCCGACGCGGCCGCGTTCCTGGCCGCCCTGCGAACCTGGCTCGGCAACGCCGAATCCCTGCGCCTGTCCGACGAGGGCGACCGCCTGCTGGCCAGCCTGGTCGCTGGCGAAGTGGCCATGGAAGAACGCTATGGCCTCTATGCGCGGGCCCTGTCCCGACACGAGCAGGCCTTGCACCTGTGGGCAGATAACGAGCCGGCCTCTCGCGGCCAGGCCCGGGCCGCCATCCACTTTGCCGAAGAGGCCCTGGAGCGCGGCGACGCCGGACTGGCCAGCGCCCAACTGGCCCTGCTCGAAGGTCATCGACACGCCGATCGACCCCGCTGCGAGACCACCGCCATGGGCGTACGACGCCTGGGTTCGGGGCGATTGCGCGCCGGAATCGGCGCGGTCGTGGCGATCGCCCTGGCGCTGCTGATCTGGCAGGGCCTGGAGGAGGTGACCGCGACGAAACAGGCCGAGCTGAAGCGCCGGGAGATGATCGGTGCGCTGGATCATCGGGCCACCAAGGCCTGGCAGGCGCTGGCGACCCATGACGCCTTCGCCGCTACCCGGGCGCTGGCCGACTTCCGAGAGACCGTGGCCGAACTGGGACCGCGTGCCGTGGCTCGGGGGGAGTTGCTCGGCCGGGCGACACGAACGCTGCTCTGGCAACAAGGCCGCTGGGAGCAACTCTTCGGCCAGCTCTGTCGGTCCTCCCTTCAGGAGCACGGTTCGGCGTCCATGCGCGGATTGCTGATGAAGCGACCGGCCATCAAGAACACGTCGCTGAGCGACAGGCTGCGCCATGGCGAGGGTTTTGTGGGCTCGTCCACGCGCCTGTGCCGGGTGCTGCACGAGGCGATCGTGGCCGGCGATCCGGTGCCTGCGGTGCTCGACGCCCTGGCCACCATCCAGCGCGAAGGGGGCCAGCCAACCGCAAAGGACGCCGAGTCTGCACGCCTGGGCAGGGCCGCCATCTGCGCCCTGCACCCGGCCGCCCAGGTCACGGCCACGGTTGCCGGCGGTGGCTGCGCCGATGGCGTACCGCCTTTCGCCCTGCTGGAGCCACCCTTTGGTGCGCTGCGGCAGGGTCTGCCGGTGGATGCGCCGCGCCTGTCCCGCACCGCCGACGGCGCCTGGGAGGCCTGGGATCGACGCACCGGCAAACGGCGCTGGCGCACGGCCGCGGCGCCCGATGGCGAACGAAGCCAGCTCGCCGTGCCGGTCGCCGACGGCTCCATCGTGTTCGGGCTGGGCGCCTTCCTGCTCCGTCGCGATGGCTTGACAGGCCGGGTGCTGGCGCGCCAGAAGCTGCCCGGCGTGGCGCTGCACGGCTGGCCCGATCCCAACGATCGACGACGCCTGGTCGTGGCCGTCTGGTCGCTGGTCGACCAGGGCGTGGTGCACCTGCTGCGCTTCCGCGCCGGTCCGGAGCAGCCCATCTTCGCCAACGACCGCGTGGGCAGCGGCTGGGCCGCACCGAAGTGGCTCCAGAATGTACGCAAACAAGCCCTGGAGGCCGGCGCAGCTCGGGCAGGCGTGGACAAGGACAAGGCCGGAGACGATCCCGCGTTGAAGCGCCTGGCCGCCGAAACCGTGGCCGCGCTGGCGAAGGACGACCCCCTCGATCCCGAGATCCCGCTGATGGTCTTGCAGCTGCTGGGCAAAGACGCCGACTCTGCTCGGCGCGCGCAACTCGCCGATCGCGTGGTCGCCAACAGCGCTGACATGCTGCCGCTGCATGGCACGCGCATCGCGGCCATGCTCGAGCGGGAGGGCTTTGCAGGGCGGGCGGACAAGCTGATCGATCAGGCCGCGGAGGCCGCCCAGATCGCCGGCGTCAACAGCGAGCTGAACGCGTCCCTCATCGGCAATCCGGCGTTCGTCCTACGCAAACTGGGCGACGAGCTGTGGCAGCAGGGCAAGATCGAACGGGCCTTGCAACTGGTCGAGAGCGGTCGGGCCTTCGCCGACTTCATCGAGTACGACCCCAAGTTCTATCGGCGTTGGGGCGCCTGGCTGCGGCAGCAGGGCCGACCCGATACCAACGGCCTGGTGGCCCGTCGAATCCGCGAATCGGCGCCGTTGGGCGCTGCGCTGCTGCTGAACACGTTTCAGGTCCGCCTCGTGGACATCGCCCTGCCCATCTCCGCTGCGGCGCCCATGATCCTGTTCATCCTGCTCATCGCCATGTGGTGGCGGCCGCGCAAGACGCGTTTTGCCGCCCTGCACGCGCGCGGCTTCCGCACCCGCCGACAGCGCCTGGTGGCCTTCCTGGAACACCCGGTGGACCGCCTGCGCCATACCTTCCCGACCTACGCCACCCGGCCGCAGCGGCTCGCAGTCTTCGGTCTGGCCCTGCTCAGCCTGCTCAGCGCCGCGATCCTGTCGGCCAACGTCACCGTGGTGATGCGCAACGCCAACGCCTCGCTCACGGTGGCCGCGGGCCACGCCGGCGCGCCGGGTTGCCTGGAAGTGCTCGAGCGGCGACTGGAGACCAGCGGCGACAGCCCCTCGGTGCTGAACCTGCAGGCCGAGGGCCGCTACACCCGCGGCCAGCTGGACGCCGCGCGGCAGACCCTCGATCGGCTGCTGGCCAACTGGCCGGATAGCGCCATGGCGCGCAACAACCTCGCCTTGCTGGACGAACAGGCCGGCGATCGGGACGCCGCGCGCCAAGGGTACGAACGCGCCGCCGCTGGCAGCGGGCCAGGGGCCGAGTCGGCAGCGTGGAATCGCGATCGCCTCGCTGGCAGCAATCCCGCCGCCGAGACGTTGCCGCGGCGCGATCGCCTGCCTATGGAACGCACCGGGCCGGATCGCCCCTTGTGGGCCCGCTGCACCCTCAACGACGTGCGCAACCTGCTCAACCCGGCGCAGGACTTCGGGCAGGCCGTCGCCCAGTCGCTGGCGGGATTGATCAGCGGCGACACCCAGGCCGCCTTCCGGGTCGCCGGCGGCGACCTGGGCGAAACCATCAGCCCGGCCCGCACCCTGTCCAGCGCCCTGGGCATCTGGACGCTGGCGGTGGCCCTGCTCTCGCTGCTGTGGTTGCCCGTGCGGCCGTTGCCAATCATCCCGGAGCCGCCGCCTTCACCGCAGCCGCCGGGTGGGCCGACTGAAGGGTTGTTCCGTCGACTGTGGAGACGCAGCCGGGCCATCGATCGCACGCTCTCGCGCGTCATCGGCTGGCTCCTGCCCGGCTGGTCCGACATGTTCAGCGGGCGCTTCGGCCTCGCCGCGCTCCAGTTGACCGGCGTGACGGTGTTCGCATCCATCTGGCTCGGCACCAGCAGGATGGGGCTGGTCAGCACCCTGGTCGACTACAAGCTGACCAAACACTACTTCGGCACAATCGTGGATCCGGGCCCAGGCGTCGGCCTCGATGTGGCCGGCGCGGCCTCCTTGATCTGCCTGGTGCTGATCTACGTGGTACACCTCGGTCGACGCGTGAGGGCCATCCGCCAACGCCGTTGAACGACGTCAGAGGGCATGGGGGAGATGTTGAGCATGGCCGGTCCACGCATCCTTGTCCTGTGCGTGCTGCTGTTTCCTGCGCTGGCCACCGGCTGCGCCGCGACCGATGAAGCCGAGGCGCCTGGCCCCTCGCTGGTCCCTTCCAGTGGCTCCGTACACGGCAACTTCGAGATCCTGGCCGACCTGCGCGACACCGGCCTGGCGGCTGCCGACATCACCGGCGTCACCGTCGGCGGTGTGCGCGCCTGGGGCCTGGCGGAGCGCGATCAGAAGCTGGCCTTCATGGTCCAGGGCCACGCCACCGGCGGCGAAGTTGACGTGGTGGTCAGCGCCGGCGAGACCTCTGCGACGCTCGGCAAACCCTTCACCTATACGGCCCCCAGCGATGCCCGCTTCGCCCGCGTGTACGCCTTCGGCGCGTCCATCAGCCAGGGCACCCAGCGCGGTGTGCCCAACCAACGCAGCCAGCTCATCTCGCCCGTCGCCCTGGTCGCCCGTCAATTGGGAGCCTGGTTCCCCCTGCCGCTACTGGTGGAGCCCCTCTTCCCCGGCATCAAACCTGCCGATATCGGCCCGGCGCCGCGCTGCCAGGTGCCAGACATCGTCTCTCACGTCAGCAAGGAGAGCGCCGCGGTCATGGTCAGCCTCAAGGACCTCGAGACCAACAAGCTCACCTACGCCGCCGCGCGCATCGACCCGGACCTGGCACCCCAGAACCTCGCCGTCGGAGGCAGCAAGGTGCGCACCGTGCTGGACGGCCCGGATGCCGATGACGTTGGCGGCAACTTTGTCGCTCACCTGGTCTACGACCCCTACGGCACCTTTCTGGGCCCGGTGCACCAGTCACAACTCGAGTTGCTCGAGTCGGCCAAGCCATCGCTCATCATGAGCGTGGACCTGTACGGCAACGACCTGATCCGGGCCATCGTCGGCGAGACCGAGTTGAAGGCCGACGGCGCCACGTCGCTCAAGAACCTGACCGAGCGCCTCGACCTGCTGGTGCCCCGCCTGGCGGCCACCGGCGCCGAGGTCTTCATCGCCAACCTGCCGCGACCGACCCTGATTCCGGTCACCGCCGAGCTCAAGGGACGTCGACTGGCCGCCGCCCCCGCCGCCGAGCGGGCCGCACTGCAAAAGACCATCGACACCGAAATCGCGGCCCTGGACAAGCTGACCACAGACGCCAACGCCGCCCTGGCCAAAGTCGCCGCGGCGCACGACAACGTGCACGTGGTCGACCTGGCGAGCCGAGTCGCCGACCTGGAGAAGACCGGCTTGACCGCCGGCGACCAGACGCTGACCGTGGCCAAGTTCGGCGGCCTCTTGGGACTTGATGGCGTGCACTTCAGCGACACGGGCAATGCCATGACCGCCAACGCGGTTATCGAGACCATCAACAGCGCCCTGGGCACCGACGTCCCGACCATCGACCTGGCCGAGATGGTGGCCACCGACCCGGACTCGCCAGCCAATCTGATCGCCGCCGGCCTGGACATCACCGCCTGCGAAGGGGTCAGGCATTGACACTTGACACCTTCATCGCCATTCGCATCACCAAGCCCCACCATCACAGAGGGTCAGGTATTGACACTTGACACCTTTCGGCGCCAGAGGGGCGGGCTGAACGCCTGCGGGACCCCACAATGACCCAATCAGACAAACCGACCATCTGGATCGACGGCGATTCGGCCCCCAGGGCCTGCAAGGAGGTCGTCTTCAAGGCCAGCGGACGCACCGGCGTGCCAGCCATCCTGGTCGCCAATCGCTACCAGGAGGTGCCCCGCATCGCCACGGTGCGCGCAGTGCAGGTCAGCGGCGGAATGGACGTGGCCGACGATTACATCGCCGAGAAGTGCCAAAAGGGGGACCTGGTCATCAGCGCCGACATCCCGCTGGCCGCGCGCATCATCGATGCAGGCGGCACGGTGCTGGCATTTCGCGGCGAGGTCCTGACCGAAGAGAACGTGCGCCAGCGACTGGGAATGCGCGACTTCATGGACTCGTTGCGTGGCAGCGGCGTCATCACCGAAGGCCCGCCACCGTACGGCAAGAAGGACAAGCAGCGCTTCGCCAACGAGCTGGATCGCTGGCTGTCGCGCAGTCGCCGGGCCAGGTAGGAGTAAGAGCCGAAGATGCACATCGATGAGACCATCGAGGCCGCCCAGGCCGACTACTTCTGGGCACCGGACGACGTGAACGTCGTGGTCCGACCCGAGGTCACCTACACATGGTCGGATCGACCCGAGCTCTTCTTCAATTGCGTGGTCCGGGTCCGACCCGAGCTCTGCCGCCCCCGAGAACTCGTACACGAAGTGAGCCAGCGACACGACGGCCACGGCAGTCGCTGGAGTCTCAACCCGATGAGCGACACAGCGCCCATGCGCCAGGCGCTGACCGACGCTGGCTATGCGGCCGGCGCACGTCACCACGCCTACGTGATTCGACCCCAGGATTACAGCCGCCAGCCATCGCGCCACGTGCAGGTGCGGCGCGTCACCGACATGGCGCAACTTCTGGCGCTCTACGAGGTGCGCGCAGAAGTGTTCGGCGTGGTGGCGAGCCAGTCGGAATCTGACCTGGCAGACGACCTGCAGATGCTCACGATGCCCGGTGCCCGCGCTTCCATGTACCTGGCCTCTGTGGACGGTCAGCCAGCGGGTGGCGGCGGCATGACCTGCTTTGAGGAGCTCGGCTTCGCGTTCATCTGGGGCGGTGGCGTGACCGTGACGGCCCGCGGACAGGGCGTCTACACGGCGTTGCTACACGCCCGCGCGGAGCTCGCGCGAACTCGCGATATCGGACTCTTGGGACTGTACGCACGGGACACCACTTCCGGCCCCATCGTCGCGGCGCATGGCTTCACCCGACACGGCCAGATGATTCACTGGGACCGCGCCGCGCAACCTCAGGCCGACGCAAGCCAGTAGGTTGAAGAGAAGGGATCATGACCACACACATCCTGCACACCCGCGAGCTCGACCACGCCGGCTTCAACGCTGCCCTGGACCTGCGCCAGCAACTGGACCTCGCGCTCGACCCACACCTGCCGCCGAGCACCGCCGTCGAACTACGCGCCCGCTTCGATGACGACAGGACCGAGCACGCCGATCACGATCGCCTGGTGGCATTTGACGATGACCAGGCGGTCGCCATTGGCCACGTAGACCGCACGGACGACCCGGAGAATCCCACGTTCGGCGCCTTCGAGATCGAGATGCTGAACGACCAGGATGGGCTCACCGCTGCGGTATTGAGCAAGCTGCTGGACATCGCGGCGGCGGACGACCGCTCTTCGATCCTCGCCTGGGGCCCGGAGACGCCCTGGCGGTTGGCGTTCTACGAGCGCTTGGGCATCGAGCGACGGTACAGCGAGCGGCTGTCGGAACTGGACCTCACCGCGGTGGACGAAGCTCGCATGGCCGCCTGGATCGATCGCCGCATGGAGCGCGCCTCGGACATCCGCCTGGTGCAGTGGCAAGGTGCCTGCCCAGAGCGCTGGCTGCCCGCCTACATCGCGGCCAACAACGCCATGAACGACGCACCAAGAGAGGGCATCGAGCTGCAGGACTGGCACTTCGACGCCAAGATGGTCCAGCGCGAGGAGCAGGCGCGACAGGTCATCGGCGAGGCCCCGATGGTGATGCTGGCGGTCGATCCCTCGGGCGCGCCCGTGGGCGCCACGGCCGTGATGCTCAACCTCCATCGGCCCAGGTGTTCATGGCAGTACGACACCGTGGTTCTGCCCGCTTTTCGCAACCGCGGGGTCGGTCGGTGGCTGAAGGCAGCCATGTGGCGTCGCCTGCGCGACCAACACCCTGGCGTGACCCGTCTACGCACTGGAAACGCCGAGAGCAACGCCGCAATGCTAGCCATCAACGTAGCGATGGGCTACCGGCAGAGCCACGTCTACACCGCCTGGCAGGGCCACATCGACGCCTACCGCGAGGGCCTCGCCCGGCTGCCATAGGCATCGATACCCAGCGACCTCGGCGCGTGCCCCTCGCGCTTGACACCGAACGGCTTGCAGGCGCGCACCGATCGCTCGACATGCGCTTGTCGGCGATGCCCTGACGGCGCATCCAATGTGAAGCGCGGGGGTTGGAGCGAGCACCCTGGCCCACACGCCGGCATATGGGCAGGTTGACCCGACCCGCCACAACTGACACTGAGTCGCCCAGATTCTGTTCCTTGCCCTCCTGGAGTACCCATGACCCCGCAAGCTTCCTGGGGCGTGCGCCCTTGCGCCATGCTCGCCGCCCTCGCCCTGGCCCTCGGTGCCTGTGGCAGTGACAACCCGCCCTCTCCTGGCGGAACCGTCGACACGACGTCTGCAGACGGTGCGACGAGCGACGGCGCGACCCCCCCTGATAGCGGTGGCCAGGCCGACACCAGCACCAGTCCAGTGGATGCCGGCGGGACCGCTGACGTTGGCGGCGCCGTCGATTCGGGCGGCGCTGTCGACTCGAGCGGCGGGGACGCTGGGTCCAGCGACAGCGGCCCCGTCGATGCCGGCCCGCAGCCAAAGGAGTTCTCCTGCCAGGGCTCCGTGTCGTGCAGCATCTACAAAGACAAGGCCCAACACGCTACCTGCCAGGTCACCGTTGGCTGCAAGCTGGCAGGCTTCGTATGCGTGCCCAAGGACCCCACCGCCCAGAAGCAATGCCCCAAGCTCAACACCAAGAAGAACTGCGACATCGCCAACTACATGGGCTGCAAATGGGCTGGTACCAAGTGCTTGTTCGTCAACTCCTGTTACACCAAGAATTCAGCCGCCCAGTGCGCCAGCGTCAAGGCGCCCGTTTGCTTGTGGACGGCCGGCACATGTGTCGGCCAGATCGGCGACAAGGGCCCGCAGTGCACCGACAGCAAGGACGCCGGAGCCTGCGCCAATCAGCCCGGTTGCAAGTGGACCGACTGCAAGCCAGAAGGCGACGGCAAGGAGATCTGCGACGGCATCGACAACGACTGCGATGGCATCATCGACAACCCCACCACCAGCGCTGGCCCGATCTGCGATGATGGCAGTGCCTGCACGGTCGGCGAGGTGTGCAAAGCCGGCAAATGCACATCTGGCAGCCCCATGACCTGCATCTCCAAGGGATGCAAGGACGCCACCTGCGACAAGGCCAAGGGCTGCGTCTACACGCCCAATACCGCCGCCTGCGAGGACGGCAATAAGTGCACCACTGGCGACGTCTGCGCCGGCGGCAAGTGCACAGCCGGCACCACCAAGCAGTGCGGCGATGCCTGCACAGAGGCCGCCTGCGTGCCCGCCACCGGCCAATGCGGCAGTGGCAAACCCAAGACCTGCGATGACAAGAACGACTGCACCGACGACAGCTGCGACGCCAAGACCGGCTGCGTGCACAAGAACGCCGCCGGCAAGGCGTGCGCAGACGGCGACATGTGCATGACCGACAAGGCCTGTACGGCCGGCAAGTGCGGCGGCGGCAAAACCAAGGTCTGCGACGATGGCAATTCCTGCACGACCGACAGTTGCGATAAAGCCAAGGGCTGCACGACCAGTCCGGTCGCCGGCACGCCCGGCTGCGACGACGGCAGCATGTGCACCAGCGCCGACAAGTGCGACAAGGGCGCCTGCAAGGGCACCATGAAGGCCTGCGACGACAACAATCCCTGCAGCACCGACAGCTGCGACGCCAAGACCGGCAAGTGCACCAGCAAGGCGGTCCATGGCTGCGGCTGGAAGGGCGCCCGCTACTTCCAAGCACACACGTCGCTGAACAAGAAGGTCATAGCCGGTTTGGGTGTGGCGCCAAACGGCCACGTCTATGTCGCCGTGAGCGACCTGCAGACCAGCAAATACCCGGCCCGGCTGCTGAGCTACGAGCCCGACGGCGTCAAGAGCGTCTTGAGCAAGGCCTACTACACAGGCAACTCCTACATCCCGCGCACCATGAGCGTGCTGGGCTCGCACGTCTATCTGGCCGGACAGGGCAAGCCGCAGTCGGGCAGCAACTCCCAGACGGGCTACACCCAGAAGCTCGATCTCAACGGCAAGCAGTTGTTCGCCACGCAGGTCTGGTTCGACAGCTACAAGACCACCACGTGGGCGTCGACCTGGTCCGTCGCCACAGCGTCTGGCGGCACCGACGTCTACACCGGCGGTTACGGCCTCAAGACCTCAAAACACTACGTCGGCTACGTGGCCCGGTACGACAAATCCGGCGCCAAGAAGTGGCGCTCCACCTTCGGCAACAGCACCGGCAGCCTCAGCGTCACAGGCATCGCGGTGGACAAATCCCAGGCCGTGTACGCCACCGGTAGCGCCAAGTACCCCCTGGCCGGTCAGAAGCATAAGGGCGGCTCTGACCTCTTCGTGACCGCCTTCGACGGCGCCGGCAAGCAGCTCTGGCTCAAGCAGATGGGCACCAACGCCGACGACTGGGGCCGCAAGTTGCGCGTACATCCCGACGGCACGCTGTGGCTGCTGGGTTCGACCAAGGGCAAGCTCTGGCAGCCCCAGCCCAGCAAGGGCGGCCGCGATATGTACTTGATGCACCTGGACAAGACCGGCAAGGAGCTGCCTGGCTCGGTGCAGTTCGGCACCAAGGCCGACGACTTCGGATACGGCATGGACATGGACGCCGAAGGCAACATGGTCGTCGTCGGCAATTTCGGCAGCAACGGCGTGCAGCTGGCCTGGTTCAAGAAGTCCGGCCAGATGCTCTGGCACAAGCAGTGGCAGGCCATGGGCGGCAACGCGGCCGGCGCCGTGGTCAAGATGACCTTCAACGGTGACATCCTGTTTGGCGGCTATACGAACAAGTCGTTTGGCGGCCTCGCGAACCCGGGCGGCTTTCGGCTGTTCATCGCCCGGGTGAATTCCGGCGGGGCGTTGTATAAGTAGCCTGCGCGGCTCCTCGCAGCCGCGGAGGAGACCCATGAAAAAGACGCCGAACGCCCGTCTGCTCGCAAGCCTCGTCGCGCTGACGCTCTGCCTGCTCTTCGCCACCTCTGCGCTCGGCGCGGACCTGATCTGGAAGTGGAAACGCGGCGCCGAACATCGCTATCGCGCCCGCTCGGCGCAGACGGTGAAGATCGACGCCATGGGCATGAAGATCGCCATGAAGATGCACATGGACGCCACCTATCTGCTTCGCATCGACAAAGTGGATCGCGCGGGCACCGCCAACGCGGCGCTGATCATCGAGAAGTTCGAGGTCAAAGACGACCGCGGCAAGCTGGTTGCCGGTCTTGGCGGCCTGCCGAAGAACGCCCTGAGCAACCCGGTGTCCATCGACCGCAAAGGGCGATTCCAGTTCCAGGAGATCATCTACCTGCTGGTACACGACCAGGGCGACACCCAACTCGTCTCGGCCAGGGTCGGACCCGATGGCGCCAGCGCCAGCGCCACCGCGGGCGGCGAGAAGGTCAACGTCTGGGCCCGCTTCGATCGCAAGAGCGGCAAGCTCAGCGCGGGCATCAAGGTCACCCAGGTCAAGCGACCGAAAAAGACCGTGACCGTGCGCGCCGGGTCGCGCAAGGTGGACCTGGTGCCGCAGCAGTTCATGGAGATGTTGCGCCTGCCCGATGGCAATGTGAAGCGCGGCGACGTGGTCAAGGCGCGGGTGGCGGACTGGCAGTTCAACACCACCGCACGCCGCGTCGACAAGAACGTCGCCCTGCTCGACGTGCAAATCCGTACTCCCGGTGATGGCAGCGGCCTGTCGAAGCCCGGCGCGAAGGTCGAAGCCCGATCCGGCAAGTCCTCAGCCAAAGTCCAAACACCGGCTGCGCCCGGCGCAGGTGCAGCAGGCGGCATGGGCGGTATGGGCGGTATGGGCGGCATGGGCGGTATGGGTGGCATGGGTGGCATGGGCGGCATGGGCGGCGTTCCCGGCATGGCGGGACTTCCAGGCATGGGCGGCGCCGGAGCACCGGCCAAAGCAGGCGCCAAGCGTGGCCAGCCTGGCGGCGATGGCCAGATGCCGACCTTGAAGATGACCGGCGACTTCACCCTGACGCACAACGTGCGCGCCGGCTTCTTGAAGCTGATCAAGGGGCGCCTGCAGACGGCTCAGAAGATGCCTTCTGGCGGCATGGGCACCATGACCGTGGACACCGACACCGTGCTGCACATGGAGCGGCTCAAATAGGCGACAGTTCTTGTCGCGCACCATTGTCCTCACCCGTTGAACAATGTCGAAAGATGTCAGGTGTCAATACCTGACCCCTCATCGGGCCAGGCCTCGCCGGGCAGGGTGAACCACCGTAGTTGTTCGAAGTCGGGGTTCAGGGGTGGGTCGGCGATGATCTGGCCGCGGTGGCGTTGCTCCGCGCCGTCGAGGACCTTTCGGGCCTGCTCCAGGTAGCCCGGCAGGGCCCATTCGGGTTCGCTGGCGTGTCGGGAGCGATACTCCAGGCGGCCGCTGCGGTAGGTCACGTCGTCCAGGCCCATGGCTGCGGATTCGGGGGCGTCGCGGTGGCGCCAGCGGCCGGATTCGGGCTCGAAGACGTAGTCGGGCAGCAGTCTCCAGCCGTGTTCGGCGACCATGTTCACGGCCTGCACCACGAAGTCGAAGACCTGCTCGGAGATGAAATAGTTGAAGTTGACCCGCACCCAGCCCGGCTTGACACCTTCGCAACCGCGCAGGATCTCGCGCTCGAAGGCCTGGCTGCGCTTCAGGTCGATACCCAGCAGCCGGTGACCATAGGGCCCGGCGCAGGAACAGCCGCCACGTGCCTGGATGCCGAACAGGTCGTTGAGCAGGGCGACCACGAAGCCGTGATGCAAGAAGCGGTCTCTGTGACGCACCACGAAGCTGACGATCGACAGCCGCCAGCGTTCGTGATTGCCCAGGATGTGCAGGGCCGGGTTGTCGTGCCAGGCGGCCACTGCGCGTTGCACGAGGTCGTGCTCAAGCTCGCGGATCTGCGGTGCGCCTACCGCTTCTTTGAGCTGGAAGACCAGCCCGGCGCGGATGGCGCCGATGATGTCCGGCGTGCCGCCCTCTTCGCGCTGGGCGATGTCGTCCAGGTAGCGATGCTCCAGGTAGTTGACGTAGGCCACGGTGCCGCCGCCGGGCACCGCGGGCACCGAGTTCTTGAACAGGTTCTTCTTGGCCACGAGCACGCCCGGCGTGCCCGGGCCGCCGATGAACTTATGGGGCGACAGGAAGATGGCGTCCTTGTAGACGAGGTGGCCGTCGGGCTCGTCGTCGGCCATGTTCATTTCCATCTGCACGTAGGGCCCGGCGGCGGCAAAGTCCCAGAACGACAGCGCCCCATGTTTGTGCAGGAGCGCGGCCGTGGCGCGGGTATCCGAGCCGATACCGGTGACGTTCGAGGCCGCGGAGAAGCTGCCGATGCGCAGCGGTCGGTCGGCGTGGGCCAGCAAGCCGGCCTCGAGTTGCTGCAGGTCGATGCGTCCATCGGCGTCTTCGTCGATGACCACCACGTCGCAGATGGACTCCCGCCATGGGATCTCGTTGCTGTGATGCTCGTAGGGGCCGATGAAGACCACGGGCCGCTGTTCGGCTGGAATCTGGGCGCTGAAGCCGTGGCGAGCGTCCAGGTCGGAGGGGATGCGCAGATTGAGCACCTCCAGCATGTGGTGGATCGCGCCGGTGGCGCCGGAACCACAGAAGATGAGCACATCATCTTCGCCACCGCCGACGGCCTTGAGGATGATCCGGCGCGCGTCCTCGCGAAATCGCGTCGTCTGCCGACCGGTGCCCGAAGTCTCTGTGTGGGTGTTGGCGTAGAGCGGCATCACCTCGTGACGGATGAAGTCCTCGATGAAGGTGAGCGACCGGCCCGAGGCGGTGTAGTCGGCGTAGGTGACCCGACGCGGACCATAGGGGCCCTCCAGCACCTGGTCGTCGCCGATGATGGCGCCGCGGATGGTCTCGATGAGTCGTTCGCCGCTGGTGACCATGAGTGCCCCCTGAATTCAGCCCCGGCAGACTAATCCGATGGGGCCACGGGTACTACGGGTCGCTTGCGAATCCGCCGCTTGAATGTGCCCATGGGCAACTGTCGACGTCGGTTGCCGTCGGCAGCCCAGAGGGCGTTGGCTACAGCTGGTGCGGTCGGCACCAGGCCGATCTCGCCGATGCCGCGGGCGCCCAGCGGGCCGTTGGGATCGGGGTTTTCGACGGCGACCACGGTGATCTCCGGCACGTCGGCGGCGCTCAACACGCCGCAATCCCGGATTCGGGTGCTCCATGGCCAGCCGTCGTCATCGCAGGGCAGCGCCTCGGTCAACGCGTAGCCCAGGCCCATGTGTACCGCGCCTTCGATCTGGGCCTCGAAGAGCATCGGGTTGATGACCCGGCCGGCGTCGTGGGCGGCGACGACGCGTTCGACCCGCCCGTCGTCGCCGATGATGGCCAGCTGCGCCGCCCAGCCATAGCTGTAGTGGTGATGCTCCGCGCCGGGCTCGAGCTTGCCTTCGGCGGGCCGCCATCGGCCGGTGTAGGAGCGGCCTGCGAGACCGGCGAGACCGCGATCATCCAGCTCCGACCGCAACGCCGCGGCGGCGTCGAGGATCGCGCCGCCCAGCAGGGAGGTGGCCCGCGAGGCCGTGGTCATGCCTACGGCCAGGTCGCTGGCGGTGTCGACCACGACGTCGATGGTCGCCGGGTCGAGGCCGTCGCAGCCGGCCAGTCCCTCACACAACAACTGCGTGGCGATGGTCTGCACGCCCTGGCCCATCTCGCTGAAGCCATGCTGGATCTGCAGGCGGCCTCCGGGCAGGACGACGACCCGGGCCTGTCCGACGTCGGCGGTCATGCCACCGATACCGACGTTCTTCATACCCAGCGCCAGGCCCGCTCTGGGCGCCGCCTCGAAGGCTGGTCGCACCGCCTCCAGGCAATCCCGCAAGCCCACTGGACCGGTCAGCACCTGACCCGCTGCGGTTCGCGAACCCGCTCGCAGGGCGTTATCCCAGCGCATCTGCCAGCGGTCGAAGCCGCCCAACTCGCAGAGCTCGTCGACCGCGCACTCCATGGCGAAATGCACCTGGTTGACGCCGAAACCGCGAAACGCGCCGCTGGGCGGGTTGTTGGTGAACACCGCCAAGGCCTCGATGTCCACCGCCGGCACGTCGTAACCGCCGGTGGCATGGGAGGCCGCACGAGCCAACACCTCGGCGCTCACCGAAGCGTAGGCACCGCCATCGCCGACGATGCGCGCACTGAGCCCGGTGAGGCGCCCGTCGGCGTCGCAGCCCAGACGCCAATCCATGACCATGGGATGTCGCTTGGGATGCAGGCGGATCGACTCGTCGCGGGACAACTCCACGCGCACCGGCCGGCCCGTCGCCACGGCGGCCAGGCAGGCCTGGCCCTGCACGCTCAGGTCCTCCTTGCCGCCAAATGCGCCGCCAGCGGCCACCAGGCGGACCCGCACCCTGTCCTCGGGCCAGTCCAACAAGCGGGCCAGCTGGCGCCGATCTTCGTAGATGCCCTGTCCCTGGGAGAAGACCTCGAGCGCGCCGTCCTCCTGCGGCACCGCCAGGCAAGCCTCCGGTTCCAGGAAGGCGTGCTCCACGCGCTGGGTGACGTAGCGCTGCTCGACCACGAACGCCGCATCAGCCAGCGCCGCGTCCACATCGCCCCGTTGAATGACCGTGTGCGAGAGCAGGTTGCCGCCTGGATGCAGGGCCGGCGCGTCAGCGGCGAGCGCAGCGTCCGGATCGACGATCGCCGGCTGAACCTCGTAGTCCACGGCGACCAGAGCCGCGCCCTGGCGCGCCACCCGTCGATCGCTGGCCAGGACCACCGCCAGGCAGTCGCCCACATAGCGGGTGGTCTCGCCCGCCGCCACCAGCACCGGCCAGTCACGTGACTTCAGGCCAACCCGTCGATCGCCCGGCACATCGGTCGCCAGCAGCACGCGCTCCACCCCGGGCAGGGCCAGCGCCGCGCCGGTGTCGATCCGACGTACCACCGCCCTGGCGTGATGACTCAGCACCAGGGCGCCGTGCAGCATGTCGGGTTCGGCCAGGTCGCCGGCGAAGTCCCGCTGTCCAAGAGCCAGGTGGCGCGCGTCCAGCTTGGCCCGTCCTGCGCCGACCCCGCCGCCCGGGGTGGGCAGCGTGGCGCCCTGCAACAGGCCGCTGGCGGTCTGTACCGCATCCAGCACCTTGACCCAGCCGGTGCAGCGGCAGATGTGCTTGTCCATGGCCGCGGCGATGCGCGTACGCTCCGGCGCCGGCTCGCGGGCCAGGAGCAGGGCCGCGCTCATGGTGATGCCGGGCGCACAGTAGCCGCACTGGGTGCCAGCGCGACCGGCGATGGCTTCGGCCACCGCCGTGGTGATGGTCGGATCGAGCCCCTCCAGGGTACGCACATGACGGCCGGCGGCGCGGCGCATCTTGAAGGAACAGGCCAGCTGCGGCTCGCCGTCTACGCTGACGGTACAGCTGCCGCAACCCGCCTGGGGCGAGCAACCACGCTTGACCGAAGTGATGCCCAGGTCGTCGCGCAGCCAGTCCAGCAGCAATCCGTCCGGATCGCCGGTCCAGGCCACAGGGGCCCCGTTCAGGCGCAGGGTGAGGGAGACATCGGGTCGGCGCTTGCGAGGCTTCATGGCGCCAGCACCCGACTGAGGGTCGCGATCGCCCGCTCCAATCCGGCGTCATCCACGTCCAGGTGCAGCACGGCCCGGAAACCCACGGCCCTGGCCGTGAGGCGCACGCCAGCGTCGTCCAGCGCTCGGGCGATGGCCGGCCGACCGCCATGTCGCGCCAGGGCGGGATGCCCGTCGTCCAGGTCAAAGGCGACGATGTTGGTCTGCGGCTCCTCGATCACGACGCCGGGCAGCGCCGCCAACGCAGAACCCAATGCCGCAGCGCGGCGGTGGTCGTCGGCCAGACGTTCCACATGGTGATCCAGCGCATACAGCCCAGCCGCAGCCAGAATGCCCACCTGCCGCATCATGCCACCCAACATGCGGCGCATTCGGCGAGCGCGCGCGATCAGGTCTTTCGGTCCGGCCAACAGGCTGCCGATGGGGGCGCCAAGGCCCTTGCTCAGGCACAGCGAGACCGTGTCGAAGGGCCCCGCCAGCGTCGCCGGAGAGGTCTGCGAAGCGATCGCCGCGTTGCAGATCCTGGCGCCGTCCAGGTGCAGGGCGATGGCGCGCTCCCGGACCTGCGCCAGGCATTCGGACAGCTGATCGGGCGCCAGGACCACGCCGCCACAGGCGTTGTGGGTGTTCTCGAAGCAGACCAGCGCGGTTGGCGCCTGCAATCCGTCTTCACCAACTCGCAACAATCCGGCCAGATGCCTGGCATCGGGCAGGCCGCGCGCGCCGTCGTACAGGGCCAGGGTGACTCCGGACAGGGCTGCAGGGCCGCCGGCTTCGTGGCCGCGGATGTGGGCCAGTCGATGGCAGACCACCTCGTCGCCAGGCTGGCTCTGCAGGCGGATGGCCAGCTGGTTGGCCATGGTACCCGAGGGCACGTAGATCGCCGCCTCCTTGCCCAGCAACCCGGCCACTCGTCGCTGCAGCGCGTGCAGCGTGGGATCGTCGTCGAAACCATCATCGCCAACGACGGCATCCATCATGGCCGCGCGCATGGCGACGCCCGGCCGGGTGACCGTATCGCTGCGCAGATCGACGGCGGGCATGGCGCTTGTGGGCATGGCTGACGATCGACTCCAGTCCGCCGCCGGGCTGCGATCGGCGGCAAATTCTTCGGCGCAACTGCGGGCGGCCGATGGCGTCGGAGTGGCGCCACAGATCGCAGTCGGCGGCGCCGGACCACGATAGTCGAGGCCCGGGCCCAGGACAACGCTGCGCTGGCCAAGGCACCGGTCTACCTACAAGCCCGCGAACTGTGGGAGGTTCCAATCCCGGGCCCAGACGTGACATTGCCTCGCCCTTGATCCAAACTGCCGATCGGTGCGATAACGCGCGCCCCCGCCGCTCCAGTCGGGGCCGAATCAAGAGAGTGGTGCCCCAGATGAGCAAGCAGCCGGTCATCCGCGTCAGCAATTCGTTCACGCGCAACGAGATCAGAATCCTCAAGGAGATCATCGATACCGCGACGACGACGGATTTTCGTGGCCGCAATCACTTGATGAAATTCCTGCAGAACCCCCACTTCAGCCAGCTCTACCGCAAGGTCGCCAGCATGCAGGATAAGGCCGATCGCCTTCACACCGACATGCGCATGAAGAAGAGCGCCTCGGGCAAAGATTGAGCGCCAACCGCAGCGCAGCGCGGCTGTCGAGGGTCTTCCTCGTCGGCATCGTCCTGCTGCTCGTCGGACCTGGTTGTAAGCGCCAGACCCGCCAGGCGGATCCCGCCCCAAACCAGTCCAGATCCAGCGCCAGCATCGCCGATCGGCCGCTGGAGGCCGCCAGGTCAGCGCAGCCGCAAGCCGCGGCAACGGCGACCACCGCTGGCACCCTCCAGGGCGAGCGCATCACGGGCGTTCAGGCCCGTTTCTTCGCGTTCGGCGACGGCGGCACCGCCAGCCCGGGCGCATTCCGGGTCGGCAAGGCGTTGGCCGCCTTCTGCGCCAAGGAGAAGTGCGGCTTCGGGCTGCACACCGGCGACATCGTCTACCCCGAAGGCATCCGATCGCCCGCCGATCCCTACCTGCTCGAGCGCGTCGAAAAACCCTATGCCGACCTGGGCGTACCGCTGTACTTCAGCCTGGGCAATCACGACCACTACGGTAACGCGGACGCCATGGTGAAGGCGTGGGCCGACGGCTCACCGGCCCGCAAGCGCGGCATTCTGGACGGCCGACTGCCCGCTGCCTGGTACACCTTCATCCGCGACGGCGTGCGCTTCCTGGTCCTGGACACGCAGGCGCGCGGCGAGCCGCAATCGCGCTGGGCCCGAGAGGTACTGAGCAAGAGCGCCGAGAAGGGCGAAGCCTGGGTGATCGCCTTGGGCCACCACCCGCTGCGCTCGAGCGGCCAGCATGGCGACGCCGAGGGCGAATTGCGCGACTGGCTACGGGCCATTCTTTGCGACCGCGTGGACGTCTACATCTCCGGCCACGACCACAACAAGGAAGTGCTCGAACCGGAGTGCGGCGTACACCAGATCATCAGCGGTGCGGCGGGTCAGCTGCGCGACGTCGAGGCCAAAGAGGGCAGCATCTGGGCGGCCAGCACCCTGGGCTGGGCCTGGCTGATCATGCGCGACGACTCGCTCGCCCTGTCGTTCCACGACGAGCAGGGTCGTGTCGAAGCCCGTCGCACGCTCCTACGACGACCACGCAAACGCTGAGTCGCCAGCCAGATCGGCCGGTGGACGACCGGAGCCGGTCCGCTAACCGCCACGCGCAAGCAGCTGTTCGATCATCTTGGCCGGCTGCGTGGTAGGCAGCCTGCAGGCTCCCTCCTTGCAGACATACGCCGTGACCCGGCCATCGCGGGCGATTTTGCCGCGCACGGGCGGGGCCAGGGACGCGAGCCTCTCCAAAGACGATCCCTGCTCCACCATGACCAGCACGTGGTGGGGCTGCCAGGTGCGGCGCAGCGCGGCCAGCATGGGGGCAAAAGCCTCGGGTTTGCTGCCCGCCGGGCGCACCAGGACGACCTCCTTCATGGGCCAGGCCAGCGCCTCCACCGCCACCAGCATCCGGCTCATGGCGATGGGATAGTTGCGCAATCGCCGCGAAAACGCGCGGATGGTAGCCACGGCACGATTGCGATGGGTCGACTCGCCGGTGATGGCCGCCAGGCGCACCAGGTTCATGGCCGAGACCGAGTTGCCCGAGGGGATGGCGCCATCGTAGTCGGGCTTCTCACGCGCCAGCAGCGACTGGGCGTCCGTGGCGGTGGTGAAGTAGCCGGCCGCATTCGGTGCCGAATACCAGCGATCCTGGTTGGCCTGCAGGCGCAGCGCCTGGGCGAGCCAGCGCTGCTCTCCGGTGGCCTCGAAGAGATCGATCAGCGCCTCGATGAAGAAGGCGTGGTCATCCAGCACAGCCATGCCGCTCGCCTTGCCGCCCAACGCGGTGCGCAGCAGCCGTCCCTGGTCGTCGCGCAGGGTGGCGAGCACATAGTCCGCCGCCTTGCCGGCCGCCTGCACATAACGCGGCTCCGCCAGAGACAATCCGGCGCGGGCAAATGCGCTGATGATGAGGCCATTCCAGGCGGTCAGGATCTTGTCGTCGCGCAGCGGCGGCACCCGCTTGGCGCGTTCGGTATAGAGGCGATCCAGGGCCGATCGCAGGCGTTTTCGCAGGGCCGGCGCGGCGACCTTTTTGCGCTGGGCCCAGACGTCCAGGTCCTCCCTCAGGTGCAGGATGTTGCGGTGTTCAAAGTTGCCACCGGGCGTCACGTCGTAGATCTCGGCCACCAGCGCCGCGTCCTCCTTGCTCAGCAACGCCTGCAGCTGCGCCGGCGTCCACAGGAAGAAGCGCCCCTCTTCGCCCTCGCTGTCGGCATCGGTGGCCGAATAGAAGGCGCCGCCGGGGTGGCGCATCTCGCGCAGCAGGTAGTCCAGCGTCTGGCGGATGGTCCGCGCCATGCTGGGCTTGGAGCTCACGGTCCAGGCTTCGACCAGGGCTTTGGTGATCAGCCCCTGGTCGTAGAGCATCTTCTCGAAGTGGGGCACCAGCCAGCGCACGTCGGTGCTGTAGCGGGCAAAACCACCGCCGACATGGTCATAGATGCCACCCATGCGCATGCGCTCCAGGGAGTGCACGGCCATGCGCCGACTCTCGCGATCGCCGGTGCGCAGGTGATGCCGCATCAGCACGCCGTAGGGGATGTTGGAGGGGAACTTCGGCGCCCGCCGCGTGCCGCCGTGCTGGTTGTCGTAGACGCTGCGGACCTGGGCCACCAGACGGTCGACCGAGGTGGTATCGGCGACGATGCCTGTCCAATCGGTCTCCAGCTTGCGACGCAACTGGCTGGCGATGCGGTTGCCCTTGGCGGCGATGCCTTCGGGGTCCTCTGCGAAGCGATCGGCCAGGTCGTTCATCAGGCCAAGGAAGCCGCGGCGACGGCCGCGAGACTGGCGCGGCGGGAAGTAGGTGCCGGCGAAGAAGGGCACGCCATGTACGGCCTTTCCGGCGCCCCCCTTGCCGGGCGCGATCCACACCGACATGGGCCAGCCGCCGCCCATGCCCATGGCGTGCACCGCGGCCATGTAGACCGCATCCACGTCCGGCCGCTCTTCTCGATCCAGCTTGATGGGCACGTAGCGTGTGTTCATCACGCGGGCGATCTCCAGGTCCTCGAAGCTCTCGTGCTCCATCACGTGGCACCAGTGGCAGGTGGAGTAGCCGACGCTGAGGAAGATGGGTCGGCCCAGCTTGCGCGCTTCGGCGAACGCCGCCTCGCCCCAGGGTCGCCAGTCGACCGGGTTGTGGGCGTGCTGCCGCAGGTAGGGGCTGCTGCTCAGGATCAGGCGATTGGTGTAGTTGGGCTTGGCCCCGGCTGGGGCGCGAGGCTCGACATGTTTGCCGGCGCTGGCGTGGACCCGACCGCCGTGGTGACGGGTGCGTGGTCGATAATCGGCCGGCTGAGCCTTCAGGGCTGCAGCGATGGCGCGATCGGTGGCGGCCTCGTAGGGCAAGGTGCCGGGATGCGTGGACATGGTGGGCACATAGTTGGCCTCGGGCGCAGCGACCTTGGCAACCGCAGCGGTGGCGGCCTTGGAGGTGGCCGACGGGCCCGCAGTGGCCGGTGCCTTTCGTCCGCAGCCAGTGCACAACGACGCCATCGCGGCGAGGGGCAGGCACAACAACAACGCGGTTCTGGACAGGTAGTTCACGCGCATCCCCCCCAGAAATCGGGTCGTTGGCGGCTCATCTGTGGGCCAGTCTAGACAAGCGGGGGGTGCGCACAAGGTGACGGCGGCCAACGTCGGGAATGCGCAGGACTGTTCAGGAGATGTGCATTGGGTTGGACCGGTCGCCGGGCGTGCGGTAGATTCCAACAACCAGATCGACCGTGGGCGAACGTCGGCTGGCACGGGTGCAAGCGACCCCATGAAATATAGTTCAACGATTCGATGGACCCTGCTCGCCGCTTTGCTCTGCGGGGCGCTGCTGGCATCGCCTGCAATGGCCAAGGGCAAGAGCATCGAGTCCCAGATCAAGCGCTTCAACAAGCATCCAGACGCACGACTGGCCTGGAAGCTGCACGAGCACTTCCGCAGCAAAGGTCAGCTGGGCAAAGCCATGAACTGGGCCGAGCGCGCCCTGGCATCGCCGCGCCTGACGTCGAGCATCCAACGTCAGGCCACCAACCTCCGCCACAGCCTGCGCTGGGATCTACGCGACGCCGGCTACGGCCTGTACAAGATCAACGTCACCCCTGCCCACGCCTGGCTGACCATCGACCGCAAGAAGATCCATCCGCGCCGCAACCAGTACCTGCTCTGGTTGCCCGAGGGTTCCCACGCCATGGATCTGAAGGCCAAGGACTACGCCGACGAGAGCCGCATCATCGCCGCGTCACGGGGCGAGGTGCGCGAAATGCGGGTGGCGATGGAGATGATCCGCGCGCCCGAGATCCGCGTCGAGATCCAGCCTGCCAACGCCGAGATCTGGGCCAACCGGGTGTTCTTGGGGCACGCCACGCGGCGCGTCTTCCGCGTCGCACCAGGACCCAAGGTGATCGAGATCCGCGCGCCGGGCTACATCCGCTGGGTCAAGACGATCCCGCTCAAGGCGGGCGCTCGACACGTCATCAAGCAGAAGCTGCAACGGGAGGTCAAGGACGGCCTCAAACTGCGAATGGCCTCGAACGTCGAGCGCAAGTTGACGCCCTTGGAGATGGCCAATCGTGGTGGTCGCGGTTCGCGCCTGGGCAATGTGCGCAACTCGGGACCGGCTCGCGGCGGACCGCCAGCGGCCGCTCGTGGCGGCGGTGCCGGAGGCGAATATGCGCCGCCCCCCGGCGTCGAGCTGCCCACTGTGGAGATGCCCAAGGTGAACCACGATGACGAGGACGCCCCGCCGGCACCGGGCGGCGGCAGCTACGACGACGTAGAAGAAGACGAAGACGAATTCAGCGACGCGGCGCCCGCCGATGTGGTGGTCGACAGCGGCGGCGGCTCCAGCGGTGGCAGCAGCGTCTTCAAGGGCCTGATCTGGTCGGGCATCGGCCTGGCCCTGGTCGGCGGCGGCACGGGGCTGGCGTTGGTCAGCGTCACCAACGCACGCCTGGCCAACGGCATGGCGCTCGGCCACTCCCAATACGATGACTACTACGACCCGGCCGCCCAGATGGCGTGGGTCGGCTACGGCACGGCCGCCCTGGGTGGCGTATCCCTGGCGGTTGGCAGCATGTACCTCTTCGGCGCCAAAGGGCTGAGCCGCAGCGGCAAGGGCTGGACGCTGGCCACCCTGGGCCTGCTGTCCGGCGGCGTCGGCGGCTACCTGGTCCTGGACGCGGTGGCCGAAGCGGAGGCCGCCAACTCGTTGAAGGATGACGACAAGAACTACACGCCCAACTTCGACGGCGCCGAGCAGACCTGGTGGACGGGTGTGGCGACCGCTTCGGTGGGCGGCCTGTTGGCGCTCACAGGCCTTTACGTCGCGCTGACCGGCAGCAGCCGCAGCGCCGACCTCGGCACGGACGAGTCGATTTGGTCACGGGTCGCGATCGCGCCCTCGCTGGCGCCTGGCCAGGTGGGCGGAGTCCTGCACTTGCGTTGGTAGGGCACGCTCGGCGCCCGGCTAGCCGTCCAACGGCGCACCCGATACCTGCACCAGCTCTGCGGTCACCTCGGCCAGTCGCGCTTCGACCGCGCCCAATCGCGGACCGCCGCCGCGCTGCGTCAGGTAGTTGGCATAGGAGCGCAGTCCCGCCCGCTGGCGAACCAGGTCGCCCATCTCCTTGAACGCGTCCAGCGCTTGCTGGAAGGCCTCGGTGGCCTTGCGATCGACGACCGTGCTGCGGGCACCGGTCTCGCTCAACGCCCGTGTGCCGAGCACGCAGCCGCGCACCAGCAGAGCGCGAGCGACCTGGGATCGGGCACCGCTCTCGCGCGCCACCTCGACCGCCTGCAGGCTGTCCAGGTCGGCCGTCTCCAGGGCCTGTCGTTCCAGGGAGATCGAGGCCTGCACGCGGTAGATACCCGACAGCAGCTCCGGATCGTTGACCTCTTTGGCGTCGTCGACGGCATCGACCATCAGCGCAGCGGCGTCCTGCCACTCGCCGATCGCGATCGCCGCCTCGGCCTGCAGAATCGTCACCTCGAGCCGACGGGAGGTGTCGCCCACCTCATCGGCCAGTTCGCGCGCCGCCTGCCAGACGGTCAGCGCTGAGCGGTGTTTACCCGACGCGGCGAGCACCTCGCCGAGTACTGTGCGCGCCTTGGCGTTGCCCCAGCGATCCTCGATCTGCTCGCAGATCTGCACCGCCTCGTTGGCCGAATCCAGGGCGTCGTCGAAGTGGCCACGGCCCGTATGAATGCGCGCGATATGGCACAGAGAGCGGGCGACGACGCGACGATCCTCGCTCCGCCTGCGCAGGGCGAGCGCCTTGAGGAAGTGGGCCAGGGCCAGCTTGTAGCCATCCTGTTCGCCACGGACCAGGTGCACGAGACCGATCTCGTCCATCACGTCGGCGATCCAGCGGTGGGCGCCGGCGACCCGCAGGTGCTTGAGCGCACCCTCCAGGAAGCGGAGGGCCGTCTCGTAGCGGCCGGAGACGCGCGCCACCTGGGCCACTCTGAGCTGCGCGATGCCGCAGCGAACGTCGTCTTCGAGGCAGCGGGCCATACGCAGGGCGTCGAGCAGGATCGGCTCGGCGGTGTCGTGCTGGCTCAGGCGCAGCAGGGCGCCGCCGTGCGCGGTACGCAGGTCGGCGGCCAGGTCGGCGTCATCGGTGCTCGAGATCCGGCTGCCCGCCTCGTAGAGCTCGACCGCGCGCTGGGTCTGACCGACGTTACGCGCTGCGTGGCCTGCCTCCAGGTAGAGGCCAGCTGCCAGGCGCAGCCGACCGCCCTGCTGGTAGAGGTTGGCGATGCGCTCATTGTCGGCGATGGGATCCCGTCGCGGTCGACAGTTCCGCCACTGGGCCGCCAGGCGGGCGTAGAGACGGCGCTGATCACCGGGCATGCGGGCGACCAGGCGCTGGGCGTCGTTGGCGTGTTCGAAAGCGAACTCCAACTCGCGACTCATCTTGCTGTTCTCGACGAAGACGATCAGCTCGATCGACTGCATCTGCATCATCGACGCCTTGAGCCGCGCGCGATCGCGATCGGTCATGGTGTCGCCGCCACCACTGCCGCCCGAGCCCCTCAACACCGAGAGCACGCCGCCGAACCAGAAGCTGGAGCCAAAGATGGCGCAGGCTTCGGCGACTCGGCGCAGGTCTTTGGGCAGGCGGGCGATTCGATCGGGCAGGGGCGTCTCATGCGCAGATTCGGCTTCGGGTGGTTCGGGCAGGGCCGACTGGCCGCCGGGCTCGGTCGCCCTTCGCCAGCGCCATACACCCTCTTTGCGGACGATGTCGCGGGCGGCGATCATGCCGCGCAGCACGTCGAGCAGACGCTCGGGATTGCCACCGGAACGCTCGATGATCTGGTCGGCCAGGTTGGCGGGCGAGCCGTCCAGGTCCTTGACCAGGTGACGGGCCAGGATCATGGCGCTGTCGGGCTCAAGGTCGCTGAGCAACAGCCCCGACACGTCCAGGCCCGGCGGCGGCGGCTCGCGCGACTCGACCATGACGGCCGCGGAGATGCCCACCAGGGTCTCGGCCAGACCACGGGCCATGAGCACGGACTCGCCGGTGGTGTCATGGGAGGCGTCGATTCGGATCAGGAAGGGTCCGCCCCGGCCGCGACTGCGCAATACGCTGCCGGCGAACTGCACCGCCACTTCCGGCGGCGGCTCTCGGGTGCGCATGCCGCTCTCGGCCCCTTCGGGCAGCGGCAAACCGATCAGCGGCGCGACCACGGCCATGCACTCGCCAGCGTGCTTCTCGCCGACCAGCGCGACCAGGTTCTCGCGTACGCGGCCCCACGGGTCGCTGTCCACCATCACCGGCGCGCCACCCAGGACCTCCAGCAGGATCCGGCCCACCAGCGTGGGCGGACCGCCGCGATCCTTGCCAGCGACCGCCGCGTACCAGCCCACACCGCGACGCGATGGGGCCACCGCGCGTTCCAATTCGCTTAGCAGGCGTGACTTGCCCACACCTGCCGCGCCGTGGATCCAGGCGATACGTACGTGCCGCTTGTTGAGCCCGTCTCGAACGGTGTTGTACAGGGATTCCAGGTCTTTGCGACGGCCCACGAAGGGCACAGAGCGGCCCATCACGGTGGTGTCGTTGCCGCCCGCCTTGCGGAAGTCGGCCCACGTCTGCCGACGTCGACCATCGCCCAGGGCGCGCGTCTTACCGGTGCCCCGCAGTCGATTCGTCGACGAAGTGCTGGCCTGACCGGTGGTCTCGTTCGCGCCGCTTGCCATCGGGTTCCTTGGCCATCCGCGTCCGTGACGGCCGGTCGCGCATCCGTGTCCGGGATGATAGAAGTCTGAATCCGGGCCGGCAAGCGCGGCGCACGCACGCCACCGGACCGTTGGGGAGACCGGTTCCCGCCCACACAAGAGGCATGCATTGAACGAACATCTGCTGGCCATGGATCGGGTCCGCTCGGCCCTGGCCGCCCAGTGTGATAGCGACGTGGCCGCCCTGAGGGCTCGCGCGCTGCAGCCGCTGGCCGATGCCGAGGCCGCCCTGGCGTCCATGGCGCGCATCCAGCAGGGGCGCGCGGTGGTGGCTGAGGGCCTGCAAACAACCATTCATGGCGAGTTGGACGTGGCGCCGCTGGTCGAACTGGCGGGGCGCGGCGGCGTGCTGGGCGGCGAGGATCTGCTACGCATCTCCGCGGTTGCACGCTGCGCGGAGAAGATGGCCGACCGCGCCGAATCCTGGCGGGAGCACGCTGCTGAGCTGGCCGACCTGGCTGGCGGTCTGCCCATCCTGAGCGTGCTGGCCGACCTGGCGGACGACGTCTTCGAAGAGGATGGCACCCTGCGCGACGACGCCAGCGATGAACTGGCCCGCCTGCGCAAGGAGATCCGACGTCGCAGCAGCGGGCTGCGCAATCGGATCGCCGACCTCGTGCGGGAGACCGACGATCAGGGCGTGTTGCAGGATGACTACTTCACGGTGCGCGACGGTCGCTACGTATTGCCGGTCAAATCCAGCGACCGACGGCAGGTGGCTGGCATCGTGCACGGCTCTTCGCAGACCGGCCAGACCATCTACATCGAGCCCACCGACCTGGTGGAAGCCAACAACAAGCTGACCATGGTCGCGGGCGAGGCGCGACGCGAGGAACATCGCATCCTGGCTCAGTTGTCCGGATTGGTGGCCGAAAAGGCGCCGGCCATCGGCCGCGCGAGCGACGAACTGGCGGGGCTCGACGGCATCTTCGCTGGCGCCCGCCTCGCCGAGCGCCTGCAGGCGTCGACACCTCGATTCAGCGAGGACGGCCACCTGGACCTGCGCCGCGCCCGCCACCCGGTGCTCATCCTGGAAGATGCCGCCGTGGTGGCCAACGACGTGACCATCACCCCGCCGCGTCGCTGGCTGGTGGTCAGCGGGCCCAACGGCGGTGGCAAGACCGTGGTGCTGACCACTGCGGGCATGGCCGTCGAGATGGCCCGCCGCGGCCTGCCGGTCTGCGCAGATGAGGGCAGCATCCTTCCCTGGCTGGGCGCGGTGCACGTGGTGCTCGGCGATGCGCAGGACCTGGATCGTGGCCTGTCCACGTTCTCGGGCCACCTGGAGCAGGTGCGCGCCGTGCTCGACGCCACCGGCCAGGACGCCCAGGACGGTCCGCCGCCACTGGTCCTGCTGGACGAGTTGGCCTCGGGCACCGAGCCGAGCGCCGGCAGTGCGCTGGCTACGGCCTTCCTCGAGGCGCTGGCCGATCGCCGCTGTCTCGGACTCGTCACCACGCACTATGAGACGGTCAAGTTGCTGGCCCTGAGAGACGACCGCTTCGGCAACGCGGCGCTCGATCTGAACCCGAACTCCCTGGCGCCGGACTTCCGACTGCGCTTGGACGAGGTCGGCTCGTCGAGCCCCTTCGCGCTCGCCGATCGGCTGGCGCTGCCCCATGAGATCGTGGACAGGGCCCGCGAGCTGGCCGGCGTCGGTAGCAAGGAGACCGAAGAGCTGCTGGACCGGCTACGCACCCTGCGCGGGCAGCTGGATCAGCAGCTCAAGCAGACCGCCGACGAGCATCGCCAGGTAGAGCAAGCCCGCCGCCGGCTGGAGGATCAACGACGCAATGAAAAACGCGCCGCCGATCGCCGGATCGAACACGCCGCCGGCGAGACGATCGCCGAGCTGGATGACATTCGCAGCGAGCTGAACGCCACGCGCAAGCAGCTTCGCAAGCAGCCGTCCCAGCGCAAGGTGGACGAGGCGGCGCGCGCGGCGGGGCAAGCCCGGGCCCGCGCCGACGCCATCCGCAAAAAGGCGCAGGCGCAGGTCGATGGTAGTGGCGATCGGCCAGCGCTGGACCTGGCGAGCTTGCAGGTCGACGCCCCCGCCTGGCATCCCGGGCTGGAGCGGCTGGTAGTCATCACCGAGATCGATGCCCAACGGGGCCGGCTGCGGGTCCGCGCTGGTCCGCTGGAGATGGCTGTATCAGTCGACGAGCTGCGTGCGCCGCGGGGGGGCGATAGTGGCCGTCCCAAGGCGAGCACTCGGCCGGAAAAGGCGCGGCCAGCGGACGATCCGGCTCGAATCGACGAGGATCACACCTTGCCTCTACGCACGGAACGTTGGACTTGCGATCTGCGCGGCATGCGTGTCGAAGAGGCGCTCATGGCGGTCGATCGGCACCTGGATCGCGCCATCGTGGAGGCCGGTCCGGGCGCCTGCGTGGTGCATGGCATCGGCACCGGAGCCCTGCGCAACGCCGTTCAAGGGCACCTGCGCGGCCACCCCCAGGTGGCCCACTACCGTCTCGGTCGCAAGGGCGAAGGCGGGGCCGGCGTCACCATGGTCTGGGTCAAGCAGTAACGCGGCTATCCGTCACGGGCCTGTCATGGACGCGCAAAGGCGGCGAAACAGCGGCCTGCCGTCAGCGGCGCGTCCGCGCCCGGCCAGTGCACCAGGCGGGTATTGAGCACCTGGCCGCCGGCGTCCCGCACCCGATCGGGCGCCTTCAGGCTCAGGGCCATTCGACGCACGCGGCCGGCCCGCAGGCCGACGAAGATGATGCGTTCATCGGTCACCTGTTCGACCACCGCGACGAAAGTCACGCCGTCGTCGGGCTTGGTGTTGCCGTTCAGGTCGAGGGTGTTGCGGAAGAAGACCAGGTCGCCGGGTCGCGACTCGCCGCGCTTGATCGACGCCCCACGTTGGCGCAGGTAGGCGTAAAGGGTCGGCGCGTAGGGCCGGTCGCCGGGCAAGTCGATGGCCTGGCCAGATGAGCGCAGCACCTGGGCCACGAAGGGTTGGCCGGCGCGACCGGCGGTGCCGAGCCATGCGCGGGCGGCGTCGATGCGCTGGCGAGCCCGCAGGGAGGCGTTGCCCATATTGGCCCGCGCGGCGCCCCGGTGGCTTTGCGGCTTGTAACGAATCGACTTCGCTGCCCGTTGCCGACTGCGATAGGGCGAAACGTTGGCGGGTCCGGCTGGCCGGCGCACGGCGCGGCGAAGCTTGGGTTCGGGTGCGGGCCGCAGGAAGTGGCCTCGTTCGCCGCCGTCGAGCAGGCCGATGGTCCGCGCCCTGTCGAGCCGGCCGGCACCCGGTCCGGTGGCCGTACAGGCGCCGCACAGGCCCATGGCGAGCAGCACGGCGACGAGCCGCAAACAAGCCTTGTGGATCGCTCCATGTCCGGGTACCAAGAGCCGATGGCTGGAGGGGAACATGTCGTCTCCGGGCCGGGCGTCGGCCGCCCGTCGCGGGCCACCAGACGCCTCTTCCATGCTGCAACGTGCGGAGACGGGGTCAAATTTCCAGGGTCGTGGCGCCAGCATTGGCGCCCCCGAGGCCACGTGAATAGGCCCGGACCTGCGGCGTTGACGGGGTCGGGAGGACATCATGTCGAACATCACCAGGACGAGCCTTGTCGGCGCCATGGCGTGCGCCCTTGTCATCAGCGGTTGCATCGTTCACGCCACCTCCAACACCGGTGTGCTGGAGGTCCGCTGGGATAACAGTCCCGTCGCCTGCTCCGGCATCGCCGGCGTGCGGGTACGCATCGAAAAGGGCGGCCAGCTCTACGACGAGTCGCCCCAACTGGCCTGCAGCAAGGGCTTTCACTCCTTCGCCCTGGAGCCGGGCCACTACGACGTGGTCGTGGTCGGCCTGAGCGGCTCGGGCAAGACCATCCGCACGGCCAGCCTCGGCGGGCTGCAGGTGGAGTCCGACACCAACACCCTGTCGCCGGAGCTGGTGCTCAAGAGCGGCACCGGCAGCGGTGACGCAGGCGTGCGCGTCAAGTGGACCGTCGCCGGCATGGCCCCGGCCACCGGCTGTGCCCAGCTGAGCCTCGATTCCGTCTCGGTCACCGTCTTCGACAGCAAACTGACCAAGGCGCTGGCCCAGACCACGGTGGCATGCACGGTCGGCCAGGTGGCCATCGATGGGCTGGCGCCGGGCGATGTGTGGCTCCAGATCGACGGCGTGGACAAGAACGAACACGCCTTCTACGGCAACCTCAACGTGATCGGTCCCATCGGCCTGGCGTCCAATACCATCACCGCGTTGGCCGCGCCCGAGAACATCATCGACCTGCGCGCCAGCATCAACATCCCGTGGCAGTTCTCCAACGGCAAGACCTGCGGCGGCAACGGCATCAGCATCATCAAGGTCGAGGTCCGCCGCCCCGGCGCGGCCGTTATCGTGCCCCTGACCGCCAATGACGCCGCCAAACCCTGCGATCTCGGGCCGTCGAACAGCCTGAGCGAGCGCGCCATCGACCTGCAATTCATCAAGCCGACCTGCAACATCCCCCCGGGCGCCAACGGCCTGATCGTGTGCGGCATCCTGGACAAGAACCTGGACATCCGGGCCGTGGCGTTGGACGAGCAGAGCGGCGCGGTTGGCTACGGCGGCTGGCTGAAGATCCGCGACCTGCAGCTGGGCACCTTCACCAACAACGACAAGCCGCTGTACCTCGAGTCGTGCGGCGCATCCAATGTCGATTGCTCGATGAAGTAGGTCGCGAGCGGCACTCAGTCCGCGCCGGCACCATCTTCAGGTCGCCGCACGCCCACATCACCGTCGGGATCGCCGTCCTGCAGCTCGGCGATGTGCATGGCGACCATCTCCTGGTCATCAAAGATATAGCGCCCCGAGAATCGCTGACCGGCCAGCAGCAGCGGCAGCCAGTACCTGTCGTCGGCCCACATCTGCTCGTAGGGCATCGCGTCGCGCTGGACCCACAGCGGCACCGCCTCATCGGTCTCCGTGGGCTCGCCGTCATAACGATCACTGGTGAATACGTGCACGTAGAGCGAATAACCGTCGCGGAATTGGAAGCGATGTTCGCCCCCCCAGGTCGGCGAATGGGGGGTGATTCCCAACTCCTCCTGCACCTCGCGCACCGCCGCCTGACGGGGAGTCTCGCCCGGGTCCAGGCGACCGCCCGGCGCGTTGATGAGGCCGGCGCCGAGGCCGCGCTTTTTGCGAATCAGCAACACCCGGTCGCCATCGATCACGAACAGCAGGGTCGCCAGATCCACAGGCTGCCAGGTGGTCCAGTCGATCTCGTGCAGGTGGTTCAAAGCGCTCGCATTCATGGGCGGAGGGTGCCCGGGCGCCGCCACGGCCGCAAGTGGCTGGTCGGCGCAACACCGCTGCGCTATGGTGGTCGAGCTTGCTGTGGAGGGAAGCCGGTGTGAATCCGGCGCGGGCCCGCCACTGTCAGCGGTGAGGCGCATCCAACGAGCCACTGGTGCGGCCCCCGTGGGGCGACTGGGAAGGCGGATGCGACGGGCGACGGCCTCCGGGGCGTCGCACAGCCGCGAGCCAGGAAACCTTGCAGCAGGCGTTGAATCCGACTCCTCGTGGAACGGGAGATCGATGGTTGGTCGATTCGCTGCGCCCTGCTTCTTCCTGTTCGCATGCATTCTGCTGCGGCCGACTGCCGTCGCGGCGGCGGTGCCCGCTCCAGCCCACCAGACGGCGACCGCAGCGCAGGATCCGACGGCGGTGGCGCCGGTGCCGGTGCGCGCCCGCAGGCTGGTGGACGACGAGCCCGAATTCGAACTGGGCGATGCGGCGACAGTGCTGCAAGGAGCCGAGGTGAGGCGCCAGCATCGCGACCTGGCCGACGCCCTGGATCGCCAGGCGGGCTTGCAGGTTCAGCGTACGGGCGGCTTCGGTGCGGTGACCACGCTTCGGATCCGCGGCTCGACGCTGGAGCAGGTCCGCTACGCGTTGGACGACGTCCCCCTGCAGGCATTGGATGGCCGGCCCCTGGACCTGGACGACCTGCCCATCGGCCAGCTCGAACGGGCCGAGATCCATCGCGGCGCGACGCCCCTGGCCCTGGGCGGCCAATCCATCGGCGGCGCGGTGCGCTTGATGCTGCGTCGGCCGAAGACGCCCGGCGCCGATCTGCGCCTGGCCACCGGCAGCCATGGCAGCCACCTGGCCGAGGGCAGCGCGTCCTGGCGCGCGCTGGGCGGCGAGGGCACGGCGGCCCTGCGCTGGCTGCGCTCCGATGGCGACCACGGCTATACCTTCGATGGTGGCACCGCGTTCGATGCCAGCGACGACCGTTGGCGATTGCGGCGCAACAACCACATCCAGCGACTGGGGGGCCTGCTGCGACAGTCCTTTCGGCCCCGTCGCGGCTGGCGGATCGAAGGCAGGTACCTGGGCAGCTGGCGCGAGCAGGGGCTGCCAGGGGTGGCGCTCTTCGAGGCGGAAGAGTCGAGCCTGCGCCACGGCTTTCACGACGCCGTGCTGCATGTATCGGGGCGCCATGTAGGCCTGCGGGGCGCTCGGCTGCAGGGTCATGTACAAGCCGCCAGGCGGAATACGCGGGTCGAAGACAGCCTCGGTGAGCTGGGGATGCCGCAGCGCTTGCACCAGGTCATCGCCGGTCTGTCGAGCGCCTGGCGCTGGCTGGGTCCGGCCTGGGGACCCTTGCGCGCCGAGGCTCGGGTTGCGGCCGACCACGGCACGGTCGACCAGCGCGACGATCGCACGGGGCTGGAGGCGCCCACTTCCCATCGCAGCGGTGTGACCGGCGGCCTGGGGCTGCCGCTGCGTTGGGCGTCGCCGGAAGTGAGCCTGCTGCCCTCGGTGACGGTGGCCTGGCTGCAATCGACGCGGGCCAATCTGCCGGTAGAGGCCGATGGCTGGCGGCAGGAGCATATCGATCCGCGCGCCCTGACCACCTGGCGAATGGCGGCCAGCTGGCAGGTGCAGGAGCGGGTGCAGCTGCACGGTGGCTGGACCCGCGGCTTGCGGGCGCCGACCCTGTCCGAACTCTTCGGCAATGACGGCACCGTGCTGGGCAATCCAGCGCTGCTCGATGAGCGCTCCCATGGCCTCGATGCGGGCGTTCGCCTGACCACCGCAGGCACCCGACATCGGCTACATATGCGCCTGTCGGGATTTGCCATGGCGGTCGACGATCTCATCCAGCTGCGCCGGGTCAGCGCCCACCAGGCACGCCATGACAACCTGGGTTCGGCGATCCTGCTGGGCGGCGAATGCGAGGCAGGGGCCAGCCTCGGCGAGCACTTTCAACTGAGCGCCCGCTACGCCCTGTTACATGGCCGCGATCGCTCGCCCGAGCCGGAGTACAACGGCAACGCCCTGCCCATGCGGCCGCGCGCCCGAATCGGCGGCCGGCTGGCGGTCAAAGGCACCCCGTGGGCCCGCATGGGCCGGCTGGATGGCTGGTTGGCGGGTCGCTGGCAGTCCGGGCACTTCACCGACCGGGCCAATCGGGTCGCGGTCCCGGCGCGGGCCAGCCTGGATGTCGGCTTCGGCGGCGAGGATCGAAGCGGTCGGCTGCGCGTCGCCCTGCGCGTCGACAACCTGCTTGGCCGCGAGAACTTCGACCTGATCGGCTACCCCCTGCCCGGACGCACGGCCATGCTGAATCTGACCTGGAGGACCGCACCATGACCGACTTGAATCGCCGCAAGCTGTCGGCGACCGGCCTGTTGTGGTGTCTCATCTGGCTCCTGCTGGCCGGTTGCGTCGACGATACAACGGACACCGACGGTCCCTGCGGCGCCGATGGTGGCGCGGCGGGGTGGACGACGCCGGAAGGGGTCGACGAGCTGCTGGCCGTGGTCGGCACCGACTTCCAGACCACCGAGGTGTCGATCATCGATCGCGCCAACATGAAGGTGGTCTCAGCGGCGTTCCTGCACAGCGGCACGCGGGTGACCTGCAGCGGCACCGCCCTGGGCGGCGACGTGGTCCTGGGCCGTCGTCCGGCGGGCGATGGCAGCTTCTGGCTCATCGACCGGGCCAGCGGCGTGCTCACCCATGTGAGCGACGAGGGCGTACTCGGCCAGGTGAAGACGGCAGGTGGCTGGCTGGCCAATCCCCAGGACGCCATCGGCGATGGAAAGGGGGGGTTGTGGGTCAGCCGCGCTCAGCGCGACGTCAAGGCGCCCGCCGACGCGCCCCGTGGCGACGACCTGGTGCACGTGAACGCCTCCAGCGGCGAGATCGACCATCGCATCGGCCTGTCCGAGCACGCTTCGCTGGCCGACGCCCATGCCTGGCCCGGGCGCATGACCATGGCCGGGGGCAAGCTGGTGGTGCCGCTGGCGTCGGTGGCCACCGACTTCGGCCAGATGGGCCAGGGCAGTGTGGCAATCGTCGATCCGGTCGCGCGCAAGGTGAATCAGGTCCTGACGGTGGCGGCGGCCAAGAATTGCACCGCCGCACGCAGCGCCGGCAAGCGGGTTGCGGTGGTCTGCAGCGGCTTCTACAAGGAGCCGGACGGCAAGCGCTACACCTTCTCCAAGATCCTCGATCTGGCCGTCGGCGCCACCGCGACGACCGCGTCGGTGGCCGCCCATGCCAGCGACACCGGCACCACGCGGGGCTTCGGCTTCGACCTGGCGCTCGATGGGGATGGTCGAGGCTGGGTGATCACCGACGGCGACCTGACCGCCGGCGTGCCCGATGCCCTGTGGCAGTTCGACCTGAAGGGCGGCAAACCCATCAAGATCGCCGACGCCAGCGGCCCCTTCGCCATGACTTCCCTGTGGCTGGATGTCGATCGTCGTCGTCTCTGGGTCACCGACCGGGGGGCCAAAGACGGCGATCTGCTCATCTTCGACATGGCCGGTCATGGCGTAGCCGAGCCGATCGCGACCTTGGACAGCAACCCCAACGGCCTGCGAGCGGCCGAGCTGGTGGGATTCTGATGGAGCTGCTCCAACCATGGCCGCTGCTTGTGGTGACATGCCTGCTCATGGCCCCCGGCTGTCGACAGGGCCCAGCTACGGCGCCGGCCAGCGGGCCCGACAGCTTGGAAATCACCGATGATTTGGGCCGCAAGGTGCGCCTGGCGCGCCCCGCCGAGCGCATCATCAGCCTTTCTCCGGCCATCACCGAGGCGCTCTTCGCCATCGACTGCGGCGAGCGGATCGTGCTGCGCGACGAGTGGAGCGACCACCCGGCTGCAGCGCTGAAGATCGAATCGGTCGGCAGCTTCGCGCCGGGCGCCGAGTCCATTGTGGCCGCCCGACCGGACCTGCTGCTGACCACCTGGCCGCCGCCACCGCTGCGCGCCGCCCTGGACGCGGCGGGCGTGAACTGGGCGGCCTTCGCGCCGGCGGATCTGGCTGGCGTAGGCACCGCCGTTGAGCGGGTGGGCCGGCTCTGCGGGCGGTCCGAGCGCGCCGTGCAGGAGCGCAAGCGCCTCGATGAAGCCGCCGCGGCCGTGCGCGCCGCCGTGGCGGGCCGAGAGCGCCCGAGGGTGTTCTACGAGATGGACGCGGGCGCCGGAGGACGGCCCTACACCGTCGGCAGCGGCAGCTTCGGTCACGACCTCATCGTCGCCGCCGGCGGCATCAACGTCTTCGGCGACACCGACCAGCCCTGGCTGCAGGTCTCGGCCGAGGCCATCCTGGTGGCCCGACCCGACGTCATTGTTCTGGCCGATGTGGACGTCATCGACAGCCCGCAGTCGGCGGCATCGGTGGCCGCCCGGCCGGGCTGGTCGGCCCTGCAGGCGGTGCAGAAGGGGCGAATCCACCCCGTGCATACGGACTGGGTGGCACGCCCGGGGCCGCGGGTGATCCACGGCTTGCGTCAGCTGGCTTCGATCCTGCACCCGGGCGCGGTCCCGGCGCCGATCGTGGAGGACAGACCGTGAGCAGCGACGGCACTGCCAACGGCCGCGTCGGCCGATTGTTGCTGCTCTGGAGCGTCTCGGTACTCATCGCCGTGGCTTCCATCGCCCTGGGAATGCTCATCGGGCCGGCGGACATCTCCAACCTCGACCTGTTGACCCGCTTGATGGACCCGACCACGGACGGCCACGCCACCGCCAGCGCGATCCTGCTGGATGTGCGCCTGCCGCGCGTGCTGGGCAGCTTCGCGGTGGGCGCCTGCCTGGCCCTGGCGGGCGTGCTGCTGCAGGCGGCCACTCGCAATCCCGTCGCCGATCCCTACCTGGTCGGTACCAGCGCCGGGGCCACACTCGCGGCCGTTGGCGTGGCGACATTGGCGGCGGCCGCCGGCGATCTGCTGCCCTTCAACCTGGACGCCGCGCTGCCCGTGGTCCAGCCCCTGGCCGCTTTCGTCGGCGCCATGGTGGCCGTGTCGCTGGCGTTCTGGCTGGCGCGCACCGGCGGCCCGGCGAGCCCCGAGCGCGTCTTGTTGGCCGGCCTGGTGTTGACCGCTTTCGCCGGCGCGGCGACGTCCTTTCTGCTCTATCAGGCCAGCGACCTGCAGCTTCGGGCGGCGACCCAATGGCTCATGGGCGGGGTGATGGCCGACGCCGCCTGGCAGGTGCTGCCGGCGATCGCCATGGCCGTGCTGGCCGGCATCTGGGGGGTCGCCCGGGCGGTGCACCTCAACGCCCTGGCGCTCGGTGCCGACACCGCTCGGGGACTCGGCGTCGACGATGGTTCTGTCATGCGGGCCGCCGTCTGGCTGTCGAGCGCCCTGGCGGCGGCGGCGGTGGCCCTGGCCGGCATCATCGGCTTCGTCGGCCTGCTGGTGCCCCACGGCCTGCGCGCCATCGCCGGGCGGGACCATCGCTGGCTGGTGCCCGGTTCGGTGTTGCTGGGCGGCGCCCTGCTGGTGTGGGCCGACGCCCTGGCCCGCGTCGTGGTGGCGCCGGGCGAGCTGCCGCTGGGCATCCTGACCGCCCTGGCCGGCTGCCCCCTGCTGCTGGCCTTCGTCGCCCGCCGTCGACGGCCCGACGCGGCCTGGAGCGGCGGCCGCAGACGGGCAAGCAGGACGATTTTGGCGGCGCAGGACAGCGCAACAGGGACAGATGGCGAGCAGACGAGCCGTCCAGGGGACGACGTCACCGAGGACCTGCTCACCTTCGAGGGCATCGAGGTGCGCTACGCCGGTACCGAGCGCCCGGCGGTGAGCGATTGCGCAGCCACCCTGCGGGCCGGCGAATTGATCGCCATCGTGGGCCCCAACGGAAGCGGAAAATCGAGCCTGCTACGCGCCCTCGCTGGCGGCATCGCGGCCGAAGGCGTCATCACCGATCGGGGCCAACCTCGCGCCAGCATCGCCGCCGATCCCCGCTGGCTTGCCTGGCTGCCGCAGCAACCGGGCTACGAAGCCGAAGGCACGGTGGCCGAACTGGTCGAATTGGGCCGCACGCCCTGGCTCGGCAGCACCGCCTCCGGACGCCTCTTCGGACAGCCCTCCGCCAGCGATCGGGCCGCTGTGGCCGACGCCCTGAACCGAACCGGACTGGCCGACTACCGCCACCGTCGTCTGGATTCCCTCTCCGGCGGCGAACGCCAGCGCGCATTCCTGGCCATGATCCTCGCCCAGGGCGCCACCGTCCTGCTGCTCGACGAACCCAGCGCCGCCCTCGATCTACCCCAGGCCGCGCGCACCATCAGCGCCCTCAAAATCACCGCCAAGGAGCGCCAGGGCCTGGTCGTCATCGCCCTGCACGATCTGAACCTGGCCCTGAGAACCGCCGACCGGGTGGCGGTGCTCGCCGACGGCCAGATGCTGACCCTGGCCACGCCCCAAAGCGCCGCCCTCAACGAGGCGTTGGCGGCCGCTTTTGGCGAGGGGATCGAGGGCTTGCTGGTGCGGGAAGGTCCCTGAGTTCGTGCGGTCGCCGCCGAATGACGAGAGCAAAGGGACCGCGCACAGCCGCAAAGCCGCTCGGGACGGCCTTGTGGCCGAACCCGGCACCTCCGCCCTGCGAACGGGTCCGGCAGTCCCAGGGAAGCAACCGGACTCACGACACTTCGTTGCGGCTTGGCGGCTTTGCGCGAGATCTGCTGCCCCGCCAACGCTCAGCCGCCCGCCCAGGCGCCAGTTGGTCAGCCCGACGATGCGACCACCACGCTCGGCGCTCTGCTCATATAGCGAACCCAGACCCTCGTTGAACCAGGCCGGCACGCCCGGGAAGTTGGCCTCCCTCGCTGCCACATGATGCCAGACCGGGCCCACGTCCAAGCCCGACTTCACCAGCTGGCCAACCATGCCAGATGTCTCATGGAGAGTCCTTGCCGCAGCGCGGCGGCGCCCACTGCGGACCCAAACCCCTCGGGGACTTCGATTGTTCCGGCCGGGCAAAGGCCGCAGGTGTTCACCGTCCAGAAAGGGGCGCTGGTCGGGGCCCCGAGCCTCGACGTGTGGGGCCGACGACCTCTGGTAGCGGCGCTGCCATTCTGCTAGCCTGCTCGCGCTTACACACCCGCAGGCGTCGACAGTCCCTGGCGCACGCGGGCTTGAGCCAGTTTTGGAGGCCACATGCCTGCCCACAAGGCCCGCACAATCGCCCGTCGCCTGGCCATGTTGCCCATCGGCCTCGGTCTCGTTGTCGGCCTGGCGACCTGCAATGACTACCCCGTCCACAGCCTGCTGGAATCGTTCGAGGTCCGCGTCACGGACACCTTGAAGAACGACCAGCCGGTGAAGTTGGACTTCCTCTGGGTGCTCGACCATTCGCCCTCCATGTGCCAGGAGCAGCGCGAGCTCGCCAGGGGCTTCAAGGAGCTCACCAAGGCGCTGGGCACGTTCGGCGAGGGCGCCATCGACGCCCAGATGGCCGTGGTCACGGTGCAGCAGGCGCCGGACAAGACCGACGTAAAGGTGGTCGGACGCTTCAAACACAAACCCGCGACCGTGTTCCCGCCCAACTGCTTCGAGCGCATCAAGACCAACTGCCTGAGCAACTCCCAGTGCAGCAACCCGGTCAATTACGACTTCCCCAGCACCGGCTGTTCATCGCTCTGCGCCAGCAAGACCTCCAATGCCCACAAGAAGACACTCAAGGCCGGCAAGTGGAAGTGCAACGGCCCCAAGAGTGAGACCGGCGCCATCAAGGCATCCAAGGTCAGCAACCTGAACTGCTCGCTCAACACCTACTGCGAGGCCTCCTGCCAGAAGGGTCCCTCAGGCGATAAGTTCTGCTGCGACCTCTTCGAAGGCGGCAAGGACTGCACCGTCCAGTGCACCGTGGCCGGCGGCGGCGCCGGTGTCGGCGGCTGCATTTTCCAGCCGGATACCAAGAAGTGCGCCAAGTACGCCGATCTGCCGGCGGTCATCGGCCAGAAGGAGCTGGACAAGTTCCCGTGCATCGCCACGGTGGGCGCGGCGCAGACCCAGGAGAGCAAGTTCGAGGGCGGCTTCCGATCGGCCTGGAAGGCGCTGGATCCGGACGGACCGAACTGCAGCTACAAGGCGTGCGTGGAGTCCCTGCGCAGCTGCTGTGTCAAGGGCGAGGCGTGGTGCAAGGAGACCAAGCCGGCGCTGGTTGCCCAGGCCAAGGCGCGATGCACCAAGGAGAAGGTCGAACTCTGCGAGTACCTGACCCCCTATGGCGCCTGCAAGCGCAACATCAAGGAGTGCTGCCAGGGCCCGCATGACGAGATCTGCACCAAGCACAAGGACAAGAAGAAGTGCGACGCGGCGGTCAAGTCCAAGTGCGACAAGCTCAAGGGCAAGACCGACATCGTGCCCGAGGTCTGCCAGAACACGCGCCTGCTGCGGCCCGATGGCTACCTGGTGCTGGTCTTCGTCAGCGACGATGACGACTGCTCCATGCACCTGAACATCCACCCCCACGACAAGGGCAAGATGACCAAGGAGATCTGGGAGAAGTGCCAGGTCCACAACGACTCGCTCATCGGCAACCGGGCCCTGATGGAGGGCTACTGCGAGTTCAAGAAGGCCAAGAGCGAAAACCAGGGCAAGACCATGTACTGCCCCGAAGACTGCCGTACCGGCTCCAAGGCCAAGACGCCCGACGGCCTGGACAAGTGCACCAAGGGTTGCAAAGAGGGCTCCACTGAGCAGAAAGCGTGCAAGGCGAAGGCGGACGCCCAGATCGAGTTCTTCGACAAGGAGAAGCAGGGTTTCTACAAGTACAAGAGCAACAAGGAGCACCTGGCCGGCTGGCAGTTCGCGCCCGTCAGCGAGTTCGTCAATCGCTTCAAGTCGCTCAAGGACGACCCGGCCAAGGTCATCGTCGCATCCATCGCCGGCGACACGATCCACGAGAATACTAAGGCCAAGACCCAGAAGGATTTCGAGGCCGTGGAGACCCAGCGCAACTGCGATCGGGTGGACTTCTACCACGCCATGAAGAAGGACGTGGGACCCGGCCAGGCGCCGTACATCTGCTTGGGCGGTCGCGGCGAGGCCAGCTATGGCTCGCGCTACATCCAGTTGGCCGAGGCCTTCCGTGAGAACGGCGTCAACTTCAACATCTGCAAGGGCTCGGACTTCGGCCCGGCGCTGCGCGGCATCGCCGAGCAGATCCTCAAACGCGTGGTCAAGATCTGCCTGCCGGCACCGCCGGAGACCGACAAGAACGGCCAGCTGCTGCTCAAAGTGACCCACAAGCGGGCGGGCAAAACGACCGAGCTCAAGCCGAGCACCGCCTGCGATGGGACGGGCGACGAACTCTGCTACTCCATTCAACAGTCACCCGATTGTCGCGCCGGCAAGGTGGGGCTGCAGGGCGAGGGCTCCAGCTGCAAGCTGACCCGCGACTGCACCTCAGGCCTGCACTGCAAGAAGGAGTGCCAGGGCACGCCGGACCAGTGCAAGGATGTGGTCGGCCGTTGCCTGCCCTACACCCAGGCGCTGTTCTTCAACCAGACGCTGGACGAAGAGGACCTCATCGAGGTCAATTACAAAGCAGATATGGGTATTTAGAGCGCAACTATCGCGCTGCCCTTCTACCTGCTCGGCAGGTCCATTCCCCCCTGCTTGCACCCGTGCAACCGGCGCTCCTCGCATGCGCGCGGCGCGCCTGTGGTCCCGCGCAACGGCAGATGTTAGGGTTTCGTGGAGCTTGCGGAGGTCCGGATGTATACCCTCGTCTGTCGTTCGAACGCCTGCCAGGGAGCCTTGTTGTTGCTGATCGGCGCTTTGGCGCTGACTTCGTGCACCAATGACAAGAGCCAGCCGGTGGTCGGTTTCACCAACACGCTCGACGCCAAGGGCACCGACGGCAAAACGGCCGTGGAGGACATCGCTGTCACCGATCTGGGCGGGGAATCAGATACTGGCGAGCCGCCACCGGATAAGTGCCTGGTCGACAAGGACTGCCCCGAGGGCCGGATCTGTCACAAGCAGCTGCAGGTGTGCATCAAGCAAAGCTGCAATCCCGGCGAGAAGAGCTGCCTGAACGGCTACGCGGTGCAGTGCAAGGGAGATGGAAGCGGCCTCGATACACCCAAGCTGTGCAGCAACGGAACCGAGTGCCAGGCGGGCGAATGCGTCGCCACCGGTTGTGGCGATGGGGTTTGCGATCCGTCGAACGAGAACTGCTCCAGCTGCCCCAGCGACTGCGGCAGCTGCCAGGTCACCTGCGGCAATGACAAGTGCGAGCCCACAGAGTCCTGCAAAGACTGCCCCAAGGACTGCGGCACCTGCGCCGACGGCAAGGGCTGCACCGCCTCGGATACCCCGAAGTGCGATGGCTGCGCCTGCGAGACCTGCGTCTGTGCGGTCGATCCGTCCTGTTGTACTTCCGCCTGGGACGACGCCTGTGTCCAGCAGTGCATCACCTGTGGCGTGCCCTGCGAGGCCAAGTGCGGCGACGGCGAGTGCGACCCGGCCGCCAAGGAGAGCTGCTCCACCTGCCCGGGCGACTGCGGCGCCTGCCCCGCCGTCTGCGGCAACGGCGTCTGTGAGGCGGCCAACGGGGAGAACTGCGACAGCTGCGCCAAGGATTGCGGCGCTTGTGCCGTCTGTGGGGACTCGGTCTGTGCGCCCGACCACGGCGAGGATTGCAAGACCTGCGCTGGCGATTGTGGCGCCTGCAAGACCTGTGGTGATGGCGTCTGCAACGCCGCTGGCGGCGAGAGCTGCTCGGTCTGTCCGGCGGACTGCGGCAAGTGCGCCGTCGAGTGCGGCGATGGCAAATGCGACGTGGCCGCGGGCGAGAGTTGCGACAGCTGCGACAAGGACTGCGGCCCCTGCATCGGCAAGTGTGGCGATGGCCAATGTGACCTGAACGGCGGCGAGACGTGCAAGACCTGCGCCGATGACTGTGGCAAGTGCGCCAGCTGCGGCGACAACGTCTGCCAGCCCGACAACCAGGAGTCCTGCGACAGCTGCCCGGCCGACTGCGGCGTCTGCAAACCCACGTGCGGCGACAACAAGTGCGAGGCCGCAAAGGGCGAGAGCTGCAGCACGTGTCCCAACGATTGCGGCCAATGTCAGGCCACCTGCGGCGACGGCACCTGCACCATGGCCTCGGAATCGTGCAAGGACTGCCCCAAGGACTGCGGCCAGTGCCCCGCCGAGTGCGGCGATGGCGCCTGCAACGGTGTCGAGACCTGCAGCACCTGCGCCAAGGATTGCGGCAAATGCCCGGCCACCTGCGGCGACGGCCAGTGCAGCGGCGACGAGTCCTGCAGCACCTGCCCCAAGGATTGCGGCGCCTGCCCGGCCTCCTGCGGCGATGGCCAGTGCAACGGCAACGAGGCCTGCCAGACCTGCCCCAAGGACTGCGGTGCGTGCCCGACCACCTGCGGCGACGGCCAGTGCAACGGCGATGAAGACTGCACCACCTGCGCCAAGGACTGCGGCGTCTGCCCGGCCAAGTGCGGCGACGGCAAGTGCAACGGCAACGAGACCTGCAGCTTCTGCCCGCAGGATTGTGGCACCTGCCCGGTCACCTGCGGTGACAACAAGTGCGATGATAGCGAAGACTGCAAGACCTGTAGCAAGGATTGCGGCGCCTGCCCCGACGTCTGTGGCGACGGCAAGTGTGGCGACAACGAGAACTGCAACAGCTGCCCCAAGGACTGCGGCGCCTGCCCCGCGGTCTGCGGCAATAACAACTGCGAAGCTGGCGAGACCTGTGATAAATGCCCCAAGGATTGCGGCCCCTGCCCGCCCAGCTGCGGCGACGGCGCGTGTGACGCCGACGGCGAGAGCTGCACCAGCTGCCCGAAAGATTGCGGCGCCTGCCCGGCCAAATGCGGCGACGGCAAGTGCGAATCCAACAAGGGCGAATCCTGCGCCAACTGCGCCAGTGATTGTGGCAATTGCCCGCCGGTCTGCGGCGACAACAAGTGCGAAGCGGGCGAGAGCGCCAAGACCTGCCCCAAGGATTGCGCCCCCGATCCCTGCTCCTGCGAGGGCAAGCAGTGCGGCATCCCCGCCGGCTGCAGCAAGTCCTGCGGCGGCTGTGCCGGCAATCAGAAGTGCGTCAACTTCAAGTGCCAGTCTGCCAAGCCCTGCGGCAACGGCGTCTGCCAGCCCAAGTCTGGCGAGAACTGCAAGAACTGCCCCGCTGATTGCGGCAACTGCCCCAACGACAGCTGCAAGGGATTGTGCGGCAAATACGACGGCAACAAGTCCTGTCAATGCGACAACGCTTGCGAGCAGTACAACGATTGTTGCGACGACTGGGCCAAACTCTGCAAACCCGAGCCCACCTGCGGCGACGGTGTCTGCAAGCCCGGCGACAACGAGTCCTGCACCTCCTGCCCCCAGGATTGCGGCCCCTGCCCCGCCAAGTGCGGCGATGGCGTCTGCTCGCCGGCGGCCGGCGAGAGCTGCTCCAAGTGCCCGCAGGATTGCGGCCCCTGCCCCGCCAAGTGCGGCGATGGCATCTGCGCGCCGGCTGCCGGCGAGAGCTGCAGCAAGTGCCCGGCCGATTGCGGTCCCTGCAAGCCCGTCTGCGGCAACAAGAATTGCGAGACCGGCGAGGACTGCAAGACCTGCGCGGCGGACTGCGGTCAGTGCGTGGTCTGCGGCGACAAGAAGTGCGATATCGCCGGCGGCGAGAGCTGCAGCAAGTGTCCGGCCGATTGCGGCAAGTGCCCGCCGCAATGCGGCGATGGCCAGTGCGACAGCGACGGCGAGAACTGCAAGAGCTGCCCCGACGATTGCGGCACCTGCCTGCCCATCTGCGGCGACAACAAGTGCGAGCAGGTCAAGGGCGAGACCTGCAATAACTGCAGCAAGGACTGCGGCAAGTGCCCGCTCTCGGATGGCTGCAAGCCCAAACCCGGCGGTGGCTGCGATGGCTGCAAGTGCGAAAAATGCGTCTGCGCCGCCGACCCCTTCTGCTGCGCGGCGGGCTGGGATCAGGGCTGTGTGGCCTTGTGCCAGTCCAAACAATGCGGCGGCTGCGGGACCGCCTGCGTGCCCAAGTGCGCTGGCAAACAATGCGGCTCGGACGCCTGCGGCGGCAGCTGCGGCAGCTGTGCGCCCGGCCAGACCTGCTCGGCCAAGGGCATCTGCGAGGGCATCCCGGCCAAGTGCGGCGACGGCGTCTGCTCCCCCTCAGCGGGCGAAAAGTGCAGCAACTGCGTGGCCGATTGCGGCAAGTGCCCGCCGGTCTGCGGCGACAAGAAGTGCGAGGCGCCCGAGAACTGCAAGGGCTGTCCCACCGATTGCGGCGTCTGCCCGCCCGAGTGCGGCAACGGCATCTGCGATGTGGGCGAGAGCTGCAACAGCTGCGCCAAGGACTGCTGCCCGCTGCCGAGTTGCGGCAACCTGAGCTGCCAGAAGCAGCTGGGCGAGACCTGCGAGAACTGCACCCAGGATTGCGGCTACTGCCCCTGTGAGAAGCAATGCGCCGGCAAGATCTGCGGCGACGATGGCTGCGGTGGCATCTGCGGCACCTGCAAGACCGGTCAGTACTGCTCATCGGGTGGCAAGTGCCTCTGCGCGCCCACCTGCAAGGGCAAGACCTGTGGCCCCGACGGCTGCGGCGGCTCCTGCGGCACGTGCAAGACCGGCACCAGCTGCAACAACCAGGTGGGGCTGTGCTTCAAGGACTGCACGCCCACCTGCGGCATCAAGAAGTGCGGCGGTGACGGCTGCGGCGGCAACTGCGGCACCTGCGGCGGCGGCACGTCCTGCGTGGGCGGCCAGTGCGTCAAGCCCCAGGAGTGCTACAAGGACAAGGATTGCGACGACAAGGATGAGTGCACCATCGACTACTGCTTCGCTGGCGTCTGCGGCCACGAGCCCAGCAAGTCGCCCGCCTGCTGCCCGGATACGGACAAGGATGGCGTCTGCAACGACACCGACAACTGCCCGAAGAACTCCAACGGCGGCCAGGCCGACACCGACAAGGATGGCGTCGGCGATGCCTGTGATCCCGACGTCGATGGCGACACGATCGCCAACAACAAGGACAACTGCCCACTCATCTCCAACCAGGATCAGGCCAACAATGACGGCGACAAGCAGGGAGACGCCTGCGACCTGGATGACGACAATGACGGCCAGTTCGATCCCAACGACAACTGCCCCTTCACCAAGAATCCGGGCCAGGAAGACGCCGACAAGGACAAGATCGGCGACGCCTGCGACAAGTGCCCGAAGATCCCCGATGACGGCAAGAAGGACGGCGACAACGACGGCGTCGGTGACGATTGCGACAACTGCAAGCTGACGCCGAATCCCGACCAGAGCGACATCGATGGCGACAAGTTGGGCGACGCCTGCGACAACGACATGGACGGCGATGGCTACGCCAATAACAGCGACTGCGCGCCCAAGGACCCCGACGCGCCACACCCCGTCGACATCCCCTGCAACGGCAAGGATGAGAACTGCAACGGCGTCAACGACGACGGCTCAGTGGCCTACTTCGGCTGGGATGGCGTGGACGACGGCTGGACCTTCACGCCCAAGATCCAGAACGTCGGCTGGCAGGTCTGGACGAAGGGCGACCTCATCAAGACGGGCAAGGGCTCGCTCTACTACGGCAACGGCAAGAGCATCCAGTCGGGCAACCAGAAGAACCAGGGCACGGCCACCTCGCCCATCGTCATGTTGCCCAAGGCGCCGAAGCTGACCCTGAGCTACGCCTACTACTTCAACGTCGAGGACGGCACCAAGTACGACAAGGTCTGGCTGCAGATCGCCACCGAAGCCAAGGGCTACGCCGACTGGTCGACCATCTACACCAAGGACGCCAGCACCATCATGCATAAGTGGGCCCGACAGCTGGTCGACCTGACCAACTTCGGCGGCCAGAATGTGCGCTTCCGCTTCCGCTTCGACTCGGTCGACGGCATCGAGAACAGCAAGTATCTCGGCCTGATGATCGACGACTTCGCCATCGGGCAGAACCTGATCCAGAGCGTCAATACCGACGGCGACAAGCAGCCCGACGCCTGCGACACCGACGACGACAATGACGGCATCGCCGACAGCGATGACAACTGCTCGCTGATCAAGAACAAAGGCCAGCTCGACACCGACAAGGACACCCTCGGCGACGCCTGCGATCCCGACGATGACAACGACACCATCTTCGACGGCAACGACAACTGCCCGCTCATGGCCAACAAGGATCAGAAGGATAGCGACGGCGACGGCAAGGGCGATGTCTGCGATGCCCTGGGCAGCGCCCTGCCCTGGTTCGAGAACTTCAACGGCTACAAGACCTCCTTCGTCGAGGGCGGCTGGTCGACCAAGAAGGACAAGGCCCAGGCGCTCTGGAAGCTGGGCGGTTTCTTCAACAAGTACGCACAGCTGCAGGAAATTGGCCAGGGTCTGAACTTCAAGGTGGTGGCCGCATGGCTGATCTCGCCCGCCGTGCAGGTGGGTGCGACCAAGAAGGCGACCCTGTCGTTCAAGCTCTTCTTCCAGCGCACGGGCGGGCCGCCGATCCCCGGCATCCCGCCCAACGCCACCTGCTCGGTGCGCCTGTCCGCCGACGGCGGCAAGACGTGGAAGGTGGTCGGCGGCATCAGCGTCGAGAACGGACAGAAGTCGTACAGCTACAAGATCGATGCCCTGCTGCCTGGCACGGGCGCCGTGCACGTCGGCTTCCTGGTCTCGTCCGAGGTGGTCATCGGCAACTCGGTCTGGCGTATTGACGACGTAGGCATCACGGATTGACGGGGCGGGTATTTCCGCACCCATTGGAGAGCGAGATGATGGGCAGCAAGATGCGTTTTGCGGCGATGGCCGCAGTGTCGGCGAGTGCAATGGTCGCGATGTTGGCGACCACAACTGCGGAGGCTGCGGCACCCGGCACCATGGCGGTGGAGGGTGTGCTCAGCAGCGCTGGCGGTGGTGCGGCCGCTGACGGCATCTACGACGCGACCTTCGCCATCTACAACGTCAAGCAGGGCGGCAGCGCCGCGTGGATGGAAGGGCCGCTCAAGATCGGCGTCACCAACGGCCGCTTCGTGCACGTGCTGGGTACCGTCAAGCCCATCGGCGCGAGCGTACTGGCCCAACTGTCCAGCCCCTGGCTGGGGGTGAAGATCGGCGACGAACCCGAGTTCCCTCGCCGGGCGCTGCGCTCGGTCGCCTACGCCCTGCTCGCCGACGTGGCCCACAAGCTCGCCTGCTCGGGCTGCGTGGACGGCAAGCTGCTCGCCAACGGCGCGGTTGGCGCGGACAAGGTCGGCTTCACCTACGCCGGCGCGAAAACCAAGGGCGGACCCGCCAACGCGGCGTTGACCCTCGCCTGCACCGGCTGCGTCACCGTCGACAAGATCAAGTTCGACAAGGATGTGGACCTGGGCGGCAACGCGCTCAAGGCCAAAGCCATCGCCGCCGCGTCCGTGTCGGCGGGGGTCTTCCAGGGCGACGGCAGCAAGCTCACCGGCATCAAGATCCCCTCGGGCGAGTGCAAGGTCGCCGGCGAGGTGGTCAAGGGCATCAACCCCGACGGCACGCTCAAGTGCGTCAAGGCGATGGACGCCAGCGCCCTGCCCGCCGACGGCATCGACGAGATCTCCAACTCGCTGATCCACAACCAGTTCGAGAACACCGACTGCCTCAACAAGTCGGTGCCCATCCAGGACAACAACCCCATCGGCGTGGGCGCCGAGTTGATCTTCGGCGACTACGGCCTGGCCCAGAAGCTGGACGTGCTCATCGATGTCAGCAACAGCGACATCAAGACGGTGATCGTCAAGCTCTGGGATCCCAACAACAAGGAGTACCTGCTGTGGGATAAGACGGGCCCGGGAAAGACGTTGTCGGGTGTCTGGCCATCCAAGACCAAGGTGCTCAAGGGCGACCTGACCGGCTGGGTCAACAAGAACCCCAAGGGCAAGTGGCGCATCCAGGTCATCGACGGCAAGTTCCTCAACAACGCCAAGGATGGCGCGGTGACCAAGTTCTGCGTGAAGATCAAGACCTTGTCCAACCAGAAGATCAACGTGCAGGGCGACCTGATCGTCGGCACCGACAAGCTGGCCCGCAACCTGGACGTCAAGGGCAGCGTGGCGCTGAGCGGCGGCCTCAAGCTGGGCACCACGTCAGCGAAATGCGCCGCGGCCACCAAGGGCACCCTGCGCTACGACAAGACCTACGGTTTGGAGGTCTGCAACGGCAGCGTCTGGCATGCCGCCTATCCCAAGCCGATCATCTACCGCGGTTACTGCAGCAAACATGGCCATGGCGCCGGCTGGGTGAAGTACTGCCTCAACGGCACCATCCTCAACACTGCCCAGAAGTACCTGAAGATCGTCAACAACGAGGTGCAGTTCCTGATTCCGGGCTACTACCGCATGGACTTCTGGACCATCAGCACCACGGGCAATTACCCGCATATCGAGATGTTCCGCCGCAACGCCAAGGGCAGTAATACGCGGCTCTACTTCGCCCACGAGTATTCCGGCAACCAGTGGGACGACAACATGGGTCAGGTGGTGCATGCCTTCAACACCAACGAGCGCTACTGGCTGCAGATCCACGACCACGGTGGCGGCAACAACTACGCCTACCACCACGGCAACGCCACCGGCACCTACGGCAACCTGACGGTGACCTACCTGGGCCCCCTGAAGCCGTAGAGTCCCGGCTCCGCGTTCAGATGGACGCTACGGCGGCGGCGGCCCCGGCATGGGGTGGCAGAGGTTGTCGTTCGAATCGCATTCGGTGCAAGCCGGGCACTTGCCATTGGGGTCGCAGAGCTTCAGGCAGGAGCTCGAGGCCACATCGCAGCTGTAGTCGGGCGGGCACTTGCCGTTGGCGTCGCAGCTGAACATGGGCGGACAGGCCGGTCCGCCGCCGCCGCTGCCTTTCTTGTCGCACTCGTCCAGCTCCATGGGTGAACAGAGGTCCTCCTCCTGGGCGTATTTCTCGAGCTTGCCGTTGGCGCAGAGCACGTCGATGGCGCCGCTGGAGGTGAACGTCATGGTGTAGGTCTGGCCGTTGGTGACCATCTTGCCGACCGCGGAGTCGTCCGGCTTGGCGTTGACCACAAAGACCATGCACACCTGGCCATTGGGGCCCTTTCCTGTGCACTCCACGCCCTTGTCCTGGCTGAGGACGACGCACTTGAACGAAGAACCGGAGGCCCAGGTCACGTCCATATCGGGGCCGGTCGACTCGGCCTCGCACTTGCCGGACGGCTTCAGGCAGGCCAGCCAGGCCTGGATGATGCACGAGTTGTAGCCCTTGGCGCCGGGTTTGCACTCGCCCAGCATGTAGCCGGCCGAAGACACGTCCGGTGGGCCGCCGCCGTCGACGTTCGACGTGCCCGCATCTGCCGGGCCGCCATCGATGGAGTTGCCAGAATCCGGTGTCGTCGCCCCATCGACCGGCCCGCCGGTGTCCGCCGACCCGCTGCCGCCGCCGTCTATCAGGGCGCCGCCGTCTGTCACGGCGCCGCTGTCTGACGACAGGGCGTCGGACGTCGTGCCGGAATCGACCACGGCCCCGCCGGCATCGACGAGCACGTCCAGCGCAGAGGCGGAGTCGCTCGGCGAGGCGCCCGCGTCGGGTTGCGTTGTGGCATCGACCGTGACGTCCGAACCAGTCGCGTCTGAGCCAACATCTGCGACCGCAGAATCCGATGGCGCGCTGCCGCCGCCCGGTTCGGTGCCGCAACCGCCGGTCATCAACACCGACAAGAGGATTGCGGCCGCAGCATGTGTCGTGGCTCTCATCTTCGCCTCCCGTTGACTCACGGGCACTTGGCCAACGGACCGTGGTCGCAAGTGCCGGAGGTGCACCAGTCTCGCGTGCAGGGGTCGTTATCCAGGCAACCGTCCAGCTTCAGCGCGGCGCAATCGCCGGCGTTGTCGCAGTGGGCGTCGCCCCAGGCGGTGGCGATGCGCAACCAGCCGGCGGTCTGTTTGTCGCCATCCAGGCTGCCGACCGCGGCGACCCGCTTGTCATTGACGATGGCCACCGCGTGCAGGCGGGCGTTGGTGGCCAGGGCGGGCACGGTGCCCGACAGGCTGCCGTTGAGGCCGGTGCGCAGCCAGGCGGCTACGACCACGCCGTCGGACTTGTGATGGCCGACGCCGATGATGCTCTTGGCGCTGACCGCCACGCCGAGCACCCGCGGAACGTCGGCGAAACTGCGCGACCACAACGCCTTGCCAGCACCGTCAGCGCGCAGGATCCAGCCCACCTGCTTCTTGCCCTTGGCGTCCGGCCCCCAGCCGCCGAGCACCCAGCCGCCCCCTGTGACGGCGGCCAGGGAGGTGGCCTCGGCGCTGCCACCGCCCATAGCGGGCGCGGCATAGGTGTGCGATTGCACGGGCTTACCTTTTAGATCCAGGCGCCACAACCAGGCGCCGGGAGCGCTGGCATCGGCACCCCAACGACGTCCTGCGGCGGCGACGCCGGCGTTGTCTACCTCCAGGGCGGCCAGCTCGGAGTTGCCCTTGGCGCCGTCGTTGACCATGGACAGGGGCTTGCCCGCATCGTCCAGCAGCAACAGCATGCCCTGTCGTATCTTGTCCTCTTCGCGCCAGCCGGCCACCGCCAGGTTGGCGCCGGATCGGGCGATGCCCAGGGCGTTGGCTTTGCCCGGCGCGCCGAAGCTGGCCTGCCAGACCAGTTCACCCTTGGCCGACAGCCGAACCACCCACGCCAGGTCGCTCTGGCCGTTGATGGAGTCGCTCGAGCCGGCCACGACCAGGTCACCCTTGGGCATGGCGACGATGCCGTAGAGCAGCTCCAGGCCATCGCCACCAAAGGTCTTGTGCCAGAGCGCCTTGCCGGTGGTATCGGCCCGAATCAGAAGGCCATCGAAACCATCCTTGACCTCGGCCACACCGGCCATGGCGTATCCGTCGGCGAGGGGGGCCACGGCGTAGACCTCGGCCAGGTCTTCCACGGCGTACTTGACCTGGTGCAGACCGGCGGTCTTCGGATCGCAGGGCCCTGCGACGGCATCTGCCGGTTCGGTGGCATCGCCGGCGCTGACATTGGCGTCGGATACGGTGCCAGCGTCGGCGGTGACCGAGACTGCGTCCGCCAGCGCGGGCACATCCGGCGCAAGGTCGGGGAGCGGGGCGACATCTTCGGCAGCAGAGACATCCGACCCGGCGTCTGGCGCGGTATCGGCCAGTGCAGTGTCTTGCACAGGACCGGCATCGGCGGCGGGCGGGTCATCCTTGCTGCCGCACGCCGAGACCAACAGCGCCACGAGCAAGATGGTCAACGTGTCCGCCCGACGCTGCGAACCAACCCGGTCATGGTGTCGTGGGGCAACACGGCGCGACATCCGATCCTCCACCGCCAGCAGCGGTCTGCAGAGAATACGGTTGGGCGCGAAGGAACGGAAGATCAGGCGGCGTGGGGCTTGCCGAAGATGGTGGATTCCACAGCGCGGATGGTGCGACCGCGGCTGGTCTCGGCGCGCATATAGGTGCGCCGCTCATGCTCGGGTCGCGTGGCCTGACAGTAGGAGTTGAACAGCCAGTCGATGAACTGCTCCAGCTGCGCCCGCGGCACGGCATAGCGGAAGCCGACCCGGTCGGCCAGGTTCAGGATCTTGCGCGCCGTGGAACCGCCGAAATCGAACGCGTCCACGCCCAGGATGGCCAGGTCGGCCTCGATGAACGGCAGCATGGGCAGCGCCGGCAAGACCAGGCTGAGCCGCCGCAGCTGAGCGCGCGGGTCGTGACTGCGCCACCAGGTCATGGGGAACTCTTTGAAGTAATTCGTCGGCAGGGCGGTGTGGCGCGACTCGTCCAGGTGGAAAAGGGCCAGCACCTCGAGGCCCGGCATGTGCGCCATCATGCCGAAGAGACCCAGGGCGAATCCCTCAACGACGATGTTCATGCCGAAGAATTGCTCCAGTCCGTTCGACTTGAAGGTGCGCTCCAACAGCACGTACTCCCAGGCGTTCATGCGCGGGATAGGCCGGTCGAAGGCGCCGATGAGCTCGCGCAGAACGACGAAGTGTTTGGCTTCTTCCAACACTTGCATGGTCAATGCCGCGCGGCCGCCGGTGCTCTTGACCTTGTTGAGCAGGTCGGTGGAGACCAGCCAGGCATAGGCCTCGCCGTGGCCGATCAGGGTCAGTATGTTGACGATGGCCTGCTTCTGCTCGGGCGTATATTCGCGATCCAGCAGCGTCTTGTAGTCCTCGGAGCGCATGCGCTCGACGCACTCGCGCTCCTCATCGCTGAGCGCGCGATCGGCCATGCCCAGCAGCTCCTTTTCGTCGGCGTTGCAGTCGCGAAAGCTCGACCAGGGCAAGTTGGACTCGGCCTTCCAGAGGTGACGCAGGCTTTTGTCGTAATGCTTCTTGCGCAAGTTGGGCGCGTCGCCGCCGATGAACTCGTAGGCGTCGTCGTCGTAGGGCGCCTTGCGGCCGCCGATGCGCAGCCCGCCACGCACGCGATCCACACCTCGGATTGCCGTGTTGACCACGCTCTCCAGGCGACGATTGAGCCGGTTGATCTTCGGGTCCAGAGTCAGGGTGTCGAACTGCATCAATTCCCCCCTTGGCCGGCGCCATGCAGGTCCCAGATGGGCCGCGCCAGGAGCCAGGCGTGGTGATCGCCGCCCCACAGTGGCCGGCGCAAAGGCCCGGCCGCCGACCAGAGCAGCAGGTTGGATACGGTCTGCATCAAGGCGGCGCGCAGCGGATAGTCGGCCGGGATGCGGTCGCCGGCGTCGTGGCGCAGGAAGCCCTCCACCAGCGTCAGCAGCGGACCGCCCTGACCGCCGATGATGGCGCGGCCGGGGCCGTGACCATCGAGCACCTCGCGCAGGAAGATGCGGCCGGCGTCTGGGCGACGCTCCAGGAAGTCGGCGAAACGCTCCACCAGGCCGGTGATGCGGGCCTCAAAGGAGCCGGCGCTGATCATGGCACCCGCCAGGGCGCGGCCGATGTCGTCGAAAGCGCGCTCCACCACCGCGGTGTAGAGCGTCTCCTTGGAGTCGAAGTGGTACAGCAGTGAAGGCCGCCGGATGCCCGCCAGTGCGGCGATATCGGCCAGGCGCGCGCCGTCGAAGCCGTCGCCGCCAAAAGTGCTCTCGGCCGCGTCCAGGAGACGTTGCCGGGTCGCGGGGATGTCTCTACGCGTGGCTGGGCGGGCCATGGTCGCCTCCCTACTCGTGAGTAGATTTTCTGCCACGCCGCCAGGTCGCAATATTGTTTCGTTTATGTGCTGGCAGGTACTGCGGAATCTGCGCGCGTCTACCCGAACGTAGATTCGCCTTCGGGGCCGTGGCAGCGCCAAGAATCGGGCAGGTCCAGGGCCGGGTTCCGTGTTAGCCTTCGCCGCCAGCCGCAACGCGCAAGTTCGGGGCCCCCAGCCGAGGAGGAAGCCATGATGTCAATCCCTCGACACCTGCCAGTTGTCGTCTTCTGTCTCGCCGTCGCCTTCGGCTGCAGCGAAACGACGCAGACCACGGGCACGCCAACGACGAATACAGACGCCACCACCGATGGCGGCGCCACCGACACCACCGCGGACGTGGCCGCGGGCGATGTGCAAGCAAGCGACGGGACCGTCGCCGAAGACGGCAAGAATCCGCCCGCTGCCGACGCCGGAGGCGGGGGACCGGACACTGGGTTTTCCGACGTCACCGGCAACCCCACCGGCGGCAACGTCAAGCCGGTCGCTGCCGGCGCGCTGCGCACGTCCTACGTCAGCGTGCACAGCTGGTCGTCGGGCAACCTCAAGAGCGGCTCCTTCAGCGCGATGTTCCTGGACCAGGATCCGTCCCCCTTCAACGCCAAGAAGGTCATGGTCGGCCCCTGCGAGGTGCGCAGCTACAGCAAGAAGACCACGCCCGGCAGCAGCAAGCTCGCCTTTCATCACGCCGGGCCACTGCGGGTGAGCGGTGGCATCTACAACGTCGAGATCCTGCCCGCCAACAAGCAGTACAAAGCCTGGACCGACTCCAAGCAGGCCATCTTCCTCGGCGGCGAGTCACTCACCATCAACGCCCTGGGGGGCATCCTGCCCGCCTTTGAAGCCAAGCTGGTGGCGCCTTCGCACGTGACCATCACCGCGCCGACCTACGCCCGTGGCAACAAGATGCCCATCGACCGCACCCAGGATCTGGCAGTGGCCTGGACCGGCAGCTCGTCGGGTGAGGTCGTCTTCCAGATCGGCGGACCCCAGATCCCCGACCTGCCGTCCACCAACCTGGTTTGCAGCTTCCCGGCCGACAGCGGCAAAGGCGTGGTGCCCAAGGACGCCCTGGCCGCCATTGAAGGCACCGGCACGGGCGTCATCTCAGCGCGGGTGCTCAGCGGGGCCAAACCCGTGGCGGGCGACTGGGGCGAAGTCCAGGTGCGCGCCACCTGCGACGGCCTGACGCCCTGGAAGACGAATTGGGGCGTCTCCGTCGACTTCCAGTAGCACGCGCCTCGCTCAGTCCTTCTTCAAACACCATGTCTTGAAGCCGCCGGCACAGCCCCCCGTGGGCGCATACACCTTGACCGACTTGCACGTCTTCGGGTCGACCGCCTTGCCGGCCGACACCTTGCAGCAGGGCGCGCCGCATTGCGGTTTGGGGATCGGCTCCCAGGGTTTGATGGGTCCGTCTGAGATGGGCGTGGCCAGCCAGATGCAGGCCTCGCACTTGGCGTCGATCTTCTTGCCCACGGGCAGGTGCAGGTAGGCGTACTTGTAGCTGGCCTTCTTGGCGCAGGCTTTGGTCTTCTGGCCAACGGTGACGTAGTTGCTGGCATAGACCGAGTCGGCGCACTTGCCGTCATCGGGCACCGACAGGGCCCGGCAGCGCTTGCCTGGGTCGGGATCGCAGGCGTACCAGTACTTCTTCTTGTTGTTGATGCACGACATGCACGCGGCGTCAGGTTTGGCGAATGACGTGATGCAGTCGTCGGACTTCTTGCCCGCCGCGACCGCCTCGTAGCAGGCCTTGAGCGGCTCGCCGAGCGGACAGACCGCATCTCCGGTGACCTCGAAGCCCAGCAGGCAGACGCAGTTATAGGAGCCGCCCTTGTCGACGCATTTCGTATTGACGCCGCACTTGCTGCACTTGGGCGCGGCGGTACAGGTCTTGCCGTCGCCCATCATGCCGGCCGGGCAGGCGCAGCTGAAGCTGCCGGGCAGGTTGGTGCAGATGGCCTTGGGCCCGCAGTCATGCTTGCCAGTGGTGCATTCGTTGACGTCGATGCACCCCTTGGGGCCCTGCTTGAGACCGGTCTTGCAGGAGCACAGCCCGAAGTAGCACCAGCGATCGTCGCCGCAGGGCGTCTGGTTGGGCAGCAGCTCGGTAGTGCATTTGCCTGCCATGCACGCGTTCTTCGTGCACGGATTGGTGTCATCGCAGTTCTTGGGTATGCCGCCGGTGCAGGCGCCCTTGTTGCAGGCATCCGAGACAGTGCATGGGTCACTGTCATCGCAGGGCGGACCGGAGGCGTCGGTATTGGTGCATCCGTCGGCTGGGTCGCAGCCATCGACCGTGCAGCCGTTGCCGTCCGCGCAGGGCAGCGCGGAACCCGCCTTGCAGACGCCGTCCTGGCAGGCGTCGGCGACCGTGCAGACCGAGCTGTCTGCGTTGCAGAACTCGCCGTTGAGCTTGCTGCCGTCGTGGCCGCAGCCGCCGCCCGCCTTGCAAGCGTCGGTGGTGCAGGCGTTGCCGTCATTGCAAGGGATGCCAGCGCCGGGAACACACAATCCCCCCTTGCAGTGGTCGCCAACGGTGCAGGGGTCGCCATCGGCGTCGCAGAATTCGCCGTCCTCGAAGGTCACAGCACAGCCGCTCTCGGGTTTGCAGGTGGACTTGGTGCAGACGGTGTCGTCGGTACAGGTCAGTTCATCCACCTGTCCGTCGCAGTCATCGTCGACGCCGTTGCAGGTCTCGGAGACGGGGGCTGGCAGGCAGGGGCCGAGGCCCTGCTCGGTGCAGGCCTGGCTGCCGGGACAGGTGCCGGTGGGGGTCTTGGTCTGGCAGGAGGAGAGTGTGTCGGTCTGGCACCCCGGACCGGCATCCAGGGCGGCTACCTCGGCAGCGTCACCACCTACATCATCGCTGCCATCCGCGGCGCCATCTGCGGCGTCCTCGACCTCGAAGAAGGCTGCGCCATCAGCACCACCGATGGTCCAGGAGCCGTCTGCAGGAGAGACGCCGTCGGATACGTCGGGGTCGGCGGCGACGACGCCAGCATCGGGTGCACTCCTGCCGACATCGAACAGGCGACCGGAGGTGTCTTGCTGCGCCTGCCCCCAGGTCGGCAGGCCAGCCGGTTCGGAGTCGCTGCAACCCGTCATCGGGACGCTGCAGAGTGAGGTGACGAGCAGGCCAGCCAGCGCAGACAAGGCCGGCGCATCTGCAAAAAGCGAGCGGCGGGCCAGGGGCATGACAGCACCGTGCCAGACCCGGCGTCGGCCGGGCGGGTGGGGCCGGCGTTGCGGGGGCATGGGCCGGCTGGTAGGGGATCCTGTGACGAGTATAGCACACAGGCGGGTGCGGATACGGTCACGGTCACGGACACGGGCATGGGCACGGGCAGGGGCCCACTCGCCAGCAACTGGCGTGTGCTACCTTGATCCCCAGGACCTTCACCACCTGCCGAGGCACAATGGCCACGATTCGGCATGTCGCAGCCGCCTGCAGCAGCGCCGTCCGGCGCGTCTGGCCAGCCCTGCTCGTCGCCACGCTCATATCCGCCTGCGGCAACGCGCCGCCCACGCCCGTCGACGCCACCACGACCGAGCCGGAGGTGTCCGACAGCGGCGCCGCGCCCGCGCCACCCAAGATCGACATCCTGTGGGTATTGCAGGATTCGCACGGCATGTGCCGAAGCCAACGCGATTTGACCAAGGCGTACGCCGCCTTCGCCAGCCGATTGAACAAGGTCCAGGGCATCGACGTGCAGATGGCCGTCATCACCGACCAGCAGGCGCCGGACAAGACCGTCGCGCCCGTGGTCGGCCGCTTCCGCCACCATGCAGCCCAAACGGTCTCGATCCATTGCCCCGAATCTGTGCGGGTGCCCTGCCACAATGACGCCGAGTGCTCGAATCCTCCTCCGTTTACATCTCCCGGGGAGGATTGCTACCCGCCATGCCACGTGACCGCCAGCGCCAAGCAGCTTCAGACGCTGGCGCAGGGCAAGTGGCGGTGTGGACTCCCGCAGTACACCGAGGACCCCTTCGACCCCGACTCCGCCGGCAATCCGAATTGCTCCATCAATACGTACTGCGAGGCGGTTTGCGAGCCTGGCGCCGCCGGCGATCAAGCCTGTTGCGACCGCTTTGAGGGCGGCAAGGACTGCACCGCCAGATGCACCGGAGGGGGCATTGCGCCCGGCGACGGCGTGTGCCTGATTCCACCCGATACCGCGCACTGCCCGGCGGCAGCCGACACGCCCGCCGTGATCGCACACACGCAGGCAGACGCCTTTCGCTGCATCGCGAACATCGCTCCCTCGACCACCCAGGAGGCGAAATTCGAAGGCGGCATGCGGGCGGCCTGGAAGGCGCTCGATCCCAAGGGCCCCAACTGCGACTACCAGGCCTGTGTCGATTCTCTGCGCTCGTGCTGTACCACCGGCGCCAAGTGGTGCAACGAGACCAAGCCGAGCATCATCGCGCTCAACAAGAAGAAGTGCGAGATGGACAAGGCGACCATCTGCGAGCACCTGACGCCCTATGGAGCTTGCAAACGCGAGATAGCGGCCTGCTGCAAAGGGCCGCACGACCTGGCATGCAGCGAACACAAGGACGCCCAGACCTGCGAAGCGGAGGTGAAGGGCAAGTGCGCGGGCCTCGTCGGCCTGGCGAGCGTGGTGCCCGAAGCCTGCCAGAACAGCCGATTGCTACGCGATGACGCCAGGCTTCTGGTTGTCTTCATCAGCCGGGACGACGACTGCTCCATGCACCTGGACCTGCACCCCCACGATGCGTCCGTCATGACCAAGGAAATCTGGGAGAAATGTTCGATGCACAACGACTCGCAGGTCGGCAACCGCTGGCTGGCTGCGGGGCATTGTCGATTCAAGCAAAACAAGTCCGCCGCTGGCGGCAAGACGATGTACTGCCCCGGCGACTGCGCCCCGGGTTGCGCCACCATCGCGCCGGACGGCACCAAGATGTGCCCCAACGGTTGCAAGGAAGGGTCCCCGGAGCGCAAGTCCTGCCTGGACAAGGTCGCCGCGCAGATGGCGATCTTCGACCAGGCGAAGGCCGGCTTCTACAAATACAAGAGCAACAAGGAACACCTGGCGGGGTGGCAGTTCGCGCCACCTGCGACCTGGGCGTTGCGCTTGAAGACATTGAAGGCCGACTTCGACCAGGTCTACGTGGCGGTCGTGGTGGGCGACTCCATGGCGGCAGAGACGCAGCAGAAGGAACGGGAGAGGAGGGATTTCTACGGCGGCTCGAAGGCGGATATGGGGCCCGGCCAGATGCCGTTCATGTGCGCCGGCAGCCGCGGCACGGCGCGACTGGGCGCGCGATATCTGCGGCTGGCGGAGTTGTTTGGCAGCCGCGGCCTGGCGCTGAACATCTGCCAGGGCGAGACGCTCGCGCCTGCGCTGGAAGCGATCGCGGATTTGGTGACCGGTGGTTTGCAGTGACGAGCGGACGGCTGCGTGCACATGGCCCGGCGATAGACTGACCCGCCGCCGTCACCCGAGCCGCTCCAACAACTTGCGCGCAAACAGCCACGCATCCCCAGGCCAGCGAGCCGAGACGTAGAGGTCGTCCTCGACCACAAACGCCGGCCCGTCATCGTCGGCAGTTCCACGGGGTCCCAGCGTGATGGGCCCGCGCACGAAGTCGGCCTCGGGATCGGCCAGCGCGGCACGAACCTCGGCCTCCACATAGTCTGGATAGGTCCGGTAGTAGCGGCCCAGCTTCCAGGCGGTCAGGTAGAACGCCAGGCGCTCCATGTAGCCGGGCAGACAGGTGGTCTTGTGGCCGTGCAGCACCGACCGTTCGGTGGCCGGGTCGATGGACCTCGCCGCCACCAGCACGCCGTGACAGATGGCGCCCACCGGCCGCTTCAGCGCCCAGAACGCCGCCACCTTCGCCTGCAGCTCGGCGCTGCCCAGGTATTGCCGCATGCCGGGGGCGTGGCCGCCGGCCAGCAGCAACGCGTCGAAGTCCGACGGCGCCAGGTCTCGCCAGTTGATGGGCTGCTGGAAGGCGCTGGTCTCAATCATCTCCGCGTACAGACGCTTGGGCTCCGGTTCGGCGCCGAGCTGGCCGAAGAGTACGCCAGAGAGGAGCAGAGGGTCCGCCGCGGGCGCCACACCGCCCGCTTCCGTGGCAAAAACCACATGATGTCCGGCGTCGGTGAGTACCTTCCACGGCACGGCCACCTCGGTGACGTCGAAATCCAGGTCTGGCAGGGGCACGAGGACGTTCACTGAATGACTCCTTTGCGGCGGGCGGCTCCCTACAATCGGGGGCTTGTGAATGGGTTGTGAATCGCCTGGCACCCTACAATCGGCCCGTTTTGTGAAACGCCTGGCACCCTACAAACGGCACCCTACAAACGGCCACTACGCACCTTACGGCGGCGCCTCCTACGGCAACGCCTGCACGCATCGGAACCCCGCATACGCGTAGATGCTCGTCGGATCCAGGCTCATCCGCGCGCTGCTGCGCACCGTACCGGCTGGCGTAGACCAGCTGCCGCCGCGCAACGAGCGCTTGGCGATGTCGGCCGACTGCCATGGATCGTCTGGCCACGACTGGGGCCCGAACTTGGAGTACCAGGTCGCCGAGTAGCCATCGCGGACCCACTCCAGGATGCCGCCCGCCATGTCATGGGCGCCGTAGGGGCCGACGCCTGCCGCCTTCTGCCCCACCGGCCAGGTGCCCGCCTTGCCGCAGCCGGGTCCCGCACCGTCCAGGATGACCGCGTAGCTGCAGGTCGCCGGCGCCTCGCCCCAGGGGTAGGTGCGCATACCCGCCTGGCAGCCCGACTGGCCACCGTTGTGCTCGCAGCCGCCGCGAGCGCCCTTTTCCCACTGCGCTTCGGTCGGCAACTTGGCGTCGGCCCACACGCAGTAGGCGTTGGCCTGGGACCAGGTGATGCAGTTGACCGGATGCTGCTCCTTGCCGGTCTTCTTCCAGTTGCAGGTGGGATACTTGGTGGAAGGTGCCGGGCACTTTCCAGCGGTGACACAGCCCTGGTAGTCGGCGACGGTGACCTCGTACATGTCCAGCCAGTAGCCGCCCAATGTGACCAGATGTTGCGGCTTCTCGGCGCTGGCGCAGTCGGTATCCTTGCCGGCATTGCAGCCCATCCAGGAGGTTCCCGGTGGCACAAGGGTCATCTTGCGGCCGTTCTTGTTGGTCCAGATGCAGTGGCCGCTCTCCACCTTGCCGCCGACATTGGGGCAGCAATTCACCGAGACGGTCGGGGTGCCCTTGCATGTGCCCGCGGTGCAGGTGTCTTCGGCGGTACACGCGTCGCCATCGCTGCAGGGTCCGCCGGTGGGCGTGAAGACGCAGCCGGACTGGCTGTCGCAGCTGTCGGTGGTGCAGACATTGGCGTCATCGCAGCTCTTGGCCACGCCGCCGGTGCAGGTGCCGTCGCTGCACGATTCGCCCACGGTGCAGGCGTCACCGTCGTCACAGCCGCTGGAGTTCTTGTCGTGCACGCAGTTGCCCGACTTGTCGCAGCTGTCGGCGGTGCACGGTTTGCCGTCGTCGCAATCCTTCTTCTTGCCCGCTTCGCAGCCGGCATCTCCGCATACATCGTCCAGGGTGCAGGGGTCGCCATCGTCGCAGGCCGCACCGGTGCCGACATGCGCGCAGCCGCTCTTCTTATCGCAGCTGTCGGTGGTGCAGTCCTGGCCGTCGTCGCAATCGATGGTCAAGCCGCCGCTGCAGGTGCCGCCATCGCATTTATCGCCGGTGGTACAGGCGTCATCGTCGCTGCAAGTGGCGTCATTGCCGGGATGTTCGCAGTCACCGGACTTGCTACACACATCATCGGTGCAGAGTTCGCCATCGTCGCAGTCGGCATCCGACGGCGTGTGCACGCAGCCGGTGGCCTTGTTGCAGCTGTCGGTCGTGCAGGTCTTACCGTCGTCGCAGGAGGGCGGCGGCCCGCCATTGCAGACCCCGCCGCCGCACTTGTCGCCAGCGGTGCAAGCGTTTCCGTCCTCGCAGTCGTCGCTGGTATTGGAGTTGACGCAACCGCTGCCCGACTTGCAGCTGTCGGCGGTGCACTCGTTGCCGTCGTCACAATCCTTGCTGCCGCCCCCCTTACAGACACCGGCGGTGCAGATATCGGAGGTGGTGCAGTCGTCGCCGTCGTCGCAGGTGTTGCCTTCGTCGGCGGGCTTGAAACCGCAAGTGCCCTTGGTGCAGGTCGCCGCCTGGCAGGGGTCGCCATCGGGGCAGCCGCTGGCATCGGTGCAGGTTTTGTCGCCACCCGTGTCGGCTTTCGCATCAGACTTGGAGCCGGCGTCCGTGCTGCAGGGTTCGCTGTGACAGGTGTAGTGGGCGGCGCCGTCGGGGATGTTGACGGTGCAGGCGACGGGCGGGAGCAGCAACCACAGCAGGGCGTAGGCGTGGGGGGCTGGCCGGGTTGGGGTTGGTGTCTGCATCGTTGTCTGTGCCCTAGAACCTCATTGTCCAGCCGACGCGAATCGAGCCATCCGGCGCCATCGCGGCCTGGACCTTCGAATCACCTGGCCCCATCGCCAGCACAACCGCGCCGACGATGGCGACCGCTGCGCCGGCACCGGCGGTGACGCTCCAGGTCAGCAGGCGTCGTTCGATGTCTCGCTTCTCGTCGACCGCCTCGATATAGGTATGGCTGGTGATGAGCCCAGTGGCCGTCTTGTTCTTGTCGACGGCGGCCTCCAGCTTGCTCCTGTCGTCAGCAGCCAGGGCAAACAGCCCGCCCCCTGCCCCTGCAGCCACGATCCCGATCACCAGGGCGCCCCAGCCGACCGGACTGTGCCAGCCGCCGGAACCGGACTTCTCCACGCCCGGTGGCGGCGCCACGCCTTGCTTGGCGGCGCCTGCACCTGCGCCCGGATCCGGGGCCGGGTCTTCGCCCGGTGGTGGCGGCGGGGTGGCGTCGAGCTTCTCCAGCTCGGCGCTGGCCCTGGGCCTCAGCTTGTGGTCGGTGGGCGAGATCTCCAGGAAGCGGCGATAGGTGGCGGCGGCCTTCTCCACGTTGCCGTCCAGCTGCTCGCAGCGACCGGCGCTGAACAGGTAGCTGAACTCGGCCCGGTCAATGTTGTAGGCCTCGTGGAACATCTTGGCGGCCAGGCCGAAGCTCTTGGCCTTGGCCCTGGACTTGGCCACCCGGGCCAACTCGATGCCCCGTTCGCGGATGGACTTGGGACTGGCATCCGCAGCGGCAGGCAGGCTGACGGAGAGGCCCAGCAATATCAGCCAGGCGGCGGCCCATCGTATGCGGTGGCGATTCATCGTGCCCTCGATGCCGACTGCAACGGCCGCGGGCCGGCTGCGTGGCGCGCGGCGACGGCCAGCATAGCGACACTCGGAGACGCTGGCATCCGGGTCGGCTCAGAAATCCATCACGGGGACTTCGGGCTCTTTCTTTTTGGCTTTCTTGTCAGGCTCTTTGGGCGGCGCATGGCCGACCACAGGCGGCGGGGCGGGAGGCTTCCTTGCGGCCACGGGCGGGGGCGGTGGCGGGGCCGGCTCGGGCGCTGGCGCCGGCGCTGCGTCAATCGGGGCGGCCGGAGCGGGGGCCGGGGTCGTTGGAGCGGTGGCGGGTTTGGCGACGGGTTTGGCGCTCGCTTGAATGGCACTTCGGTGGGCTGTCGGACGCGGCTTCGCGCTGGGCTTGGCGGCGCCTTTGGGGGCCTCGGCGGTGCCGGTCGCTGCGGCTGCGGGTGGGTCGGAGGCCTCTTCTGCGGCGGCCTTGGGGTCCGCTGCTTCGCCTTGTGCCATCTTGCGCCTTTCGTCCTTGGCAGCTTCGAGCAGCACCTCAATGGTGTCGTCGCCTGGGGCGAGTTGCATGGCCTGGCGCAGCAGCTTGATCTTCAGCTCGGGGTTGTCGGTCCGCTCGGCGGCACTGATGAGCAGCTTGACCTTCTCGGCATCGCTGACGGCACCCGCGGCCTGGTTCCCATCGGCGGCATTGCCGGCGGCGGGCGCTTCGGCACCGGTCGCAGAGGGTGTCGAGGAGGCATCGGCGGCCGTTCGATTGGCGCCCAGCCAGGCCCATGCACCGCCACCCGCCACGGCAAGAAACGCCGCCGCGATCAGCACCCAGCGCAAGGGAGCTCCACCACTGGCGGGCGGCACCTCGTCACCAGGCACCACGTCGACCACCGTCAGCGCCTCGATGGCTCTTGCCGCCGCCTGTTCGCCCGTGTCCAGGGCCAGGGTGGCGTCGCGATGGAGCTCACCCGACGGCGTCTGCGCGGGCTTTTCGGCGTCCGCACCGCCGTTGGCGGCCGGCCTCAAGACGCGGCCGGCGGGCAGGTGTGGCAGCGCGGCGGTCGGGTCATCCTCGCCCTTGACCTTGGTATAGTCCTCCTCGCTCTTGCGAAACGCCGCTCGAACAACGGACGGCGTGCGTGCCTCGTCGGCCGCCACCTCGGCGACCAAAGCCCCCAGCACCGAACCACCTGGGCCCATGCCGATGGCCGGCTCCACGGCCGATTCGGGCCCCGCTTCCTTCGCGTCATCCGCCGGCGCCTCGCTGGTGTCAACGGACTCGGGCAGGTCCTCGACCGGCGTCGTCTCTGCGGCCATGGCCGCGGCCAGCGCCGTCACGCGGGTCTGCTCGGCCACCTTCTGCAACGCGACGTGCATCTCGGAGGCGCTCTGGAAGCGATCCTCCGGCTCCTTCGCCATGGCGCGCATGATCACATCGACCATGGCATCGTCGACCTCGTCGTCGCAGAGCTTGCGCAGGTCGGGGATCTCCTCCTGTACGTGCATGAAGGCCAATGCGAACGAGTCGTCGGCGCGGAAGGGCGCCCGTCCGGCCAGCATGCGGAACAAGATCACACCCAGCGAATAGAGGTCGGCGCGGCCGTCGACGCTCTTGCCACGCACCTGGTCGGGGCTCATGTAGGTCGGCGTACCCAGGGCCTGGCCTTCGGTGGTGAGCTCGGAGTCCTGGGTGCGGGCGATGCCGAAATCCAGCACCTTCACCACGCTCTGGTTGTCGCCCATGGTGGCGATGATGATGTTGGCCGGCTTCAGGTCACGGTGCACCAGACCCGCCTTGTGGGCCTCGGCCAGGCTCTGCAGGATCGGCAGCGCGATCTCGATAGCCTCGGCCTGGAGCACCCGCCGACCGGCCGTCTCGCGGCTGCGGATGACCTTGTTCAGCTCCGGACCGCGCAGCAGCTCCATGGCCATAAAGAGCGGACCATCCTCTACCTGGCCGACGTCGAAGACCCGCACCGTGTGCACATCCGTCAGGCCAGCGGTGATCCGCGCCTCGCGATAAAAACGCGCGACCACGTCATCGTCGGTCGTGGACGGGTCGACGCTCAGCATCTTCAGCGCCACCGGCTGCGCAGTGCCAGTATGTTCGGCGGCATACACCGCGCCATAACCACCGCGGCCCAACATGCCCGTGATGCGATATCGCCCGTTGACGACATCGTCGGCGCGGAAGGAATTGGCGTCCTTGGTGAAGGTCACGAGCCACCTCGACGGCCGATGGTGCCGAAGGGGCGGCGGGGAGACAAGGGTGGCGGCCCGGTCCCCGCTACTGCCCGTACAGCCGGCCATCGAAGGCCAGCGCGATCACGAGCCACGGCCGGAACTGCGAGACCTGCTGCCCCGCCCGATACGGATGCGCGAGCCAGAACTGGCTCAGCAGCAGCAACGTCGGCCGCCGGAACGCGGTGTCGGCGTACTTCGGTTCGTCCACCAGGCGCCAGGCCACCAGCGGCCCCAGGCGGTGGATCGAGTCCGGTCGCGGCGCCCCTTCGGGCACCGCTGCCATGGCGCTGTCCGGTAGCCAGCTCCGCGTCCACGTATGGCGCAGGCCGATGACCAGGCGATCCTTGACGTACAGCAGGTCGTTATCCTGCAGCATGGTCCAGCCGCGCCGCGATGACATGATGTCCCAGTAGATGTCGTACCAGACCGGGTCGCCATCCTTGGTATCCATCCAGTAGCGATTCATGCGCGTGGTGCTGCGAATGGCCAGATCCTTCACCTTGACCTGCAGGCGCGCCGAGACGGCCAGGCTCAGGCCGGTGGCGCTGTAATTCCCGCCCGTGTCGCCGGCCACCTCCAGGGCTTTCGGCGAGTGGTCGGCGCTGGCGTCGTCGTAGCTGGTGACGTAGTCGAAGTTGCCCAGGAACCACAGGTATTCGGCCAGGGCAAAGAGCTCCAACATGGCCAGCGGCTTGAAGTCGATTCGGGCGCCCAGGCGCTGCAGCGAGGGGCTGACCATCAGCTGCGGACCGATGGCCAGATAGGTGTCGCGGAAGAGGATGTGGTCGCTATCGGACAGGTCCATGCGCCACAGCAGGCGGTGTTCGGATTGCAGACCTGCCGGGTTGTCGCGCAGCAACGTCAAGGCGCGATGCATCACCACGGACTTCGGTTCCTGCGGTTCCTCAGCGCCCGCGGCGGCCATTGCGGGCGTGGCCGCGGCCGGCATTTTGGCCGGCGCGTGGCCCAGGGCGATGGTGCCGCTGACGGTCAACGCCAGAAATATGGACAAGAAGATCGCGGCGGATCTGCAGAGGGAAGTGTTCATGCCCGAACCCTACCCGGAGTGAGCCTCGACGGCGAGTGTGCGAGCGCATCGGTCTGGACAACGACGCGGCGACGGCGGCGTGGTGCTGACCCGGACGAACACTCCCGGCCGCGAACAGGCCCCCGTGCGGGCCGGCTCAATCGCCAATCATCGAGCAGTTCTGGGTCGAGATCGACGCCTTGATCGGCACCACCCACTTGGTTTTGGGCGGCATCTTCAGGGAGATCTGGTCGCATGCCCAGTCGAAGCCGTCGGCGTGGTCGAAGCGCACGCGCAGATCCTTCACCCGCCAGCTCGGCCACAAAAAGGGTAGCAACAGGCTGTTATCGCGGGCCGGGCGGGCGCTGCTCTCGGGCCAGCTCAACTTGTGGCTGCTGCCGCTGAATCCGGTCCAGCCCAGGAACGCGGGCGCCAGCTCCTTCCACTTCGGGTCCTTGCTCCGCTTGCCGGTCGAGGTGAATACGAACACCCGCAGTCGCTCGAACGCGTCCGATTCCACCGGCTCGACGCGCGCCTTCCAACCGCGCGCCTTGATGAAGGCGGCCAGGGCGTCGGCGACCGCGCGTTCGGTGGGGATGCCGGCCAGCACGTTCCAGCGCTTGCCTTTGTGACCGCGCAGCCACTTGCCCTCGGTGACCCGGGGGAAGCCGTTGTGCATGGGCAGGCCCTGCTTCTTGTAGCGATCGTAGCGTCGGTAGGCCTTCTTGCGGTTGTTATGCTCGAAGGCGATGACGGCATATCCGTTCACTTTCGGCTTGCCCAACGCCTCCACCTCGATGGCCCCGGTGGTGCCTGGTGACTTCGGATGGCTCAAGGTCACCTTCACAGCCCGCGGCGTCGGCTTCTTGATGGGTGACTTGTAGACCAGGCGCAGGACCTCGCCGCGACCGTCGACCCGATGCTTGAGGATCAGCCGAGCGCTCGCGACCACATTGCCAGCTTCGGTCAGTTGGAAGGTGTACCCATGGCTGCGTCGACGGGAGTGGGGCAGCGACTTCTTGCCCGGCCAGGTGGCCACCACGTCGACGATCATCGTCGGGTACTTCGCCGTGTGCACGAAGCGCCGGGCCAGGGAGAAGTCGGCCGCGAAGGCGCCGGCGGGGAGCAGCAGTCCAGCGCAGAGCGCCGCGACGACGAGGCGGTGCATCGTGTTCATGGGTCCTCCGGTCGGGAGCCTGATGGTGCCTGTTGCGATCGTGCGCGGCAAACAGGCAACAGCGCGGCTCTGTTGGCCGATTGCGGCGAAGGCGACTCAGCAGCCCTCGACTGCCCTGCAGCCTGCAGGCACGCCCCCAGCGAGGCCGCAGGCCGATGCTGGAACCCAGGTCGCCTTTAGCGACAGAATACAAAAGTCCTCATGAGGACTTTTGTCGCCCTGTTTGCCGCACCGGCCCCGCCGCCTTGCGCAGCGCCGCGCGCCGCACCACACTGCCTTCGCCATGCCCGCACCGCCCACCGCCAGCGAAGATCCGGCCCTGCAGCACGCCATCGCGGCGCGTCTCAAGGTGGCCCTGCGCGCCGCCGAGGAGGCTGGCGCCATCCTGATGGGCCATTACCGTCGCTTGGAGACCATCGACGAAAAGTCGCCAATCGACCTGGTCACGGTCGCCGATCGCGACAGTGAGGCCCGCATCCTGAGCGAGCTGCGGAGCGCCTTTGTCGGCGACACGGTGCTGGCCGAAGAACGGGACGGAGCCGCGGGCGCAGCGCGCCTGGCCGAGAAGGTGGCTGCCCTGCCCTTCTGCTGGGCGGTCGATCCCCTCGACGGCACGACCAACTACACCCACGGCTATCTCAACTTCGCCGTCAGCCTGGGCCTGCTGCATTACGGTCGCCCGGTGCTGGGCGTGGTCCAGGCGCCGGCCCGACGGGAGATGTTCGTCGGCGGATCGGGGCTGCGGGCGACTTGCAACGGACAGCAGATCCGTACCTCATCTACCGAACAGCTTGCGCGTTCGTTGCTCGCTACGGGCTTCCCCTACGACCGGCGCGAGCGCCTGGACCAGCTGCTGAAGTGGCTCGGCCGAGGCCTGATGCACGCCCACGGGGTGCGCCGGGCGGGCTCTGCGGCCATCGATCTCTGCGAGGTGGCGGCCGGGCGGTTGGATGGCTTCTGGGAGGTGGGCCTGGCGCCCTGGGATCTGTGCGCCGGCCACGCCATCATCGAAGCTGCGGGCGGACAGGTGACCGGTTTTGATGGCGAGGAGCACAACATCTTCGCCAGCAATACCGTCGCCAGCAACGGCCACATCCACGAGCCGCTTCGCCAGATGGTCGTGCGATGAACCGCCGACTCCCCGCGGCATGTGACCCTGCCCTGGCGGGCCGACGACTCGGCACCTGCGCGCGCGTCATGGTGCCGCTGGGGGTCATCTTCCTGCTCTTTGTCGGCTGCGCCAGCCCCAAACCGCCACCGACGCCCCGACAGCGTTGGGAGAGCGACCTCTACTACACCCATCGGCTGCACATCGATGGCCAGCATGCCCTGGCCGCGAAGCGCTTCGCCATCTTGCGCAAGCGGGCCCGCACCCCCGAAGACGCCGACGAAGCCGGCCTGGTCGCCTGCGAAGCCCAGCGTCGCGACGGCCAACTACGACCCGCCGCGGCATGTTTGGACGAGCTCGCCAAAACCGGCCACAGCCGCCCCACCCGCGCAAGAGCCCTGCTGCACGCCGCCGAGATCCGCTACGACGACCTGGGCGCCACAAATGACGGGCTGAAGATCTTCCGCGCCCTGGTGGAGCGCGCCTCGGATACCGCCGCTGGACTGCGCGCCCTGAGCCACCTGGTCCGCCACGCGGGTCGCGACGAAGGAACCCGCAAAGCAGCCATCGCCTGGATGCTGGCCACCGAACGCGCCCACCCCAAGAGCGAGCTGGCCGACAATCTGCTGCTGCGCGCCGCCGAGCTGCTGGCGCGAAGCGATGACGCGAAGTCCCGCCGCCAGGCCATCGCGCTGTTGACCCGCATGGCTGGTGAACATCCGACCTCAGCCGCCGGACTGGTGGGTCATGAGCTGCGCGCACGTCTGCATAGACAATCCTGCCAGCCGGCCAAGGAGGCGCTGGTGTTGGAACGCATCGTGGGCACCATCGAGACCTCCCACGTGGTGGCCAGTTATGTGGAGCCGGCCCACACGCGATCCCTGGAGCGACTGGTAGACATCTACACCGGCGCGCCCGCCGGCCCGGGCGCTCGCCACTGCAAGCCGGGCCCGAAGCAGATGAACCTGGCCGAAAAGCGCCTGAAACGACTGCTCAAGACGGCCCACGCGCCGCGTCGCATCTTCGTCTGGATGGCGCGCCTGGCCGCGATCCAGGAGGCCCGTGGCGATGGCAGGGGCGCGCTGGGCACCTGGCGCGGTCTGCTGGCCGAGGTGGACCGCCGGCAGCGCGACATGCGCAAGAACGACCGCCGCATCTGCAACGAAGAGCCGAGCGCGGCCGCCCGCAAGCGCTGCCTGTCCGCCATCGCGGGCCAGGGCACCCTGCCGGTCAAAGAGGCCGCCCACGCCCGCGCCGCCATCACCCGCCTGTCCGCATCTACCAAACGGGGAGGGCGAAGATGACCCCCGCCAACGGCGAAGTGGCCCTGCGCGTGGTCGACCTGTACAAGGGATTCGGCGAACACGCCGTGCTGCAGGGCATCAGCTTCGAGGTGCAACGCGGCGAGATCGTCGGCCTCATCGGGCCCGGCGGCGTGGGCAAGTCGGTGTTGACCAAGATCTGCTGCGGCCTGCTGGCCCCGGACGCCGGGCGCATCGAGATTCTCGGCCAGGATCTGCTCGGTCTGCCCGAACGGCAGCGCCAGGCCATGCGCGAACGCATCGGCCTGGTCTTCCAGAACTACGCCCTGTTCGACTTCATGACCGTCGGCGAGAACATCGCCTTCCCCATGCGCCAGCGCGGCGGCTTCAGCGACGAAGAGGTCATGGAGCGCGTGCGCACCCGCCTGGCCGAGGTCGACCTGCCGCACGCCATCGACCAGGTGCCCGGCGAGCTGAGCGGCGGCATGAAGAAGCGCGTCGGCCTGGCCCGGGCCATCATCAACGACCCGGAGTTGATCTTCTTCGACGATCCCACCGCCGGCCTCGACCCGGTGACCTCGTCCAAGATCTTCGACCTGGTCCGCCGCAGCCAGAGCCACCTGGGCGCCACCTGCCTGGTCATCAGCCACGATGTGGACCGCATGCGCGCCGCCTGCGATCGTTACCTGCTGCTGCTCGACGGGCACATCCACTGGCGGGGCACCGCCAGCGACGCCGCCGACAGCGACGATCCCGTGGTCGAAGACTTCTTCCGCGCCAAGTCGGAGTTCAGCGCCGCATGAGGATCTTCGCCGCCATCGGGTCCTTCGTATTGACCACCCTGGAGCTGCTGGGTGGCATGACCCTGGTGCTGACGGCCATCCTCCGCCGCCTGATGCCGCCGCGCTTCGACGGCCCGGAGACCTGGCGCAACTTCTACAAGGTCGGCGTCAAGTCCTACCCCATCGTCGCCGCTACGGCGCTCTTCACCGGCGCCATCATGGTCATCCAGTCCGGCATCTACGTGCGCCGCACGGGCGCCACCAGCCTGCTGGGATGGGGCGCCGGGTACGCGGTGCTCGCCGAGGTGGGCCCGGTCCTCATCGGGTTGATGTTCTCCGGCCGCGTGGGCGCCAACAACACCGCCGAACTGGGCACCATGAAGGTGACCGAGCAGATCGACGCCCTGCGCGCCCTGGCCATCGACCCCATCGCCTACCTGGTGGTGCCGCGCTTCCTGGCCATGGTGACCATGCTCCTGCTCCTGACCGTACTCGGCGACCTATTCGCCCTGGTTGGCGGCGCCATCACCAGCGAGTTCATCCTCGGCGTGGACTTCCGCGTCTTCTTCCGCGGCGTCTTCGAGAGCCAACTGCTCGACGAGTTCTTCGTCGGGCTTATCAAGGCCACCGCCTTTGGGGCCTCCATCAGCATTGTCTCCTGCTACTACGGGCTTGGGGTGACCGGCGGCGCCGCTGGCGTCGGACGGGCGGTCAACAACTCCGTCGTCGCCGCGGCCATCGGCATCTTCGTGGCCGACTACGTCATGACGTGGATGTGGATGGCGGTCGTATAGGTTGCGGGCCGCCCGACTTCACGGCGACCCCGGCGCCCGGCATGCTGGCGCTGTGAAGGCCGCCCTCCCAGCCCTGGCTCCGCGCATCGTCGGCTCGCTGCTCGTACTTGGGTTGGCTGCCACGTCCTGCAACGGCAAATCCGAACCGGCCGCGCCCGATGTGTCCGAAGATGTGGCCGCCGAGACGGTGCAAACGGACGTGTCACCAGCCGACACAATGACCGCCGACGTGCCGACGGGCGGGCCACCCAGCCCGATGAAAGCCACCGGGGGATTCGTCGACGTGACGGCCAAGCTGGGCCAGACGCTGACCGTGGACCCGGGTCAGAAAGGCAAGCGTGTGCCCTATTCCAGCATCGGACTGCTCTACGACCACAATGAAGACGGGCAGGTGGATGTGTTGCTCAGCGACGGCCTGGGCACCGTCTGGCTCGGCCTGGCCACCACTGCGTGGCAGTGGCAGTGGCAAGAGGTCTTCGTCGACGACCAGCCCTACACCGGCGGGCTGGCCTGGATCGACACCGGCGATGGCGTGCGACGCCTGGTGGTCGGCGGCTCGCGGATGCACCTGCTGCACAACTCCGGCGGCAAGTGGATCGACACCGGCGAGACCGCGGGGCTGGCGTTGCCGGTCAATGTGGCCGTGCAGGGCGTGGTACCCGGCGACTTTGATGGCGATGGTCTGCTGGACCTGGCGGTGGCGCTGTTTACCTGCGACGACAAGAGCCGGCTGCACATCTTCCTGGGCCGCGGCGACGGCACCTTCGACGAGCGGGCCAAGCAGCTTGGCCTGGCGTATGGCGGCACGCTCTGGGCGACCCTGGTGACCGACTTCGACAAGGATGGCTTCTCGGACGTGCTCGGACTGGCAGAGAGCTGTCCGCCCGAGCTCGGCAATGCCTGGCTGCGCAATCGCGGCGCACCCGACGGCGGGCTGAAGTACGAGGTCGCATCCCTGCCGCCGGTCTTCCAGTCGCCCGAGGCCCAGGGTGGCACCCCCATGGGCGGTGCGGTGGGCGACATCAACGGCGACGGATTGCTGGACTACGCCCTGAGCGAGATCGGGCTGCGCCAGGCGCAGGCCAATGGCATGGACCTGCGCACCGCGAAGCCGGCAGATCTGGTGGGCACCGCGGACTCCGCCAATCACCTGTTGGTGGCCAAGACCGGCGGCGGCTACAACTCGGTCGGGCCGCAGGCCGGCATCGCGGCGCCGTTGAGCAGTACGGGGCTGACCATGGTGTCATGGTCCGCGGCGCTCTTCGACATCGACTTCGACGGCCACCAGGACCTGTTGATCACCCACGGCCACGACTGGGATTCCTTCCTGGTCAACGACGCCGGTGGCATGCGACCGGTGCTCTTTCGCAATCGCGGCGATGGCACGTTCGACGATCTGAGCGCGACCTTCGGCCTGCCCGCCAAACAACTCGGCCGACCGCTGGCCAGCGCGGATGTGGATGGCGACGGCGACCTGGACCTGTTGTTGGGCGGCCAGACCAACCAGCCGCTGCTGCTGCGTAACGACGTCGAACACGACGGAAGCTGGCTGGGCGTGCGCCTGCGCGGCACCGTATCCAACACCTGGGGATTGGGTGCGCTGATCCAGCTGGAGACCGAGGGGCGCACGTATGTCGCCGAGATGAGCACCCAGGCGCCAACCCACGGCATGGAGGCGCCGACCGTACACTTCGCCCTGCCCGCCGGTACGGTGGTCAAAAGCCTGCGCATCCACTGGCCCAGCGGCTATGTGCAGCGCGTCGATGCTCCTTCACCGGGCAAGGTGAACCAGGTCCTGGAGCCGCCGCTGGTGACCTTGAGCAAGCGCCGGGTCCAGACGGGCGAGGAGGTCGTCGTGACCGCCCAGGGCTACAGCGAAGCCGGCACGCCGCAGTTGCCATCTGCCGGCGTTGGCATCGAGCTCGAATCGGGCAGCCAGGGCAAGTGGCTGGGCGGCATGAACTGTGGCAACTCCGGCCCCTGCAAGCGGACCTGGCTGGCGGCGGGCTCACCGGGCGGTGTGGATACAATTGTGGTCACACTGGCCGGCAAGGCGCTCCGGATCCGGCCGAAGATCCGCTACTGATGCCCGCTGATTGCAGCGCAAACACCCAGATTTCGGTGGTCGGATTCAGGGGGGCTCGGTCAGCGCGACCCGCTCCGATACCAGCGATGGGTTCGCCGCCACCCGTCCCGCCCAGGGCCACTGGTAGCGGCGTTGATGGACCTGCCACCAACGCTGCCATGCCCGATGACGACGGCTGGGGGTGTCGACGTAGGCGATCAGCGCGCCGCGGGAGATATGACGCAGCAGCGCCTCGGCGTTGCGGGCATGGATCTCCGAGGGCCCGCGCAGGTGATCCACCAACAGTGGCACCAGCACGTTGGCCGGGGCATCGACGGGCAGTCCACGGCGGTAGAAACCCTCCAGCAGCCAACGCAATCGCCCCCGCGAACCCTGGCGATCATGCCAGGCCACCGCAGCGTTGCCGTCCTTGAATCGGCGATTCGCCAGGTGCTCCAGGGTGCGCAGCGCGGTCCGCCGGGTGCTCGGATCGGCATCGGTCAGCACGGTGAGCAGGGGCATCACCGCCGACTCCAGCATCCACGGACGAATGTGTTGGGCCACCAGGCGGCGAATTCGCGAGCGCGTGGCACCGACGACCAGGTGGCTCAGCCCGCCCGAATCCGGCCCCAGCAGCCCCAACAACATCGGCGCGTCGTCTCGCCTGGCGGCGACCAGGGCCGTCTCCAACAGGGCCACACCGGTGGCGGGATCGGCCACCGACGGCAGCACGCCCATCACCAGCTGGAAGGTCCATCGCCCGCGCAGGTCGGCCAGCGCCGCTCTGACCTGCTCGCGCACGTCATCGTCTTCGTCAAACCCGCCCGCCCAGACAAGCGCGCCAGTGGCCAGGCGATCGTCGCGATGCAGGGGCGCCAGAAGGGCCACAGCGCTCGCCCGAACCGCGCCATGGGGCTCGCCCAGGCCAGCGATGGCGCGATCGATGCGATCCCGACGGGCCGCGGCGTGGTCCGGCACCCAGGGCCAGCGCGGGCCATCGTCGATACAGCCGGTCAGGACTTCGTGGCGGGAGCAGTACAGGCGCACGTGCAGGTGGTCGTCATGGCGACCCGCGTGCAGAGGCTCTTGAAGCAGCCGGGCGGCTCGCTGGACCAGCCATTCGGGCTCGCCGACGGCGCGGGCATGGCGCAGGACCAGGTGTCGAAGGGGTTCGGCCAGGTACAGCTGCGCGACGTGATTGGTCTGGCGATCGACGAAAGCCCGCACCAGGTGCCAGTTGCGCGGAACGTCGAAGCGGTAGTGGCGGCGGCCGATGCGGGCACGCCCCTTGCTGTCAAAACGCAGAAAGCGATCGGGGGAAACGGCGCGGCCGCGACGATCGAGCGCGAAGAGGGCCAGGTCCACATCTCGGCCCGAACGATGGGAGTGACTCCAACGGATGGGACCGCCACCGCGGCGCGAGAGGTTTCCGACGCGCAGCGGCACCCGCCCGTGCCCCGGCATGGCGGCCAGCTCGACCGCCACCCGCTGCACGAGCCGGATCAAGCGCCGTGTACCCCAGGTCGTGCCCCGGCGGGTGACCACGCTCAGGGTTCGCAACCCCCGCGATCGCGCCGGCAGCTGCACGCCGTCCACCAGCCGTCCATCACTGGCACTGCCGATGGATCGGGACGCTGGCGGCGGCGCTTGGTCGGCGATGTCGATCGCCACCGCCGGCGCGCCCGGGGCCGCCCGAGCCAGGCTCCACAGCAGCGCGACCACGACCTGCGTGATGACGATCCTGGGCACCAGGCGTCGGAACGGAACGCCAGTCATCGCGTCTGTGAACCTCGAACGCCAGCGGCGCGAAATGATCCGGCGCGCCGCGCAAAGCAACGCAATAGATGAAGGTTCCCGGACCTACCCGGGCGGGTCGGTCTGCAAGGCCGGATGCCTTGCAAAACATGCATCGGGTCCGGGGACCTCGCAAAAAAATGGTGGAGCAAACAAGGAGTTCCACGGGGGAGAATAGATTGCAGGTCAAAGGCGTTTTCAAAGCAGAGGTTAGGGGTGGCCGATTTGGTCGCCGAGCGCGGAATCCATAAGGTGATGAGAGGTGCCCAGGGCACCCAAGGAGGCGGTCAGATGCGCGCGTGGTGGGCCAGACGGGGGTTGCGGACGCTGGCAGCGTCGTGCGCGCTCATCGCCCTGGGCCTGGGTGCATGGTGGCTGTCCGGTTCTCGCCCCATCGAAGATACCAACATCGTGCAGGCAGGCGTCGAAGTGCCGGTACATCGCGGCGCGCGGGTCAAGCCGGCCGTGGGCGCCGCTATCGTGGTCACCATGCGCTGGGGTCAAACCGACAGCAGCATGGCCACCACGGACGACACCGACGACGCCTCAGCGGTGAACTGGGATGGCTTCCTGGCCCTGGATTGCGGCGAGATCCGCAAGGTCGAGCCCCTCTTCCTGGAGCTGGACGACCCGAGCAGCGAAGAGCTTCGCCCCCACGCCGATTTCCTCGGCCCTGTGGTCCGTGGCGACAGCGGTGACCTGCGCGTCTACTGGCGCTCGAAGACCCGTCGCAGCTGGGACGGCATCAAGGCCCACCTGGTCGCCTGCGATGCCGAGCCCGACGACCCGGACGGCGGCGGCAGCACCCTGGCCATTCGCACCCAGCAGCGCGCCTACACCGCGCGCTTGGATTGGAGCGCCAACGACTTCGTCTCGCTGCCCATCGAGCGGCGCGGCCAGGCGCTGGAGGTGCATATCAACGCCGAATTCGATGAGCGGGCGCTGGCCGGTGCGCGCATCACCGAGGCGGAGCCCACCTCCAAACGCGCCATCGTGCACTGATAATCGGAGCCAGGCAGGCGGTTCACTCGCCAGGCGGCGGGGGCGGCGGCGGCTGATCGCGCTGCTCGCCGTTTTCGCCTTCTTCGACCGCCTGCTGCAGCTTGCCCAGGGCCTCGGGCATCTCAACGCCGGCAATGTCGCGCATCATGTGCAGGACCGGCGGCAGGCTGGTGGCCAGGCCGCGCAGGAAGCGGCCGGTGCTGCTGCTGCCGTCCCCCTTGTCGGCATCCCAGACGGTGATCTTGTCGAACTTGATGTTGCTGATGGCCTTGGACGACTGCTCGGCCAGGTGGTCCATATGCTCGAGCATCAGCAGCTGGAAGGCGGAGTTGCTGCCGCCGGCTGCCTTGACGATCTCGTGCAGACCTTCGCCCTTGCGGCGCAGGATCTCGTAGTTGCCACGCGCCTCGGCGTCGAGCCGAGCGAAGATGGCCGCCGCCTCACCCTCGGCCTGGATGCGGGCCTGCTCTGCGGTGGCCTGGGCGTCGACGACGATGCGCGCCTTCTCGGCTTTGGCCACGGCCTCGATCTCGGCGCGCTTCTGGGCCTCGACCTTGTGGGCGTTCTCGATGGCGGCCTTGGTCTCGGCCCTGTACTGAGCCTCGAGCACCGCCGCTTCGGCCTCGCGCTGCCGGGTCTGGGCGCGCTGCATGGCGTCGGCCTGCTCCACGTGCAGGTCCGCGTTCACGCCAGCGATCTTGGCCTGGGCCTGGTTCTCGCCGTCGACCGCGGATGCCTCTGCGTCTGCCACTCGGATACGCTTCTGCTGCTCGGCTTCCTTGATCTGGGCCTCGCGATCCAAGGCGGCGCGCTCCTCGCCGACCACCCGATTGCGCTCCAGCTCGGCCACGCGAATGGCCTGCTCCTGGCGCGCGCCGGTGACGCCGATCTCTCGATCGCGCTCCTTGTTGGCCACCTCGACCGCGCGCTCCCGCTCGGCCTCGGCCACGCCGATGGCGCCGCGCTTCTGCTGCTCGGCGACGTCGATGACCGCCTGCTGCACGGCTTCCGCGGCCGCCTTTCGGCCGATGGCCTCGATGTAGCCCGACTCGTCGGTGATGTCGGTGATGTTCACGTTGATGAGCACCAGCCCGATCTTGCGCAGTTCCGGCTCCAGGCTGTCCTGAATCGAGGTGCTGAAGGTGTCGCGATCGCGGTTGATGTTCTCGATCATCAGCGAGGCGATGACCTGGCGCATCTGGCCAAAGATGATGTCGCGCGCCTGCTCGGTGATCTGCTGCCGATTCAGGCCCAGCAGACGGACGGCGGCGTTCTGCATCACCGCAGGCTCCGTGCCGATGGCCACCGTAAACACCGAGGGCACGTTGACCCGGATGTTCTCGGCCGACAGGGCCCCGGTCAGCGGGATCTCGATCTGCAGGGGATCGAGGTTCAGGTAGGCGTAGTTCTGGATCAGCGGCCAGACGAAGGCGCCACCACCGTGCAGGCAGTGCGCCGACTGGCCACCGCCCACCTTGCCGTAGACGACCATGACCTGGTTGGACGGGCAGCGGCGGTAGCGTTTGACCACCAGCAGCACGAAGGAGAACAGGATGATGGTGGCCACGACGGCCATGATGACGACGAATTCCATCGCTTCCTCCGAATCTCAGACCCCCGCTCAGACGCGGATGATCTCGAACGTTTCGCCCTCGACGCGCCGGGTGACTTCGACCATGGCGCCGGTGGGAATCTCCTCACCGGGCGTGACCGCGGACAGCTCCATCTCGCGGCCGCCGACATCGACGGTGATCTTGCCGCGGCCCTTCATCTGGCCGGGCACCACCAGGTAGACCTTGGCGGTCCGGCCGACCGCATCTTCGAGGCGGGCGGTGCCCGACGACTGCAGCCCCACCAGCAGGCGCATCAGCACGACCACTACGGCGCCGGCGCAGATGCCGGCGACTCCGGCCAGCAGCACGGTCAGGCCCTGGTTGGTGATGCCCAGGCGTCCGGCGGCCAGCCCAGCCAGGCCGAAGAAGGCGATGAACGCGGTCAGGGTCTTGAGCGAGAGCACGCCAAAGAAGAGGTTGCTCTCGCCGCCGTCAGCGTCGCCGATATCGCCGACATGGTCCACGTCGCCCGCGTGGTCGAAATCGCCCACCTCGTCGCCGCCGAGGCCGATCAATTGCAGCACCACCTGTACGGCGAGCACGGTGCAGCCGACCGCGGCTGCGATCAGGTAGACAAGGTGCATGGCGACCTCCGCAATGGCCTGGGGCGAGATTCGGAGCCTACCGCATGGGGCGGCGGTTGCAACCGGCCGATCGGACGATCCTGTGCGTTGTGGAGCGCCGCGCGCATGCATGCGCAAATTGGCGCCCCGCGCGGGCGTATGCCAAGATGCCGGCGCCATTGGTAGACGCCGTGGAGGCCCCCTTGTCCAGTCCGCCCCGTCACTTGCAGAGCCTGCGCCGCCCAGCCCGCGCCCTGGCGCCGGCCAGCACCCTGCTGGCGCTGGTACTGACCCTGTCGCCTGGCGTCGCATCGGCACAAGACGCGTCGGCCAAGAAGGCCGCCATGGGCGCCCTGGATATGGCCCGGCATTTCTACAAGAAGGGCGACTACCGCAAGGCCGCCCAGCTCTTTCACCAGGCCTATGGCTTCGACCCGATCCCCGACTTCCTGTTCAACGCCGCCCGGGCGGAACAGCGCGCCTTCATGCTCGATGAGTCCAAGCGTGACTTCGACAAGTTCCTGACCCTGCCCGACGCCAGCGAGCAGGCGCAACGCCGGGCGCGCACCCACCTCAAGGAGATCAAGGAGTCCCAGGCCCACTACGCCGAGGTGTCGCGCCGCAAAGCCGAAGAGGCGGCCAAGAAGGTCAAGCAGGCGCAGGCAGCGGAGTCGGCGAAAAAGGCGGCTGCGGCCAGACGTGAGGCGGCGCGCAAAGCGAAAGAGGAGGCGGCCAGGAAGAAAGCGGCAGCCAAGGCGGCAGGCGCTTCAGGGGCGGCCGTGGGCGTGAAGAAGGCGCCCCAGGCGGGCGAGTGGAAGACGCCGGCGGGTTGGGCTGGATTGGGACTCGGTGTAGCGGCCATCACCACCGGCGCGCTGCTCTGGGCGACCGCCGCAAGCGACCAGGCGGACCTGGACGAAGCGGCCAGCAAACCGGCCGACGATGGGCTGATCCACAGCGTCGACTGGAAGGAATACGAGGAGCGACGGCTGGACAACAGCAGCTCGCGGCGGATGGGCGTCATCGCGCTGAGCGCTGGTGCGGCGTTGGCCAGCGCCGGTGCCTGGTTGTTGATGACCGCGCCCGAGCATCGCAAAGCCTGGCGCCTGCGAGCCGGACCGCGCCGGATCGCGCTGCAGTGGCATTTCTGAGTCGGCAGAGCCGGAGAGGTCGCGAGGGAGCATGATGAACAACCACAGCCAGCTCCGGCTCGGACTCGCCGCCGTGGTGGCCTGTCTGGTCGTGGTCGGCTGCGACTACGAGGGGCTGGATGCGTCGAAGTTCGCCTCGGAGGCGGATATCGCCGACGCAGAGCACGACGACGGCAAGCTGAGCGACGGCGACCAGACGGCGCTCGACGGGGTCACGCAGAGCGACGTCGAACAGGGCGATGGGGACCAGGGCGAAGTGGACGCCGCCGAGGAAGTCAGCGGTACGGTCGATGCCGGGACCTGCAGCGACGCCTCGCAATGCGACGACGGCGACGCCTGCACCAAGGATGATTGCAAGGCCGGCAGCTGCGTTCATGACAAGATCGATTGTGCCGACGCTCACGCCTGCACCGTGGACACCTGCGACGCGGCCAAGGGCTGCCAGAATACCCCCAATGACGCCCTCTGCGACGACAAGATCCCCTGCATCGCCAACACCTGCACCGCGCAATCGGGCTGCAGCAACAAGACGCAGAATGACAAGTGCGACGACGGCCACGCCTGCACCAAGGACGTCTGCGTGCCCCTCAAGGGCTGCCAGTACACCACCGACGCGTTGAAGTGCGACGACGGCCACGCCTGCACTGAAGATGATTGCAAAGAAGGGGAAGGTTGCACGTACGAGACCAACAACAGCGTCTGCGACGACGGCCAGCCTTGCAGCATCGACCTGTGCAAGCTGCCGGATGGCTGCACCGTGACGCTGGATCACAAGGTCTGCGGCGACGGCACCGACTGCACCAAGGACGTCTGTGTCGTCAAGACTGGCTGCACGTACACACCCGACAACAGCGCCTGCAAGGACGCCCATGATTGCACCACCGACACCTGCGACGCGCTCAAGGACTGCCAGCATGCCGTCAACCACAAGCTCTGCGCCGACAAGCATGACTGCACGGTCGACACCTGCGACGACAAGACGGGCTGCAAGAACGCAGCCGATGCCAAGGAATGCAACGACGGCAACAGCTGCACGGTGGACGCCTGCGACAAGGACAAGGGGTGCACGGCCAAAGCCATGTCTGGTCTCGCCTGCGATGATGGCGATCTATGCACCGACAACGACATCTGCGAGGCGGGCAAGTGCAAGACCGGCAAGCCCAAGGTCTGCGACGACAGCAAGGACTGCACCGTCGACACCTGCGATGCCAAGACCGGCAAATGCGCCAACAAGGTCGACCTGAAGGCCAAGTGCGACGACGGCAAGGCCTGCACCGGACCGGATAAGTGCACCTCTGCCGGGGCCTGCGCGGGCGCCCAGACCGTCTGCGAGGATGGCGACAACTGCACCAGCGATACCTGCGATGGCAAAACCGGCGACTGCAGCTACACGGCGGTGCCCAAATGCGCCAGCCCCTGCCCCTATTACGACCGCTTCTACGTCAGCAAATTCCAACATCCCGAGTACAGTTACAGCAACGACTTCCTCTACGACGTCGCCGTTGCGGAGAAGGGCGGCGGCAGCATCGCCGTTGGCCACGTGATCGGTGGGCCGTCGGTCGACGGGCTGGCCATCCGGCGGGCCGATGACGGCAAGCTGGTCTGGGTCCGCCTGCATGGAGGCGCCAAGGTCGACAAGTTCACTGGCGTCTTGGCAACCAGCGATGGCGGCGCCTGGGCCGTGGGCCACACCATGTCCAAGGGAGCTGGCAATAGCGACGGCTGGGTCGTGAGTATGGACAGCAATGGCAAGTCCAAGGCGGAGATTACCGCAGGGGGCAAGGGCGCCGATGTCTTTACGGCCATCGCCGCGGGCACCGGTGGTAAGATCCTGGTCGCCGGCCAGAAGACCATGCCATCCAACGACAAGCAGGCCTGGATCGCCTGGCTGAACAGCCAAGGCAAGCTGATGGTGAGCACCGAGATGCACATCGGCGCGCCGCTGGAGACGGAGATCTTCAACGCCATCGCGGTGCAGCTGCAGACCGGCGCGCTGACCGCCGTCGGCACCAGCACCGTGCTGGGCAAGTCCTCTCAGGGCTATATCGCCATGCTGCCCGCGGGCGGTGGGCTGAAGAAGAAGCTGGTGGGCGGCGCGGACACCGATCGGCTGTACGCCGTGGCCATGGTCAAGGACAAGATCCTCGCCGTGGGCTCGACCGTATCCCCGGGCAAGAAGGACAGCGATGGCTGGCTGCTGGTCACCGATGCGACCTTGAAGGATCCGGACGAATTGGTGGCCGTGGAAGATGGCAATGACGAGTTCCGCGACCTGATCGTCACCGACGAGGGGATCGTGGCCCTGGTCGGCAAGAAGGACGGCAAGGACGGTTGGCTGCTGGGCGTGGACGCGGTCAACAACAAGGTGCTCGGAGGGCAGGTCATCGGTGGCGACAAGGTCGACGCCTTGTACGCCATGGAACAGACAGCAGATGGCGGTCTGCTCGCTGTGGGACATAGCTATTCGAAAGCCAAATACGTCGCCGCGTGGTCCATTCGACGAGACAAGTTCGGCCAGGGCTGCTGCTCCGACAACGGGGACTGCAACGATGGCGATGACTGCTCGGTCGACAAGTGCGACTTCGGCAAGGGCATCTGTACGGCCAGCCCGAGCCCACCTGGCGCCTCTTGCGATGATGGCAGCGTCTGCACCAGCGACGACAAGTGCGGCGCCGGCGGCTGTTCGGGTAAGGCCAAGGACTGCGATGATGGCGACGGATGCACCACCGACAGCTGCGACGCCGGCACCGGCAAGTGCCAGCACAGCGACATCAAGGGCTGCGAGAAGTGCGCCTACAGCGATCAGCTGACCTTCCACCTGGGCACGCTCAAACCCGAGTTCCCATCCAGCAACGAGAAGCTCTTCGGCGTAACGTCGCTGGGCGGCGGCTCAGTTGCCGCGGGCAACGTGGTGGGCGGCAGCAATAAGGCCGACAGCGACGGCCTGCTGGTGCGAAGGGACGCGACCGGCAAGCTCCTCTGGGGAACCACCTACGGCGGCAACTTCAACGACAACCTCAACGACGTGGTAGCCCGCTCGGATGGCGGCGTCTGGAGCGTTGGTTTCAAGGGAGGTCCGGGGTTCTACAACGCATGGGTCGTCTACGCAGGGGGCGACGGGACAAAGAAGGAGGAATTCACCTTCGGCGCCCAGGGCACGAACTACCTGGCCGCTGCATGGCCCATGGCAGATGACGGCGTGTTCGCCGTCGGCCATGCCGCCGACGGTGGCAAGATGAACGCGCTGCTGGTGCAGCTGGACAAGTCCGGCAAGGGCGCCCTCTTCAACGGCAAATCCTCGCTGGCGCTGGCGAGCGCGAGCCAACAGCACCTGCTCGGGCTGCACCACGACGCCGGCAAGAACACCTTCTACGCCGTCGGCTACAGCGACCTCGGCGGTGGCAAGTCGATCCAGGGAATGATCAGCCGAATCCAGGCCAACGGCGCCGTGCAGACCGATACCCACGGGACCTACAAGGACCAGCGCTGGTACGACGTGCTGCAGCTCGACGGCGGCGACCTGGTCGCGGTGGGCTATGCGTTCGTCGATCTGAGCAAGGGCACCCAGGGCTGGGTGGCGCGCCTGGACCCGAACAATCTCACCGTGAAGAGCCAGCAACTGTACGGCGGCGCCGGCAGCGACGAGTTCAGCGCCGTTCTGCCATCGTCGGGCAACTCCGTCGCCACGTTCGGGGTGACCCATGAAAAGGGCAACCGCGACGGCGTCGGCGTGATCTTCGATCTCGACCAGGGCGCGGTGACGAACAAGCGACTGTGGGGCGGCAGCGGCAAGGATAATATCGACGCGGCCGCGGGCACCGCCGCGGGCGACTTGCTGCTGGCGGGCACCAGCAACTCCTATGGCAAGGTCGGCAATTCGGACGGCTGGCAGCTGCACCTGGATGGGGCCGGGCTGGGCTGCTGCAAGCAGAAAAGCGACTGCGATGATGGCGATCCGTGTACGCAGGATGCGTGCGGTGCGTCGGGCAAGTGCAGCCATGACACCACGGCCGACGGCGTCTCCTGCGGCGCCGACAAGGCGTGCAAGAAGGGCAAGTGCATCGCCGTGGTCGAGAAGAGTCCGCCAAGTTCGGTCGTCGGCACGGTCTCGCCGGCGCTGGTCAAGACGGGCACAAAGGTCTCCATCAACGTCAGCGTGACCGACACCGATACCGACCACGACAAGAACATCGATGACATCGCCCACGTGGTGGTGGACGCCGCGTCGCTGGACAAGACCCTGGGTAAGGTGACGCTGCTGCCCAAGGGCAAGGGCGTCGGCAAGCACGCCTCCCTCTTCGCCAGCCAGAACCCGCTGCCGACCGCCAACCTGGCTGCTGGCGCTTACCCGCTCATCATCACGGCCACGGATAAGTCGGGGCAGGCCGCCTTCGGCGTGGTCCAGGTCTACGTCTACAGCGGCAAGATCATCGAGGTGGCCAAGGCCGGCAAACCCTACAAGGCCATCGGTACCGCCATCGCCGTGGCCGGCAAGGGCGACGCCGTGCGCGTCGGCGCGGGCACCTGGACCGGCGGCGACAACATGGGCCTGGGCAGCAAGGGTGGCGACGTCGTGCTCATCTCAGAATCCGGCGCCGCCAATACGATCATCGACTGCCAGGGCGGCGGCCCGGCGTTCAGCTACATCGGCACCGGCCACACGCTGGCCAACGTGGTGGCCGGGTTCACCATCAAGAACTGCAAGAAGGCGGCCATGCGCCTGGGCGAGCTCAACGGCAAGGGCGCGGCCACCTCGGTGTCCGACTGCAAGTTCACAAACAACAGCAACCCGTCGCCCGGCGGCGCGATCGACGTCGATGGCGCCAAGGCTCACCTGCGCGTGGCCCGCAGCGTCTTCGTCGACAACCTGGCCGAAGGGATCGCGGGCATGGGCGGCGCGGTGGCCGCCATCAACGGGGCCACCATCGAGATGTTCGGCGTCGAATTGACGAGCAACAAGGCCGGTTTTGGCGGCGCAATCGCCACCACGGGCAGCGCGCCGGCTGCCATCGCCCTGGCGTTGTGCACCTTCAAGGAGAACCAGGCCGGCCTCGCAGGCGGCGCCCTCAGCGCCTCGCAGAAATCAAAGTGGAACCTCAGCGGCAGCCAGTTCCAGGCCAACCGGGCCATCGGCGACGGCGGCGCCATCTATGACAACAAGGGCGGCGAATGGGAGGTGCAGTCCTGCGGCTTCACCAGCAACCAGGCCGCCGACCCCCCCGGAGCACCCACCGGCAGCGGCGGCGCGATCCACGCCAAAGGGGGCACGTGGAACTTCAACGGCAGCGTCTTTGCCAAGAATGAAGCCGGCTCCGAGGGCGGCGCCATCCACGCCACGGACGGCAAGTGGGCCGCCCGCGACACCATCGTCAGGAACAACAAGACCGAGACCGGCGCCGGCGGCTTCCTCTGGTCCAAGGGCGGCAGCTGGCTCATCGAGCGGGCCTATATCGCCAGCAACACGGCCGCGGCAGCGGGTGGCGCGCTCCATGTCGACGCGCCACTCACCGGCAAACACGTGGTGGTCGCCGGCAACAAGGCCGTCTCGGGCGCCGGCCTCTACCTGTTGGGGAGCGGCCCCCACCTGCTGCAAAACTGGCTCTTCGAGGGCAACGTCGCCAGCGGCACGGGCGGCGGCCTGGTCGTCGCCACACCGAACGCCACGCCGGTGATCTCGTCGACCACGTTCGCCTCGAACCAGGCCAAGGCGGGCGGCGGCATCGCGCTGGTCCTGGGCGGTCTGAAGCTCGAGCACAACATCGTCTGGGGCAACGCCGCCACCACCGGCGCGCAGATCCATGTTCCGTCGGGCCCCAAGAATGGTCCCATGACGGTGTCCATCAGCGATGTGCGCGATCTCAACGGCGACGTCGACGATGCGGACAAGGACATCAACAAGGGCAAGGGCATCACCGGCGTGAACGGTAGCATCGCCCTGGATCCCCTCTTTGTGCCCGGCCCGAAGGGCAACGTCTATCTCTCCCAGACGGCCGCCGGTCAATCCAAGTCGTCCCCTTGCGTCGACTCCTCGACCCAGGGTGTCACCGCGGCGCAGGCCAAGCTCGATCAGATGACCACGCGCACCGACGGCAAGCCCGACACTGGCAAGCTCGACCTTGGCTACCATAACTTCAACTAGCGGACCGATCCGCCTCGACTTCGCCTCGGGCACGGTCGAGATTCGTGGATTGCCGCGGGACACTGCGCTCCTGCCGGCCGCCTGTCGATGGGACAGCCGCAGCCGCTGCCATCGGGCGCCCGCCATCGACTACGCCGCCATCGTGCTGGCCCTGCATCGACGGGGCATCGCCATGGACGACGGGGCGCGCAATTACGACAAGCTGAGCGGCGGCCCGCGTATCCACCGACAACCGCGCCCCTACCAGACCAAGGCCCTGGCGGCCTGGCGCGACAATCTGGGCCGAGGCGTCGTCGTATTGCCCACCGGCAGCGGCAAGAGTCACCTGGCGGTGATGGCCATCGCCGACAAGGCCCGCTCGACGCTGGTGGTGGCGCCGACGCTGGACCTGGTGCGCCAGTGGTACGACCTGCTGGGCACCGCGTTCGCCTGCGACGTGGGCGTGGTGGGCGGCGGCGAACACCGGGTGTTGCCGCTGACCGTGACCACCTATGACTCGGCCTGGATTCACATGGAGCACCTGGGCAACCGCTTCGGGCTGGTGGTCTTCGATGAGTGTCATCACCTGCCGTCGGCCTCCTACGCCATGGCCGCGCAGCTCTGCCTGGCGCCCTATCGGCTCGGCCTGACCGCCACGCCAGAGCGCAGCGACGGCCGGGACGACGCCCTGGACGACCTGGTCGGGCCCATCCTCTACCAGCAGGACATCGTCGAGATGTCCGGTCGCTGGCTGGCCGACTACGACGTCGAGCGGGTGGTCATCGAGCTCACCGAGACGGAGCGCGAGCAGTACACCGACGCCCGGGCCCTGTACCTCGAGTTCGTGCGCGACAACGGCATCCGCATGAGCGCGCCCGACGGCTGGGCGCAGTTCGTCATGCGTTCGGCTGGCAGCGTGGCGGGTCGGCAGGCGTGGGAAGCGTGGCGGCTGCAGAAGCGTCTGGCCACCTGCGCGTCGGGCAAATTGGACGCCCTGGGCCACCTCCTGCGACTGCATTGCGGCGACCGGATGATCATCTTCACCGCCGACAACGCCACCGCCTACGAGATCTCGCGGCGCTTCCTGGTTCCGGCCATCACCCACCAGACCAAGGTCAGCGAACGTTCGACCGTGCTGGCGCGGCTGCGCAGTGGCGAATACGGCGCCGTGGTCACCTCGCGGGTGCTCAACGAGGGCGTCGACGTGCCCGAAGCCAATGTGGCGGTGATCGTCTCGGGCAGCGGATCGGTGCGCGAACACGTGCAACGCCTGGGGCGGATCCTGCGCAAACAGGGGGACAAGCGAGCGCTGTTGTATGAGTTGGTGGCCGGCGACACGGTCGAGGCCTTCACCAGCAAGCGGCGGAGGGAGCACATTGCTTACCGCTGACCTGGTGCATGCCCGCCGACGGCAAGGTCGCCTGTATGTGGCGCCCCTGCGCGGCCGGCGCAAGGAGCGGGCGCTGACGCTGGCCCAGTCGGTAGTCGACCTGGTGGACGCTCATCTGGGCAGTTCCCGCGGCGAGTTGATGACAGCGCTGCGCGCGGTGGAGTCGGTGCCATCGGAGCGCAAGCTTGCGCGCGGACTGGCCAAGCTGACGTTGGATCGCTGCACCTTTGACGCCGCCGACGGCGTCGAACCGGCGGCGCTGCGCGAGCAGGTCTTCCTGGAGGCGACCCGACGACGGCGCGCTGGCGGCGCGGCGGGATTCGATCGCGCGGCTTTGCTGGCCGATGCGGGCGCCGAGCACGACCTGAATGCCGGCCAGGTGGTCGAACGCCTCTATGCTGACCTGCGCGAGACCTGGCTGCTGCAAGCGGTCGAGCCCATCGCACCCGCCGCCCTGGTGGAGTTGTACGATACCGCCCAGGCCCAGGCGGTGTTGCTGCGCGCGGTGAAGGTGCAGTTGGACGTGGAAGCGCGCGATCCCGAGGTGCTGCGCGGCCTGTTCCGCCGATTGAAATTCCATCGCCTGCTCTTCGAGTTGGAGCGACTGCCGCCGCGCAACGAAAAGCGCCCCGTGCCCCGCTATCGGCTGCAGATCAGCGGCCCCTACAGCCTGTTCACAGCCGTGAGTCGCTACGGCCTGCAACTGGCCCTGTTGGTGCCGGCGCTTGAGGGTTGCGATCGCTGGTGGATCGAGGCGGAGCTGGTCTGGGGCCAGCGGCGCGATCGCCTGCAGTACACGCTCGAAGGGGGCAAGCGACGGGGCAAGGCGGGCCGGAAACCTGCGCCCTGGCGCTTGCCCGATGATGTGGCACGCCTTGTGGCCGACATCGAGCGTCTGGACCTGGGCTGGCGGGCCGAACCCTGCGCCGAGATCCTGGACCTGCCGGGCGTTGGGCTGTGCGTGCCGGATCTGCACCTGCATCACGAAGATGGTGGTGCCGCCTACGTCGAGGTCATGGGCTACTGGAGTCGTGCAGCGGTGTGGAAGCGGGTCGAGCTCGTGCAGGCGGGTCTGTCCACGCCCATCGTCTTCGCCGCCAGCGAGCGCCTTCGGGTCAGCGAGGCGGTGTTGCCAGACGACCTGCCGGGCGCGCTGCACATCTACAAGGGCGTCATGCACGCCCGATCCGTACTGGACAAGGCGAAGGCGGTTTCGGACGCCGCCAAACGCAATACGAAAGGGCCTTGATCAAGGCCTGGGGTCGGCGGACCCCGCGCCCCCGAAGTGGTTCTTGTCTGCACACCCTGGATCGCTTAGGGTCACGATGCTTCGCAAAGCGGAGTCGTGTCCCTCCGGCGCCCGACGCGGCAATGGAGTTCACGTACACGGCAGGCGGTAGAGTGCTGCAAGCCGTTTTCGACAATTTGCCGATTCCCCGACGTGGGATAGGAGATAGACAATGCCAAATCGTCGTGATTTTGATCACATTGGTAACTTCAACTTTAAGGTCGAGGTCGAGGGTGTGACCACCGGCGCCTTCCGTAACGTCGAAGGCCTCGATTCCGAGACCGAGATTGTTGAGTACCAGGACGGCGACGACCTGATCCTGCGTAAGCGCCCGGGTCGTACCAAGTACACGAACATCACGCTGAAGCGTGGCTACATCAACAACACCGAGCTCTGGGAGTGGCGCAAGGCCGTGATCGAGGGCAAAGTGCAGCGCAAGTCGGGATCGATCATCCTGTGCGCCGATGATGGTAGCGAGATCATGCGTTACAACTTCTTCGAGGCATGGCCCACCAAGTGGAAGGGCTTCACCCTCGACGGCAAGGGCACCGACGTGAACGTCGAGGAGCTCGAGCT
>CAYTLW010000003.1:138639-148056 GCA_964438735.1 uncultured Enterobacteriaceae bacterium | reverse complement strand
CACTTCCCCCTCTGAGGGTTGACCCGCCGTCACCGGCGCGACTAACGTCCGCGCTCCCACCTCGTCGCTGGACCCCGCGCCCATGCCCATCGCAGTGCCCCGCAAACCGGTCCGTGTGCGCATCGCCCCGAGCCCGACAGGTGATCCCCACGTCGGCACGGCGTACATCGGCCTCTTCAACATGGCCTTTGCGCGCCACCACGGTGGCAGCTTCGTCCTGCGCATCGAAGACACCGATCAGCAGCGCTCAACGCCCGAGAGCGAGGCCGCGATCCTGCGCTCGTTGCGTTGGTGTGGTCTTCGCTGGGATGAGGGGCCCGATATCGGCGGCTCCTATGGGCCCTATCGCCAGAGCGAGCGCAGCGAACTCTACCGCCGCCACGCCCAGCAGCTGATCGACGGCGGCCATGCCTATCGCTGCTTCTGCACCACCGAGCGGCTGGCGCAGGTGCGTGCCGAGCAACGGGCCCGCCGTGACAATCCTCGCTACGATGGATTCTGCCGCGACCTCGATCCCAAAGAGACGGCGCAACGAGCGGCTGCGGGCGAGGTACACGTCGTTCGCATGGCCTTCCCGCGAACGGGCGAGACCCTGGTGCCCGACGCGCTGCGCGGCCTGGTCACCTTCAACAACGGCCAGATCGACGACCAGGTGCTGCTCAAGAGCGATGGCTTGCCGACCTATCACCTGGCCAACGTGGTCGACGATCGCCACATGGAGATCACCCACGTCATCCGTGCCGAAGAGTGGCTCAGTTCGACGCCCAAACACGTGGCGCTCTATGCCGCGTTTGGTTGGGAGCCGCCGGTATTTGTGCACATGCCGCTGCTTCGCAACGCCGACCGCAGCAAGATCAGCAAGCGCAAGAACCCGACCAGCCTGGAGTACTACCAGCGCGTGGGCTACCTGCCAGAGGCGTTCCTGAATTTCCTGGGTCTGCTGGGCTACTCCCTGCCCGACGAGCGCGAGGTCTTCACCCTGGACGAGTTCGCCGCGTCGCTGGACCTCAGTCGGATCTCCATCGGCGGCCCCGTCTTCGACCAGGATAAACTGGCCGCCATCAACGGTCGGTATATTCGCGCCCTGGCCCCAGTCGACCTGGCGGATGTGACGAGAGATTGGCTCGCCCAGGACAAGCGCGATGTCGACGCGGCAGAGCTCACCCAGGAACGGATGAATCTCCTGTCCGGCTATCTGCCGGCGGCGGCGTTTCTCTTTGGCGGCGACCTGGACTACGGGCCCGCAGTGCGCTTCCTCCTGGTGGGTTGTGGCAGCAAGAAGAAGAAGTCCGTGCGCCTGGATGCCGCCGCCTCGAAGCGCTTCTTCGACGCCGTCATCGCCCGGCTGGAGGCCGCGCCGGAGTGGACGGCAGAGGCTGTCGAGGCCGCGTTGCGCGAGGTCGTCTCGGAGGCGGAGGTCACCGTCGGTGATGGCTTCATGGCCGTGCGCGTGGCCATCAGTGGCAAGCCCGCTTCGCCACCATTATTCGAGAGCATCGTGACGCTCGGTCGAGCGTTGACGCTGGATCGCCTGCGCCGGGTCAGCCGGTTGCTGGCCACGGCGGATCCGATCGCTGAATCGCTGGCCCGGACCCGAAAGGAACTGGCCCAGGCGGAACTTGCCGTGGATCGCGCCGCGGCCGCCCATGAAGCCGGCGGCCGCCTTGGCCCGGAGAAGGGTTGAACCATGGCAGCAGCCAAGCGCATCAACGAGGCGGCGACGTGGCTGCGCAGCGGACAGGCGCCGGTCGAGCGAGTCGCCGACGTGGCCCGCGCGCTGGCCCTGCTCAGCGGTGAACTCGACCTGACGCCAGATCTGCTGGAGCCCGCCCTGGGCGAAGACCTCGAGCTCGCCCTGGCGGCCCAGGCGGCGGATACGGACGCCATCGACCTGCTTTTACTCCTGCGCGATCACGGCGGCTCCAAAGCCGGCGCCAAACTCGCGCGCAAGGCCCTGTTCGGCGCTCGCCAACGCGGCCTGCAGGTGCCCGAAAAGCTGGTCGCGCGTTCGGCGGTCAGCCTGGCTCGCAAGCCCGATCCGCTGCCCTGCTATTGCTCGTCATTCGACAGCACCGGCGGTCAGATCATCGTCCTGGGGGGCTGGTCTCCCGAGGACGGCCCGAATGCCATGATCGCCTTTCTCTCCGATCGCACTGGATTGGAGACGGCCTCCTGGTTCCCCGGCATGTCGCGGACTCGCCAGCGCCAGGTTCTGGACGATCTGGCCCAGCGGTTTACCGGGCTGACCGTGGAGGTCGGCGCCCGTTTTGCGGTCGGTCGCATCCGTTGGGCGCTCGACGTGGCCGACAAGCTCGGTCGATCCATCGAGGGCGACGTGGCCGTGCTGCGCCGACTGGTGGAAGACGTCGTACCTATCGCCGAGATCGAGTTGAACCTCGATCCGAGTGACGAAGCACGTGTTGACGAGCGGATCGCGGCCAGCGCGGCCATGGCGGATGTGTCTTGCTTCCAGCGCTGGCTGCCGCTGGGCGAACGACCGGCCAGCCGACTGCTCAATGGCCTGGACAAGGAGCCGTGGTTGCGCGATCCGGCGGTTGTCGACGACGACTTGAACGACAAGTTGGTGGCCCTGCGGACCCGCCTGCTACTGGACACCATCGACGACGCCGAGCGCCTGCGCATGGCCGTGCGTTTGGAGTTGACGGGTTGGTTGTTGGCGCGCGGCGGCCAACGCGAGACGGCGTTGACCGCCATCTCCCTGGCGCGGGCCGTGCGCACCAGCGAGCAACCCCTGGCCGAATTGCCCTTCTTCGCCCACTCGCTGGAGATCGCGGTGCCGGTCGAAGAGTTGTTACGCTACGTGGCAGAGGTCCGCGAACGCGAAGAAGCGGCAGCCAGCAACAAGACCACGCCGGCCTGATCACCACCGGTGGAGCCTCAGAGGGGGCCTGTCGCCGGGTTCATCGGCGCTTCTTCCGGCTTCTGGCCTCTCCGAGCAGGCCTTCGACCACGTTCAGCCACGCCTTCAGCGAGACGCCGGTGCCCGTGTGTACCGCGCGGACCACGCCGCGGTGATCGATGGCGATGGCGCTGGGGATGCCGCGGATGGGCAGATCCTCCAAGGCAGCGGGTCCCAGCCAGGCGATAGGCGCTGAACCTGGCAGGCGGCGCCCGGCGAAATCATCCAGCGCGGTCTCATCGCGATCGACCGATGCCGACACGAAGATGAGGCCCTTCTTCCGCAAACGCACGTCCAACTCGGCCATCATGGGGGATACCCGCTTGCAGGGGCCGCACCAGGTGGCCCACAGGTAGACCACCATCGCTCGCCCCTTCAGCGTTGCGGGTAGCTTCGGTTTGCCCAGCCACTTGCGCACCCGCTGCACGGGAAGCGACTTGCCGACCAGGGCGTGGCTGCCCATGCTCGCAGGCGCTTCATCAGCGCCAGACAGGGCACGCGGTCCGCCACCGGCGCTCAGGTTCAGGTCAAATGTCGTCGGTCGATCGTTGGGGGCGCATACAGCGGCCACCGCCGGATCTTCCAGGCGCGCGCTGTAATAGAGATCGCGACCCGCACCCGCGCGCGAAGAGTGCAGGCGAACCACGCGAAAGGCCGCTGGCTCGATGGCGAAGGAGGCCACTCCGGCGGCGTCCGTGAGGGTCGTCGCCGTCGGCAATTCCAACCCGGCCGAGTTGCGCAGGACCAGGGCGAGGCGCCGGCCGCTTGCCGCCTTGCCAGCCACCCGCACCTGCGCCCGCAACGAGCACGTGCCCACGGGCCAGGTGCGGCGATACGGGCGGCGGGGCGGGCGCGGCAGGACATAGTCGGCCCGCGTGGGCTCCCGCAGCAGCCAGTTCTGCTGCCGCAAGGGCGCGACCGGGCGCGTGGAGGCGCCCACGACCATCGCGTTGCCCGCCAGATCGGGTTTGAGGTCCAGCCGCCAATCGGCCACTTGAATCGTCGCGCCAGCTCGGCTCCAGGCCACCACGCCGTCGCCCACGCGGGCGCCGCCTTTGCCCAGCGAAGTGCCTCGTCTGCCGACCGCCCAGCGGTAGGAGATCAGCTGATCCTTCGTGGCGCCGGTGGGGAAGAGCACCCCGAGCGCCCGTTTGTCCGTGTTGGCGAGCAACGCCATGCCCGGGGCGATCTTGAGCACCCGACGGGCCACAGGCGGGAAGAGCGAAGCCATGGAGCCGCGGATCACCTTCAACAGCAGCGGCGCTGAGGCACCCGATCGGCGCACCTGGAGCGCCACCGGTTTGCCGGGAGGGCCCCGCACTCGGGACGCGACCATCGCCGACTTTGGCTGCGCCGGCACCGACCAGCCGTCTACCGCCAACACCTGGTCCCCCGCCCGAACCCCAGCTTTGGCGGCCGGGCCGCCGGGCACGATGCGTGCGACCACCACGCGCCCCTTGCTGCCATCGAGCACCATGCCGACGCCGCCGGAACTCCGCTTCTTCGTCTTCCGCCCGGCGGATACCAGCGGCACCACGTCCGAGATCGCGGCGGTCTTGGCGGGCGATCCGCGATCGCTGGCCTTGCCCTTGCGCTTGCCCTTCTTGGTCGGTCTGCTGGCCTTGCGACGTGCGGCGCTGCCCTTCTTGACCTTGGCAGCCCGCTTTGCGCTCGCTGCGGCGGCCTTTCGGGATCTGCGCTTGGCCGCGGCGACATCGGTCGGTCGTGCCAGGGCGAAGATCGCCACCACAAACGTCAACGCAGACCGCAGGAGCGGCGAGGTGCGGGGCGGCGGCGGGGCTTGAATCTTCGCGTCAGGCATTCGACCATCGCGGACCCGCTCATCGTGCGCTGCCGGATCCTGGGAGTCAAACAGCGTCGCTGAGCCCTGGCATTCCCGCCCACCCGGCCCGCCCACCAGCCAGCCACGACCGGGCGACAGGAGAAATCATGCGAGATGTCTATGTCATCGATGCCTTGCGCACGCCCATCGGCCGCTACGGCGGCGGTCTGGCCCGAGTCCGGCCGGACGACCTGGCGGCGCACGTGATGTCCGCCCTCATCGAGCGCAACCAGATCGACGGCGAGCGGGTCGACGAGGTGCTGTTGGGATGTGCCAACCAGGCCGGCGAGGACAACCGCAACGTCGCCAGAATGGCCACCCTGCTGGCCGGCCTGCCGCAGACGGTGCCCGCCATCACCCTCAACCGCCTCTGCGCATCCGGGCTCGACGCGATCAACTATGGCTATCGCTTGATAGCGATCGGCGATGCCGACCTGGTGCTCTCGGGCGGGGTCGAGAGCATGTCGCGAGCGCCCTGGTCGGTGGGCAAGCCCTATACAGATCCACCGCGGGCGAACAACACCATGTGGGATACGGCGCTGGGCTGGCGCTATCCCAATCCGCGCCTGGAGGCCATGTTCCCGTTGGAGGCCATGGGCAACACGGCGGAGAACCTCGTCGATCGCCACGACATCGCGCGCGCCGATCAGGACCGATATGCCTGGCAAAGCCAACAGAAGGCGCTGGCGGCGATGGCTGCCGGTCGTTTCGACGACGAGCTGATTCCGGTGACGGTCAAACTGCGCAAGTCCGAGCTCGTCGTCGACCAGGACGAGGGGCCACGCAAAGACTCGACCCTGGAGAAGCTGGCCCGCCTGCGCCCGGCATTCCGGCCCGGGGGCACGGTCACGGCCGGCAACTCGTCGACCCTGAACGACGGTGCGGCCGGCCTGCTGCTGGCCAGCGAGAAGATGGTCGCCGAGTTGGGTGCGACGCCGCTGGCCGTGGTGCGAGGGGCCGCTCAGGCGGGCGTCGATCCGACGATCATGGGCATCGGCCCGGTGCCAGCCACCGAAAAGCTGATGCAGCGCACCGGCTGGTCGTGGCAGGACGTGGACCTGGTGGAGTTGAACGAGGCCTTCGCGGCGCAATCGTTGGCCGTGATCTCGCACTGGGATGTGGATCCCGAGCGCATCAACGTTAACGGCGGCGCCATCGCGCTGGGCCATCCCCTGGGCTGCAGCGGCGCCCGCATCGTCACCACATTGCTCTACGAGATGCGGCGGCGAAACGCCCGGCGCGGGATCGCCACCTTGTGCGTGGGGGTCGGGCAGGGCGTGGCCACGGCCTTCGAGCGCCTTTAGATCTTGTACGCGCGCCCGCGAGCGTGCCCTATGACTCCGGTCCACCCGCACCCGCCTGCAAGCGGGCGATCTCGAACAGATCAGCCAGATCCTCTGCCGTTGCCTCCGACTCCATCTCCCGTTCCAGGTTGCGCAGGTAGACCTTGATCTCGCCGTCGACGCCCACGTCGAGTGCCCGTAGCCACCCCGCATCACCGGCTCGCGCCGGCAACTCCGCCAGCACGATCGCGTGGCCGGCCGCTACCGCCAAGACCTGGGCCGCCTCCCGCCGATCGAATCGCGGGGGCGCCGGCAGGGTGCAGTCTATCTCCGCCACCGCGCCGTACTTGCGATCGGCGTCCTCCCACGCGCCCTCGAGCTCATCCAGGAGCGCATGAACCCGCAGCAGGCGAGGCTCGTCTTCAAATAATTCGCCGGCCATGAGCAGTTCTGCCCGAGCGGCGTCCAGGCTGCCACCGTCGGCGAGCAGCTCAGCGCGGCGACAATAGGTGCCGGGCCAGGCCGGATCGCGCTCCAGGTAGGCTGTCCAGGCGTTGATCGCTTCCCGCCGCCTGCCGACCGCTTCGAGCGCTTCGGCCCTGTAGGCCAGCCACTCCGGGTCGGATTCCCCCTCCTCGATCTTCTGCTGCACCAGGGCGAGGGCGTCTTCAGGATCCGTCTCCAGCGCGATCTCGATCGCCTCGCTATCACTTCTTCGCATGTCTCGACCTCGATTGCGGCAGGCTCACCGGACTCCTTGGTGACATGTCCACCGCCGGCTGGCAATCGCGCCCGGCCGGCCCTTGTGCAGACCCCCTTCACAATCCGACACCGAACATACCCGCCGAAGCCGACAGCCGGGTGCCAAACTCTGGCCCGTTGGCCGAATTTTCCGGCCGGCATGCGGGGCGCACACGCCGCCCCGGGAGTCTCGTGTAGCATCTTGAAAACAAGGCTATTTTGCCGATGGCTGAACGTCAGCGATCGACCCGCCCCGCGGGCACCTCGGGGCTGTGGTCACAAGTCGGCCAGTTGGCACCTCGCCGCGACTTGACCCTTCCCGATTCCCGGTGCTAAAAGTGCCCCACCCGTGGCATGCACCGGCAAGTCGAGTAGCGACATACGGAGTGCCGGACGTAGCCAAGGGACCAGTCAGGCGCCGCCGAGCGCGATGTTCAACAGTCAATACGGAAGCGGCAGCTCGGAGCGACCTCTTCCACCAGCCAACCCTGGACCGGCTGCAAGGGAGTAGAGAAGGATGTTTCACACGATCGCTGAGTTCTTCGAAGAGGGCGGATGGGGCATGTGGCCCATTCTCATACTCCTCATCTTCATCCTCGCCATCATGTTCGAGCGCATCTTCGTGCTGTACATCCGTTCGAGCGTGAAGAAAGAGGAGTTCATCAAGCTCCTCCAGGTGCCGATCCTCAAGGGCGATCTCAATCGCGTCCTGAAGGTCTGCTCCACCTACCAGTACCCGCTGGCTCGCATCGTCCACTCGGGCGTGCTCAAGGTGAAGCGCTCCGACGAGGAAGTTCAGGCAGCGATGGACGAGGCCTATCTGCGGGAGCTGCCGCAGATCAAGAAGCGCGTCGATTATCTGAACCTGCTCGGCAACGTGGCCACGCTGGCCGGCCTGCTCGGAACCATCACCGGTCTGATCGCGACGTTTGGCGCGATCTCCCGTCCGGACGTGGATCCGTCGCAGCGCTCGACCATGCTGTCCGCCGGTATCTCCGAGGCCATGAACTGCACCGCGTTCGGTCTCGCCACCGGCATCATCGGCATTCTGGCGTTCGCCGTTCTGTCGTCGAAGGCCATCGAGATCGAGTCGGACATCAATGAGGGCACCGTGCGGGTTCTCAACTTGATCGTCGCCAATCGCAACAAGATGGGCGATATCAAGGAGGACGCGGCGTAGGTCCGGGTCGCGCGGGTTGGTTCCTCTGTAGGGCCGACCCGCTCCCCGTGCCCCACGTCGCTCTCGGCGTGACGCGCCGGCCCCTGTGGTCGGCAGGTCGCCAGGAGGTACACCATGGGTGGAGCTGCATCTGGTAAGGGCGGAGTCGCTGATGCCACGCTGAACGTCGTGCCATTCATCGACCTGCTCATCTGTCTGATCTGCTTCCTCGTCATCTCCGCCGCGTGGACCAGCCTGTCCCGAATCGACGTCGACCAGGCGTTGCCCAAGGCCAGCAAGTCACCGCCGAAGAACCCTGACGAGAAGAAGAAGCCGAAGATCAACCTGGCGATCACACCGACCGCCTACCTGGTCAACCTGTTCCACGCCGAGAATCCCGATCTGGCCGTCCCGGCTCGGATCCAGACGACCGGCGAGTACAGGCTCTGCCGCGGCAAAGAAGGACCCGAGGGCTGCACCGGCAGCTACGAGAACTTCAAGCGCTACGACAAAGCCAAGCTCACCGAGAAGCTCTCTCTCTTCATGAAGGAGGGCAAGCTGGGCGACAAGATCAAGGTGATGGTGGCGGCACACGATAAGGTGCCCTATCTCCATCTGATCGGCGCTCTGGACACGGTGCTGCACTCCTGTGAGGACGAAGCGGGCAAAAGCTGCCTGAAGAGTCCGAGCGTTGGTGACATCAACCTGCTGCGTGCCGAAGGCTTTACGTCCTTCGAATAGGCGACGTTAGCGGCCGCCGTCGAGGCGGCTGATCGAGGTAGAATCCATGGCTGTCCACCATCCGGGCTCCAGGGCAGGCACCGGCATTGCGCTCGCGAGCGTGAAGAAGATGGTCACCGAGGGTGGCCACGGCTCCATCTACGCGTCGCTCAATGTCGTGCCGATGATCGACATGTTCATCATCCTGGTGGTCTTCCTCATCCAGCAGTTCAACGCTTCTGGTGAGCTCATGCTGATCAACCCGAACGTCGCCATGCCCAAGGCGGCGGCATCGGTGGAGCTCGAGCGTGCGCCCATGATCGCGCTGACCAAGGGTCAGGGAAATCAGCCCGGTGCGTTGCTGTTCGAGAACGAGATGATCATCAGCCTGGCCGACGTCAACGAGGTCAAGTTCCCGTCCTGGGACATCAAGCCGCTGGCAGACGTGCTCAAGCGCGCCTGGAAGCTGCAGTCCCGCTCGGCTGATAAGAAGGCGAGGAACAATCGAAAAGTCATCATACAAGCGGACCGGACGGTGCCATTCCAAATCATCAAGATGGTGATGGCTACGTGCGGTCGAAATGAATACCGCGAACCCAACTTTGCGATCATGGTTGGACGGGACGCCGCACCAGAAGAGTAAGGGTCCTTCGAGACCGACTGTCGAACACCCGGCGCCCCCCCCCAAGACGGCCGGCGGGGGCGGGTGTTTGGGGGGTTGCCACCCCCCCCCCCGGTGCGATTTAACCAC
>CAYTLW010000003.1:17067-138629 GCA_964438735.1 uncultured Enterobacteriaceae bacterium | reverse complement strand
GTGGGCGGGCCCGCCCCCCCCCATGTGTCTGGGCCGTGCTTGACGTCGTGCCCAACCCCCGGCGCCGCACCAATCGGGGGGGGGCGTCGGCGTTTTTGGGCTGGTTGACACGACCGAGCCGTTGCCGTTTGATGCCACGGTTGGTTGCTCTGAGGAGGGCATATGGCGACGCGGATTCTGGCGCTGATGACTGGAACCCTGGCTGCCGTGCTGGTGCTGACTATGGCCCTTCCAGCCCACGCCCGCCCCGAATCCAAGGTCTTCTTGAACGGCGTGCCCACGAAGGTCTACTTCATGGACGGGGACAGCTTCCGCGTCCTGGAAGGGCGCTTCGCCGGCAACGGTGCGCGCCTGGCAGGCTTCAATACCCTGGAAAGCTACGGCAATGTGCACCAGTGGGGGGCCAAGAGCTTCCGGGAGCTCTGGGTCAACGCGAAGAAGGCCACGTTGAACGCTCGTCGCGGACTCTGCTGGGATGAGGGCCGCATGCGCTATCGTCGCAACTGCACCAAGGCCTGGCACTGCACGTCCGACCTCAAGCGGGACGGCTATGGACGCATGTTGTGGTGGTGCCCGGATCTGGCCTACGACCAGGTTCGCAAGGGTCTGGCTCACGCCATGAGCGTGCGTGGACCGGCCAAGCCGAAATTGATTGAAGCTCAGCGTCTGGCGATCGCCGAGAAGGTTGGCATGTGGTCCCGGGGCATCCCGGAGTTCGTGCTCACGTCACTGCACTCCTTCGACGAGCCCTATGCGAAGGAGAAGGGCAGCGCCTACAACCGTCTGGTGTCCATCGTTGATGGCCACTCACAGAAGTGGCTGCACCGGCGCGTCTATCCCGAGTGCACCGTGGTTTGCCGCCAGGAAGTGACGGAGCCGGAGAAGATTCTGACCGCTGCTGAGGCGCTCAAGAAGGACGACAACCTGGCTGGATTTGTCGCTGAATACGACGCAGAGGCGTTGGTGAAGATCGTGCGCCGCTTCGCCGAGGTCGGCGAGGTCTATTGGACCTCGGACAAACACGCACCGGAATTCGAAAAGGTGCTCGCGCCGATGCGGGTCGATGGCCGGCTGGGCAAGCTCCGTCGCGGGTCCTGCATGACCTATGCCGATTATCGTCGACGCTTCGGCGCCAACGCGGCGCCATGCCTACACTGAGTGGGTCGGAGCACGGCATAGACGTCGTCCGACGTCGGGGGGATGCGGTCATGTCCGAGCACAGCAGCCGGTCCGCCTCGGCCTTCGTTCGCCTGCTTGCGTCGCCCGCGCTGGGGGTCTGCGCGCTCGTCTGGCTTGTGGGTAGCTGCGAGTTCGAGGCCAGCCCCTCCGGACTGTCCAGCTACGAAAACAACGATGTCTTCTGCGATGATGGCCTGGACAACGACCAGGATGGGCTCATCGACTGCGAGGACCCCGATTGCACGTTCACCTCGGTGCATTGCGGTGAACACGTGCCGCAGGTGCCCTTCTGGGAACCGGAGAACAAGGCCGACATCTGCCACGACCACATCGACAACGATGACGATGGCAAGTTCGATTGCGCCGATCCGAAATGTCAGGACATCCAGGAGACGTGTTGCCTGTTCGAAGCGTCGAACATCCGCTGCTCTGATGGCATCGACAACGACTCCAACGGCTTCAAGGATTGTGAGGACTTCACTTGCAAGGCGGGCTTCATCACCGTCTGCGTGAGCGAGCTCTTCTGCAAGGTGGACAGCAACGGCGCGGCCAGGGCGGATGACGTCTGTTGCGGCGATGGGGTCGACAACGACAACGGTGGCAAGACCGACTGCGCCGATAGCGATTGCCAGAACTCGCCTGCCTGTCGTGAAGACGCCGAGGATACCTGCTCCGATGGCAAGGACAACGATGGTGACGGCTACGTGGACTGCGACGACAAGAACTGCGGCGCCACCACGATCTGCCAGAAGACCGCAGTAAGCGGACCTGAGGACACCGTCGAGACCTGCTCCGACGGCGTCGACAACGACGGCAACGGCCATACCGACTGCGGTGACTTCTCCTGCAGCGGCAACAACGCCCCCGAAGCCACCGTGAAGATGTGCGCCGCCAACAAGGAAGACACCATCGCGGCTTGCAGTGACGGCAAGGACAACGACAGCAACGGCTACACCGACTGCAACGACTTCTCCTGCAGCGGCAGCAAGGCACCCGAAGAGGTGCAGAAGCTCTGCCTCGGGCTGGCCGAGACCTCGCTGGCGGAGTGCAGCGATGGCATCGACAACGACAACAACGGCTACACCGACTGCAACGACAACTCCTGCACGGGCTTGGAGGCGGACACCGACGCCTTCGATTTCTGCATCGCCAAGGCGGAGAACACCCTGGCCAAGTGCACCGACGGCATCGACAACGACGGCAACGGATACGTGGATTGCAACGACAACTCCTGCACCAGCGTTGATGCCGAGACCGCCGCCCGAGACAAGTGCCTGGCGCTCAAGGAGAACACGTTCGACAAGTGCAAGGACGGCATAGATAACGACGGCAACGGCTATGCCGACTGCGAAGATCGCTCCTGCCGGCCCGCGTACCGGGACTGCTTCGACGAGGACTGCCGCTACGACGAGACCGACAACAAGGGCGCCGCGCTGGCATGCCAGGAGAGCTTCGGCATGAACCTGGTCGCGCGCAACAAGCTCTGCAGCGACGGTCTGGACAACGACAAAGACGGATTCATCGACTGCGCCGACTACGACTGCTCGCTTTCGCCCGGCGTGACTGTGTGCAAGGACAAGCCCAAGGTGTGCGGCAATCTCTACACCGTGAAGTGAACTGCCGCGAACCCGGAACCGGCCGCCTCATCGCGGTCCGGCGTCTTGGAGGGACCATGAGAGGGATGCTGCTGGCGGCCGTAATGGCGACCGCATTCATCGCGACCGCAGCCTCGGGGCAGCAGCCACCGGCAGACGGGGGCTCGCCGACCGCGGCGCCGGAGGCCGTCGACAAGGAGGCAGAGGCGGCGCCGGCGCCAGTGCTGCCCGCCACCTACCCCACCGAGCAGAACTGCAACGATCGGCTCGACAATGACAAAGATGGCGTCATCGACTGCGCGGATGACGACTGCAAGGCAGCGCCCAATTGCAAGCCGGGTCAGGGCCCTGAAAACACCAACGAGAAATGCAGCGACTGGGTCGACAATGACGGCGATGGCAACGTGGACTGTGACGACGCCAACTGCGAAGGCCCCGCTGTCACCGTGTGCAAGGGATCCTGGAAGGGCCCCCCGGTAGGCGGTGATGCAGCCGGCGCCGCGGCCCAGGGCATGGAAGATGTGCCGGAGTTGGGCGAAGGGCAGACCATCGAAGATCTGATCGGCAAGGGCGGCGACAAGGACGGTGAGCGCAACAACGTGCTCTGCGCCGATGGCATCGACAACGACAAGGATGGGCGCACGGATTGCGCGGATTTTGGCTGCCGATTCGACCCCTCGGTCAACGTCTGCCGAGGCAATCCCGGGATGCGATTCTCGATCGTGGCCGAGGTTGCCCACCTGTACAACATCAAGAATTACCGGCCGACCGCGCCGAAAATGGACACGCGCGTGGAGCGCCTGCAGTTGCGCTCGTTTGGGCCCATCCCGATGATCGACAACTCGTTCTACTTGATCAGCACGCGTTGGGAGAAGACGCCGCGGCTGACCTTCGCCATGTTCCAATTGCCACTGGGCGGCGGGCATATGCTCAACGTGAACAGCGGCGGAGGCGGTCTGTCACTGGCTGCGGTTTCGGGAGCCGGCAAGTCGCTGCTGGACGAGCCCGCCTACTACATGACCTCAGCTTTCCAGGGCGGCAACGGCGCGGCGATCGAGGCCTCCGGTCCGGTGGTCAGTGGTCTGCTGGCCTATCGGGCGTATGCCGCCGGTGGCGCTGGTCGATTCACGGGCAATGTAGGCGGTCGCTACTTCACCTACGACAACACCAACTACGCCTGGTCGGTCGGCGGCCTGATGCAGTTGAATGTGTTGGGCACCTTCAGCCAGTGGGATGCGGCGCGGCTCTATGTACCGGTCCCGTCCACCGTCGCTTTCATCCTGGGCGGCAAATACGATCAACGCGCCAGTGAACGATTCCCGGCCGCTCACGTCGAAGCCATCGTGCGAACGGGCCGCTTCGTGGCCATCGCAGAGGGCTATATGAAGTGGTCACACGCCAAAACGCGCCACAATTCGGAGGACGTGGAGTTCGACTACGCTCCCTGGGCCTGGAATCTCAGCGCCGGCTACCTGGTGTGGAAAAAGCGGCTGCTGCTCGCCGCAGATTACGGCGTATTCACAGCGGACATCGCGGACGTCAAGATCGGCGGCAAGCCGACCGTGATCAACAAGAGCAAGCTCAAAGACTCCGACCTGCGTCGGCAGTTGAATGAAGACCAGCTCCGATTCGCCGCCCACGTCTACGTGCAGCGAAACATCGGCATGGCCTCGGCGATCTACAAGATGCGACGGGTCGAAAACCCAGAGAGCGACAACCCCAACGTCGAACAGCTGGTCAAGGTCGAGTTCCAGTATCGATTCTAGGGTCGCGATCGCCGTGATAGCGGCTCACGTCTCCCATTCTGAAGCTGCACATGGCGTGCCTTGCCCTCTTGCAGGGGTGCGCGGGCACCATCTGACGCGCTGACTTCGTCGCGTTCGCGAACGCTTTTGCCGCTGCCGACGATCACCTCACGGGCGCCGATCTGTTCATCGGTCGGCCCGGAGGGCGAATGGAGCGCTTGGCTGAGTCGCTTCGGGGTCGGATCTGGTCACCCGCCGCCGTGGCGGTGTGGAGTGGTACCGCCTGGTCGCTGACCACCTTCGACCCGCGCGCCGCGGCGGTTGCCGCGGTCACATGCCTGGTCCTGCTGTGGGCATTGAATCGGCGCGGTCGGACGTTGTTGGCGCCGGTGGCTGCATGGGTCGCCGTGGTCCTGCTCGCCGGACTGCTGGCCACTGCCAGGCATACGCAGCCTGTTTACTCGGCGCCGGATCCGCCACGCCGCGGGCGCCGACCCCCGCTGCAATTGGTGCAAGTGAGTTCGGCGGCGTTGCCGACCGAGGACGGACTGGTCTTCTGGGCAGAGTGGCTGGCCACTTGCAACCTGCCCGCCCCCGAAGCCGGCCAGTGCGTGGCCCGTCGGGGGAAGGTAAGGGTCCGCTCAAAAGGACGGCGCATCATGCCCGCCCCGGGTGATGTCCTGCGGGTTCCCGGCTTTGTGGCGCCTCCTCCTGGCTACGACAACCCTGGGGCCGACCGGCTGCGCCAGGCCTGGCTGGCCCGCGGACGTGTGGGTCGGCTGTCGGTGAATGGCGAGACCATGCGCAAGGCGCCGACGGCTGCCTCGGCCTCCCAGTCCCTGTCGAGTACATTTCAGCGCGCGATGGGGCGCGTGCGGACCCGCCTGGCCCTCGCCCTGGCAGATGGCTTGCCCGGTCGCGCGGGCGGTGTCCTGCGGGCGCTTGGACTCGGCGATCGGGGCGGCGTCGATGCCGACCTGCGGCGGATGCTGCGAGACAGCGGAACGGCGCATATCCTCGCCGTCTCCGGCGCGCACGTGGGCCTGGTGGTGGCCCTCATGGCCGCTCTCCTGCGCCTGCTGATCGGTGGGCTGGCGGTGGGGCTGCTACGTCGGGGGACATTCTGGCAGTTGGCGCTGGTCCCGTGCCTGGCCGCGGCGTGGTTCTACGTCCTGATCACCGGCGCCGCGCCGAGCACCCAACGGGCCGCATTAATGGCCACATTCGCCCTGATGATTCGCGCTGCCGCCTCCCGCTTCGACCTGGCCGAGACGCTCGGTTTCGCGGCGCTGCTGCTGGCCTTGCTCGAGCCGGAGATCGTCCAGGACGTGGGCCTGCAGTTGTCCTTGCTGGGCGTCTTGGGCGTCGCCCTCGGCCACCGGCTGGCGCTGCGCCTGGCTGGCGATGATCGTCGCCCTGGCTGGTTGCTGCGCGCCTTCGGTGTGTCGGCCGGTGCGGCGGCGGCGACCTCGCTCGTCGCCATCCCCGTTTTCGGGCAATTGCCTCTCCTTGCCCCGCTGGCCAACATCCTGATCGTGCCCTGGGTGGGGGTAGTGCTCCTGCCGCTGGCCTTGCTCGTGGTCGCGTGGTTCGCCGCATGTACGTGGCTGGGCAGCGCCACCCATCTGGCAGTGATCGAAGGCCTCTCCACGTTGGCTGACCTGGCGATCGCGCCGCTGGACGCCGCAGTGCAGGCTCCCGCGTGGCTGTTTCCCGCCTGGCAGATCGGCGGCCTGCAGGCGGCGTTCATCGCGGTCCTCGTGCCTGTGTGCGCGGCTGGCTTGCTCGTGGTCCGGCACAAGGCGTTGTGGTCGGTGACGGCTGTGGTAGTCGCTCTGGTTGTCGGGCCCGTCATCGCCCTCAGCAGCGCCCCGGCGCCCGCTTCATTCGAGGCGTGGTTTCTGGATGTCGGCCACGGTGACGCGATCGTCCTGAAGATGCCGGACGGGCAGGTCATCGTGGTCGATGGCGGCGGCGAGACTGGCGATGACGGGCGCGTCGGCGAGCGGGCCGTGCTGCCCGCGCTGCGGCAGCTGGGCGTGAGCAGGATCGACGTGATGGTCATGACCCACCCCCATCCGGACCATGAGAACGGTCTGCTGGCATTGGCTCGGAGTCTGCGGGTGCGGGAACTCTGGTGGACGGGAGACCACGCGGCCGGCGCCGAGCATCGCGAGCTGATCGACACCTTGCGGCGACAGGGAACCAGGTGGCGACGTCTGGATGGGCGCGCCGACGATCACTGCACGACATTCCGGCACGGCGAGGTGACGATCCGGGTGGTATGGCCGGTGGCGCTCGGTGCCCACGGGGCGGACGGGGCGAACGACCGCTCCGTGGTGCTCGAAGTCGCCACCGGTCGCCATCGGCTGCTGCTCACCGGCGACATCGAGGTGGCCGCAGAACGTGCGCTGCTGGCGCTGCCCGGCGCCCTGCGACCGGTGGCCGTACTCAAGGCTCCGCACCATGGGTCGACCACCTCCAGCACCCGTGCTTTCCTGCGACAATTGTCGCCAATGGTGGCTGTGGCCGGGGCCAGGTCATGGGGTCAACTGCCCTTCCCCCACCCTGCGATCCGGCGCCGCTATGAAGACATGGGCATTCGCCTGTGGGCCACCGAGCACGGGGCCGTGCGCTTGCGCATGTCCAGCTCCGGCTGGTGTATGGATCAGGGCGCTCGTTCGGTTTGCAGCGACACGGCGCGTGCGCCCGAGCGTCGGTAGGCCAGACGGATTCCCACCAGCCACAAGATGAACGCCAGCAGCGTCACGATACCGCCCGCCACGAGGCCAGGGGCGCGGTAGGTCCACACCACCTCATGCCGCCCGGAGGGCACCGCGACCGCGCGGAACAGGGCGTCGACCAGCAGCGCCTTCGCCGGCGCACCGTCCACGGTCACGGACCAGCCGTCCAGCAATACGTCGCGCAGGACCACAACCCCCGGACCCGTCGCGGCCACATCGAGGTGGACCTCGTCGTTGGTCTGGCGAGCGATGGTCACCGTGCCGGTGCTCGTACCGCGTGGCGGCTCCTGGTCGATGACGACGGCGTCTCGTGGCAGCCGGCCCAGGCGTAGCAGTGCGCCACGGCGGTCGGATATGACTTCGACGCGGCGTGCCATGGTCGCCCGGGGCAGTGGCTTCGGGTTGCGATGCAGGACCAGCCCGCCGCTTGCCCTCGTCACCACGGGCCATCTCTGAAACGCGCGTGCCGCAGAGCCGTCGCGGCGGTGGCGCAACAGGTGGGTGACAGCCAGGCGATCGAGCCATGGACCGGGCCGGCGCACCTGCAGGTTGACGGCGTAGCGGTCGATCGGTCGTCTGGAGAGGCGATTGGCGTACCGATTGCTCCAGGCAGGAACCGCGGTCTCGTAGCCGCCGGCGATCCGCACTTCATGGGCGCCGCCCCAGTTTGCGTGGCGCAGGCGCGCCGCGGTCGCCAACCTGCCATCGCCGATGGCCTTTCGAATGGTACTGGCGGTCGTAGCGGACCAGTCCAGTTGCTCGGCCGGTCGATGCCAGCGTTCGCCCCCATGGGCGAATCCGAACGCCAGCGCCTCGAGCATCACCGCCCCCAGCAGCAGTTGGCCGACTCGCTGTCTCCATCCTGGCTTCAGCGCCGCCAGACCGACCGCGACGCTGGCGGCAGCCCCCGCCCATAGCGACCAGCGCACCCGGCCGCTGAGTTGGCCCAGATCGGCGCCACCCACCCTGCGAGTGTCCAGCAGTGCGGGCCACCAGCCTTCATCGGGTTGGCAGGTCCATGCGCTCACCGCCAGGGCGGACGCGAGGAGCAGGAGCACGATAGCCGACCATCGATTGCCCAGGGCTGGGGGTGGCGCGGGGGTCTTGTCTCGGGCGAGCCGTGGCACAGTTGAGCGGTGGCTGAGCAGATCGTCCGCGGCCTCTCCAGCCAGGGCGGCGATCAGCAGGACAACCGGCAGCAACCAGCGCGAGGGCACGCGAAACGCGTCAAGTCCCGGCACGACCGGCAGCAGGGCCTCCATCAACGGGCCATGACGACCCGGTGTGAGCAGGAGCATGAAGGCCAGGCCCAGGCCGATCACCACGTTTCGCCGTCGCAATCGGGTCAGTGACAGTGCCAACAAGGCCAGCCCGCCGGCGCCCAGGTGGGCCACCGTCTCGTGGTAGGAGAAGGTGGCAAGGCGTTGGGTCGGACCGCCGAAAGCCTCCGGCGCCAGGGCCGTCAACAGAAAGCGGGGCGGCGCCGAAAACGACAGCGCCAGCGAATCCGAGGCGCCAAGACTGCGGTTGAGCAACGGTCGCAACTGCCAGGTCGGCAACAGCTGCGCGGCGGCCAGGAGCGCCGCGGAAGCGGCGATCAACATCAGGATCAGCAAGGCGCCGGACCAGCGACGGGTCAGGGAAGGCGGAGTTTCGGCATGGGCCGGGGCTGCGGCCGCCGGGTCGAGGCCGTGCGCGACCACCAGCACCCCGACGCCCACCAGCGACAGGTAGGTGACCTGCGGATGGCCGGCCAGCAACTGCAGGGCCAATACAGCGGCAGCCAATAGCGCCGCCACCAGGTCAAAGCGACGGCAGGCCACCATCGTCAGGGCGGCCAGCAGCGGCGTCCATGCCCACGCCTCGATGAAGCTCAAGTGGCCCGGCCAGATGTGCCCCCACGTGGGGCCCGCGCCGACCAGCAGCGCCGCGGTCACGGCAGCCCCAGGTCGCCAGGTGCCCAGGGGGCGACCCGCGTGGGCGTTGGCGAGCACACAGCCGCCAATGGCCAGCAGCGCCAGGTGTCCGGCGATCAGCCAGCCGATACCCTGCTCGGGAGTCGCCAGGACCATCAGCCAGTTGGGCGGATAGAGCAGGCCAAGCTGCAGGCCGGCGTGCAGCGGCAGGCCGCCGAGCACATAGGGATTCCACTGCGGCAACTGCCCATCCAGGAGCAGCGCTCGCAGCATCCGGCGCATGGGCAGTTGGTAGGAGTACAGGTCTGTGCCGTTGCCGACGTAGACGCCGCCGCCCTGTGCCAGCCAGACGCCAGGAATGGCGAGCACCATCACGACGGCCAGCAGCCAGAGTCGCTCGATGTTCCGGCCCGCCTGGGGTTTCACTTGTCGTTTCGCCCGATCAGGACGTCGGCGAGTCGGCAGAGCTGGGGCAGCGTCGCCGGTTCGTCTCGTCGGCGCGGCACTGGCACCACTGGCAATTCGCCGACCGATTTCTCCAGACGTTGCTGCAGACGCCGATCTTCCATGGCCAGCGCCGCGAGTGCGGTCGCTGCGTTGGCCAGCCGCGCAGCCGTCTGGCCCACCACGGCCCTGGCATGGGCGCCATGATCAGACCGCGCCAGCGCCGCCTCGAGCCGGCCCACGAGCTGATCGCCTTCATCCAGGGGCAAGGTCGAGTAGGGGCGAACCCGATTGAGCACCCAGCCGCCCACCGGCATCCGCTCGTCCCGCAGGCGTTTGTGCAGAAACAGCCCCTCGTGAAGGCTCGTCTCGTCGCAGGCTGACACGATGATGAACGCGGTCCGATCGCTGTTTATCAGGGCGAGCACGTTGCGCGCTCGCTCGACGAATCCGTCGAAAGTCGCGCTGAGGGTGGCGAAGAAGTCCAGCAGGCCGTGGAACATGTCCGCGCCGGTGAATCGACCGATGCCTCGCATCAGCAAGGAATCCCTGCCGAAGAGGAAGTTGCCCTCGCCCTGGGAGCGGCGGAATGAGCGCAACAAGACCCGGAAGCCAGGCGATTCCAGCAACGCGATCAGGCGTTTCGGCGCGTCCAGGAAATCGAGCGCGTGGGCGGAAGGCGGCGTGTCGAGCACGATCAGATCGTAGGAGGCGTTGGTGGCGATCTCGTACAGGCGCTCCATGGCCATGTACTCCTGGGAGCCGGCCAGGGCGGTGGATGCCTGGTGGTAGAATCGATTGTCGATGATGGCTCTGTAGTGCTCGTCACTGGTGGCATAGCGTCGAACCACGCGGTCGAACGTGCTCTTGACGTCCAGCATAGCCACGTCGAGTGGTTGAGCATTGTCGTCGTCGGGTCCGGCAAAGCCCGCCGGATCGATCGTCTGCACCTGCTCGTCAAAGGCGCTCAGGCCCAGGGCGTTGGCCAGCCGTCGAGCAGGATCCACCGTCAAGACCAGGGTTCGTTTGCCCTGCCGCGCCGCGGCGACCCCCAACGTGGCGGAGATCGTCGTCTTGCCCACACCGCCCGCGCCCACGCAGACGAGGACACGTCGCTCTTGCAGGAGTCGTGCGAAGATGGGATTCAACGATTGCCTCTCCAGCCGGGCGCCCGCCAAAGGAGCCGGCATCGAAGCATGGTGAGCGATTCGCCGTCAATCGTCGGGTCGCAGGCGCCGTGTGATCGTCAGTCGAATGTCCACTGCACGCCACAGGTGATCGTGCCGCCAAATCGGGCCAGGCTGGTCAGGGCTCGGGCGCCCATGTGCAGCGACAGGTGGGGCCGGCGAAAGCTCGTCACGATGTATCTCACGCCGGCCTCGGCGTGGAAGTTCAGCAGCTCGAGGGGCCCCGTATTTGCCCAGAAGAGGCCGGCGCCCACCTCGGCATAGGCCCGCAGCGGCTGCCATGCATCATCGGCGCTCTCCAGGCCGATCATGGTGCCAACCGTGAGCAGGGGGCGTACGTCCAGGACGAATCCCGCGCTGACCTCGGTGCCGAAATAGAAGCGGCGCACGTGGCTGCGCGCCGAACCCCGGACCATCAGCGCCACTGGAGAACCATCAACCGGCAGCATCATGGCGCCGAAACCGAGCTCCCGCGAGAGCACGTCGTTGCGGTCGTAGTCGCCGGCGTATCCGTCGCGCGGGCCAAGGAGGATGGCGATCACCACCAGGGGGGCCAGCAGGATGTGAAGGTGAGCGAGGCGACGACATGCCATGGGTGCCGCATCTATCCGAAGTGGGCGCGAACGGCAAGTCCGAGGGCGCGTTCCGGTGGTGGCAGACCGGGTCAGGCCCTGCTCGTGGTCGCTGTCTGGCTTGTTTGAGGGGCCCTGGCTGACCGGGTCGACGATCGGTGTTGAGGAGGGGAGGGAAGCCGTGTCGTCGAGCCCGATCAGCCAGGGAGGGGGGAACCCAACCCGTTGCTTGCGCCGTTGGGGGGCGGCGCCGGGTTTCAAATCACCAACGTCCAGGTGGTAGACTCTATTCCCCATGAACGTCCCTTCCATGAGCGCCGCCGGGATCTCACGACGCGTCGCTAATGTAGTTGCCAGCACCATGCTCCTGGGATCATTGCAGGTTGCTGCTTGCGGCCCGGGCGGCGAAGAACCGGACTCTGGGGATGTCGCCGGCGATGTCGATGGGCGAACCACCGCCGACGGTGACGCCGCCGGGGGCTCGGATCAGGCGCAGACCTGCAGCGTCTCGGTTGTGCGTCTCGAGCTGGGCGCGTTCACCGCGGGGGCTGACGGCTACACCATCCCGAGAGAATTCGACCTGCCTGTCTGCGCGCGCTCTTTCGTGATCACCGCCATGGGTCAGCCATCCCACCACTACACCCTGTCCGAATTGACTCCGGTGGGAGCGCTGTCGCTGATTCCGAAGGCATGGCTGCAGATCAGCGCCTCCCCCATGGCCTGCCTGACACCCTGCGCCAACCGGATTGTGGCGCAGCCCGGGCAGGCGGCGTTCCTGTTCCCCAACACCCCGAGTGCGGACATTGCGCCGGGCCCGCATCGGCTGCGCTTCTACGCGTTTGACCGCAAGGAAGGCGATCCACCCACATACGCCCCAGCCGCTTCGGACTTCACCGCACATGTGCACGTCGTATTGGGGCCGGATGATGGCAAGACGAGGCGATTGCCGCTGAACATCTGCGCCACCGGCGCTGCTGGCATCACGGTTGACAATGCCGCCGCTCATCCCCGGGTGATCGCCGCCCTGGCCGCCGTCAACAAGACCCTCTCCGTCGCCGGTATCGTGGCCGACCCTGTACGCTACTTCGACGTGGGCGATACCTATCGATTCGTCAACTCCATCCACGGGCCCAAGAGCGACCTGGCCGGGCTCTTTCTCAGCGGCAAGGGCCTGCCGGTTGGGTTGAACTTGTTCCTGGTCGAGAAGATCAACCTCTCTGGCGGTGGGCCACCGGGTAGTGCCGTGCTCCTGGGCCTGTCCGGCGGCGTGCCCGGGCCGCCACGCGAGACGGGGTGCGAGCGTTGTGGAGTGGCCTTCAGCCTGACGCCACCCAAAGGCCAGGAGAGCTTGCTCGGCAGGGTCATGGCGCACGAGGTGGCCCACTACCTCGGCCTTTTTCACAGCACGGAGCCGCCTGGCGACAATGGCGAGTCGATTCACGACCACCTGCCGGATACGGCCAAGGATGACGCCGCCAACCTCATGTTCTATGCCGTGACGGATAAATCGACCGGCCTGACCGCGCAGCAGCGTCAGGTGTTGCGCAACAGCCCGCTCTTGGAGCTGTCCCCGTGAATCTGTCCGTCTTCCACGTGGCGGTGGCGATGTTCCTGCTGGGGTCCCTGGCTTCGAGTACATCCGCGCAAGCAGCTGGCAAGAGAGCCCGCTCGCAAGCCCTGCGTGCGCCTGCGCCGTTGACCGTCTGGCTGCGTGCCGTCGACGCCACCCCCAGCGCCGCCCAGCTGGCCCGCACCCACCGCAAAGCGGCCTGGTGGCTCGACCGAGTGGCCCGTGATCGGCCGACGCCTACCATGATTCGCCATCGCGCCATCGCGCTGCTGGCCATCCTGACCTCGCGCGGGGCAGAGCGTCGCCTGCACCGTCTTCTGACGATCAAGGAGCCAGCGTTTCGGGCCAGCGCCGCCGTCGCCTGGGCGTCTGGCCCGGGCCGCCGTCGCCCGGCCCAGAGTGTCGACACCATGCGCCGCGCCCTGGGCGACACCGCGGCAGCGGTCCGCAAAGCTGCCGCTCGGGCTCTCGTCCTGTATGGCGACAGCAAGGTGGCCCGGAGTCTGGCGGTGCAGCGACGCGCCATCGAGTCCGACGCGGCCGTGCGAGCGGTGCTGGACGCGACCATCCGGCGCCTGGACCGTCGCCCACGTCGCCAGCGCTCACTGCCCGACAAGCGTTGAGAATCTACAAAGTTGGAGTCGGAGGCTGAAGCGAGCGATCAGAATCGCAGGCTCAGGATGCCGCCCACGTGCTCGTGGGATGCGAAGGGAACCAGGGTCAGCCCGGCCGCCTTGGGCTCCTCAGTCGTCTTCACAGGGGCGGCGAAGTAGGCCACCGCCGTGCCGACCGCAAGCGCGCCGGCGATGCCGGCAGTGATCCAGGCGCGATTCTGCCAGGCCAACTGCTCGTCGTTAAGTCGATTGCCCTCGTCGTCCATGGCCTGGCACTCCGCCGGCGTGTCCTTGGATCGGATGCAACCGTATTCCTCTTTGGTGCTGTCTTTGGCCTTGCCATCGCTGTTGAATTTGTCGAACCACTCCTGGCGCACGAAGACCTGCTTGAGGAAGAAGCCGCCGGCGGTGATCAACGCCGCGGCGGTGGCGCCGCCCGCGACCCACGTCCAGGTGTGGTCGCGCGGCAGGGTCGATGGATCCACAGGCTTGACCAGCACCACCTCGATCGTGCGCGAGATGCCTGCCTGCAGCACGATCTCCTTGCGCTCGAAGGGCAAGCGCAACTTCATCGTCACCTTGAGATTGTACGTGCCGGCGGGGAGTTCGACCGCACTACGATGGTCGACGCCGCGATCCTTGCCGTTGATGGACACCTTGGCGGACGAGGGCAGCCCCTTGAGGATCAGCGTCGCGGGTCGCGCCTTCAGCTTGGCGTCAATGGCCGCGATCCGCTTGATGATGCGACCGCGATCCGGGTCGGTCGGCGGCGCCTCCTTGATGAACAGATCGTAGTACTTGCGGGCGCGCACAAACTGCGAGTCTCGGTCGAAGGTCTTGGCCAGGGCCAGAATGATCAACGGTTCGCGGGCGTAGATGGCCTGGGCCTTGCGAAAGAACTTCAGCGCTGCGTCGTAGTCACCAGCCTTGTAGGCGGTCTTGCCCTGGCGAAACAGCTGGAGGGCCTGTGAGCGCGACGCGGACTCCGCCTGTGCGTTGGCGGCCGGCAGTTGGCAGAAGTTCACGCTCGTTGCCGTGATGAGCAGGGTGAGGACAAAGACGGCGACGCGCATGTTGGGGACCTCGCGGCGGTGCGGCTCGATAGCGCTCCACACCCCCCAAGGTTTCGCCCACAACGGCTGTAGCGTCAACTTTCGACGAGCCCACCAGGCGCCCGGTCATCGCCTCGATCGCTCTGCCGCAATGCGCAATTCAGTCGGGGAGGACGAAATCGGACCGCCCGCCCGCCTTCGGAGGCGGTGCCTTGGGCTCGTTGACCGGCTTGGCGACCTTTGGTTGCGTCGGCGCCTCGGCCTTCTTTGCAGGGGTCTTCACTTTGGGCTTGCGCACCTTTGCGACCGGCTGCTCCTTGGCGGGCGCCGCCGCTGCCTTGGGCGCTTCGGCCGCAATCGGGCCCGCTGCCTTGGCGCCGGTGGGTCCGTCGCCTGGTTCTTTCGCTGCCGCCGCCTTGCTGGGCGATGCGACCTCAGCCTTTGCGCCTGCGGCCGCCTTCGCAGCCTCCGCCTTCGCGGCATCCGTTTTGGCAGCCTCGGGCGCTGGCGTCGGCACCTTCGCCGCGAGGTTTGGAGCCGGCGTTGGCGGGGCGGCCGGCTTGGTGATCACCTCATCCGGCTGCGTCCTTGCGGCCGGTGCGGTGGGGGCCGGAAACTCCAACATGGCCACGATCACCGCGACAACCCCGACCACTGCGAAGGCGGCCAGCCCGATCCACAGGGGCATGCGACTCCGGGGCCGTGTGGTGGGCGGCACCGCTGGTGGCGTCGCTGGCCGCGCCTCGCCATCGTCCGGCATGGTCGCCGTGGCGATTCGCAGCATCTCGGTCGCGCTGGGTTTGACGAGCTCCGTGGGTTGTTCTGACGTATCGACCTGCGGTGCCGCCGATTCGTCCTGTTCCAGCTTGCGCAGCGCGTCGTCGGGCGTGGCGAGCGCCTTGCGCAGCGCCACGGCAAGCTCGGCGGCTTTCTGTGGGCGGTGACCCGGTTGCTTCTCGAGGCACCGCAGGATCACCTTTTCGAGCGCCCGCGGAATGCCGGCCTCGGGCGCCACGGCGCGTGGCGGCTCTGGCGGGTCCTTGATGTGTTTGACCAGCACCGTCATCGGCTGGTCGCCATCGAAGGGCACCCTGCCGCAGACGGCTTCGTACATCATCACGCCAAGCGCGTAGATATCGCTGCGTGCGTCCAGCGCCTCACCGCGGGCCTGCTCCGGCGACATATACGTCGGCGTGCCCATGATCATGCCAGCCTCGGTCAACTTCTCCTCGCCCGGCGTGTTCTCGGTCTCGAAGGCCGCGATGCCGAAGTCCAGCACCTTGACGAAGTTGGGGTCGCCTGCCACCGGCAGCAACATGATGTTTTCGGGCTTCAGGTCTCTATGGATCAACCCGGCGTTGTGGGCTTCAGTCAGCGAGTTGCAGATCTGACCCATGATATGGACCAGCGTGTCCGGCTTCATGCAGGTCTGCTCATCCATCCTGTTGGCGAAGGTCTCGCCGTGCAGGTACTCCATCGCCAGGTAGAGAGCGCCGTCGCTGTGGGTGCCGAAGTCGAAGATGCTGATGGTGTTGGGGTGTTTGAGCTTGGACGCCGCGCGCGCTTCTCGCGTGAAGCGCTTGACGTGTTCGACAGAGGTCAGGTGCTCGCTCTTGAGCACTTTCACCGCCACCACCTGGTCCATGTTGGCCTGGGTGCACATGTACACCGCGCCGAAGCCACCGATGCCCAGCACCTCATCGATGCGGTAGCGGTCGTTGATGACGGTGCCCGGCGCGTAGGTTTCGGCCGCGGTCTGGACGCCGACCGTGGTGGCCCCGTCGTCCGGGCAGACCGCCAGATCTGTCTCCATCGAGCACTTCGGACAGACGCGCATCTCGCACACCCCGTTGCGTCGTTTCGCAGCCCACTCCGGCGGGTTTCATTGCGCCACCACGCGGTCGTGGAAGCTAACATGGCCCTGGCTACCGCTCAAACAACACGTGCATGTGCGGGCGAGGGGAACGATCCCCCCTCAGGGGCTTGGACGCTCGTCTCGGCGCGTCGGTCCATTGGCGTACAATCGCGACCCTGGCCAGGTCTCGGTTGACAGATTTGGCGGGCTGCCTACCGTGTGGCCGGATTCCAGGGGAGGAAGTCGCCATGCCCACCTACACCTACCGATGCCGGCACTGCGAAGCGGTTTTTGAGGAATTTCAGCGCATCACGGCCGAACCCGGCGCCGTATGTGGCGAGTGCGGGGGCGACGACTGCGTGCGCCAGATCACCGGCGGCACCTTTCATCTCAAGGGCGGCGGCTGGCACGCCAGCGACTACAACACCAGCCAGCCGGTCCCTGCCGAAGAGCCCGCCTGCCCGCCAGAGGCCGCGGCATCCTGCGGCAACACAGCCTGCCCGGCTCGCGCCGAGGCGTGAGCCCCGTCCACTCTCAACGAGGCATCTGCAGCCCTGCCAACCGCTCCTGCTCCCGCTTCCGAGCCCGCATCGCCCACACTTCGATGTCGCCTTCGTCCAGCGCCGTAAAGAAGCTCTCGATCCAGTCGAACATCTCAGCAGGCGTGCCCTCGCGCAGCACCCTGGCGCGCAACAACATGCCGTGTGGGAACCCCTTGGTCAGTCGTGAGAGCAACTGCTTCAGGCGGCCGACAACGGCGCCCCGGGGCATGTAGCCGACCATGACGTCGTGAAAGGCATGCAGGACGCGCAGCCGCTCGGTATTGTCCGGTTCGACCGCAGCCCGACCGCCAATCAGGTCGTGGATCTGTCCGAAAACCCAGGGGTTGGTGATGGCGGCCCGGCCGATCATCACGCCTGCACAGCCGGATTGTCGCAGCCGCAGGAGCGCGCTCTCGGCGTCGACGATATCCCCGGAGCCCATCACCGGTACGTCCACGGCATCGGCGACCCGGGAGACCAGCTCCCAGTCCGGCTCGCCGCTGTAGAGCTGCTGGCGCGACCGTCCGTGAATCGCGACCATGGCGACTCCGGCGCGCTCGCATTGGCGGGCCACGTCGATGGCGTTTTCCGACGCCTCATCCCAGCCGCTGCGGATCTTGACCGTCACCGGAATGCTCACCGCTGACCGGCAGGCCTCGACAATTCGAGCGAGTCGGTCAGGTGTGCGCATCAACTCGGCCCCGCCGCCCCGGCGCACCACCTTGGGAGCCGGGCAGCCGCAGTTGATATCGAAGATCTGCGCCCCTGATCGCTCGACAATCTTCGCCGCCTGAACCATGCGCCGGACGTCCGCGCCGAATACCTGCACAGCGAGCGGTCGTTCGATCGCCGGCTCGAAGGCCATCCTGGTGCGCGACATCATGTTCTGCGACGTCAGCCCCTCGATAGAGATGAACTCGGTGACGAACAGGCCGACGCCGCCGCGGCTGGCCGACTGCACCATGCGGCGAAAGGCGGTGTCGGTGACCCCGCTCATGGGCGCCAGGGCAAAAGGCTGCTCCACGCGCACGTTGTCGCCGATCTTGAAGCCCTGGACCCAATCTGCGGGGCCATCCGGCGGTTGACGTCGCGGCGCCCGATAGGGCAGGTCGGGCTTGTTCGACATGATGCAGTCGTGCGAGCGGCAGGTGGCGGCTCAGCGGTGGCTTTGCTCGTCGGCACGAACCTGGCCACGCGGTACGGATACATGGACCTGGTCGAGTTCTTCCAGCGACATATCCCACTCGGTGAGGGCCGCCTTCACGGTCAGAAGCTGGTCGCGTCGCACTTCCTTGACCTCGCCCTTGAGGCCGATCCGAGTGGCCTCCTTCCGAGCCTGTTCACTGAGGATTCCGGCCAGGCGCTTGGTCGCCATGCGCAGCTGCCGAATACCGGCCACTGCGATCTGGAACTGGAAGCGCAAGGCAAGGTGACTGTGGGCCACCAGAAGGCGTTCGAAGACCTCGCGGGTCAACTCCAAGGTGACCGTATAATTCGCCGCCACCACGGTGGCCGAGCGAGGCGAGCGGTCGACGAGCGCCATCTGGCCGACGATGGAGCCAGCCCGAAGCGTGGCCAGCACCTTGTCTTCACCCTCGATGTGTCGGACGACGTCCACCGAGCCGGTCGCCAGCACGAAACACGATCGCCCGGGATCGCCTTCGGTGCAGAGCACATCGCCCTTTTCATACTCGCGCGCGGGCGCAACGGAGCCCAGGAGTTTGAGCTCCGCGTTCGAGTATTCGGATAGTGCCTGCAGAGAGCGCAGGTTGATCCTGGCCATCTATCCCCGCTTGCTCGCGAACCGCTTCCACAGCCGTCCGATGACCGAGCCCTCATCATCCTCTGAGGCGACCGCAACCGGCTTTCGCGGCTTGTCCTTGCCTTTATCCGGATCCAATTCCTTGTCGATTCGAGTGTTCACGTCGCGTAGGCGACGAGTCACATCGGCGATGATGCCGCTGACGATGCCCGAAGACACCGCCGGCGCCGAGCGCCGCAACTGCAACAGGCCGCCCCGACTGAGCTCGAGAACCTCGCAATCGGTCGCAGCGACCACACTCGCCGATCTGGGCGCCGGGTCGAGGACCGCCATCTCGCCCACAACTTCGCCGGCGTGGATCCTCGCCACCGCCGTGGATTCACCGTCCTCGCCGATGACCTCCACGCGCAACATGCCGTCGACAACCACCACCAGTGTGTCGCCCTCGGCGCCCTGTTCGAATACGACGTCGCCCGAGCCGACGCTTTGCCGTCTCATGACCTGCTGCAGCGCCGCGATCTGCTCCTCGTCAAAGTCCGAGAAGAGCTTCACGCTGCGCAGCGAGTCGACCCTGGGTCGCCGGGACTGATTGGACTCCATGCTCGCCTTGATCTGGGCCTGTGCCGAGGCGGGGGTTCGGTGGCGAATCATAGCACAGCGATCCGTGCCCGGAAGAATGAATGGCCCCACGGCTGCGCTTGCGTGCCAGACTGGGGGCGCGCATCCTGATCACGTGCGACGACCTGCCAATCCCATGTCGACGTTTGTCTCTGGCCAGTGGCCCCTGGTCGCGGCCTGGGCGTGTCTTGTCGTGGTGCTGGAACTCGCCGGCTGTGGCGCCAAGGTCCGTTGCGAAGAGGGCCTGTGCCCGGCGGGCACGATCTGCGAGCCCGATACCGGCCGTTGCGTCGCTTCAGATGCGGACACGGTGGCCGGCAAGACGAGGTTCTTCGGCTCTTTCTCCGCCGTCGCGCTGCCCGGCTTGCGCCAGGGATTTGTGGGTCACGCCCCCGGTCAGCAGAGCCTGGCCTGGCAGGAGCGGACCAACAAGCAGAGTCAGACCATGTTCATCGCCGGACCGGCGGCAGAGAGCAAGCAGCTCGCTGTCGGAGAGGTGGCCTCTGCAGCCGCGGCGCCGGACGGCCGGGTGCATGTCGCCTATGTACGCATCAAGGACAACACCCTTTGGTACGCCCAGCGAAAGACGGGCTCGTGGCAGGTGGAGCAGGTCCTTGCCGCGCCCAAGGGGACCGTCGGCGACCGGGTCGAGATGGCCCTGTGGCGGCAACGACCTGCCATCGTCTACCGCAGCACACCCGATCACCAACTCTACTTCGTCCACCAGGACACGGCCGGCGCCTGGCAACACGAGTCCATTCCGGGTCCTCCCGTCGAGTCCGACCAGTCCCTGGATCTTGGCGCTTCCCTGGCCATCTCTTCCTGGGAAGACGCGATTTCAGTGGCCACCCACGACGCTGTGGGCCGCGACCTGATCCTGGCATCCCGCAAGAATGGCGCCTGGACGGCTGCCCGACTTCACGGAGCCGGCTCAGGCGACGAACCCGGCGGCGATGTGGGCCGCCCGTGCGCCCTGGCCCGCACATTGACCGGTGATCTGCTCATCGCCTATCGCGATGCAGGTCGAAACGAGGTCCGGGTCCTCAGCAACGAAGCGGGCAAGAGCGTCGATCGACGGGTCACAGATGGCGGCTACCTGACCCATGATCAAGGCCAGCGACGTCGTCGGCTCGTCGGCACCGCCCTGTCGGTTTCGGCGCTGGCCAACGGCAGGGTGGCGGTCGCCTTTATGGATGCCAGCCGCCTGCGCATTCAAGTGGCCATCCAGAAGGTGGACGGCGAGTTCTCGGTCGTCGATGTACCGCATCAGGGGCGGCCTCAGGCGTGGCCCAGCCTCCTGACCCAGGTCGATGGGACCTTGCTGGTCGCCTACCTGGAGTTGGACCCGCAACGCAGTCCGCCCTCAGGACGAATCCTCACCTGGACCCTTCCGGTCGCGGCGGTGCAGCCGTGATTGCTGCTCTCCGACCATGCCGCGCCTGGCGAGCCCTGTGGTTGCTGTCGCTGCTGATCTGCGCCGTCGCCTGCAACGAAGCCCTGGCCCCGCTTTCTGCGCCGCTCCCGGCGACACATCAGCTTGGACAGGCGCTTCATCTCGTCGTGACCGAGGCGGACCTGCAGGAACTGGCCGAGTACGTCCGCCTGTCGCCAGGCAACAAAACTGTCGAGGTTCCGGTTCCGCCACTGGAGGTGCCGGGCACGGGCGGCGGCGCACTCGCAGCCACGCAATTGCACGCCGAAGTCCAGTCGGGTTCCGCCACCTTCGAGGCCAACGGTGAGATCAGCTTGTTGTGGACCGTCTCCTTTGGTCCGACCCCGTTGTCGTTGGACTCCGCCGGCGGTGCCCAGTGCAGCCTCACCTGGTCAGTCGATCACGGCGACCTGAGTACTCGACTGCGCTTCGCCCGCGACAGCCAGGGTGTGGCCAGCGTCACGTTGGCCAAGGCCTCCGATCTCGTGCTCGCGAACGCGAAGCTCGCCGATACCGACAACTGCCTGTCAAACGCCGCCCCTGGAGCCGGTTCGGCGATCAGCAAGCACCTGGCCAGCGCCGCTGCGGCGGCCATGACCAGCCGCTACGAACAAAGCGCGGCGGCCGCAATTGGCGCCCTGCTTCCGGTCGACCTGGAGCATAAGGGCGAAGTCGAGTTGCAGATCGAGGGCGAGTCCGTCGTGTTGGGTGTCGACGCGCGCTTCGTCAGTGCGGGCGGTGATTCCGGCTCCTCACTGCTCGATCACAAGGTCGGCTACGGCCACGTGGGCCTCGAGGTTGGCCTCGACGTGCAGCGTCATAACTGCGCCGCCGATGTGCCGCCGCCGCAATCGACCGATGGTCCCATCAGCCCCATCGCGCCCACGCCTGCCGGCGGCACTCAGCCCCTCCGGCGAGCGCTGGTGGTCGAGCGTCGCCTGCTTGGCCACTTTGGCTGGGCAGTCGCCCGTTCTGGCATGTTGTGCCGACGTGTACGAGCCGGTCTGGAGCAATCGCTGCCCGCATCTTGGGCCGGCGATGTGCTGTCGCCACTGTCGGCCTGGGTCCAGGGTGGACCGGTTGGCGCTGCCTTCTGGCCGGGCGGATCGCCGACCTTGAAGGTTCAGGAGTTGGGCAAGGACGCGGGCATCGAGTGGCGCTTCCCCGATGCCCTGTTGGAGTTGAGCGCCAGCATGGGTGGGCTGGAGGTAGTCGTACTTCGAATCGAAGGCACCTTCCGATTGACCACCTGGCCGCTGGCCCTGGGACCTTGGGGCGTCTCATTCGAGGTGCGTAGCGCCACGGTGGACAGCGCCGTTGTGTCCAGCCCGTTGTTGGCCGTGGCACCCAAGCCTGCAGAGGAGGCGCTCGAAAAGGTCGTCGATCAGGCGCTGATCGGAATCTTCGGCGGCGGGGCGGGGTTGCCCCTGAAGCCGACGTCCGGCGGATCGAAGGTCATCGGCACCGCGCGCGATGGCGATCATCTCTGGGTGTGGCTGGTCGGTGACGTCGGACCGACGGGTCCGTAACGGCCTCTGCCTCGCCACCTGCGCCCGAACCATCCGGGCCCCGCTGGAGATCTGCGCCGGTGGCGCTACCATAGGCCCGGCGTCGACCTGGCGACCCGCCGGTCAAGGGAGGAACCCGATGCAAAGCAACTCGAGCCATAGCGCAGTCGCCACATGGAGCCTGCCGCTGGTATTGATGTTCGCCATGGCGCTGCCCTCGCTGCCCGTCGCCGCCCTGGCCAAAGGCTCGACCAAGCGGCCGGCGAAGCGGACCATCCTGGAATTCGACAGCCGCCTGCGAGACGAAAACAACAAGCCCGTCTCCGGCATCTTTCCCATGAATTTTGCGCTCAGAAAGCCGAAGTCCAAACGCAGCTTCTGGCGCGAGCAGCACTGGGTCGCCGTCGACAACGGTCGTTACTCCTTGCAGCTGGGTCGCAAGTCGCGCCTGCCCAAACGTTTCGACCCCAAGACGGCGGTGATCGACGTCTCCATCAAGGGGGCCGGCAAGGTGTTGAGCGAACCGTTGTCGGGCGCCTCGGCGTCACTGTCTGAGGTCACCGACGGGCCCCGAGGCAAGCGCATCGTGCAGTATGCGGAGAAGTCCGGATTCGCGTACGACGCCGAGCACGCCACCATCGCCGACCGGATTGGCGCCTACAACGCCAAGGAGCTCAAGGAGACCTTGGAGAAGCTCAAGAAGCGCAAGAACAAGGTCAAGGTCAGCCGCAATCGGATCAACCTGACGTCCGCCGGCGGTGTCGGCGGCAACAAGTTCGAGCAGATCTGCCCGCCGGGCACCGTGGCGGTCGGCATTCGAGGCGGCGCTGGCATCTACATCGACAACCTGCAGGTGGTCTGTGCCCCGCTGGAGTAGTGGGGCCCATGCTGCAGACCGGACAAGGCCCGTTGATGGCGCGGATCTCCCACCAGCTGGTGTGCCTGGCCGCAGCGCTCACCTGCCTGCTCTGCGCCGGATGTCTGTCCGGCAACGAACTCGGCGGCGTGTGGCGGCCGGTGCAGACGGACGGCAAGCTGATCTACGACGAAGACTCGGGCGAGCCGACCGTCGGCTTCGAATTCTGGATGGAACATTATGGCCCGGACATCGTCGGATTGATTCGGTTCTACAGGCCCGCGGACGACTTCACCGCCCCTTATGAAGAGCCTCGCAAGCCTGACACGGCCTTCCAATGCGCCTGCATCTACATGCACGGCGGGCGATATAGCGAGACCCTGAAGTCCTACAAGTTCTCCACCAAGGGGTGCCTGCCCGGCACGGCGCGCAACTCGTCAGTGCTCTTGTCCGGCGCGTTCAAGCTCAATGACGAAGGACAGTTGAAGGGCACTCTCCAGGTGGACAAGCCGGTGCCGTCGCCTGATCAAATCGAAGAGATGACCTTGGAACGTGAGGCTGCCGCCGGCTCGATTCTGGCCAGCGAGTTCGTCTGCGATCGAATCACCGATGCGGATGCCGGCAACACCTACAGTGGGTGGTAGGCTGATGGCGCGCTTGCATCACTTCATCGGCCAGGCTGTCGCGGTCGTCATGCTCTGTTCGGGCGCGGCGCAGGCGGCACCATCGGCACAACCGTCGGGCAACGCAGTCGTCCGGCAGGGCGATGTGCCCGACGCCCGCAAAGGCCGTCGCCGGGTGGCCATTCTCCCGATCAGGGACAACATGGTCGAGCAGGCCAGGTTGTTCGATACCGGGCCAGCGCGCCGCCGCGCCGCAAAAGTCGTGGCTATCGACAAGCACATCGCGGCTGCGCTGTCCGCCGATCCCTACATGGATATCCTCGCGCCGGCAGCGGTGCGCCGAAAGCTCTCCGGCGACCACAGCCTGAACACCGCCTCCCGCCTGGCCAACCAGTGGTATCGCATCGGGCTGGCACACTGGATGAGCATGTCCCCAAGGAGGGCCGCGGAGACCTTCAAGAAAGCCGTTGCCCTGTATCGACAGGTCTACCAGGACATCTCCGAGCCCAAATCCTACGCCGACGCGGCGTTCATGCATGGCGTCGCGCTGGTGGATGCTGGCGACACCATCGCCGGCCACGTGGCACTCAAGGAGGCGTTCGCGCTACAACCGGCGCGTCGCTTTCGGCCCCGATTCTTCGCGCCCGACATCGAGCGCTCGTTGCAGACGGCCCTGGCCGATTACCTGCAGTCCGGCAATCAGCGTCGGCCCTACGGCGATAGTGCTCGCATGGCCGCTCTGGCCGATCGCCTCGACGCCGAAGCCATCGTCATCGCCGCGGTGGTACCGGACGAGAAAGGCGGCGGTGAACTCTCGGTCGCCGTCTTCAGCGCCCGACGTCGAACGTTTGAAGCGGAGACGAGGTTTCCGTTGGATCGAGTGGACCAGGCGCTGGAGCCCTTCTTGAGTCGGTGGCGGGCGTGCCTGCCGGTGGTGGAGGTCAGGCCGACCGGGAACCCCAACTCCAAATTCGTCAACCTGTGGATGGATACCTCTGCATCCTACGCCCAGTACATGCGGCATAAGCCAACTCGGCGCGCTTTTCACAGCCTCGGATTCGCCGCGGGTGTCAGCCAGTCTGTGGGCCCTGGCCTGGAGTGGTTTGCCCGCTTCAACCTCTTCACCAGCCTCTCCGACCCCTGGCAGGACCTGGCCCACCCCTTCAACTCGGTGCGCGTGGTCGGCGGCGTTGGCTTCGCCTACAAGCGCGGCTGGCTCCGCCTCTTTGCCCGACCGGGCCTCGAAGCGCATGTGCTGGGCAGCTTCGTGGCGACCCATGATCCGTGGTGCAAGAAGACCCAGAACCAGCCCAATTGTGTGGGGCCCATCTACAATCTCGAGCAGGATGTGCTCTTCGGCGTGAACCTCGCCCTGGGCACGCAGATGCATGTGGGCGCGCGCTTCTTCGTCGCCCTCGGCGGGTCGATCTCGACCTACTTCCTGCCCTTCGCCGGGACCGACCAGCTCAACTACCCCATTTCCGGCGAACTCGGCATGGGCTATCGCTTCTGAGCATCGATTCCATCGCCCGCCAATCCCTGGAGGACAGATGACCATCGCCCCATTGCGAAGCCACCTCCTGGCGCCGACGCCCGCTGGGCCGCTGATCATCGCCATCCTGGACGGTGTCGGCTGCGGCCGGGGCGACGGTGGTGATGCGGTCGCGCTGGCTCACACCCCACACCTCGATGCCCTCTGGAGCGGCCACCCGACCCGGCAACTGCGCGCCCATGGTCTGGCCGTGGGGTTGCCTGGCGATGGCGACATGGGCAACTCGGAGGTCGGCCACAACGCCCTGGGCGCCGGCCGTGTGGTGCGTCAGGGGGCCGCTCTGGTCAACGATGCGCTGGCCTCGGGCAGCCTGCTTCGCGGCGAGACCTGGCGCTGGCTGGTCGAACCCCTGGCCGGACGCAGCGACGGGGGCATGTTGCACCTCTGTGGTCTGCTCTCCGACGGCAATGTGCACGCCCATATCGACCACGTCGTGGCCTTGATCGACGGCGCACGAGCGAGCGATGTGCGGCGGCTGCGGGTTCACGCGCTGGCCGATGGGCGCGACGTGGAGGACCCTTCATTCGAGCGTTATCTCGGCCTGCTCGAAGCCGCGCTCGGCAAGCACACAGCCGATGGTCTGGACTATCGCATCGCTTCGGGCGGCGGCCGCATGCGGGTCACCATGGACCGCTATGAGGCCGACTGGTCGATCGTCGAGCGCGGCTGGCGGACTCATGTTCAGGGTGAGGTTGCCGGCTATGGCGACTGGCGGGATGCGCTGGCCGAGCTGCGCACACGCGACGGTGGCCGCAGCGACCAGACGCTGGCCCCCTTCTGCATCGTCGGCGATGGCGGTGAGCCCATCGGCCGGGTACGCGACGGCGACGCCTTCATTTTGTGGAACTTCCGCGGCGATCGCGCCCTGGAGCTCACCCGTGCCTTTGAGGAAGGGGAGGGATTCGCCCACTTCGATCGCGGTGCGGTTCCCAAGGTTCGCTACGCCGGCATGATGCAATACGACGGCGACCTCTTTCTGCCGACCCGCTACCTGGTCGCGCCGCCCACTATCGACGAGACCATGGGACAGTACATGGTGACCACCGGCCTGCGCACGCTGGCGACCAGCGAGACGCAGAAGTTCGGTCACGTCACCTACTTCTGGAATGGCAATCGCTCCGGCCTCCTGGACGATCAACTCGAGCACTACGTGGAGATTCCCTCGGACCGCATCGAATTCGATCGACGGCCCGAAATGCGGGCCGCGGAGATCACCGATGTGGTCATTGGAGCCCTGGACGGCGACCAGACCTTCGATCTCATCCGGCTGAACTACGCCAATGGCGACATGGTCGGCCATACCGGCAGCCTGCCGGCGACCATACGAGCCATGGAGACGGTCGATGCCCAGGTCGGTCGCCTTGTGGGGCTGGCCAGGCGTCGCCAGGCCACCCTGTTGGTGACGGCCGACCACGGCAACGCCGACGATATGTGGATGCGGGACAAGCAGGGCCGGCCGCTGCCCGGTGTGGATGGGCCCTTGCATCGCACCAGCCACACGCTGGCGCCAGTTCCGCTGACCATCGCCGATTTCGGCAGCAATCGTGGCTGGTCGTTGCGCCAGGATATGGCCGACGCCGGGCTGGCCAACGTCGCGGCCACGGCCCTCGAGCTGCTGGGCCGCGCGCCGCCAGATCACATGGCGCGTTCGCTACTGGATTGGAGCGGCGGCTGAGACCGTCTCACTTCTGATCAGGAACAGCCGGAAGTCTCGCCACAATTGGCGCACTTATGGCAGGCGCCGTTGCGCACCATGATCGAGCCGCAGTTGTGGCAGGGCGGGCTGTCCAGCTCGACCTGGAAGGTCACCTGTCCGGCTTCGGCACGCGCTGGTTCGGCGCGCTTGGGGGGGGTCGTTTCCTTTGCCGTCTCGGCCGGCACCGGAGCGAGCTCGGCGGCGCCGCCCTCGTCCAGGAACTTCAGCGACAGCCAGCGGAAGATGTAGTCGGAGACCGACTTGGCAATCCGGATGTCCGGGTTGTTGGTGTAGCCGCTCGGCTCGTACCGCGTATGGGTGAACTTGTTGACCAGGGCGCTCAGCGGGACGCCGTACTGCAACGCCAGCGACGTGGAGGTCGCAAAGCTGTCCAACAGACCCGAGATGGTCGAGCCCTCCTTTGCCATCACGATGAAGAGCTCGCCCGGCGAGCCGTCCTCGTAGAGCCCCACCGTGACGTAGCCTTCGTGCCCGGCGATGGAGAACTTGTGGGTCATGGCGCGGCGCTCGTCTGGCAGGCGGCGGCGCACCGGCTTGTAGACGATGCGCGTCTCCACCTTGGTTTCGGCCTCTTCCTCGGCCGGCGCTGCCGTCTCTTCCTTGCTCAGCGACAGGGGCTGGGTGCGCTTGCAGCCGTCGCGATAGACCGCCACCGCCTTGAGACCCAGTCGCCAGGCCTCCAGGTAGGTGTTGGCCAGATCCGCCTGCGTGGCGTCATTGGGAAGATTCACAGTCTTGGAGATGGCGCCGCTCAAGAAGGGTTGCACAGCGGACATCATGCGCAGATGGCCGAGGTAGTGGATGGAGCGATCGCCGTTGACCGGCTTGAAGGCGCAGTCGAAGACGGGCAGGTGCTCAGCGCGCAGCCCCGGCGCTCCCTCGATGGTGTCATGATCGTCGATGTAAGCGCTGATCCGGGCCACCTGATCAGCTGTGTAGCCCAGCTTCTCGAGCGCGCGCGGCACCGATCGATTGACGATCTTCAGGTTCCCGCCGCCAACGAGCTTCTTGTACTTCACCAACGCGATGTCGGGCTCCACGCCAGTGGTATCGCAGTCCATCATGAACGCGATGGTTCCGGTCGGTGCCAGCACCGTCACCTGGGCGTTTCGATAGCCGTGGGCCTCACCAGCCTCCAGACATTCATCCCAGGTTCGCCGGGCGGCACCGAGCAACTCCAGCGGCACGTTCTCGCTGCCGATTCGGGCAATAGAGGCACGATGCTTGTCCATCACCTTGAGCATCGCTTCCCGATTCGGCTCGTAGCCGGGGAAGGGACCGATGGACTCGGCCAGGCGGGCCGACTGCAAGTTGGCCTGCCCATGCATCAACGCCGTGATGGCCGCGGCGTAGTCGCGACCAGCATCCGAGTCGTACGCCAGGCCGCGCGACATCAGCAGGGCGCCGAGGTTGGCGTAGCCCAGACCCAACGGCCGGAAGGCGTGGCTGTTGGCTTCGATCGCCTCGGTCGGATAGGACGCGAAATCGACGATGATTTCCTGCGCCGTGGTGGTCACATCGACCGCGTGGCGGAAGTCCTCGACGTCAAACTCGCCCGTGTCGCGCATGAACTTCATCAGGTTCAGGCTGGCCAGGTTGCAGGCCGAGTCGTCCAGGAACATGTACTCGGAGCAGGGATTGCTGGCGTTGATGCGTCCTGACTCCGGGCAGGTGTGCCAGTCGTTGATGGTCGTATCGAACTGCATGCCCGGGTCGCCGCAGGTCCAGGCCGCCTCGGCGATGGCATCCATCAACTCGTGCGCCTTCCAGTTGTCGACCACGCGGCCGTCGCGCACGGCTTTGGTCTGCCACTCGTCGCCGTCGATCACCGCGTTCATGAAGGCGTCGGAGACGCGTACGCTGTTGTTGGAGTTCTGGAAGAAGACCGAGCTGTAGGCTTCGCCATTAAAAGAGCCGTCATAGCCGGCGTCGATCAGGGCCCAGGCCTTGCGCTCTTCGTCTGCCTTGCAAGTGATGAACTCCATGATATCGGGATGGTCGACGTCCAGAATAACCATCTTGGCCGCGCGTCGGGTCTTGCCGCCGCTCTTGATGACGCCGGCAAAGGCGTCGAAGCCGCGCATGAAGCTCACCGGACCGGAGGCCTGCCCGCCACCGGCGAGCATCTCGCGCGACGAGCGCAGACTGGAGAGGTTGGAGCCCGTGCCAGAGCCGCCCTTGAAGAGCATCCCCTCGGTATGCGCCAGGCGCAGAATCGAGTGCATGGTGTCGTCGACGCTGTTGATGAAGCAGGCCGAACACTGGGCTTTCTCTTCGATGCCCAGGTTGAACCACACCGGCGAGTTGAACGACATCTTCTGATGCAGCAGGAGGTAGGTCAGCTCGTTCTCGAAGGCCGCCGCGTCGTCCTCCGTGGCGAAATAGCCAGCGGTCTGGCCCCAACGCCGAAGCGTGCCGGATACGCGGCCAATGAGGGAACGTACGCTACGCTCCCGGCGTTCGGAGCCCAGGTGCCCGCGAAAGTACTTTGACGCGACCACAGCGGTGGCCGTGATGGACCAGCTTGCCGGGAATTCCACGCCGGTCTGCTCGAAGATTCGCTGGCCGGTCGCATCGGTGATGCTCGCGTCGCGCAGCTCCCAGGCCACCTCGTCAAAAGGATGTCGATCGGGTTGCGTATGCCTGCGCTCGAATCGCAGACCCGGCCCTGGCTCGGCGCGTTGACTGCGCTGCCACGATGGCTGCTCTGCCGGCGGCACAGGTGTCTCCACCTTTGCCTGCACTGACTGGCTCGGCTCGGTCGGCTCGGTCGGCTCAGCGACTCCGGTGTCGGCGTTCTGCCTGGCCTCGTATCCCGTCGGTGTCATTCCCACTGCCTCCACAAATCCACACACTTATCCGCACGCACAAAGAGTTCCGCCAACACGGGGTCCGGGTCGGCGCAATCACCTGTTCACCACCGTTGTCTGACAGTCTCGACCACTAGGGCTGGTAGTCAAAAAAATCGGTCACCACAACATCTTGCGTAAGGGGGCCGATCTGGCGCCAACGTCAACGTCGTGGAATCCCGACGGGTCAACAACCAATGCCGGCGGCTTGACATAGATCAAGTCTGCCGACCTGACAGGCCACATTTCGGGCATTCTCCCGTGTCTTCCAACGTCTGGCGGATCCGCGCTCGACGACGCCCGGTTGATCACCAGCGCGACTGATTCTACCCTCGCGGATTCAACGGATTAACAGGTCTACTATGAAGTTCGTTGATCAGGCCAGAATCACCGTGGTCAGCGGCAAGGGCGGGACCGGCTCGCGCCATTTCCGGCGCGAGAAGTTCGTTCCCCGCGGTGGTCCCGACGGCGGCGATGGCGGCCGCGGCGGCGACGTCGTACTGGTGGCGAGTACCCGGTCACGCACCCTGCTCGACTTCCACCACCGACGGATTCACCGCGCCGAGGACGGACGACAAGGCGGCGACAAGCGAAGCACCGGACGCAGCGGCGCCGAACTGGTCATCACCGTGCCGGTGGGCACGGAGGTAGTAGATGAAGACAACGGCCAGATCTTAGCGGACCTGGTAGTCGATGGACAGCGCGCTATTGTGGCTGTTGGAGGCATTGGCGGGCGCGGAAACTACCGCTTTCGGTCGTCGACAACCCAGGCTCCGGAGCGCGTCGATCCGGGCCGCCCCGGAGAAACCCGGAACCTGCTGTTCGAGCTGAAGCTGCTCGCCGATGTGGCTCTGGTCGGCTTGCCCAATGCTGGCAAATCGACACTGATCCGAAGCATCTCCGCCTCGAGAGCCCGCGTTGCCGATTATCCATTCACCACCCTGGTCCCGAATCTCGGCGTCGTCCGTCATGGGGGGCGCATCTTCACGGTCGCCGATATCCCCGGGCTCATCGAAGGCGCAGCCGATGGCGCCGGGCTTGGCATTCAGTTCTTACGTCACGTTGAGCGTTGCACCGTGCTGGTGTTTCTGCTGGCAGCAGTCGATGAGGAAGAACCTGAGTCAGCCTGGCGAGTGCTTCGCCATGAGCTCGGCAGGTACGCTGGCGACCTGCTGGAACGCCCCAGCTGTGTGGCGCTGGGCAAAGCGGACGCCCTCGGACCGGACGCCGCCGAGGCTGCCGCCACGCTGGCCGGCACGCTGGACACTCCGGTGCTGCCGGTGTCCGGTGTCACGCGTGCCGGCGTTCCCGAACTGCTCGATCGAATCGCTGCGTTGTTGCCCGACCACGAGGTCGCCAAGGACACCTGGGATCCAACGGACTGAGAACTTCGGTCGCAACAGATTCGAAGATGAGCGGAGTTGCGCAGTAATAACAATAGCTTACATTGTGCCTGTCGAATTGACGCCCGGTCTGCTGCTACGTATACTCGGCCAGCACGGTGTCGAGATGGGGTACGCAACAGCGCCCGCTCGCCCATGGAGCCAGATCGAATCCCGCGGACGCAGTGACGTACATGTAGAAGCCACCGCCAGGCGGGCGGACGCGCCGAAGGGCGGGTCGATACGGCCGATCAGAGGATGTGATGAGACGACAGTTGCGAACGCCAAGCCTGACGCTGGCATTGCTCATTGCCTCGACCCAGTTGGGTTGGGCACAGGCCGCGGCGCCAGCGCCGACGCCGAAGCCCGCTGCAGCCGCGGCCGCTCCGGCAAAACCGGCAGCCAAACCCGCCGCCAAACCCGCTGCGAAACCGGCCGCCAAGAAGCCGGTCGTGGTGCCGAAGGCTGGGGACGCGCAATACGAGGCGCGCCTGCGTGAGATCGAAGAACGCGTGGTCGGAATCAAGGAGCGGATCTTTCAGACGAAGACCCGCCTTCTGCTGCTCAAGGAGCAGATCCTCGACAACGTGATCGCCGAGTCGCGCTCCATCCTGGTGCACAAGAACGAGATGGGCTCCTTCTTCGAGCTGCAGAGCGTGCTCTACTATCTCGACGGCAAGAAGATCTATTACCAGGACAACTCGAATGGCTTGCTGCAGAAGCGCCGCGAATTCGAGATCTACAACGGCTCGATCATCCCGGGCAATCACGCACTTACAGTCGAACTCGTCTACCGGGGCAACTCCAATCTTTTCTCGTACCTGAAGGGCTACGTCTTCAAGCTCAAGTCGTCCTACACCTTCTACGCGGCGAAAGGCCGCGTGACGGAGGTCAGCGTCGTCGGCTATGAGCGCGGCGGTGTGGGCACCGACCTGGAGGACAAGCCGTACATCAAGTACGAGGTCAAACAGGTCCAAAATCGCGCCAAGGGCAAGGGCTCGGAGGCAGCGGCGAAGTAATGAACCAAACTGCAGTCCAGGCGGTCGCCCTGTCACGGGTGCCGCAGCTTCGGGCACTTGCACTGGTCGTTGCTCTCGCAGCGGCCGTGCCGTCTTTTGCCCAGGCAAACGATCCGGTCCGGGCGATCGAAGTCGACACCGACAACGTGCGGGCGGCCGTGCGTTTGGTCGACTCCGACCTCCAGACGGCCATCGCCCGCGAGCGTCGCTACCCGCTGGATCGACGCTTTGTCGAGGCCACCCTGGCCTACGAACGCGGCAACCTGAACACCGCCACCGTCCAGCTGATGGACCTGGTGCACAACAAGCAGTTCCAGCGCAGCCGCGACTACACGACCGCCCTGTTCATGCTGGGCAACTCGCTGTACCGCATGCGCAACTGGAAGGCGGCCGGCAAATACCTCTCCCTGGTACTGCGTGGGCAGCGCGGCAAACACTTCCAGCCCGCCTTGCGGGCCATGGTCGACATCGCGATCCGGCTGCGTCGATTTGAGGACGTCAAGCGGCTCGCCCGCCACCTGTCGTCGATTCCGCCAGGCAGCCGCCTGTCGGACCTGATGTACCAATTCGGTCGCTCGTTCTTCGCCGCGCGTCAGTTCCCGGAGGCCAAGCAGTACCTGGAGCAGATCAGCGTCGGCGATCGCCGCTGGCCCAACGCCCGATTCTATCTCGGCGCCATGCACGTCGACGCCGGCAAACTCGACGACGCGGTGCGCGAGTTCCGGGATGTGGTCGGCGCAGCGAAGACCGGTGACAAGGATCGCCGGCCCAAGCAGGTCGTGGTCGACTATTGCAACCTCGCCCTGGGTCGAATCTTCCTCAAGCGGGGCAATGATTCCAAGGCCTCGGTCGCCGCTCTGCGCAAGCCCGAAGAGCAGAAGCAGGCCGAGGGTCGCGCGAAGAAGCTTTATGATGATGCGGTGTTCCACTACCAGTCGGTGGATCGGAATTCGCCCGTCTACGAGGCGGCGTTGTTCGAGATGGCGGCCACCTACGTCGCCGGAGCACGGCCCAAGAAGGCACTGGAAGCGTTGGACATCCTGCTGCTTACGGTGAGCGACGACCAGGTCGCGGTGGAAGCTGCAGTGCTGCGCGGACGCATCAATCTGATCTCCAAGGAATATGACTCGGCCGACTCGGCTTATAAGGACGTGGTGGAGCGCTACAGCGCAATCTCCGGAGAGATGACACGATTCGCGTCCAGCAACGAGCGCCTGGAGCAGTTCTTCTCCTGGTTGCTCAACCGAGGCTCTGACGAGTACTCCGTCGTGCGACCGGTCTCGCAGCGCGTGGCCCGATTCATCGAGCGTGACGAGGACATGGGGCGCGTCGTCGGGTTGTTCGACGAGATGAGCGCCGAAAAACGCGACGTTCGCATCTCCGATCGCATCGCCCGCACCATCGAGGCGGCGCTGAAGGAAGGCAATCGGCTCGACATGTTCCCCTCGCTCAAAGACGGCTGGCTGAAGCTCGTCGAGAACGAGAATCGCATCGTCTCCATCGGCGAACGCGTCGTGGAGCTGATGCGCAAGAACGCGCTGCCGGCCATGAACGAAGACGAAAAGCGCAAGGCTGAACACCTCAAGCGCGAGCGCCAGCGCCTGCGCGCGGCCTTTGCCAAGATCCCGCCCACCGCCCGGGCCTGGGAGATGCGCCAGAATCGCGTCGCCAACGTCTTCAACGACCTGTCGGCACAGATCAGCCTGCTCAAGTCCGCCCTCGCCTCACTCAGAGACCAGATCCTGGCCATCGAGAAGATGCTCAACGAGCGCGTCTACGGCACCCAGGGCCTCGCCCTCGGCAAGGAACGCGAGGCCGAGATTCGCGCCGGATTGCAGCAGGAGAAGGACGAATTGCGTCGCGTTTTCCGACTTGTTGATGGGCTGGCCAACGACGTGGAGATACGGGCGAGCACCACGGGTCGGCCCGGTGATAAGGTCAGTCGCGATGAAGCCAAGGTCCGCGGGGCGTTGCTCTCGGCGCAACGGGCCGAGCAGCAGATCTACGCCAACGCGCTCGCGCGCGTGAATCGCTACAACTCCCAGAGGTCGCGTCTGCGCATCGTTCGCGGGCTGCTCGATGAAGGCCTGGTCCAGATCGGCAAGCTCTACGGCCAGATTGGCCGACGCGCTGCCCAGCGCACTGCGGTGATCGGCAAACAGCTGGCCATCGAAAAGCGGAACATCGCCAACTACAAGATCCAGGTGAACTCCTACGAGGAGCAGTCGCGCAAGCTGGCGCGCACGGTGGGCTACACGCTGATCCGCCGGGCGCAGACCAGACTCGCCGATGTCGTCCTCGAGGCCGACCTGGGACTGGTCGATGTCGCGTGGCAGAGAAAGCTGGACAAGGCAAAGGAGATCAGGTCTTTGCAGGCTGATCGCGCAAAGAAGGTCAAGACCCTGCAGAAGGTCCTGGAGGACCTGTCCGGCGATGACGACGTCGAGGAGGCGCAATGATTCCCGGCGATCGTTGGCCTGTCGGCAGGGGGCGGCTCATCGTCGCCAGTCTGGTGATCTGTGGCCTGGGCTTGAGCGCGACCACCGCGATCGCGCAGTCCAGGATGCCGCGTTATCGGGGCGACGTCGGCGATCTGTTGGATGATCCGGCGCGCATGAAGTCCGAGGCCGCGCAGTTCATGGCAGCCTTCGCTTTGTACAAGCGAGCGGCCAGCGAGTACCGCGACGAGGTGCGCGAGTTCATCTCGGACGAGATTGGCAAGCGTCAGAAGAAGATCGCCGGCACGTACCAGACCCAGATCGACGAGATCGACAAGGTGCAGTTCAAGCTTCGTAAGGAAGCGATCGCGCGCCTGGAGTCCTTCATCTTCCGCCATCGCGCCCACGACCGATACACGCCGGACGCCATGTTCCGGCTCGCCGAGCTGTACTACGAGGACAGCATCGCCGAATACAACCTCGCCCAGGACAGCTTCGACGAGAAGATGAACCTGTATAATCGCGGTAAGATCCTCGATCCGCCGACCGACAAGGACAAGGAGTTCCAGCGCTCCATCGCCCTGTACAAGTACCTGCACTGGCTGCCCGCCGGCACGAAGATGGACTCCCTCAGCGGCAAGCTCGCCGGCGTTCGGCTGCCACGCCGTTGGCCGGAGTATCGCAACGCCGATGCCGCGCTCTACCTGCAGGGCTTCTGCGAGGCGGAGATGGGCGAATTCGACAAGTCCATCGCCACGCTCTCCTCGCTGGGCAAGCAGTATCCCAAGTCTCGCTACGTCGCCGAAGCCTGGCTGCGGGTCGGCGAGATGTACTTCGACAACAACGAGTTCGAGCAGGCTGCGAGCGCCTACAAGCGCGCCGCGGCGAACAAAGATTCGAAGATGTACGGCCTGGCGCTGTACAAATTGGGTTGGTCCTACTTCCAAATGTATCGCTACCCGGCCGCAGTGGGCTGGTTCCAGACACTCATCGAGCACTACGCTGCTGCCGGCAACATCAAGTCCAAGCAGGACAGCGGACTGCGTCAGGAGGCGATCGAGTATCTCGCCAAATCGCTGGCTGAGCCGTCATGGGATGACGATGGCTGCGCGGACTTTGGCGAAGAGGATTCCAAGGGCGATTGCGTCATGGTCGATCCGCGCCTGCGGCCCCGCCTGTACACCTCTTCAGTATTGGAGCCCAAGACCGAGGACTTCCCCAACTGGAAGGACCTCTACCAGGGTCCGGTCCTCGCCTCGCTGGAAGCCTCCCTGTCGGCCCGCGCCGATGTGCGCAAACGCCTGACCAAGGACATGCCCTACGTGCGGGAAGTGCTGATGGTCTATGGCAACGCGCTGATGGAGCAGGCCGAGGATGACTACTACCGGCAAGGCCTCATCGTGCTCCGCCACGTGGTCGACAGGTACCCGTTGGAGCGGGAGGCGCAGTCGATTCAGCGAAAGATCATCCGGGCCACCGACCTGCTCGCCGCGGCGGTGACCAGCTTCCGTGCCGACCTGAAGAAGAATCCCAACGACGCAGAAGCGAAGTTGGGCCTCGAACTCGCCGAAGGTGCCATGGATGAGCAGGTGGCAGAGCGGCGCAAGTACCTGAAGTTGTTTGCCAAGGGTAGCGAATGGCACAACAAGTGGGGCGAGGATAAGGACCTGGCCCGTCAGGTGGACGAGATGGTCGCCCAGGTGCGCCTGAACTTCGCCAAGCTCATCCACTCCCAGGCCCAGGGATTGCGCGCCTCCGGCAACGAGGAGATGGCCCTGCGCAAGTACGGTGAGGCGGCCAAGGAATACGAGACCCTGTTGCTGGCCGATCCCGAAGCGACTGGCGCCTACGACCTGGCCTGGACCCTGGCCGACGTCCTCTTCTTCGCCGGTCGTCGCTGCGACGGACTGCGCACCAAGGACGGCGAGCTGCTCACCGGTGCTGACGGCGAGCTGATGGCCTATCCAGCCGACGCCCAATTGGAGATCAAGGCGGCCTGCGAATCACTGCACAAGTCGGTAAAATACTTCAACATGGTCCGCGATTGGAAGGGCGACAAGGGCAAGGATGACGAGGGCGTGCCCCTGGACTACACCGAGGAGGCCGCGTTCTCCTCGATCATTGCCACCGAGCGCATCCTGAACGCTCGCGCCGCCTTTGCCGTGGACGATCCCGATCGGCTGCCAGTGCGCATGGTGCCGGAGATCCGGCCCAGCTCGGCGCAGGATGAAAAGGATGCCGAGGCCACCAAGAACTCGACCAAGATCGTGCGCGTGGGCCGACAGCCCCTGGCCAAAGCGGTGGTGGAGTGGCTGCAGTCGGTCGACGGCTACATCGCCAGCGGGCGAGAGAACGTCAAGGAGCCCGATCGCGCGGTGAAGCTGGCCCTGAAGTCGGCAGAATTGCTGTACAAGAATCGCCATTTCGACGAGTGGAAAGAGGGCGCTACGGACGGCATCAAGGCGCCGTTCTGGTCGAGCCGGGTGCGCTTCTGGTGGATCATGAAGAACCACCCCAAGTCCGAGCAGGCCATCGAGGCGGCCAAGAACCTGCTGACGTCCTATGAAATCGAGCGCGACTACGACGAACTCAAGACGGTGGCCAAGTACATCGAGGAGCACAACCTGGGCAAGGCAGAGCAGATCAAGGCGATTCGGGAGCAGATCGAGGTGTTCAGCCTCGGCGTCCTGGCCCGCCATGCCGACCAGTTGCTCAAGGAAGGCGAAGAGCAGCACAAGATGGCCGAAGCCTCAGCGGACCCGGTCGAAGCCAACATGGAGCACAAGAAGGCGCGCAAGATCTTCGAGGAGGCGGGCGACGAGTATCGCACCCTGCGGGCGCGCACCAAGAGCACCGAGCAGAAGCTTGCTTCGCTGATGAACGCGCAGCTGCTCTATTACAAGGCGCAGCGTTGGAATAAGTGCTTCGACGTGCTCGACGAAGCGGAGAAGATGCTCGAAGAGGTGAACAAGACGGAGAAGGACGCCAAGGAGAAGAAGAAGAACCACAAGCGTCTGATGACGGTCATCAAGACCCGCGCAGCGCTGCAGTTCGACTTCTTCCGAATTCCGGAGTCCATCGCCAACTATCGCCGTCTCTACGAGTTGGACCCGGGCAGCAAGGACGGTGAGAACGCGTTGTTGAACGCCGCGAAGCTGGCGTATTTCAACAGCAACTGGAATCTGTCGGTGGAGTTGAATCGCGAGATCATCAAGCGCTTCGCCAGCAAGCCCGACAAGAAAGAAGACGTCTACCAGGCCGCCTGGCGAGTTCCAGAGGCCTACAAGAAGATGGGCGATACCAACGGCTACATCAAAGAGCTCCGCGCCTACAACAAGAAGTACACCGGCGACCCCAAGGTCAGCTCCAAGATCTTCCGCTCGATGGTCGAGATCGCCCACATCTACCGCTCGCGCGGCGACCGGAAGAACGAAGTCAGGGAGTGGAACCGGATCCTCGCCGCCTTCACCAAGGGTGGATTCGAGCAGAACGGCGGCCCCGAAGCCCGCGCGGCGGCCGAGGCCGAGTTCCGCTTGATGGAGCCGCGCTACAACAAGTTCCTGGCTACGAAGCTCAAGGAGAACAAGCGGCTGCGGCCCTCCAAGCGGATCATGGACCTGCAGAAGCAGGTCAAGGCCATGATCGCCGGCGCTACCGGTGACCTGAAGAAGGTCAAGGATCCGGCCACCGGCCAGAAGGTGGAGAAGCGGGTCGGCGGACTCTACAACGACTACCGCGATCGGGTCGCAGCCTATGGCTCGCGAGACTGGTCGTACGCAGCGTTCTTGTATCGCTCGCAGGTGCTGACCCACCTGGCGCGGACCATCTACAACGCGCCCCGTCCGTCCGACCTGGATGAAGATCAGGAGATGGCTTACGAGGAGGCGTTGGAGAACTTCGGCGGCCCGATCGAGAACCACGCCATCAGCTCGCTCGAGGTGGCCATGAAGGATGCCATCGCCAAGGGCGTTGTGAACGAGTGGGTGACCAAGTTGCGGGTGGCTATCAACAAGTACAAGCCCGCGGAGTACCCGTTGTTGAAGGAGGCCAGGCGGATGGTCGTCGATCCGCCCGGAATCGCCCCGGAGGCGGAGAAGGAGCTGCGATGAGGCAGGCACGTAGACATGCCCGCTGCAATCGCGGGTGGCGAATCTTCCTGGCGGCCTTGCTGACCGGCATGTGGGCTTGTGGTGCGCCCGAAACTGCGCCATCGATTCCGCTGGCCGACGCACCGATAGACGGCGCCACGGACGATGAGCCCCCGCCGCCGCCGCCGGTCGACGAAGACGGTCCGGCTGCCGAGGACAAGGTCGCGGCCGACCAGCCGGCGCCCCCTCCCCCGCCTGGAGATCAGCCCAAGGAACCCGCAGCTGCAGCAGCGGCGCCAGCCGGCGCGTCCCCGACCGACGCCGCAGCCGGAGGAGACGCTGCTGAGCCCGACAAGCCCAAGACGCCCAAGACCATGGTCAAGCATGGTTCGTCACCCGCCGACGCTTCCATGCAGGAAGGGTTGACCCTGATCGCCAACAACAACTACTTCGACGCCCGACAGCGCTTCATCAACGCCACCCAGCAGGACCCCAAATCGGCGAGCGCCTGGTACAACCTGGGCTTCATCCAGTGGCATGAGGGCAACAACGACGAGGCCATCAAGAGCCTGGACAAGGCCATCGAGCTCAACCCCACGTTCAGCCGCGCCACGGTGCTGCTGTCGGTGGTGCACTTGCGCAAGGACAACAAGTCCGCCGCCATGGAGGCCGTCTCGCGCGGCCTGCTGAGTCGCTCGACAGACGTGATGCTGCTCGGCGCCAAGGCCATGGTGCAGGCGGCGATGGGTGACTATCGGCAGGCGCTCGATACCGCCATTTCGGCCTTGAAGCTCGACTATCAGAATCCAGAACTGCTTCGCATCATGGGCGAAATCTACCTCGGTTTGAACCGGGAGGGCCTCGCCCTGTTGTCGCTGAACAAGGCGTACGATCTGTACACCGCGGCCGATGACAGCAAGGACAAGCAGCCCACCGCCGAAGGTGCGGCACCCGTCAGCAAGTACGACCGTCGGCGCGCTCGTGGTAGCGACGGCCTGGCGGGGATCGACGCCGAGTCGGTCGGTCGCGATGAAGGGCTGGCCCATATCTACTACCTGTACGGCAAGATTGCGCTGGCCAAGGAGCGCTACGAAGAGGCGCGAAGGCACTTCGGCAAGGCCGTTGAGTATCGGCCGCATTACTTCGAGGCATGGAACAACCTCGGCGTCACCTGGATCGTCGCCAAGAAGGGCGAGGATGCCATCGCCGCGTTGACCAAGGCGCTCGAGCTCCGCCCGCAGTCGTTCGACGCCCGCGTGAACCTGGGCAATGCATATCGAATCAGCCAGTTGCCGGATCGCGCCGCACAGGCGAAGAAGCAGTACGAATCGGCCATGAAGCTCAATCCCAGCCACCCAGTGCCGCAGTTCAACATGGGCATCCTGTACCTGGAGAACAAGTCCTTGATGCAGGACCAAATCCAGCGCTACGACGTGGCCAAGGACTACTTCAGCAAATACCGACAGTTGGGCGGTTCGGGCTCGCGCAAGACGAAGGATCCCGTTGACGACTACATCAACGAGGCCAACAACCTTCGCAAGATTGCCGTAGACCAGCGCAAGGCAGAGATCGAGTCGGCCAAGGAGCAGGAAGCCGAGCGCATTCGTATGGAAGAGGAGAAGCGCAAGGAAGAAGCCGAGGCAGAGAAGAAGCGGCTCGAAGAAGAGGCGCGCCAGGCTGCAGAGGCGGCCAAACTCGCCGCCGAAGCCTCGCCGACCGGCATCTCCGCCCCCGCCGATGGTGGTGGTGACGCGCCCGCACCCCCGCCGCCCGGTGGTGACCAGCCCGCGCCGCCTCCGCCGCCTCCGCCTGGCGGCGATCAGCCTGCGGCGCCAGCCGATAGCGACTCACCGCCACCTCCGCCTCCGCCGTCGGATGGCGAGCCGACACCACCTGCACCGCCAGCGGACGATGGACAGTCCGCGCCTCCGCCTCCGCCTCCACCGGGTGATAGCGCGCCTGCGCCGGCACCTCCGCCATCAGACGACAGCCCACCTCCGCCGGCGCCTCCGCCGTCAGACGACAGCCCGCCGGCTCCCGCGCCCCCGCCGTCAGATGACAGCCCGCCGGCTCCCGCGCCTCCGCCGTCAGATGACAGTCCGCCGCCGCCGGCACCGCCGCCGTCGGACGAGGCGCCCCCGCCTCCGCCGCCACCTGGCGGTGACCAGCCACCATCTGATGACAGCAAGGAAGAGCCGCCGCCTCCGCCAGACGAAGCGCCGCCACCACCGCCGTCAGATGACGAGCCACCGCCACCACCACCGCCACCGCCGGGTCGCGCGTGAGTGATTGCGCCTTCGGGCCAAGGAGGTTGATGCCATGAAGCACCTGACGACGCGCTGGACTGCGAAGTTGGTGGGCATCCTCGCGGTTGTGGCCATGGTCGCCACGCCCACCCTGGTCAGCGCCCAGGCCAAGAAGAAGCGATCGAGTGTTCGCGGCACAGGCAACATCTCGGTGAACAAGTTCGACGCCGCCGGTCAGGGTGACGACACCGATCTCGGCGCCATTGAGATCGAGGGCCGCATCTTCAAGCCGGCCGTGTTCTTCGTGCTGGCGCGCGGCAACATCCAGTACCAGGGCCTGCAGTTCAAACAGTCGTTTGTCGACCGGATCGTGGTCGGCGCGCTGAAGCGCCCCTTCTGAGCACGCCTCAGCAATCGCTCCGTCTCTGAACCCTGATTGTCCGGTCGCGTTGGGTCAGCCAGAGCGTTCGGCCAGCCGCGCCAACAGCGCGTCGTGGACAAACGACGGGACCACGTCGCTCACGTCACCGCCCAGGGACGCCACCTCGCGGACCAGCTTCGAGGAGACGTGTGAGTTGCCCTTCTCGGTCATCATGAAGACCGTTTCCAGGTCCGGTGCGAGCGACTTGTTCATGGTGGCCAGCTGGAACTCGTACTCGAAGTCGGACACGCCGCGCAATCCGCGCAGGACGGTCGTCGCGCCGCATTCCTGAGCGGCGTGCACCATCAAACCCTCGAAGATCAGCACCTCGACGCGCGCTTCATCGGCGAACGCCCGGCGCACCATGGCCATACGCTCCTCGAGCGAGAAGAGGGCCTGCTTGTTCACGTTCCTGGCCAGCGCCACCAGCACGCGATCGAAGACCGACAGGCCGCGATCGATGATGTTCAGGTGACCGTTGGTGGGCGGGTCGAAGGACCCGGGATAGAACGCGATGGTCTCGGCGCCTTCAGGCGACCGGCGTTGGTTGGTCATATGTGATTCAGTCCTCGTAGCGATCCCATTCGCCCTGCATCGGTGCAGCATCCCAGAGTTCGCGCAATACATCACGCGGATCCTCCACGTCCGAGTCGTCGTCGATCTCGAAGGTGGAAGCGTGGTCGAAGTCCTCTGGGAACTCGCCCCGCAGGCGACGCTCCTCGGCGAGCTTCTGTTCCTTGACGCGCAGCCGCTTGAGTTGCTTCTTCGAGCGCCCCTTGGCCAGGACTCGCAGGCGGGTATTGGTATGGAAGGTCAGCCACAGCAGGAAGTGGATTGGGTGGAAGAAGTAGAGCACGCCATCCCAGCTGGTCCCCGTCTCCAAACCGACGTGTTCTGCGACCTTCTGGTTGAGCCATACGAACGGCAGCTGTCGCTGAATCTGGCGCGCGAACAGCGTCTTGCGCCAGCGCCCCTGCTCGTCTTGCAGCAGGGCTTTCAGGCCTTCGACGCGCTCATCCCAACCCTGGGCCTTGGCCATGGACTTGAACCAGTCGACCTGGTCGCTCCATTCGGAGACGTGTCGGGTGATGGCGCGTCGAACCTGCTCTTTGCGCACGTCGTCGCCTTCGTCGCGGGCGTAGAAGTCGACGATGTCGTCCGAGAGCACCTGGCGTGCGGTGAAGATGAAGTCATCGAGCTTGGGACGCTTTCTGCCGATCTCTTCGGGCATGATCAGCCGCAGCAGATCGTCGGTATCCACCGTCAGGTTGTCATCGGTATCGGCTTCGAGCTCGAACCAGTGCTCGCCATGTACGCCCAGCAGATCGACCAGCTGCCGCCAGCTGCCGTCGGCGAAGATCTCTACATGCAGGACCCCGGGCATGCCCGACTTCGTGGCGTCCTCGGCGAAGTCCTCGTCGTCCATCTCATCGGACTCGCCGAACAACCCCACACGGCCGATCTCATCGCCGGCCGCGACGCGGGTCTGGTCTTTGCCGCCCGGGTCGAAGAGCGCCGTGTCGCCACGCTTGAGGGCGGCCAGGTGATTGCCCACGTCGAGGAATGGCTTGAACTCCTCACGCACATCATCCTCGAACTCCTCTTCGTCCTCCTCCCGCTCGCGCTTCTCTCGCGCTTCGTCCTCGTCGTCGTAGCCCTCATCCTTGCGCCGCTTGGCCTCGAGCTTTTCGTACTTGAGGCGTTCGGCCTCTTCCTCCGAGTCGCCCTCTTCGTCGTCCTTGCCCGTGATGACGCGCTTGGCGTCGGTGACCCAATCGGGGGCGGCGTCCGCTGCGACGACGGCCCGCTTGCTCTTCTTCTTCACCCGATCTTTGTCCTGATCGAAACGCAGCAGGTGCATGTAGAGCGAGTAGAAGACGAATTTTCGCTTCTCATCGCGGGGATCGAAGGGTTTTTCATGGCGCAGCAGGACGAAGTTATTCGAGCCCAGCGTGGTCGGCGGACCGTTATGAGCGGCGACCACCGTGCCCTCGAACATGGCCACCACGGGCGTGCCCACGGGCGCGTGCAGGTGAATGCCGCCATGCCATTGACCGCCCAGGCCCAGGGGATAGAAGCCGCCGGATTCGCTCGACTCGTTGTTCTTGAAGTAGCGTTTGGCGAGCTTCTTGACCTTCTTCGCCGTGAGCAGGTTCGGGATCGTGAGCCCGTCGACCAGCTGTACCGGGAAGCGGTTGTGCTCCTTGCTCAGCCCCTGCAGCACACGCGACCAGTCAAAGCCCGGGCCGGGATCGAACTTCTGGGCCGTCAGGTGCATGTGGCCCCACAGCCCGATCTTCTCCAGGTCGAAGGCGTCGTCCGCCGGCACCTGCCAGATGATCTCGCCACGTTCGTCCACGGGCGCCGCCAGCTTGAGCTTGGGATAGAACTTGCCCAGTGAAGCCAGCAGCTTGATCAGCGAGTCGTATTGCGCGTCCGTGTAGCCCCAGGACTTCCACGGGATGCCATTGATCTCCACGACCTCGCTCATGCGTCGCTTGCCGTCCGGGTGGGCGAATTGAGAGATCAATGGCCCTTTGGGTGTGGCCGGCTTATCGCCGCGTGCGAAGTTGGACAACATGCAGTTCATGTCGATGCCGATCGAGCGATTGTTGACCCCCTTGATGTAGTCCGAGGCGGCGTGGATGGCCTTCCTGCTGGTGTCGGTGCCTTGGTAGATGGTCCCGTCCCAGTCGATCATGAAGTGAGTGGAGAAACCTCTGGCTTTCAAGACGTTGAAGCAGGTTCTGGCGGTGTAGGTGATGTCGGAGTGGATCGCCACCATGTCGACCACTTCCTGAACCTCCAGATAGGAGTTCAGGGGCTTGCCCTTCAACTTTCGGGGGTAGGTGTAGTTGCGGTTGGGGTCGAAGTGCACAAGGCGCGCGAAATCCCAGCTGCGATCGTCGACGAAGGTGACGATGTTGGCCTCGGGCACGGTTCTCTTTTCGCCCGAGACAATGATGTAGTCGCGCGCATTGGAGTTCCCTCGACCTTGCAGGGTCTTGCGGGGCGCGCGGCCGATATCGGCCTGGGCCAACTGGATGGGCTCGCTTGCACTCACTCCTCAGACCTCCTGAACAAGCCAAAGAACCAGCGCAGGATCTTCCTCGTGATGAGGAATGCAATGATGAGGAAGATCAACGCAAACAGACAGATCAACGCGATTCCGACGATGACATAGACCTTGTAGCCGAGCGCCTCCTGCGCCGAGACGAGCACGTCCTGCACGCCCTCTTTCACGCTCTGCTTCCAGCCCTTGGAGCCAGGCAGGGTGACGCTGAACCCGCGCGTGCTGAGCGACGTCTTGCCGCGCACCATGGTGGGATCGAGCTCGACCTTGAGACTCAAGCTGAGGCGATCCTTCTCCTCGTCGGGCTCCTGGACCACAAAATCGATCACCAGTTGACCGAGCAGTTCTGTCGCGGTGGCGGCCACCCGAGCGCCCAGTTGCGCTTCGCTATCCGCCTCGCGGTAGGTGCCGCCGGTGCGTTCGGCCAGCAGGCGCAGGCGTTCAAGCTCAAACGGGCGCCCGGTGGGGGCCATGCCTACGGCGAAGACCCGGACCCCCAGCGCCCGACAGGTCCCGATCCAGTGCTCCGCTCGGCGGCGAAACTCGGTCTGCAGGCCCACCAGGCGATCCTTGAGGAACTGCTTGATGCAGCGTTCACGCGATCGCCGGCTCTTCTTGCGGGCGCAGCGGGCGGGGGGCGCCTCCCGGCACAGTTCGAAGTCTCTGAAATAGCCATCGACCCCATCGCTGAGCAGGACGATGGACTTGCTCTCCTTCGCTTGCGCCTGCTGCAGCATCAACCTCAGCGCCTCCTCGAAAGCGGAGGTTTCGTAGTCCAGGGGTTCACCCTTCTGCTGCTGAATCTGGCGCTCCTCGTGTTTGATCTCGGCGTTCTTTGGCGTGATGGGGCCATACTTGTTCAGTGACTCGCGCGGCGGCTTGCAGTAGCGCTTGTGATTGAAGAAGGGCAGACCCAGGTTGAACAGGCGCGGGAAGTAACCGAAGAACGCCTTGTCTTCAGCTAGTTTTGCCACATCCTTGGCCTTGTCGGTCAGGCCGCAGAGGTCGGTTCCGGGCGGCGGCTTCTCCTTGCCGGGTGCGATGTCGATGGGCCGGCCGGAGAGCGCGAGGGCGCGTGCCTCGCTGCATGCGGAACGGGTCTCTTCGATGTCGGCCAGCTCGCCCAGCTTCCCCTTCAAGCCGACGTTCGTATACAGCCGGTCGCCATACCAGATGATGTTGACCCGGTCGGTCTTGCCGAAGGTCTTGAAGAAATCACCCAGGCCCTCCTTGAGGCGCCGACCGAGGCTGCCGCGGCGCAACGCCTCGTGCTGGTAGCCAGCCACCACCACGACTGAGGCGTTTTTCACCCCGGCCTTGTCGGCGGGCCACATCTTGCCGTCTTTGCGATCCTCCAGGGGCTGCCCCTTCACGAATCGGATATAGGGATCGCGGCTGCGCATCTTGCCGTGGCGAACGTCGAGCTTCTCGACCGCCTTGACCTGCACTGGCCGCCCGCCGCGATCCAGGATGGTCGCCAGCACACGCACTTTGGGGTACTCGCTGACGTCAACGTGGTTGATGCGTGCCTGGGGAAGGCGGATCGGCGGGACCGCCTGAACAGGCTCCTGCGGCATCGACAACGCGATCCCAACCGCGCCGAGCACGATGGCCGTCAGCCGCCTGTTCTTCATGCAGAAAACCGGTGCTTGCCGAGGCGGTAGCCGCCGGCAGCGTGCTGTTCGATGGGGCGTCCGCCGCGATCCAGCAGGTCCACTCGGACGAGGTAGGTTCCGGGCACCAGGTCGTCGAATGGATATGGCGTCTCGATAACAAGATGCTGGCCGCCCAACGCTGGTCGACTCTCCTGAATGAATGGGGTGCCATCGTGTTGGACCACGACCTCGACAACCGCGCCCGGTGGCACGTCGTCGTCCACATCGATCTGTAGCGGGACACCGGGGAAGAGCGCGCGACCATTGACATCAACGTGTTGGCTGGTCGCCAGCAGGCGTGCTCCGCCAGCGGCCGACACGAGAGCGGCTCCGCTGCAGATCCGGAGGAAGGTACGCCGGTGCATGGGCGCAGCCTAGCGCGCGGCCCCCGCCCATACAAGGTCAGCCGCGGCAGAATCGGCCCCCAGCATCACGGCGAGCCCTCAATGGCGGCCGTGCTCATAACCCTGCGGCGAGCCCGTCAACTCCTGGCCGTCGATACTGACCACAACCCCGGCTGCTGCAGGCACGACCCGGCCCGCCCGCGTCACCTTCGGACGCACCTTGTCGGGCAGTTGAGCCTGCAGGAATGCGTCCAACTCCACGTCAGGTGGTGCCGAGACCAGCAAGGCGTAGTCATCTCCGCCGCCGGCGCACGCCAGCCGCCAGTCGATGTGCTCGTGCTGGCAGAAGGCGGCCACCTCATCGGAGAGCCAGTCGGGTCTTGGCAACTCGACGCGCAGCCCGACATCGCTGGCCCTGGCCAGCCGGCTGCCATCCAGCCAGAGGCCGTCCGAGACGTCGATGGCCGCCAACTTGTGCGGGCTGGCGGCCAGCGCGCAACCCGCTTCCACCTGCGGACGTGGTTCCAGGTGCGCATCGACGCAGCGTCGCAGACCGGCCAGCGAGGCGCCGACGCGTAGCGCTGCGAGACCCACAGCCGCCGCACCGACCTCGCCGACCAGCCACAGGCGATCACCCGGACCGGCCGCACTGCGCAATGTCGCACGGCCGATCAGGCTGCCCAATGCGGTCACCGTCCATCTCTCTGTACCCTCGCCGATGCCCACATCGCCACCGACCACCGTCGCGCCGTGGGCCTGCGCCAACTCGGCTGCGCGCTGCAGGCTGGTTTCCAGGTCGTCCAGCGGCAAATCGGGCGGCAACTCCAGCGCCAATAACAACCACGTCGGGCGCGCTCCCATCGCCGCCAGGTCCGACAGATTGATGGCCACCGCGCGGTGACCGATGCTGGCCCGCGGCGTGCGATCGGGGAGCCAGTCGGTGCCGGCGACGATGCTGTCGACGGTCGCCACCACTGGCGTGCCAGGGTTGAGGATCGCGCCATCGTCGCCGATGCCCAGCAGTACGTCGTCGCGCGGCCGGTCCAGAAGCTGTTGGATGCGTCGCAGGAGCTCCCTCTCGCCCAACTCAGCGACGGTCTTCATGTCTTGTCCGGGGCGTCGGCGGCGACCTTCTCCATGGCGGCCACCGCATCGGCGAAGGCCTGGCGGCGTCGGAACTTGTCGCGGCCCAAGCGCTCCTCGAGCACGCTGATTTGCCGGGCCTGGTCGGTCGTAAGCGGTTCCGGTACGTCGATCTGGACGCGATAGCGGAGGTCCCCCCGCCGTCCACCCACCGGCAGTCCGCGGCCGCCAATGCGAATCTCCTGACCGCTGCGGGTCCCCGGGGCGATGCGCAGGCGTTCACAGCCTTCCAACGTCGGCACCGTCACCGTGCAGCCGCCTGCGGCTTCTGACCACGTCAACGGCAACGTGCACAGCACATCATTGCCGGCGGCGCTGAGCATGGGATCCGGCTCGATGCTCACCTCGACCACCAGGTCGCCGGGTGGGCCACCAGACAGCGCCTTTTCGCCAGCGCCACGCACTCGCAGCAGCGCGCCATTGGGGCAGCGCGCCGGCACATTCACGTCCACATCCCCGCGCGTGTCGACCATGCCGTCGCCGTTGCAGCGCTCGCAGGGCGCCAGGACGACGACGCCCTGACCATCGCAGAAGCCACACTGCATCGCGTTGCGCCGGATGCCTACCTTCAGGCGACCGTCGCCAGCGCATACATGGCAGATCGGATTGCGATCCGGGGCCAACGTGCCCTGGCCATCGCAGGTCGCGCAGGCGGTCCGATACGCGGTCTGCACCGACACAGCGCCGCCGAGCGCCGCGCGACGGAAGGTGATCGGGTGGCGCACCCTCAGGTCTCGCCCGCGCTCCGTGCCGGGCAGTTTGCGGCGCCGCTTGCGAAGCCGGGTCACCACGCTGTCGAGCACGTCGAGGGCCTTTTCCGCGCGCGGGTCCTCGACGAATCGCAGCGGATCCCGCAGCAGGAGCATGCGGTCATATTGCTCGCGCCGGCGCTGGTCGGAGAGTTCGGCGTAGGCGCCCGAGATCTGTTGGAAACGAATGGTCGCAGCGCGCGAGCCCTGCTGATGATCCGGATGAAAGACCCTGGACAGCCGTCGGTAACTCTCTTTCAGAGTTCCTTCGTCGGCGTTGGGGGGCAAGCCGAGAAGCCGGTAGTGATCGGGCAGATAGATGGCCATCGAGAGCGTCTGCCCGCCGCGCGGGCGCAGCGGACGTCCGTTGAGATCAGGCGAAGTCCTTGTACATCACCTCGGTGATCCGGAACGAGGACCGTTCCAGTTGCTTGAGCGCCTCGCGCACCTGCTCCACGTTGCCGGCTTCCACCGACCGACGGGAGACGTCCAGGTCGTCGCGAATCTGCACCAGCTCGGCCTCGGTCAAGTAGTTGGCCAGCTCGGTCAGCGACCGCTCGGTCGTGTAGATCAAGCCGTTGATGCGTTTGACGAGCTCCGCTCGCTCCATCAACTCGCGATCCGTCTCTTCGTATTGTTCGGCGTCGGACAGGATGCGCTCGACCGCGGCCTCGCTCAGCCCGCTGGTGGCGCGCACGCGGACCACGTGCTCCTTGCCGGTGCCGATGTCCTTGGCGGCCACCGACAGGATGCCGTTGGCGTCGATGTTGAACGTGACCTCGATCTTCGGCACGCCGCGCAGCGCTGGCGGGATGCCCACCAGCTCGAAGCGCGCCAGCGACGTATTGTCCGCAGCCAATGGGCGCTCGCCCTGCAGCACGTGGATATTGACCAGGGGCTGGTAGTCCTCGGCGGTGGTGAACACCTCGGTGACACTGGCGGGCACCGTGGTATTGCGCGGGATCAGTTTGGTGAACACGCCACCGGCGGTCTCGATACCCAGCGAAAGCGGCGTAACGTCGAGCAGCACCACGTCGCCTACGTCACCAGCGAGGATGGCGCCCTGATAGGCGGCGCCTGCCGCGACCGCTTCATCGGGATTGACCGAGCGGTTGGGCTGGCGCTGGAAGAACTGGCTGACCGATTGCTGCACTGCGGGCATCTTGGTCATGCCGCCGACCAGGATCACGTCGGAGATCTCTGGAGCGGAGACGCCCGCGTCTTCCAGAGCCTGCGAGCAGTGGTGCAGACATTGCTCGATCAGGTCGGCGCACATGGCCTCGAGGTCGGGCCGCGTCAACGTCCGCTGCAGGTGCTTCGGACCGCTCTCATCCGAGGTCAGGAAGGGCAGGGAGATCTCGGTCTCCTCCACCGTCGACAATTCGATCTTGGCCCGCTCGGCGGCGTCCTTCAGGCGCTGCATGGCGACCGCGTCGTTGCGCAGGTCGATGTCATGCTCGCCACGGAAGGTCTCGACCATCGCGTCCACGAGGCGGTTGTCGATGTCCTCACCGCCCAGGAACGTATCACCGTGTGTTGCGCGCACCTGGAAGACGCCCTCGGCTACTTCGAGGATCGAGATATCGAAGGTGCCGCCGCCAAGGTCGAAGACCGCGATGGTTCCCTTGGACTCGGCGGTGATGCCATAGGCCAGCGCGGCAGCCGTAGGCTCGTTGATGATGCGAAGTACGTTCAGCCCGGCGATGCGACCGGCATCTCGCGTGGCCTGGCGCTGGGCGTCATCGAAATACGCCGGGACCGTGACCACCACGTCGGTGACCTTGGTCTCCAGGTACTCCTGCGCCGACCTGCGGATATCCTGCAGGATGAACGCTGCGATCTCCTGCGGGGTGTACAGCGTATTGCCCACCTGGATGGCGGCGTCACCGTTGTTGGCTTCGACCACGTCAAATGGCGAGGTCTCCTGAACCCGTTGCATCTCCGGCGAGGCGAACTTCCGTCCCATCATGCGCTTGGTTGCGAACACGGTGCGCTTCGGGTTGGTGACAGCCTGTCGCTTGGCGATGCCGCCCACCAGGCGCTGTCCGTCTTTCGTGAACGCGACGACCGACGGGGTGGTCCGCGACCCTTCACCGTTCGGGATGACCGTGGGCGCCTCACCCTCGTAGACGACCAGACAGCAGTTCGTCGTTCCGAGGTCGATGCCGACTACCTTCTCCATCCTTCACCTGCCCGTGGTCAATGTCCGCAATGGGGATGCGGGTCATGGTAGCTTGGCAAGGGGCGCCGTCCAAATCAACCGTTGGAATAAACCAATTGCTTTGCCGGATGGCGAATATCTCCGGCGGGCAACCCGGCCCGCTCGGCCTCGTCGTAGGGCGTACGGGCGGAGCTTGGTCAGTCCCGCTGCGCCCGGTCGACTCAGCCAGCTTCCTTTTGAGCCGTTTGTGTGTCGTCGTCTGGCTTCGCAGCGTAACGATACCGGTACGGGCGGCCGCCGCGCCGATAGCCCTTGCCGTAGTAGTAGCCATAGCCGGAGCCCGAACTGGAAGTACGCGACAGGACCACGCCCAGCAGGTTGGCGCTCACGCCTTGAATCGAACGAATCGCCGACCGCAGGGACTCCAACTTGCTGGTATTGGCATGGGCGACCAGCACCACGCCGTCAACCAACGTGGCCAGCACCAGGGCGTCGCTGACAATCTCCACCGGCGGCGAGTCGAAGATCACGTTCTCGTATGTATCCTGCAGCTCCCTGATCAGCTCGCGGAAGCGTTCGGTGTGGGTGATCTCCGACGAGTTCGGCGGCAGCGGGCCGCAGGAGAGCAGATCCAGTCCGGGGACCTCTGTCTTGCGCACGAAATCGGTCAACGGCTGTCGACTCAGGATGTAGTTGGTCACGCCGCGATCACTGGCCATGCCAAAGATCTTGTGCATACGCGGCTTGCGCAGGTCGGTATCGACCAGAATGCAGGAGCCACTGGCCGAGGCCAGGGTGGTGGCCAGCGTAGTCGCGGTCGCCGTCTTGCCCTCGCGCGGGTGCGCGCTGGTTATCAATAGCGTGCGGAATGGACGATCAGGCCGCATGAAGAGGATGTTGGTGCGCAGCGTCCGTGACGCCTCCGCGACCCTCGAATTGGGCCTGAAGTGGGCGTAGAGGTCGATTCGTTCGCCCAGCAAGCCGCCGCCCTCGGCCTGGTCGGCCATGTCGAAGGTTGGAATGGCGCCCAGGTAGGGCACTCCAAGCGCCGACTCAATCTGCTCCCGGCTCTTGATGGTGTTGTCCAGCAGTTCGATGCTGAACGCCACCGCGAAACCGATCAGTAAGGCCATCAACGCGCCGAGCAGGTAGTTGAGTTTGACCTTCGGGCGCACCGGGCTGCGCGGTTTCACCGCCGGATCCAGGATGCGCACGTTGTTGACAGCGACCTGTTTGGTCAGGTCCATCTCGGCCAGTCGACTGGCGACCCTGCCGGACAATTTGCGCGTCTCATCCCGCTTGGTGAGTCGGCGTTCGAGTTCGCTCTGCGCCAGCCGAAGCGCCCGATCCTCTGTCATCGCCGCGGCCAGGTGGCCCTTGATTTCCTTTTCCTCGGCCACGGCCGTGCTCAACACGCTGTTGGCGGCCGACAGCTTGGCCTTGAGGTGGCGCATTCCGATTCGCACCAGGTGTTTGAGCTGGTCGTCTACCGTGCGCACCTTCGGATGTTTGGCCAGGTAGAGAGTCTCGAGCTCCCGCTTGGCGATGGTCAGTTCCAGGTAGCGATGTTTCAACGCGTTGATCAGCGCGTCGTCCATCAGCCCGGGGGCGCCGACCGAGAACAGGTCCTTGCGACCCTGCACCTGGCGCAGCTGGCGGGCGCGTTGCTGCGCCTTGAAGCGCTCGGTCTGCACGATGCGCAGCCGGTCGTGCAACGCCAGGACCCGGCTGTCGACCGCCTTGCGACGGTTATCGCTCAGGTCGTTCTCGGTCTCGAAGGCCAGCAGGCTCTTCTCCGCGTCTTCCTTCTGGCGCTCCATGTTGGCCAGAATCTCGCGCAGATCGCGGAACGCATCGTGGGTAGCGCGCCGCTTCTTTTCCAGGTTCCGGTCGCGATACGCCTCCATCACGGCGTTGACGATGTCCCGGGCGAATTCCGGATCGGTGTCCTCAAATGACACCCGCGCGATCATCGATGTGCGGTCCGTGACCACCACGATCCGGCTCGCCAGCCTCCCCGTGGCGTCGGCCCTGGCGACTGCGGCCTGTATCTGCTCCTGGGTCAGGTCCAGCCCCGGGCGATCCAGTCCGAGGAAGTGCTTGTCCGAGGCCAGACCCAGGCGGTTGACCACCATCTGCGCCACGTCGCGCGAGCGCAAGACCTGCATCTGGGCCTTGTAGTACTGCTCCATACCCCAGTAGCCACTGGCGCCGAGCGTGATCACTTCCCTGACCCCGGACAGGACCTTGGGCGGTCGATTGTCGATATAGAGCGCGCCCTGCGCTTTGTAGATCCGCGGCTGCGCCCGGGTGATGATCACCGTCGCGCCGAGCACCAGGGCAGCCGAGAAGATGAACCACCACCTGCGCTTGGCCAGAATCTCCAGACCGCGTTCGACGATCTGCTTGGCCGAGAGCTGTTCGAGCGCGGATGCTTCGGGGGCGGGCTTCTGCATGGCTAGAGAATGGTCTCCGGGATGTAGACGATATCACCGGGTTGCAGACGGAAATTGGCTGCAAGCCCCTGCATGATCTTCTCCACTGGAACCGGGATTCGCCGACCTGCCCGGGTCACAATCGTGTAGTTGCGCTCGGCCAGGTTGCCGAACCCGCCAGCCAGGGTGACGGCTTCGATGACCGTCATGCTGTCGGAGTAGGTGAATCGGCCGGGCTTCTTGACCTTGCCCAGAACGAACACCTTCTTGGAGTTGAACGCCTTCACCTGCACGTTGACGTGAGGCTTCTTGATGTAGCCCTCGCTCAACTTGCGCTTGATGAGCGATGCGACCTGGCTGGGCACGAGCCCCTCCACGGTCAGCTTGCCAACCAGCGGGAAGTCGATCTCTCCGGTCGGCGAGATCTCGAAGTCCGCGGTCAGGTCCTTGTGCTGGTAGACCCGCACCTGGATCAGGTCGCGTGGTCCCAGGGCGCTGGCCTGCACGGCCGAACGCAGGTCTACTTCGATATCGCGATAGCGGCTGGAGGCCGTCGAAGAGCACGCGGGCATAGATGAAAGCGCAATCCCTGCCACCAGCAACATGCCTGTCTGGGCGAAACTCCACATACCATCACCGTTGACCGACGAGGCCTCTCCGGTTGCCGTGGACCGAAACCCACGGGCAGAGTTGTCGAATCTAGTACCGCAGCGTCACGCCGGCGAAGATCTCGTGTGCCGAGTAGGCGCCGAGATCGATGATGTCATCCTGCAGGCTGGAAACCCGGTAGCTGGTCAGCACACCTCGGTAGCGGTAGCCGATGTCCATGCCCATCAGGCGCGACACCTCGAAAGAGGCCCGGACACCACCGTCCAGGGCCGTATCGATACGGTTCTTCTGCTGCAATTTGACACCCACCGACGGCACGTATGCTCCGTAGGTGCCGTAGGTCGCGTTGAACCAGACAGCCACGTCCAACATGGTCCCGAAGCGCTGGTTCAGGCCCACGGAGCCGCGATGGAACTGGACGAAGTTGGCGTAGTAGGAGTCGCGGAAGTCGCGCGTGTAGCCGATGTGCAACAGGGTCGAACCGGACGCGCGGAAGCCCAGCGCGGCGCCGCCGATGAAGTTGTTGAACGAGCGCTCGTCCTCGGCCGTGTACTTGGGGTCGGTCTCGTCGATATCGTGCAACGACATGCCCCAGCCGCCGGTGAGGCGGAAGGTGAGCTTCTTGGTCAGGGCGCCGGCCAACCCCGCCTGGACGCGCCACGGCTTGGAGTCGGCGGTCAGGTTGTGGGTGTCCGAACTGCCGTTGACGAAATCACGGAAGTCCCAACTGGCATCCACGACAACGGCGGTTTTCGGCAGGAATCGCCATGAGCTGGTCAGGCGGGTACGCACGGTGTTGGTCGCGCCGGCCTCGAAATCGTCGAAACGGTCGATGGCGTAGGCGCCGATCAGCGAGACTTCCAACGGACGGCGCTCGGGGATTTCACCGGGGTGGAAAGAGACCCGGCCGCCCACATCGTTGCCGAAGCGGTTCAACGTCCGGCGGGTGTCCCAGGTGTTGGCCTGCAGGGCCCGCGTGAAGTGGTCGAAGAACGTGAACGAGATGGCGCGACGCGCGGCGAAGGTGACGCCGAGATCGGCGCTGCCACCAAAATTGCTCAGCTCGTCTACCGTCTGCTTGTCGGACATGTACAGGCGAACATCGCCCGCGGCTGCGAAATTGAACTGCACCTCGGAGTCGGTGCCGTTGTTGAGGCCCAGTCGCGGCATGATGCGCAGGGAAGTGGCGGCCACCGGCTCGTTGTTGGGCTCGTCCTGGTTGCCGTTGAACACGTTGGTGTCGTGGTGCGCGTCGAGGGCGACAGCCGGCGTCAGGACGAAGTCGCCGCTGCGCAGCCCTTTCGCCTTGGAGATCGTCGGCATCGTCATCTGCGCGGTGCCACTCTGCATCCCGCCGCCGCTGGCGACCGACTTGGCGCCTTGTGAAAAGGCGGTGGCCGGCAGCAGGCAGAGAATCCCGGCCAACTGCAGCGCGCGGTAGGTCTTTCGCTTGTGAATGCTCACTGTGTCACATTCCTCGGGCGGCATATCGCCGCGTCTGGCCTTCGTCGACGGGTATCAACCCTGCGGGTTCTGGTCTTCCTCGAGGTAGAACGGGCTCGCCGACGGCGGGTTCTCGAGGGTCTGCGGGATGTCGTCCAACTCTGCCGTCGGATCCACTTCGGGCATGTCGGGATCGACCTGCTTCTCGATGTAAGGCTTGCCATCGATTGCGCCGTCAGTCGACGGACCGCCGCAACCCTGGAGTTGACCGTAGAGTTCTTCGCACTTGTTGAAGGCGATGGAAATCTTGACGTATTCGTGCTCGACGCCGCCAGCGTCATTGCGGGAGGCGGCCTCCTGCATGGCCAGGAAGTTGCTCTCGGCCAGCCGCAGCAGGCCCTTCATGGCGGTCAGGGCGTCGTTGACGCAGTTCACACGCGAGATGTTCTGTGCCTTGCGCGCCTCTTCGAGCTCCTTGAAGCCCTCGGATACCATCTTGTGCATCCGCTCGACATTCGCCTTGGCCTGCTCGATCTGTCCCGGAATGTTGTCGACGCTCGGCTTCTTCTCGGCACCCTGCTGCGCGCCGACGGCGGCGGCAAGCACCAGGCAGCAGACGCCGATGGCCATCGCTATATACTCACGTCGCATGGGAATCACTCCGTTTGCTCTCGCCATCGCGGGAAGTCGTGCTCGCTGCTGTTCGCGTCCAGGACAAAGCCAGCGCAGACGCGAGCCGCGGTGGTATGCCAGAACGCCCCCGTGACCGCAAGACCAAGATTCGGGATCATAGGTTCGGGTCGGGAATGGTGTCAACTACGCGCAGCTACAAATGTGTCTGCAGATTGGTTCCAGTCGGAACGCGATCCTCTCGGCCGCGAACCCCCCAACTTTTGGGGCGCCCGGCTCCGCTCAGGTGCCAGGGTTCGGACGCTATGTTGGCGGCGGCAGACAAGAGGATCAAAAAAGAATCGTGGACACCCGCGGGACCATAGGGATACTGCCGCCATCTCTGGCGTTCAGACGCCAACGGCAGTGGCAAGCCATGCGGTCCATCGCTCTCATCTTCGTCCTGCTTTCACTGCTGGTGTGCGGTTGTGGGCGCTCTCGATCTGCGTCCCGCGGCGATGGGGCTGCGGTCGCCGAACGCCCGACGCCCACACCCGAGCTGCAGACGCCGGCCCCGTCTCAGCGGCTGCCCGTTGGCACCATCCGAATTGGCGATCGGGCGCACTCCCCCACGTGGCAGGTCGAGATCGCCAGTAAGGAAGCTGACAGGAATCATGGCCTCATGTTTCGGCGTGTATTGGCCGACGACCGCGGTATGCTCTTCTTCATGCCGGGCGATGATGATTGGGCCTTCTACATGCGCAACACGTACATATCTCTGGACATGATCTTCATCGATCGTCATTGGCGAGTGGTCGGTCTGTCCACGAATACGCGCCCGCTCACCGAGGCCCTCCATCGTTCTGGCCGCCCCTGTCGATATGTGCTGGAGCTGGCCGCGCACCAGGCCCGTCGCAATGGGATCCGGGTGGGCACCAGGATGGAGTTCAAGGCACCGGTCGCCGGTCCTGCGGAAGGACGGCCATGAAGGAGGCCCATCGCCACCTCCTCGAACAGGCAGCCGGTGATGCCCGGCGCGTGGCTGGGCTGCTGCAATCCCGAACGGGCGAACGACAGTGGCGACGTCGAGCGCGAGCGGTCCTCGTGCGCGCTTTTTCGCTGGTCGAGCCCGAAGCGGAACCCGAAGCGGATCAAGGAGCCGCCAACGACGCGGGCGGCATCAGCAACGAAGAACTCGCTGCGCTGTTGCGCGAGTTGGAGCAAGTGCGAGCGGGTCTGGGCGACCTGGCTGAGCGATCGATTCGGCCGCTGCGCCTGGTACGCATCCAGCGACCCTTTCCGCAGCATCCAACGACGGGTCGCTCTGCGGCCCTGGCCATGGCGCTCAGTTCCGCCATCGATCGTCGGTGTGCGGTCGATCTGACCTTCGACGAGGAGCGACTGGCCTGGTTCGAGGCCCGTTGCCAGGCTGCCGATCCGGGGATGTTGCGGCCGATTGTTGCATCCGGTGGCAAGGACAGCGGCCAGCGTCTGCTCGGCAGTGAGTTGGAGCTGATCCGCAAGCGTCGTCCGGGCCAATCCTCTTGAGGATGCACGCGCGCGTGACGACGCGCTTCGATTGCCCGGCGATCGCCCGGCGGGTATAACCACCGCCTTCATGGAGGTCGACATGCCTGTCCGCATCGGCAAGAAAGCGCTCGCGATCGTCATTCTTTCCCTGCTGATTGGCTGTGGCGGAGAAGAGACGGACGACACGCCGGTCGCGCCCACCTGCAGCGCGGAGTTGAAATGCGCCGACGACTCGGGTGCCAACGACCTGAGCATGTGCCCTGACAGCACCGACTGGCTCTGTGTGGCCGGCTGCTGTGTGGAGAAGAAGCCCTGCAAGACCAACGGGGATTGCGTCATCCAGCTCGGCACCGCTGCCTGCAAGGACGCATCTCTGCTGTGCGCGTGCCACGTGGAATCGGGCCAATGTCTGCAATCTGCCTGTGGTGGCGACAGCGACTGCGCCGAGGGCGAACTCTGCAACAACGGCGGCTGCCATCCGGCGCCCAAAGCCTCTGACACGACCGCGCATCTGCTGCGACCCTTCTGGATCGCGCGACCGGGCAACAGCGTCGAGGCTGCGGCCGGATTGGGCGCCCAGGCGCGTCGCGACAATGGCGAAGTCCTGCCCGCGGCCACCTTCGAATGGACGTTGAAGGGAGATGTCTTCAGCCTCGCCGACGGCAAGCTCACCGCTGGCGACAAGGCCGGCAAGGCCACCATCACCGCGACCGTCAAGGGCGGTTCAAAGGCCTCCGCGCCGGCGACGTTGTGGAACCTGGGGCCGTTGCCAGCCGACGCGGTGCTGCGGGTGTCGGTGGCCGACGAGTCCAACCTGACGCCGGTCGAAGGCAAGGTCGTGGTGGTCGGACTGGCCGATGCGACCACACCTGCCGAAGCGATGGTGGTCGAACTGGTCGATGGGCAGGCCACCTTCACCAAGGTCGAGTGGCCGGCCGACATCCACGTGATCGGCACCTCCCACCAGCCCGTCTCCCTGCTCCGACATACGGCAGCGGCCAAGACCTCCGACCTGTTGCTGACCGCGCGGCAGTATCACCATGCCGGGCTGGAGTTCACCCAGGAGGGCCAGCTGTCGCCCGACGCCAAGATCGTCAACGGTGATCTGCTCGGCGGCAATGTTGACTACCTGGGCAAGGGGGAGGCCGCGCTCGGCATCACCTCGTTGGGTGTCGGTACGGACCTGCTGAGCTTCAACCTCGACGCCATCATCGGCCCCAACGTGAAGCGGTTCTTCCACCCCGACACGCCAACGATCTTCGGCGCTGTGGACAAGATCCAGGAGTTGCCCGGCGGCGCCACCTTCCAACTCAATGGCAAGCCCGTGCTCAATTCCTACGTGCTCGCCGCACCGCCCGGCAATCGCATCCTCTGGTCCCTGGCCGGTCGTATCGACATCAACGCGGATCCCACCCTGGTCAGCAAGATCGTCGAGGCGGTCGCCGGTGACGCCGATATCGGCAAGATCGTCGGCGCCCTGTTGCCCTACCTGCAGGGTTTCTACTCACAGGTGGCCATGGATCGGACGTTCGAGAGCAAGCCAGTCTCGCCCATGAAGACGCTCGATCTCGCGCCGTCGGTGCCCCTGTTGTTGAATACGGTCATCAAGCCGGGGACGCTGCCGAAATCGGGCGAGGGCTGGGCCGATCTGCTGCTGGTGGTCGGAGGGGCCATGATGCCCAGCGGCCAGCTGGTGCCACTTGGCATCGCCGCGGGGACCGATACGAACAGCAAGAAGGAGACTCCGGACGGCGTGGTCGACGGCGACTCCAAGATCGACGGCAACCAGCCCCTGCCGCTCACCTCGGCGCCACTGCACAGCGGCCTGCGACATGGCGCGGCCAACTTCGCCGTGGCCACCGCGGCCGTCGTCGTGGCCGGCGGCGGCAAGAAGGAGGCGGGCTCCATCATCCTCTCGGACGTGGGCCCGCTGAAGGCGGAGTACAGCCCTGGCGACTTCCTGCCCTTCGCGGAAGGCTCGAGCTACGTCGACGCCACGCGCAAGCTGACGATCGCTTCAGTCGCCGACGCGCACTTCTACCGGACGATCTTGACCGGATCGCAGAGCCGAAACTGGCAGATCATTCTCTCCACCAAGGGGATCAGCAAGGCGGTCACGTTGCCGGACCTGACCCAGTGGGGGGCCCCAGCAGACCTGGCCAAGGACCCGAAGCGGGCCTTCATCGGCGCGTTCGAACTTCGCAAGGCCGGTGGTATCGAGGCCATTCTGGCGCCCGGCACCATCACCGATCTGGTCCGCCAGGTGAAGCGCACCTCTTTCCTGGATGTGCACGAGTAGCCCAACGGCCGCGCTCGTCTAGATCGCGTCGGCCCCATGGCGGCGCGAGAACCGGCCATCGCGAAGGATGAAGCGGTTGGCGCGTTCGGCGTGCCGCTTGTCGGCCGGCACGGTGGCCTCGTACTCGGGGTGCAACGGATCATCCGGCATGACGATAATCGGTCCCTCGTCGCTGTCGGGCACGAATAGGGGCTCGATGCGCGGTGCTGCGGGCGCGCGGGCCAGCGCGGTCAGCACCTGGTCGGCCGTATCTCCGAGCGCTTGCAGTCGCTCCAACGTGTGCAGGGTCGGGGGCGGCAGAACGATCTCTTCGCCGCCGTGGTGGGCTTGCAGCGCCGCCGCCGGCCGGCACCAGAGGGCATGGGTCATCTCGTTGCCGTCCAGTCCAGCCACCTGGTCGTCCGGACACAATGCAGCGAAGAAGCGGGTGTCGAAACGACGCGGCTCGATCTTCGGTGTGATCCAGTGGGCAAAGGGCACCAGCCGGTCCAGGGAAAGCGCCAGACCCGCATCCACCAGGAGCGCCAGGTGACGTCCGGCATCGACCCGATGACCGTCCCGCAGGTTCTCCAGCTCATCCGCCAGGCGGCCGGCCAGTTCGGCGGTCGGCAACTGGCCTCGATCATCACAGGCCAGCAGGACCCCCGCCTCTTCGTGGAGTTCGCGAATGGCGGCCACAAAGAACGCCCGCGCCTCGTCCACATCGGCCGACCCCAGCAGGTCGGCGCACTCCCGCGCAGTCCTGCCGTAGGTGTTCGCGGCTGCGTCGGTCGGATCCACCTTGCCACCGGGGAAGACAGTGGCGCCTGCCATGAAGCCAGAACGGCCATGTCGGCGCTGCATGAAGACCTCGAGACCGCTATCGCCATCGCGCAGCATGACGATGGTCGAGGCGGGCCCAGGCGGGCGCTCTGTGGTCACGATGCCTCCCGCGATGAAATCCGATTCATCGACAGTTCTTGACGTTCTTCTCGTCGGCCACCCAGAGGGCGTATTTGGGCACCACCTTGCCGAAGAGGGTCTCCAAGGACAGGGCCTTGGCGCCATCGGGTGCGTACGGAGCGGGTCCGAAATGGGTGCCCCAGCTGCCTTCGAGCCAGCAGGACTTGCCTTCGCATTCGGCGTCCGTGGGCGCCTTGGCGCACTGCGAGACCAGGTTGAGGGCGAAGAAGTTCGACTTCGACGAGACCATGGAGCGGATGGCCACGCGGCTGCTCTCGTGGCTGGGCAGGCGGTGATCGTGCTTGAACTGCAGGCGCCAGTATCGCTGTCGAATCGTCTTCAGCGAGCGCGAGGGCTCGCGGTACTGCCACCAGATGTCGGAGCAGTTCTTGTCGGTCTTGGTGATCGGCCAGGCGCTCTCGGAACAGATGATCGATGCAGGCTTGCCGTCCTTTGCCGGCGGATAGACCTTGGAGTGGGGGGACTGTTTGGCGAAGTTGCAGGCCGAATCGGACACCCCCGGGCCGTCGTCCGGGCCGATGCCCTTGGCCACATCTTCCGGTGATTCGGTGATCGAGCATCGATCGGTGGGTCCCTCGACGTCGACCAGCGACTGGACGAACTTGAGCGAGTTGAGTCCGTGCAGGGACAGGGCGCGCGCCGCCGGCACCAGGCCATACCCGATCGTCAGGTAGCCGCAGCGATCCCGATCGATGTAGTCCTTGCTGGCCGAACAGGTCAGGCGCATGACCTCTTTTGTCGCCGCCACGTGATCTTCGCCGCCATAGTCGTTGATGCCACCCGACTTCATGCCGCCGCTGCCCGTGCCGGGCAGATTGAATACCAGGACCACGGCGCCTGTCGCCTGAGCCAGCAAGGTGCCCGCATCCAGCCAGTCTGGCACCGGACTGGTCTGGCGATCGCCTACCACCACGATGAGCTGACAGGGCGCGGCGGGCTGACAGCTCACCGGTCGCAGCAGTCGGGCCGTGGCGGTGTGCTTTTGTCCGCCCTTGCTGCTGAAGCTGATGTTCAGCGGCTGCATGTTGATCACCACGGGCTCTGGCCCGCCGGCATCCTCCGGCGCCCCGGCATCGTCGGCGCCGCTCGCATCTGTGGTGCCCGCGTTGTCGCTGTTGGACACAGCGTCGCCGACAAAGTGAGTTTTGCCGTCGTTGCCACCGCAAGCGCCGAAGAGCGCCGCGCATGCGAGCAGCACGATGGGTACGGTCGTGGCGATGGTTTTCATGCAGGCCCCCTTCAGGTTCTCGGGATTGTAGCGGTCGGGCCGCGACCTTCAACTACATGGCCCGTCCTCGAGGGCGGGTCAGTCCATAGCATCCCACTTCATCCCACTTCCGGCGAGGCGGATGCGGGGCGACAAGAAAAACAGCAGCAATTACGAAGAGCTTTGTAGATCACTCAGATCTGGCGTGGATCCGGATCTGGGTTTCGACTGGTCGCCGGTTCTTCCCACAGGTCAAGGATTGAAACGCCAGTTCACACGTAATCTTCTTGGATCTCATGGCACAGGCCCCGATCGCACACCCACGCCAACGAACCTCCTGGCGTGTTGTGGATCGAAAACATTCGACATTGTGGGGATTTCTTGATTGACAGCCGGCAGGCCCGCGTCGACTCTCAAACGAGGTGGGAAAAAGTGGCCGACAGTAGGGAACAGTGGGATAAGCGAACATCGGGGGCAATCTCGCGCTTTGCGAGATGAGGGCGAATCAGGTGAAGTTCCGCGGCGAACAGATCCAGAAGACCGATGCCAAGTTCCGCTTGAGCATTCCGGCGAGCTATCGCCGCACGTTGCAAGACGGCGGTGACCAGCGGCTGGTCCTGGTGCGCTCTCTGACCGGCCCCTGCATCACGGTCTACCCGGCGGCGGAATGGGAGGCGCGCGAGGAGCGCATCTCCTCGTTGCCGCAGACCGAACCCCGCGTCGTGCATGTGCTTCGTTTCCAGGTGGCCAGCGCCGCCGAGGTGACGCCGGACGGGCATGGCCGGGTGCTGCTGCCCCAGGTGTTGCGCAAGCACGCCGATATCGGGGCCAACTCCGAAGTCGCAGTGGTCGGTCAGATCCGCCACATCGAATTGTGGAGCGTGGAGCGCTGGCAGCGCGCCTCTGCCGAGACGGCAGCGGGGCTGTCGGACTGGCGGGGCGACCTGTCAGAGCTGGGCCTGTAGGTGGCAGCGCGCTCTTTGACAACTTCGTCCCAGACGTCCCCCTCGGGGCAGGCGTCTTCCGAATTCGGCCACCTCAGCGTGATGGCGGCCGAGATCGTCGCGGCGCTGGCCGACGCGCCAGCAGGCTGGGTGGTCGACGCGACCGCCGGCGGTGGTGGGCATAGCGCCGCCATCCTGGCCGCCCGAGCCGACGTCCGGATCCTGGCGTTGGATCGCGACCCGACAGCGGTGGAGGCTGCGACGGCACGCCTGTCGGAGTTTGGCGATCGAGTTCAGGTCGTGCACGGTCGCTTCTCGACGCTGGCTGCTGAATGTGCCAGCCGAGGCATCGATGGCCTGGCTGGCCTGGTCGCTGACCTGGGCGTGTCCTCTCACCAGTTGGACGTGGTCGAGCGGGGCTTCTCCTTTCGGGGCGGCGGCCCCCTGGACATGCGCATGGACCCCACGCAGGGGCCCACCCTGGCCGAGCGCCTCAAGCGCACAAGCCACGCTGAACTGGCCGACGTGCTCTACCACTACGGCGAGGTGCGCAATGCGCGTCGACTGGCCCGCGAGCTGCTCGAAGGCGTCGGCGCCGGCATCGTGGACACAGCCGCACTGGCTGAACACATGGCGAGCGTCACCCGCGGCCCGCGCGGTCGCATTCACCCGGCCACAAAGGTCTTCCAGGCCCTGCGGATCTGGCTCAACGACGAGGAAGGCGAGCTCGACCAGTTGCTGGCTGATGGTCCGACCTTGTTGCGATCCGGCGGTGCCATGGCGTTGCTGTCCTTTCACAGCGGCGAGGACCGGATGGTCAAACGTCGATTTCGAGAGTTGGGCGCCGGTCGCCGAGCGGACTACGAGCGACCGGGCAAGCAACCGATGCGGCCCACCGACGACGAGGTGGCCCGGAACCCGCGTGCCAGGAGTGCGCGCTTGCGGGTGCTGAATCGGCGGCGACAAGAGGACGAAGTGAGCGGAGAACGACGAACTGGGGCGAAAGAGAGGTCATAGACAGACAAGACAGGAGCGAACCAGGCGGAGCGGACGATGAGCGGGGCGGTCGAGCGGGGCATTCCACATCCAGATGAAGCGGCAGACGCCATGCGACGCACGGCGATCGCCAGGGTCGAGGCCAGCGAACGTCGTTTCGTCTGGAAGCTCGTCGCCATCCTGGCCGCCGGCCTGCTCTTTGGCAGCCTCGGCGTCTGGAAGGTGAGGCAGCGCTCCGCTGGCGTGCGGACCGCCTATGAGCTGGCCAACCTGCACGATCAGCTGCGCGAACAGGTGGAGTTGAACCGGCGCCACCAGGCCGCGCTCGCCGGCAAGAAGGATCCCAATCGCCTGCGCCGCGAGGCGCTCGGCCCCATCGGCATGCGCACGCCTGCGCTCGACGAGACTCGGGAGGTCGAGTGACCACCCCTTCGACCACGCGGCGCCCCCTGCTGAACCCCGGGCGGTCGACGCTTCGGCGCCGCCGTATTCGCGCGATCGTGGGTCTGCTCATCGCCTTGATCATGCCCGTGGCGGGCTGTTCATCATCGGCCACCGAAATCAAGCGCAAGCGCGACAAGGCAGACTTCCACTACAAGCTGGCGCTGGGCTACTTCCAGGCGCGCAACATCGACCTGTCGATTCGCGAACTGATCAAGGCCTTCGAGTTCGAGTCCGAGCACGCCGACAGTCGATACCTGTATGGCTTCGTGCTCTTTGGCCGCAAGCAATACGAAGAGGCGGCCGAGAACTTCCGCACGGCACTGCGCATTCGGCCGCGCTTCTTCGCGGCGCGCAACCACCTGGGCGTGACCTACCTGGCCCTGGAGCGTTGGCAGGAGGCCGTCACCATCCTCAAGCCGCTGCTCAAGGAGCCGACGTACACCACGCCCTATCTCGTGCACAACAACATTGGTTGGGCGCATCTCAAGCAAAGCGATCTGCGCAACGCTGAGCGGCACCTGCGGATGAGCGTCTTCGTCAACCCGAAGTTCTGCCAGGGCCACCGCAACCTCGCCCTGTTGGCAGTCGAACAAAGGGACCTGTCGGCGGCCGTGTCGCACATGGAAGACGCCATCACCCGTTGCCCGAAGATCGCGGAGTTCCACTTCCAGCTCGGCGAGATCCTGACCGCCAGTGGATTTGCTCAGCGGGCCGCCAAGGCGTTTGCTCAGTGCCGGCTGCTGGCCAAAGCCACGGTCCTGGGGCGCCGCTGCGCAGCGCGCAATTCGGGCCCGGCTGCGCGCTCTGGCGGCGGCCGGATCCCCATCCCAAACGCGCCACTGGGCGGGGGAGGGTGGCATGGACCCCGCTCCCCGTAATTCTCGCAGCCTGCGTCTGCTCGACCGTGCCGGTCCCGCCCCGGCAGCCCGCTACGATCGGGCCCGCCGGCGCGCCGGTCTTGTGGTCGGCCTCATCGGCGTCTACCTCGGATTCTGCGCCGCGGCCGCGCTTTATCACGTCCTGCATGTCAACGAAGTGCGTCGCTATGCGGAGTACAACACCACGCAGCGTACGAAGGTGAAGACACGGCGGGGCGATGTGCTGGACCGCAACGGCGTGGTGCTGGCGACCGATATCCGGGCCGACTCGGTCACCGCCGACCCTCGCTGGGTGAGGCCGCGAGGCCATCGAGCAGCCTCGTTGCCGAACGATGACCCCCGGGTCTTGAACGTGCGCCGCCGAGTGGCCCGCATCGTCGCCCGTGCCACCGGGGCATCGCGGACCGATATCTATGATCGCCTGGGCTGGCCGCGCGGATTCGTCTACCTCACCAAGCACATCGACACCCTGGCCAGTCGTGAACTGCGCCTTCACATGCAAGAGGGCCGCCTACCGGGCGTACGCCTGGAAGAAGCGTTCGGGCGACATTTTCCCAAGGGACCGCTGGCCGGGGCGCTGCTCGGCAGACGCAACTGGGGAGGCTCCATCGAGCGCTCCTATGACAGCATCCTGCGCGGGCAGACCGTCGAGGTGCTGGCGTACAAGGATCGGCACGCCGACCGCTTGTACTTCGACGGCGCGCCCGATCCAAGGAAGTACGGCGGTCGATCGCTGGTATTGACGCTGGACGAGAAGATCCAGGCCGTCGCCAACCAGCAGCTGGCCATCGGCCTGGCCGACGCCAAAGCCGACCAGGGAATCGCCCTGGTGCTCGATGTGCAGACCGCCGAGGTGTTGGCCTGGGCCGTGGCGCCCGAGGTTGATCCGAACAACACGCGAGTCAAGCCGCGCCGCGGCTGGCGCAATCCGGTGATTCAGGACCAGTTCGAACCCGGTTCCACGTTCAAGGTGCTGACCCTGGCGGCGGTGATCGAGGAGGGCAAGGCGACCCTGGACACGAAGGTCAAGGTGGCCGGCGGATTCAAGACGCGCGGCAAGATCATTCGCGACTCCCACCCGGCACGCGACTCCCGCTGGCGCATTCTGCCGGTGCTCAGCGCCCTGGAGACCATCAAGCACTCCTCCAATGTCGGCATCTCCAAATTGGCGCAGCGGATCGGCAAACAGAGGCTGTCGGACTACCTGCGAGCATTTGGATTCGGGCAGCCGAGCGACGCCGGGTTGGACGGTGAGGTCGGCGGTCTGCTGAGCCCGCCGGCGCGCTGGTCCAAGGTCCAGTTCGCCAACATCGCGTTCGGTCAGGGCGTGGCGGTGAACGCACTCCAGGTCGCCACCGCCTTCGTGGCCATCGCCGCCGGTGGCGTGTATCGACGGCCGCGGCTGTTGCGCTCGATCCTGACCCCGGATGGCAGCGCCGATCGCCACTTCCCCAAAGAGAAGGGGCGGCGTGTCATCAGCCAGCGCACCGCCGCCGATCTGATGCGCGCCATGGTCTCGGTCTGCGAGCCTCGTGGCACGGCCAAGGCGGGCCGGTTGCCGGGTTACAAGATGGCCGGCAAGACGGGTACCGCGCAGCAGGTGGAGCCGGGCAAGGGCTACTCCGACACCCACTGGGTTGCCAGCTTCGTCGGTATCGTGCCGGCCGAGCGTCCGCGGCTGGTGATCTACGTGGCCATCGACACGCCCCGCAAACGACATCCGCGATTCCCCGACAAGGTCCTGCGCACCGGCGGTGCCATCGCCGCTCCGGTGGTCCGTGAGATCGCCCGCTTCGCGCTGCCCTACCTTGGCGTGCCCCAGAGTCCGGGCGCGCCCTGGCTGGCTGCGGACGATCCCGCTCGCGCCAGGTCCCGCTTCGAGGCTGCGCAGGCTCGGCAGAAGACCGTAGCCGCCGCAGACAAGGATGCGGAGGTTGGCCCGCCACAGCCCGTCGCGCCCCAGCGCGATGAGCCGACCCGCCCGGGGCGCGCGCGGGTGCCAGACCTCAGTGGCCTCTCCATGCGCGCCGCGCGTGACCGCCTCAGCGAGGTCGGTCTCGGCCTGCGGCCAAGTGGCAGCGGCATCGCGATCTCGCAAAGACCTTCGGCCGGTGTGCTCAGTCGAACTGGAGAGGCGGTGCACGTGAGCTTCCGTCGCCTCAGCGAACTCGCCTCCGCCGCGGATGGCCAGCAGGGGGCCCTGTGAATCTGGCCGACCTGCTGAAGGCGAGCGAATTGGCCTGGCGTCCAGCCCATGCCGGGGCCGGCGACCTGCCGATGCTGAACGTCAGTGGGATCACGATCGACTCTCGCAAGGTCGGGCCGGGCTTCATCTTTGTCGCCTTCGACGGATTGCGGGTGCGCGGTCTCGACCACGCCCAGTCGGCCATCGACGCGGGCGCTGTGGCGGTCCTGGCTGACCGACCTGCCGACCTGAACGGCGCGCCACTGCTCCTGGTAGACGACGCGCGCGCCGCCGTTGGTCCCCTGGCGTCGGCATTCCATGGGCACCCCTCGCACGATCTTGATGTCCTGGCCGTGACCGGCACCAACGGCAAGACCACGACCGCGATCCTGGTCGCAGCACTGCTCACTGCCTGCGGACATCGAGCCGCCGCGCTCGGGACCTTGGGTCTGTGGACGCCGGACGGTGTGGAGCCGGGCCAGTTGACCACGCCCGATGCCGTGGAGTTGCAGGCCACGCTGGCCCGCCTGCGCGATGCCGGCTATCGACATGTCTGCCTGGAAGCGAGCTCACACGCGCTCGATCAGCGGCGCCTGGACGGTACGCGCATCGCCGCCGCCGCATGGACCAACCTCAGTCGCGATCACCTGGACTACCACGGCGACGAGCGGGCCTACGCCGCCGCCAAAGCGCGCCTGTTCCGCGACCTGATGGCACCGGGCACGCCTGCGTTCGTCAACGGCGATGACCCGATCTGCGCGACCATGCAGAGCGAGGGATTGGCGGTTGCCTGGACATCGGCGAACGCCGCTCAGTCCACGTACCGGGCCGCTGCCATCGAGGTCGGCCGACACGGGCTGTCGTTCTCGCTCGCGGGAGCAGACGCGCCAACCCTCCGGGTCAAGGCGGCGCTGCCCGGACGACATAACGTGGACAACCTGATCGCGGCGATCCTGCTGTGCCGCGCCATCGGCGTGTCGGACGATCAGATCGCGGCCGGGCTGCCGACGTTGCGCCCTCCGCGCGGCCGCCTGGAACCGGTAGCCAACCACCTCGGCGCGCTCGTGCTCGTGGACTACGCGCACACGCCGGATGCCCTCCAGCACGCACTGCGCACCGGCCGGGAACTGGTCGAGGCGGACGGGCGGCTGTTCGTGGTCTTCGGCTGCGGTGGCGACCGGGATCAGGGCAAGCGTCCGGAGATGGGGCGGGCAGCTGGCGCCCTGGCGGATTTGTCGATCGCCACATCGGACAATCCTCGCAGCGAGTCGCCGAGCGCGATCATCGACCAGATCATTGTCGGTCTTCGCGACTCCGGCGCGACCGAGTCGCGGGGGGCAGCGGCCACGCCTGCGTCCGAGGGCGGGCGCCACTGGCTGGCCATCGAAGAGCGTGGCGAGGCCATCGAAACCGCGATCGCCCTGCTTGGCGCCGGCGACGTCCTGCTCATCGCCGGCAAGGGCCACGAGACGACCCAGACCGTCGGCGATGTCGGCCGACCCTTCGATGACGTCGCGGTGGCCAGCGCATCCCTGGCGGCGCTCGCCGCCCAACGCCCGACCCCGGCCACGTCGTCAATCCCGACCGGATTCGACTTCGATGGACAGGCGGCCCTGCAGGCCTGCGGGGGACAGCTGGTTCGGAACGGATCGGCCGGTCATGCGCTCAGCACCGATAGCCGCCTGGTCGACGAAGAGACGATCTTCGTCGCCCTGGTCGGCGAACGATTCGACGCCAACGACTTCCTGCCGGCCGTGCTTTCCGCTGGTGCCGCTGGCGCCGTCTGCAGTTCAGGGCGGGGCACAGCTGCGCTCGCTTCGTCCGGCGATGCTGGCGGTTGGCTGCTGGAGGTCAACGACACCCTCGTCGCCCTGGGAGACCTCGCCCGGGCCCATCGCCGTCGATTCGCCGGCCCCGTGATCGGCATCACCGGCTCCAACGGCAAGACGAGCACCAAGGAATTGATGGCCCTTGCGCTGGCGCCTGACGGTCCGGTGCTGGCCACCTACGCCAACCACAACAATCGGATCGGCGTGCCCCAGACTCTGGCCCGTTTGCGTGCCAAACACGCGGTCGCAGTCGTCGAAATGGGCACGAGCGAACCGGGTGAGATCGCCGAACTTGCCCGCATCGTTGAGCCGGATATCGGCGTGGTGACGTCCATCGCCGAAGCCCACCTGGAGGGCTTGGGCGAGGTCACGGACGTGGCCGCGGAGAAGGCGGCGCTGCTGGCAGCGTTGCGATCTGATGGGGTGGCCATCGTGCCCGAGGCAGAGCCGCTCCTGGATCCCCACGTGGCCGAGCTGTCCTGTCGGGTGATCCGCTTTGGTACCGGGTCGGAAGCGGATGTGGGGTTGCTGGGCCCGCCGGCGGTCACCGGTCTGGGACAGCGCTTCACCGCCCGAGTCCTGGGTACGAGGGTGGATGTGATGCTGCCGGCGCTCGGCGTGCACATGATCCACAACTCGCTGGCGGCGCTGGCGGTGGCCGCCTGCCTGGGCAGGGACCTGAACGCGGCCGCTGCCGCCCTGGCCGAATTCGAGCCAGTTGGCCAGCGCATGCGCCCGCTGCAGGTCGGTTCACGCCTGCTGCTCGCCGACTGTTACAACGCCAATCCGCGCTCCACCGAGATGGCCCTGCAGACCCTGTCCGGGTTGCCGGGGCCGCGCGTGGCCGTGCTGGGCGACATGCTCGAATTGGGGCCGCAGGCCGCGCAGCTGCATCGGCGCGTCGGCCTGGCCGCAGCGGCGCAGGGCATCGACGTGCTGGTCTCCCTGGGGCGACATGCGGACGACTACGCCGCAGGAACACAGGCGCCCACGCATGCGCGCCCGGTGGCCGATATCGACGAGGCGGTCGCTGCCGTGCTGGCGGCGACCCCGTCGGGCGGCACCGTGCTGGTGAAGGGATCCCGTGGCGCCCGCATGGAGCGCGTGATCGAACAACTGCAGGCCCGGGTCCCGCCCGGTCCGCTGGAGGTCTCGAGTGTTTCTCTGGCTCTCTGAGATGCTGCGGGCCGACTTCGGGCCCTTGAACGTCTTCCGCTACGTGACGTTCCGGACCATCGGCGCGATGGGCACGGCGCTGATCATCGCGATGGTCCTCTACCCATGGTTCATCCGTCGGCTACAGGCCCGGCAGATCGGCCAGGTGATCCGAGACGACGGCCCGGAGAGCCACTTCTCCAAGGCCGGCACGCCGACCATGGGCGGTGTCCTGCTGCTCGTGGCCGTGGTCATGTCGGTCCTGCTCTGGGGCGACCTGGCCAGTCCCTATGTGTGGCTGACGCTGCTGCCGACTGTGGTCTACGGCGTGCTGGGATTCGCCGATGACTATCTCAAGATCCGCAAGAAGAACTCCCGCGGCGTGACCGGTCGGCAGAAGCTGGCGGTCCAGTTCGGCGTCGCCGCCTTGATGTTCTGGCTGATGCTCAGCGGCATGCTCGGCGACGAGCTGACCCGGACCAATTTCTACCTGCCCTTCGCCGACGCGCGCACGTTCTCGTTGCTGCTGCCGCCGTGGCTGTACGCGGTGGTGGGCTCCATCTGCATCGTGGGCACCTCCAACGCCGTCAACCTCACCGACGGTCTGGATGGCCTGGCCATCGGCCCGGTGATCGTCGCTTCGGCCACGTTCCTCGCCTTGTGCTACCTGGCCGGCGCCTCCTTCGGCTTCATGGCCGACGGCGAGGTGCAGCGTTTCGTCGTCAGCGACTACCTGCTCATCCCCAAGGTCGACGGCATCCAGGAGTTGGCGCCCTTGTTGGCCGCCGTCATCGGCGCCGGCATCGGCTTCCTCTGGTACAACACCTACCCCGCCCAGGTGTTCATGGGCGATGTGGGCGCCCTGGCCCTGGGCGGCACCCTCGGCACGGTCGCGGTGCTGTCCAAGAACGAGATGCTGAGCATGATCGTGGGCGGCATCTTCGTCCTCGAGGCCGTCAGCGTCATCACCCAGACCACGTCCTACAAACTGACCGGCAAGCGGGTCTTCCGCATGGCGCCGATCCACCACCACTTCGAGAAGAAGGGCTGGCCCGAACCGCGGGTCACAGTCCGCTTCTGGATCATCTCCATCATCCTCGCCCTTGTGGCCCTTGCGTCGCTGAAACTGAGGTAGCGTGAACGAAGAAGCCCCCATCAACGACCTCGTCGAAGAGGACTTCGAACTCGATGGTCCGACCCGGATCATGGAGCGACGGCCGGCGGTGGAGCCCAGTGAGCAGGCGCTCGTGCCCCTGCCCGTGGGCATGGACTGGTGGCTGCTGGCCACCGTCGTGATGATCGCCGCACTCGGCCTGGTGATGGCGTTCAGCGCTTCCATCTACCCCGCGGTTCACAACCACGGTGACGAGTCCTTCTTCCTCGACCGCCACATCCGATACCTGGGCATGGGCCTGCTGGCCCTGCTCTTCGGCCTGCACGTGCCCTACCAGGCCTGGCGCAAGGCGGCGTATCCGCTGCTGGGCCTGGCCATCGGTCTGCTGATCTTCGTGATGTTCTTCGGCGAGACGCGCAATCGGGCGACGCGCTGGATCATGATCGCCGGCATCACCTTCCAGCCCGCAGAGTTGGGCAAGTTCGCATTTGTCGTCTACCTGGCCTTCTCCCTGTCCAAGAAGGCAGCTACCAACGCCATCCAGACCTTCCACATCGGCCTGCTGCCCCATTTCCTCGTCTGGGCGCTCGTCTTTGGCCTGTGCATGAAGCAGCCCGACCTGGGCACCGGCCTCGTCCTGGCCATCCTGCTCTTCACCTTGACCTTCATCGCCGGCGCGCGCATCGCCTACCTGCTCTTCTTCGGCATGAGCGGTGGCGCGCTGTTGCTGACCTTCCTGGTCAACGACCCCATGCGCAGCAAGCGCCTGATGGCCTTTCTGGAGCCGCTGGCCCATCGTTCAGCGACCGCCTACCAGCTCTTCAACGGCAAACTGGCCGTGGCGACCGGTGGGCTCGCCGGTCGCGGATTGGGCGCTTCCCGCCAGAAGCTCGGTTTCATCCCCGAGGCCCACACCGATTTCGTGCTGTCCATCATCGGCGAGGAGCTCGGCGTCATCGGCATCTCGCTGGTCGCCTTCGCCTTCGCCTTCGTGCTGATTCGAGGCCTGCGGATCGCCCTGCACGCCCGCTGCGAATTCGGCCGCTTGCTGGCCATGGGCATCGTCGTCCTGTTGGGCGCCCAGACGGCGATCAACTTCGGCGTGGTGCTCGGCCTGCTGCCCACCAAGGGGCTCACCTTGCCCTTTGTCTCCTATGGCGGCTCTTCCCTCCTGGTGATGTCTCTGGCCGTCGGCGTATTGCTCAATGTCGGCCGCGGCGGTCACGAGGAGTTCCGCTGGCCGTCGCCGCGGCAATGGTGGCGTGACCGGCGGGGCGACAACGATCGCCTGGCGGCTCAGACGGTCGCCGTGACCGACGCGGGAGGTGCTCCATGAGCGTCGCCCTGGCCGCTGCCTCTGCCGTCGCCGACAAGACCGTCGTGCCCCGCGTCGCCATCGCTGGCGGTGGCACTGGCGGCCATGTGAACCCGGCCCTGGCCATCGCCGACGCCTGGCGGCAGTCCTGGCCGTCCGCCGAGCTGCTCTTCATCGGCACCGCACGCGGACTCGAGGCGACGCTCGTACCGAAACGTGGCTACCCCATCGAACTGGTCGAGGGTTCACGCCTGGTGGGCGGGGGGCCGCTGGCCAAGTTGCGCGGTCTCTGGGCCTTGCTGCGCGGCATCCTTCAGGCCCGACGTCTACTGCGCGAGCATCGCATCGGTCTGGTGATCGGCGTCGGCGGATATGCCTCGGGAGCCGCCTTGCTGGCGGCGTGGACCATGGGGCTGCGCACGGCGATCCACGAATCCAACGCGGTGCCGGGCTTCACCAACAAGGTCCTGGGCCGGATCGTCAATCGGGTCTTCCTGGGCTTCGAGGCCGCCACCGACGCCTTCCCCGCTGGTCGGGTGATGGTCTCGGGCAACCCGGTGCGGGCTGAGATCGTGGCCCTGCAGTCGACAAATCGAGCGCCGATCGTCGATGGACGACCCGCACAACTGCTGGTGGTCGGCGGCTCGCAGGGCGCCCTCTTCCTCAACGAACGCGTGCCCGAGTTGTTGGGTCATGTGGCCAGCGCCGGCGTAGCGCTGCGGGTCTGCCACCAGGTCGGCAAGCGGGACGGCGAGCCGGTGCGAGCCGCCTACGAAGCGCTCGGCATCGAGGCCGAGGTGGTCAGTTACATCGACGACATGAGCGCTGCCTACGAAAACGCCGACTTTGCCATCACCCGCTCTGGCTCGGGCACCGTGGCCGAGCTGGCTGCGGCGGGTCTGCCGGCGCTGCTGGTGCCTTTCCCATGGGCGGCAGGAGACCACCAGGCGGCCAACGCTTCGGCGTTCGCCGACGCTGGGGGCGGCCTCCTTTGTCGGCAGGAAGATTGGGAGGGTCAAAAACTGGCGCAACGGATCGTCTCGTTGTTGACTGATAATCAGGCGCTTGAAGACGCCGCCGCAGGGGCTCGTTCCGTGTCCCGCGCAGATGCCGCACAAGCCGTCGTCCGAGACTGCGAGGCGATGATGGAGGGGCGCTGGTGATCGGCAATTTGCTGGGCCGCAGACCGCCTGCGAACCGTCGCCGCCGACGCCCATCGTCGGCCGTGTCGGTGCGAGCGGCCTGGTTCACCCGATTGCCCGCCGTGCTGCGTCGAGCCACCGAGACTGACGAAGACGCCGATCCCGACCTCGTGCAGCCGCCTCGGGTCATGGCTTCGCGCGTTGGTTCCTGGGTCGCCGCCCTCGTCTGCCTGGCCATGGTCACCGCCGTGGCGCTCAGCTTCGACCAGTACACGACGCGCACGCAGCGCTTCGTGGTCAGCGAATTCGAGGTCAACGGCAACCTTCGGATCGACCGCCAGGCCGTGGTCGCCGCCACCGGTGTCGAGCCCGGCGCGCCGCTGCTGGCCGTTTCGCCTGCGCAGGTGCGCGCACGCGTGGAGACATTGGCCTGGATCAAGCGCGCGGATGTCCAGCAGATCCTGCCATCGCGCCTGGTGGTCCAGGTGCAGGAGTACGTGCCCGTGGCCATGGTCGCCGCCGGTGAAATCCTGCTGGTCGATGAAGACGGTGTGCTCTTTGACGAGGTCAGCGCTGGCCAGCGCCACGACCTGCCGCTGCTCACCGGTCTGCCGGTCGATGCCCTGCGCCTGGGGGCCAAAGAGGACCTGGTTGCGGCCCGGCTGCAACGGGACCGCCTTCGCGGCGCGCTGGCCCTGCTGCGGCAGGTGCGGCGATCGCCGGTTGCCGAGCGCTTTGTGCTCGGCGAGGTGCACTGGGATCCGGTCCAGGGCATCACGCTCATCTCCCAGCGCGATGGCGCCGAGGTCCGGCTGGGTCACATGACGCGCGAGGCCCTGCCACGACAGCTGGACCAGCTGAGCCGACTGCTCGCCGACGTGGATCGCCGCGGCGAGCGCCTCCGCTATGCCCTGATGGACGACGAGCGCCGGCCCGAACGGGCGACTGTGCACGTGGTCGACGCTGGCGCCGAGCTTGCCTTGCCAGGCTTGATTCGGCGCCCTCGCGCTGGCGGCGCGGCCCGTCCGGCACCGCCCCAGGGCAACGGCAACAAGACGAATCACCCCCCAACCGACCCATCCACGGACCCCGAGGCCTGAGTCAGGAGGACACCATCCATGGCGCGGCAGGATGAAATCATCGTCGGACTCGACGTCGGCACCACCAAGGTCGCCGCCGTCGTCGGCGAGGCCAGGGCCGATGGCCAGATCGACATCATCGGCGTTGGCATGAGCGCCTCACACGGCATCAAGAAGGGCGTCGTCGTGCACGTCAACGAGACGATGGACGCCATCCAGCGGGCCGTACACGAGGCGGAGTTGATGGCCGGCTGCACGGTCAACGCGGTCTATGTGGGACTGTCCGGCGGTCACCTGAAGTCCTTCAACAATCGCGGCGTGATCGCGGTGCAGGATGGCGAGGTCGGCGAATCCGACGTGCAGCGGGTGATCGACAACGCCAAGGCGGTCCAGATCCCCACTGATCGGCAGATCATCCACACGGTGCCGCAGGAATTCCTCGTCGACGATAACGACGGCATTCGGCACGCGGTTGGCATCGCGGGGGTCCGCCTGCAAGTCAATGTGCACATCATCACCGCGCTCAACTCCGGCGTGCAGAACGTGCGCCAGTGTTGTGAGCGGGCAGGTCTGCACGTGCTGCGTTGCTTCAGCGACCTGACGGCCTCCGGCGAAGCGGTCCTCGAAGAAGACGAGAAGGAGTTGGGCGTCGTCATGGTCGACATCGGCGGCGGCACCACCGACATCGCTGTCTTCCACAATGGCGCCATCGTGCACTCCGCGGTCCTGCCTGTCGGCGGTGACCACATCACCAGCGACATCGCCGTCGGCCTGCGCACGCCCAAAGCCGAGGCCGAGCGCATCAAGCTCAAGCACGGCTGCGCGCTGTCCACCATGGTCGATCCGGACGAGAGCATCGACGTCGCCTGTGTGGGCGGAAGGGATCCGATCAGCCGCAAGCGCACGCTGTTGTGCGACATCATCGAGCCACGCATGGAGGAGATCTATCGCCTCATCGAGCGCGAAGTGCAGGCGTCCAATTTCGCCGATGTACTGGGCTCGGGCGTGGTGGTCACCGGCGGCACGGCGCTGCTGCCTGGCGTGGCCGAATTGGGCGAAGACGTATTGAATCTGCCGGTTCGCATCGGCAGGCCGAAAGCCACCGTGGGGCCAAGCGGTGGCAATGGCAACGGGCAGGCCATCATCGGCGGTCTGTACGACATGGTGAAGGCACCGACCTTCGCCACGGCGGTGGGGCTGGTTCTGCGGGGGGTGCAAGAAGCCTCCCATGCACGCAGCCCCGCCGGTAGCAGTAGAGGGCGAACCGTGGGGCGCGGGACGCTATGGAATCGACTCCGGGTCTGGGTACGCGAAGCGTTCTAGGAGTCGTTGGGGCAGGTAACAGGAGATCGACACGGGGCTGACGCGCGGGCGTCGAGATGGTCGGTCGACAAAAGGGAGCGGAAAGATGATCGAATCCATTGTCATGGACCAGTCACGGCCCATCGGGGCACGACTCAAGGTGATCGGCGTCGGCGGCGGCGGCGGCAACGCAGTCAACAACATGATCGAGGCCGACCTCGACAACGTCGAGTACCTGGTGGCGAATACGGACGCCCAGGCGCTCGACAGGAGCCTGGCGGCGAGCACGCTGCAGATGGGCACCGAGATGACGCGCGGCCTGGGTGCCGGCGCAGATCCGGAGGTCGGCTACCGGGCGGCCATCGAGGATCAGGATCAGATCGCCGAAGCGGTCGGCGAGGTCGACATGGTCTTCGTCACCGCCGGCATGGGCGGTGGCACCGGCACCGGCGCCGCGCCTGTGGTCGCCAAGCTGGCCCGAGAGGCCGGCGCGCTGACGGTCGCGGTCGTCACGCGGCCCTTCACCTTTGAGGGACGCGCCCGACGGCGTCGCGCCGAAGCTGGCCTGCAGGAGCTCGCCGAGACTGTCGACACCCTGATCGTCATCCCGAACGACCGCCTGCTCGAGCTCGCCGATGAGAATACGAGCTTGCGCGACGGCTTCCGCATCGCCGATTCGGTGTTGATGGAAGCGGTGCGCGGCATCACCGACATCATCCTGACGCCGGGCCTGATCAACGTCGATTTCGCCGACGTCGTCGCCATCATGCAGGGCCGCGGCCTGGCGCTGATGGGTACCGGCCTGGCCAGCGGCTCCAGCCGCGCTCGCGAGGCGGCGATCCAGGCCATCAACAGCCCGCTGCTCGAGGATGTTCGCATCGAGAGCGCCACTGGCCTGTTGGTGAACATCACCGGCGGCCCGACAACGACCCTGCGCGAGGTCAACGAGGCCATGTCCTTGATTCAGGACGCCGTGCACGAGGAGACCGACACCATCTTCGGCGCCGTCATCGACGAGACCATGGGTGAGAAGGTCAAGATCACCGTCGTCGCCACCGGCTTCGAGCACGTGGTCGAGGCGCGGCCACGGGAGCCGGTCGTCGAGCGCACGCGTCCCATGCGGCCAGCGGTCTCGCGGCCCGATCCGCTGTCGATCCCGCCGCTGCCCATCGAAGAGGCGGTTGAGGAGCCCGTTCTGGTGCCGGTGTACGTCAACGAGAATCCGGGCTATGCCGAGGCCAGCGTTGCCGCCCCGGCCGTGATGGCGCAGCCGCCGTCCACATCGGCGACGGCCATGGCCATCTCCCTGCCCGACCGCGAGGGCGGCGTTGAGGGGGATGGCTACGGTACCAGGAGCACCGATCTGGACGCGCCCGCGTTCCAGCGTCGCGCCCTGTCGGAGAGCGGCAAGCGAGAGCCCGTGATCCGCAATCCCTTCTCGGTGGACGAAAGCGTCGGTCGCTTCGAACGCCCCGCCTACCTGCGCAAGTAGAGGCCGCCCCCCGTGTGGCACGACCTGCCGGCACCGCCTGCCCAGCGCGGTCGCCGGCAGTTGGTCGGGGCAAGCGCCGTGCTCGGCGTGCTCGTCCTGGTCCTCGGCGTACGCTACTGGGCAAGCTCCGGTGATGACGCGGCCCGGTTGGCGCCAGCGTTCGAGCATCTCGAGGCGGCATCAACGGCTGACGTGGCCGACCGAGCCGCTCATCTCGAAGACGCAGAGGTGGCCTTCAGGCGCGGAATCGGCGCCGTATTCGTCCAGCCCCTGGCCCTGATCGGCCTGTCATTGATCGAGCCCATGCGCACCGAATTGGGTCGCCCTGTTCCGGCCGCTCCAGACATGGAAGGGCTGTCGGATCGCGCCGCCTTGGAGCACACCCACCAGTTGCTCCGCCGGGGCCATCCTGAACACGCCCTGACATGGCTCGATCGCCTCCGCCGCGCTCGCCAGCCCGACGAGTCCCTGCAGCGGATCCAGATCTTTGCCGAGATGTGGCGAGCCGCACGCAAGCATCCACAGACTCCGCCAGGGGCGGCGTCGGATCCGGCTCGATAGGGGAGTGGCGGCGTATCGAGTTCGATCAGCTCTGCGACTGGTCCTTGAGCAGGCTGCCGTAGCGCTTATTGAAACGATCCACACGACCGGCGGCGTCAATCAGCTTCTGCTTGCCGGTGTAGAACGGATGGCAAGCCGAGCAGATATCGACGCTGTACGAACCGCGCGTCGAGAAGGTCTCGATCTCGTTGCCACAACCGCACTTGATGGTCGCCTTGACGTACTTGGGGTGAATGCCCTTCTTCATCTTCGCCTCGCGATCCCTGCTGCGTGTCGCCCCCGCTCGCGCCTGCTCTTCAGTGGCAGGAAACCCGGTGGGGCGCGACCTTATAGACTCTTTATCCGGGCCGCGCAAGCAACAACTGCTCGCGGCCACGGTTCATTCCATCGGCTTGAAGTCGTCATGTGGCCAGGCCCGCGATGAGCACGAATACCTCGGTCAGCGGCGGCACGATGGGCGCCAGGAAGTAGAGCGCCGCGGCCACGAGCGCAGCGCCGAATCCGGCCTCGACGCCGATCATCCAGTCGCCGGGCCGCGCCGCGACCAGTCCGCTGAATGTGCCCAGGACGATGAAGGGGGCGCCCATGCCGATGGCGAAGACGAACATGAACAGGAAGCCCAGGACCACGTCGCCGGTCTCGCCGATATACGTCAGCACACCGAGCAGGATCGGGCCGACACAGGGGGCGAAGATGAAGCCCGCCAGCGCGCCCATCAGGAAGATGCCGCCCAGCCCCTTGCCCTTGCCCGACACATCGCCGGCAGCGCCTTGCAGCCGGAGCAGGAAGCCCAGCTTGCGCACCTCGAGCATGTGGCCCGCGAGCAACAACATCAGCACGGCGACGCCAATCAAGAAGAACGGGCTCTGAAAGAGGGCGCCAAACTGGCCGCCCACCGAGGCGACCACCACACCCAGCAGCGAATAGCAGATCGCGATCCCGCCGACATAGACCACGGAGTTGCGGAAGGCGATCTTCTTACTGCCCTGCGCCGAGCTGCCGATGATCGACACGGTGATCGGGATCATCGGGTAGACACACGGCGTCAACGAGGTGGCCAGGCCGCCGAGCAGCGCGGCGATCAACGCGAACAACATGCCCTCCGCCAGCGCCTTGGCGAAGGCGCTCTTCTCTTCCTTCAGGCCAGCACCTTCGGCAAAAGCCCTGAGCTCGGACACGATCCTCTCGGTCTGATCACCTTTGCCCAGGGCCTCGGGATCCAGCATCTTTCGACGCTTTCCGTCCGCCGTGGTGAGCACGAAGGTGGGCAGGTTGTCGCCCGCCTCGTAGCGCTTCATCACCACCTCTTCGGCCTCGCCGGGGTCGGTGAGATCGACTTTGAGGGGGACGTAGTTCTCCAGGACCTTCAGGAACTCCTCGCGACCGAAGGTCTGGCGCTCAATCTCGTTGCAGCGTTGGCACCAGCCGGCCCAGAAGTCGATGAAGATGAGCTTGTCTTCGGCCTGTGCCTGCGCCACGGCGCTGTCGTGATCCTTGACCCACTCGAAGGATAGGGGCGGCTTCATCAACGTGAACGCGCCCAGCAGCACGAAGAGGCAGAAGCCCATCAAGATGCCGAAGGTCGTCTTGCGCACGCGCCCCGCGCGCGTGATCGGTGGATCTGAGTACTCGTAATGCCACAGCTTGCCCGCCCAGAACATCACAGCGCTGCCCGCTACGGCGGCCAGCGCGACTACCCAGACCAGCACGTCGAAACTCATCTCGTGCATCCTCCAACAAAGGTGCAACCACCCGCTGACAACTTTATGCCGCGGCCGACGTCATCCGCACGCCATGGTCGCCGTGAACCGTTCCCTGTCAAGCCGGATCCGTCGGTGCGGGCCCAGGTCGCGACCTCATCAGGTCGGTGCTAGACTCCCGCCGTTACCCACCGAGGCCACCCGATGCCATCCCTCCCCTCCCGCCGCCGCCGCAAGAGGCCACGCTCAGCCTTCCGGGAAGAGATCTTCAACCTGCCCAACATGTTGACCATGGGGCGCATCGTGGCCGTGCCCCTGGTGATGTGGCTGATGCACCGCAGCAACGACCTGGTGTACGGCCCGTGGGATGCGCGCGTGGCGGCTTTCGTCGCCGCCGGCGTGTTCTTCGGCGCTTCGGTCACCGACTTCCTCGATGGCTGGTTGGCCCGTCGGCTCGGCCTGCAGTCGGTCACCGGCCGTTTTCTCGATCCCCTGGCCGACAAGCTGCTGGTGATGACGTGTCTCATCGAGCTGGTCTACCTGGATCGCGTGCCCGCGTGGCTGGTCGCCCTGCTGCTCTCGCGCGAACTCGGCATCACGGGGTTGCGCGCCATCGCCACCGAAGAGGGCATCACCCTGGCCAGCGACCGCTTCGGCAAGTGGAAGACCGCCATGCAGTTGAGCGGCCTGGGCGGGCTCCTGCTGCACTTCACCTACGAGACCGACTTCCTGATCCACAGCGCGACCATCAACTACCACCGGGTGGGCCTGGCCCTGCTCACGGGCAGCATGGTCTTTTCGCTGATCAGCGCCTTCGGCTACATGCTGAATTTCGTTCGCGGCGCTTTCGGCCTACGTGCCACCCGCCAGGACGCCAGCACCTGACCACGCCAGCCCGCTCCCTTTCGGGTGCCCGTTGCCGCGCAGTCGATCGAACGGCGGGCAAATAAATGGGCAGCCTGTCGGTAACTGCTACAGTGAAGCGCACGCGGCCCTCATGCGTCTGAATCAAGGTGCGGGCGAGGTGGCCGCAGGGGAGACATCGGATGTCGGGCGTGGCCATCAAGATCGGTACAGCGTGGAGCCGTTGTCGGCGCCACCTGCTGGTCGGGATCGCCGCCATCAGCATGGTCGGCTGCGCCCTCTTTGGCGGCGAGATCGACACCTCCGATGGCATCATCACCACCGTTGAACAGCAGACTCCGCGTCATATCGGCCCACGCCGGGGACGCGCTGCGCCGCTGCGGACCGCTCGCCGGGCAGCTCAGAATCACCTGCACGGCCGGATCATGTCGCTGGGCGAGCGCTACCACCCACGTATCGCCAGCAGCGCCCGCGGGTCGATCTCGATTGGGACCACGTCAGACGGATACCTGGCCTATCCCGCCGAGATGCCCCTGGTCGGGCCCCACCACCAGGTGCTCGAGCGCATCGTGGGTCGACACACCCGCTTCACCACCGACGAGATGAAGTCCCTCCTGCTCTGCGCGGCGGAGCGGGTCGCCACCGAACACCCCGATCACAAGGTCTACCTGGGCAACCTCTCGCGTCGCCTCGGCGGGGACATCCCGTGGAGCGTGTCCCATAACAACGGTCGCGATGCCGACCTGGCCTTCCTGGCGCGTTTGCCCGACGGCCGGGCCGCCACTCCCGACCACCTGTACCGATTTGATCGCACCCTGAGCGCGACGCGCGGGCCGCAGCCCATGATCTTCGACGTGGCCGCCAACTGGTCCATGGTCAAGGGCCTGCTCACCTGCCCGGGGCCGCGGATCAAGAACCTGTTCATCGCCCGCTGGCTGCGCTACCCGCTGATTCGTTACGCGCGCGCCATCCGCGAGCCGCGTGAGCTGGTCGCGCGCGCCGCGTCGTTGTTGCGTCAGCCCCGCCGGGCATCGGCCCACGCCGACCACCTGCATGTGCGCCTGGCCTGTCCCCGAGACGACCTGGCAGAGGGCTGTGTGGAGAAATCGCGCGCGCCGGACAGCGCCATCGGCAAGGCGCCCGGTGTTCGCCGTCGTCTGGTCCGCATTCGCGCTGCGTTGCGTGCGGCGGACGTCGAACGACGGGCGGGCGCGGCATACCTGCTGGGCCTGTATCGCGATCGAAAGGCTGTGCCCGCGTTGCGGCTCGCCCTGCGAGATGACGCTGCCAAGGTGCGCGCCGAGGCCGCTGATGCCATGGCGCTGGTGGCACCCGAAAGCGCTGGCCCCGATCTCGCCGCCGCGCTGGATGTCGAGGTGCAGCCGGGCGTCGCCACCCGGCAGCTGCGGGCGTTGCAGGGATTGGGCGCGGTAGAGCTGCTCGTGGCCCGATTGCGCGACCCGCGGGTCCTGGCTGGCAACGGCCTCGATGTGCCCGACGTAATCGTCCGACTGGTCGCCCTGGAGTTGCTCGAAGAGAGCGACTCCCTGGCCGCGGCGACCCTCGTGGTGCCCCTGCTGGCCGACCCGGTGGCAGAGATTCGCGAGCGGGCCCACCATACCCTGGGCCGCATCGTCAACCGCAGCACGGCAGATCTGGTCTTGCAGTTTGCCGCCGAGGACGCGGCATCGTCGCCCGGCGACGGGCAGTCCTGGAGCTTGCGCTGGCCGATCCGCCCGGCCGACCACGTCGCGTTGTGGACGCGCTTCCTGGCCGGCATCCCCGCCAATGCAACGAGGGATCGCGTGGCCCTGGACGGCTTCCGCCTGCGCGGCTTGCCCATCGACTATCTGGAGCGCTCGAACCTGTCCTATTTCGCCATCGCCCTGGGCTGGGAGAGCCCCTATCGGGACAACGCCGCCCGACTCATCTCGCGGGTGGTCAAGTACGCACCCGAGATTGGCCGCGGCGCGCGCAGCAGTCCGCGACGCTTCTGGCTGCCCTGGTTGTTGCGCCGGCGCATGGTTGATCCGCACCTGATGGAGCTGACCCGACAGCTCGGCCAGGAAGTCGCGCATCACGACGGCGATCACTGAGACCAACTGCTGACTGGCGACCCTGGGTCGGCTCTTTTCTAGCGGCCACCCTTGTTGTCTGGCCCCGAACCGATGGTGCCGTCGAGGCGAACGACGCCGCTCTGCCAGCCGCGTCGGTGCCCCGGCGGTGGCGCCGCGATGGGGCGGGGCGTTGATGGCGCTTGTTGGGCCGGTTCCCGCGCCACCTGCTGGGGTCGCATGACTTCGACTTGCTGGGGGCGAGCCGCGGCCTCCCGGGCCTCCAACTCCTCCACCGCCAGCTGGTGCAGCTCACGCTCGATAGCCCGCATGGGCTCGACGAGCTCCTGCTGAACCTCCAGCGGCTCGATGATGCAGATCTGCATGGCGGCGACCTCGGCCGCGTCGAAGGACTCGATCAAGGCCTCGCGCCAGCCGGCGAGCGCCCCCCGCAACGCGATGTCCAGGCCCACCCGTCCGGGCAGGCTCATGGCGAACTCCGTCACCTTCATGCGGGCGAGCGTGGCGAAGCAGAATCGGCACGCATCGACAAAACGCGGCAGATCATAGTCAGCGCGCTGACCGAGCCCGACCAGCAACAGCCGTTGGAACGGCAGCCTGCCCGACAGCGGCGTCAGGGTCGCTTCCTGGTAGTGGGCGTCCACGAACTCGTCGATGATCAATTGGGACAGCCGACCGTTGAGGCGCCAGTCCACGTGGCCGGCGAGGCCGCGCAACGGGCGGTCGTCAACAAATGCGGTCAACACCAGGCAGACACCGCCCAGGTTATCCAGGCCTGGCAGGGTCGGCTCGGCGAAGCGCAGTCTCACTGGCCATCCTCGCCATCGGTGTCGGGCTGCGCGCGGGCCCGCTGTTTGCGCGGTCGCTGCGAGCCGCCGTTGGCTCCGGCCGGCTCCGTCTTGCAGGACTGCGCTACCTGGTGGAGCAGCCCGTTGACGAAGGCCCCGCTATCCTCGCTGCCGAACTTCTTGGCGATCTCGATCGCCTCGTTCAGGACCACTTTGCGCGGAACTTGCCGGCCCCGTCGCAGCAGCTCGAAGGTGCCCACACGCAGGATGTTGCGATCGACCACGCTCATGCGATCGAGCTTCCAATTATGTGAACAATCCTGGAGCAGGCGGTCGATCTCGTCGCGATGATCGACCACGCCATGAACCAGTTCAGAGCAGCCCTTGCGCACATCCTGGTAGGCAGCTGGCCGCTCGCCGGCAAAGCGTTCCCAGAACAGTTCGATGGCCGTCTCGGGTCGATCCGAGGTCCAATCCAGACCAAAGAGGATCTGCAGCGCGCACTCGCGAGATCGGCGACGAGTCCCCATCTTTGTTCAGGCTCCGACAGCGGCGACGCGGCGCAGAACGTCGACCGTCTCGATCGCCGCCACCGCTGCATCGGCGCCCTTGTTTCCGGCCTTGGTGCCGGCCCGCTCGATGGCCTGCTCGATGCTCTCAGTGGTCAGCACGCCGAAGATGACCGGCACTCCGGTCTCCATGCCCGCCCGCGCAACGCCCTTGGCGCATTCGCTGGCGACATACTCGAAATGGGGCGTCGCGCCACGGATGATCGTGCCCAGGCAGAGCACCGCGTCGTAGCGGCCCGAACGCGCCATCTGGCCGGCGACCAGCGGGATCTCGAACGCGCCCGGCACGCGCACCAGGTCGATGGCATCGTCCGCCACGCCGTGGCGGATCAAGGCGTCCGCTGCGCCCTCCACGAGGCGCTCGACCACCAGCCCGTTGAACCGCGCTGCGACCACACCAAAGCGCATTCCAGCGCCGTCGAGGCGACCGTTGATCTCGTTCATGGGAGTCCTCCAGGGCCGGCGATGCCGGCGGTGAGATCTGCGTCTTCCAGCTCAGAAGGTCAAGCTGCTCGGCTCGGAGGTATTCGAGCTCAGCGCGGGCTTCTTGGCGATGCAGCAGCGGCCTTTATCGTCTGAGAATGTACTGGCCAGCGCCGGCCCGTCGAAGAGCAGCGTGATCGTGCCACCGCCCACATCCTCGACCTTGATCGTGCCAACCCCGATCAGCGCGACGCCCTGCACGCGATCGCCCGCCTTGCCGGTGGCGTAGACCGTGATCTGGGCGCCCACGGCCGTTCCCTGGACGACGCCTCGAACCTCGAAGTCCGTGCCGAGCGTGGCGTTCTTGTCCTTGCATTGGAAGAACGCGCCATCAAACGTCGGGTCGCAGCGGAACGTGGCGTGCTTGGCCGTCAACTGGGCCGGATCGACCTCTTTGCCGGCCTTGACCGCCGTGTCGAAGCTGGCCGCAGTGCAGGCGTCGCCGGCGCTGGGCAGTTCGACGCAGATCGGCGGGTTGATCGACATGTGCAGCTTGAGCTTGCCCTGCTTGGGGGCTTTGGCGAACAGCTTGCTCGTGGCCACAGGCAGGTGCCATTTCTTGCGCGCGTCTTCCTCGAGCAGGCTCGTCGCCTTGGCTGCGGAGACCTTGCTGGCGGCGGCCATGGCCGTGTCGAGGTCGTCGCCTGCGCTCAGGCCTGTGAGCAGCGCCGCTGCCGCTGCGTCGGCCTCGCCGGGCTCCATCTTGCCCTCGAATCCGACTACGGGGCGGTAGGGAAACGCCCGCAGGTAGCTGGCGAAGACGCCGGACTGCCCCGGTGAGTCCGAGTACAACGAGTTGGACCCGGCCAGGATGATCAATCCCGGACCGCCCAGCGGCGGACGATCGAGGACCTTGGCCACGTAGTCCCGGTGATAGTATTCGTCGCCAAATACACCCTTGGAGACGGTCATACCGACGCTCTTGGCCGGCTTGCCGCTCTTGTAGGTCTCAATGACGCCGGCGGCCAACCAGACCACGCTGTCCAGCGGCGTCATGGCGGCGAGCAGCTGGTCCAGGTCTGTGCGGCGGGCGTAGTAGAGCTCGTGGACCGTGTCGAAACGGCCACTGTCCGCCGCCGCAGCGCGTGTCTTTGCAGCGACCAGGCCAACTTGCGGGCCATAGGCGTTGACGATGACGAGGCGGCGCTTGCCCCAGGTCACCTTGGCGAATCTCGCCGCTGTCTCGGCGGGATCGAGCAGGCCCGTCTGTTTGAGCGCGCCGCTGAGCGTCGTCGGATGGCCGTCGCTCTGACCCTTGATCGCCTCCTTTTCGAGCACTGCGCGCCCGATATCGACGTGATCGAGCACCGCGCCGCCCGAGTCCTTCAGGATCGCGCCTGCGGCATCGTGGGTCGCCCGGCCGACCACGCAGCCACCGCCTTTTGCGGCGCCGGCGCAGACGCGGAAGAGCACGTTGACCTGATCGCGGGCAGCGGTTGCGGAGCTGGCGTACTCGCCCCAGACCAGGCGGCCGCCGTCATCATCCTCGATCACACCCGCGGCCTGCAGTGGCGCGACCATGTCCTTGGCCAGGGCATCGAGTGCGGAGTGGGTCGACAATTCCTTGGCCCAGGCGGTCGGATCCAGCGCCTGTTGAACCGTTCGTAACGCAGCCATTTCGACCACGTCGGGCGCGCCCGCGTCGGCCTTTGCACCGTCGGTTTTGGCCTCACCCGAGGTGGTCTCACCGCCACAAGCCAGGCACATCAGCGACAACGCCCAGGCGATGGCGGCGCCAAATCGCGCTCCTTTGCGTGCGGACATCGCCCTTCCCCTGCTCATCGGTGCCAGCCGTCCATCCGCCTGACCGGATTGGCGGCAGCGGCGGAGTCTACTCGCCGTGGCGGAGGGTCACAAGACAGCCGGCAAACCGCTCGCCGATCGGTCGCGGAATGCGGGCCCATGTCGGCGTTGGGCCGGACCTGCGGATAAACTCGGACGCCGGCCCCTGCGATCGAGAGACTGCGACCCTCTTACGGGTCGCGAAGTTGTGCCCTCAGCCGATTGACACCCCGTTCTCATCTCGCATAACCTCGCCCCGGAACCATCCTGTCGACGACTGGATGCCGAGGAGCCGCCTGATCGAAGGTGATCGCGAAGCAGGCAAGTAGCGAGCGATCTGGGCAAATTCGAGAAGGTGGGCGCCACGTCGAGAGCCATCTCGAGGGAAGAGCATGAGCATTCGAAACGTACGTCTGGGTATCGTCTACCGCGGCAGCATCGTCCGCGAAGAGATTCTCGACCGCCGAATTGACGTCTCCGTGGGGCAGCGAGCGGACTCGACACTGCAGTTTTCACCGCGGGAGCATCCGGATTTTCCAGAGCATGTAGACATCCTTTTCTGCGAAAAGAATGTCTATTACCTCGTCGTCCCCAGCGATCCGAACGCGCGCATCAACCTGCGCGGCGCCGCACAGGCCGACAAGGTCGAGACCATCCGCGGCCGACGCTGCATCCCGGTCGACGAGGTCGCCGGCGGCTCGGTGGTCGTGGGCGATCTGTCGGTCATGTTCCAGTTCGTGCGCGGCTACTCCACGCCGACGGCGGTTCATGAGCGCACCGTGCTGCGAATTGGTCTGGTCTACAACGAGCGTCTGATCTCGGATCGCATCTTCCCCAACCAGAAAGCGGTCTCCATCGGCGGCCAGAAGGAAGATACCGTCGTCCTCGATCAGGAGGACTACAAGGGGCCCACGCTCCAATTCGTCAACAACAAGGACGGGTCGGTGACCATGAAGTCGCCGTCCGACATGAACATCCGCGCCGCGGTCAAGAAGGAGGATCGCCCACGCGACCTCAAGGAGCTGCTCCAGGCCGGGCATGCCAAGACCGAGGGCAATACCACCGCCTGTCACCTGGCCCTGGGAACCCGTGGTCGCGCCATCATGGGGCCCTACACCATCCTCTTCCAGGTCGTGCGGCAACGCGTTGTCGTGCCCGCGATGGAGCGGAAGACGTTGATGCAGCGCATCATCGGCATGTTCCTTGGCGACGTGGTCTGGACGGCCTGCTTCGGCGTGGCCTTCCTGCTCGGCGGCGGCGTGGTGGTGCAGGCGCTGCTCTTCCAGAGTCACACCGGGCAGTACCTGAAGAAGGCTGAGGAAGAGAAGCACATCAGCCAGATCTACGAGGTGCTGGTCGAAGAGAAGGAAGAGGTCAAGGAGCCGGAACCTGAGCCGGAGCCAGAGCCAGAGGACGTGCAGCCGATCAAGGCCGAGGAGCCCGAGAAAGAGGAAGCGCCCGCCAAGGCCGAGCCCGTCAAGAAGGAGAAGCCTGAGTCCACCGGCAAAACGGTGGATCCAGAGGAGCGCAAGCGACACGCCCGCGAGGTGGTCTCCAAGAAGACCATCGCCGGTGCGTTCATGAACGCCGGCGGCGCGGCGACGAAGATGTTCGCTGATGGCGACGACGGCGAGGGCGGCGACGTCCAGGCCAAGACCTTCGGTGGCGAGGCCGGCGATGGCGACAAGGGCCCTGGCGGCGCGCTGAAGCTCAAGGGCGGCGGCGGCGGCGGCACGATCGAGAAGATCAAGGGCGGCAAGCGCAAGGGTTTCGGCAAGCGCAAGAAGAGCCTCACGGCGGTCAAGCCGAAAAAGAAGGAAAAGAAGATCGCGGTGAAGTTGTCTGCCGGCAGTCTGGGCGGCAGTGGCGCCGGCAAGTCTGGCGTGGCCCGCGTCATCGCGCGCAAGAACTCCGCCGTGCGGCGCTGCTACGAGGCGGCCCTGCGCAACGATCCGGGCCTCAGCGGCAAGGTCAAGGTTCGCTTCACGGTCGGTACGGCGGGAACCATCACTTCGGTCTCTGTGCTGGGCGCGAGCGGTGCCTTCTCCTCCTGCATCAAGGGCAAGTTCTCGCGAATCCGCGGCCTGCCATTGCTGCCGTCGCCGCAGAGCTTCAGCCAGTCCTACGTATTCACCAAGAGCTAGCGTTCATCGGACGCGGCGAATGCCCCGTGTCAAGGGGCATCCTGCGGCTGTGGTTGGCGGCATATTGGCGGCCGCTCGCGGGTTAGAACCAAAGGCCTCCGGGTGCGTGACGAAGACGGTCTCTCATGAGAAAGTATGTAGGGCAGGGGGCCCAGAGTTTCGATCCCCGGTCGAATATGCGCTACTTTGGGGGCTGGCGGGGCCCCCGGGCCGTCGGATTGACACCCCATGGTGCCGTAGCTAGCATCCACCACCTCTCGGAGGCGCGGGAAAAGACTCAGAAGACAACGACTTTCCACAAGACTACGACTTTCTGAACCCAACCGCCCTCCAACTTGGCGCGCGCAGGAGAACCCCCCGGCATGGCCCTGGATACCAACCGAGTACTACGAGTGGGCGTGGTATTTCGCGGCCAGGTGCTGGCGGAGCGGGTTCTGGATCGTCGCGTTGAGGTGACCGTCGGTACTCGCATCGATTGCACGGTGCACATCAATCCGAAGGACCATCCCGAGTTCCCTGAGACCCGCCAGGTGGCCACGCTCTATCGGGATACGTACCATCTCATCCTGCCCGATCTGCCCAACGTGCACGTCAACCTGCGCGGTGGTCCCGCCGGCTCGCAAGGTATCGACGAGAAGCAGGTCGTAAAGGTCAAGGAACGGCGCCTGCTGCCCATCGAGGCCTTCACGGGCGGCTCGATCGCGATCGGCGACATCATCTTGATGTTCCAGTTCGTGCGCAGCGACTCGGTGCCCACCAAAACGCACGAAGAGACCGTGTTGCGCATCGGCCTGGTGCACGAGTCGCGCCTGCTCTCGGACAAGATCTTCCAGGCCGGCCAGGTCATCCGCGTCGGTTCGGAAAGGCGCGACACGATCGTGCTGGATGATGACGACTACAAGGGGCCGTCGGCTTCGTTCAAGGTCGGCCACGATGGCAAGGTGACCGTGGAGCTGCCCAAGGGGTCGGCCCTGCGCCTGGCCAGTGGCTCGACGCCCATGGACGAGGCGGAAGCCATCCGTCAGGGCGTAGCGCGTCGCAAGGGCGACGGCCTCGAGCTCGTGGTCGGCTTGAAGTCCCGCGGCCGCGCTTCGCTGGGCCCCTATACGCTGCTCTTCCAGGTTGTACGGCGCACCATGACCGTGCCTGTGATGCCGCGCAAGTCGCTGATCGGCCAGATGATCAACCCGATGATGAACGATCCGGTATGGAGCGTATCTTTCATCGTGTCCCTGGTCCTGATTGGCTCCGTTGTCGCTCAGGCGATCATCTTCCAGCAGACCACCGGTCGCTATCTCAAGCGGCAATTCCTCGAGGAATACCAGGCCCTGGGCACCTACGAGGTGCTGGTCGAGGAGAAGGAAGACCCCGAGCCGAAGGTAGACATCAAGAGCGAGAAGGCCAAAGAGGAAGAGGCGAAGGAACTCGAGAAGGAAGTCGAGAAGAAGAAGCCCGAGAAGAAGAAGCCGGAGTCCCTCGGCAAGACCGTCGATCCCGAAGAGCGCAAGCGGCAGGCGCGCAAGGCCATCGCCAAGAACACCATCGCTGGCGCATTCATGGGCCAGGGGGCGAGCACCAAGTTGTTCGCCGAGGGCGGTGAAGGCGAAGGCGTCGTGGTCGCCAAGACGTTTGGTGGCGGTGACGGCGACGGCGACGCGCCGATGAAGGGGCTGGACATCAAGGGAGATGGCGGCGGCGGCACCGTGGAGAAGGTCCACACCGGCCGACGCAAAGGTTTCGGCGAGCGCGACCAGCTCAAGACCAAGGTGAGCAAGGACAAGACCGAGAAGAAGGTCTCCATCAGCCTCTCCGCCGGTTCCCTGAGCGGCAGCGGCGCGGGCAAGTCCGGCGTCGCGCGGGTCATCGCGCGCAAGAACTCAGCGGTCCGGCGCTGCTACGAGGCCGCGTTGCGGCAGAACCCGGGTCTGACCGGCAAGGTCAAGGTTCGCTTCACCGTCGGCACGGCCGGCACCATCACGTCCGTCTCGGTCCTGGGCGCAAGCGGCACGTTCGCGAGCTGCATCAAGGGCAAGTTCTCGCGTATTCGCGGCCTGCCGTTGCTGCCTTCGCCGCAGAGCTTCAGCCAGTCGTACGTGTTCACCAAGAGCTGAGCGAAGTCGCGTCATGCCAGACGACGGGACCCTCGTGGTCGGTCTGACCGGCGGCATTGGCAGCGGCAAGTCCACGGTCGCGCGCCTGCTGGGCGTGCACGGCGCCGAGGTCATCGACGCCGACCAGATCGCCCGCGAACTGGTCCGGCCGGGCAGCCGGGCACTGGCCGCGATCGGGCAACGATTCGGCGACCGCTTCATCGACGAACATGGCGCGCTGCGCAGGAAGGAGCTGGGCGCGCTGGTCTTTGCCGACGAGACCGCGCTCGCCGCCCTCAACGCGCTGATGCATCCCGCGATCGTGGCCGTCATCGAGTCGAGGCTGTTGTCGGCCGCGGCCGGTCGGATTCCGGTGGCCTTGATCGACGCGGCGCTCCTGGTGGAGTTGGACCTGCACCGGCGATGCGATCAGGTGATCGCGGTGCGGGCCGACGAGGAACGGCGGATCGTTCGCATCGCCGCCCGAGACGGACTCTCCGCGGCTTCGGTGAGAGCCCGAATGGCGGCTCAGATCTCCGATCGGCAGCGGGTCGCCGTCGCCGACCACGTGATTGACAACGACGGGGACCTCGCCGAGCTTGAGCGTGCGGTGGCCACGCTCTGGGGCCGCCTGGAGGGAGGCGATGGGCGCAGCCGGGCTTGAGGGGCAGGCGCAGGAGCCGCGTTCGGTCCTTGTGACCGGGTTTCCCATCTACGTGGCGCGCCGCCTGGTCGGTGAGCTGGTCGCTGGCGGCGATCAGGTCTGGCTGCTGGCGCGGGGTAAATTCCTCGAGCGCGCCAACGCATTTGCCAGCGACGTAAACTCGCGCCTGGGCAAGGAGAGCGGCGGACGAGCCGAGGTGCTCGAAGGGGACATCCTCGATGTGGATTTGGGCCTGTCTGGGGCGCAGGTGCGCGAGCTGCACGCCGACCTCGACGAGATCCACCACATCGCTGCGCTCCACTACCTCGGCGCTCAGACGCGCAAGATGCGACTGGTGAACGTCGAGGGCTTGCGTGAGTTGCTGGAATTCAGCCTCGGCATGCGCAGCCTCAAGCGCATCTGCCACTGGTCGACCGCGTTTGTGGCCGGCAACCGCTCGGGCACCATCTATGAGCACGAGCTCATGGCCGGCCAGCGCTTCCGCAACGAGTTCGAGCGCAGCAAGGCTGAAGCCGAGGTGCTCGCGCGCACGGCCATGGCACGGCTACCGATCACCATCGTGCGACCAGCGATCGTGGTTGGCGATAGCGACACCGGTGAGGTGGATCGTTTCGACGGCCCCTACCTGTTGATCAACCGCATCCTGCACGCACCAGAAAACTCCTCGGTGGCGCTGCCGGCCAAGGGCCGTTATCCGCTTAATGTGGTGCCTGCGGACTACGTGGTGCGGGCTGCACGCCTGCTGGCCCGTCATCCCGATGCAGTCGGTCGCACCTGCCACCTGGTCGACGGCCATCCCTTGACCGCGCGCGGCTTCTTCGATGCCGTCGCCGACGCGGCCGGCCGGCCCCGACCTCATGTGGCGCTGCCCGGCGGCCTGGCCAGGATGGCGCTCGGTCTGCCGGGAGTTAGAGATCTGGCCCGACAGGAGCGCACTTTTGTCGAGTGGTTCGACACCGATCAGCGCTTCGACGACGGCCTGGCACGCCGGTTGTTGGACGATGGTGACATCCAGTGTCCCGAAGTGCGTTCTTACGTTGATGTGTTGGTGCGATTCTGCCGGGAGTACACCCACTGAATGGTGCGAGGTGGTGCAGGAGAGCACGCCGCGTCGCGCATCGGCATTGATCTGGACCGTCCGCCTCGTTACCATCGCGCCACCCGCGCGCACTTGCGGGCTCGCATTCGGAATACATGAGCGGCAACGAACATCTCGACGCTGAGACTCGGATCACCTCCGTACGCGAGATCGCGGCTCGGAGTGTGTCGCGCAATGCCTGCCTGGTGCAGCTGCGCGGCCCAGACCTTGGCCGGCGGCTGGAGTTGGGCGGGCGCGCCATCACCATCGGGCGCGATCCAGCCAGCGACGTGGTCCTGGAGAGCGACAGCGTGTCGCGTCGTCACGCCAGGCTGGAACCCGGCGACGGCGGCCACCGCGTGGTCGACAACTTCTCCACCAATGGCACCTACCTCAACGAGGTGCTCGTGCAGGGTGAAGCCGTGCTCCGCAGCGGCGACTACGTCCAGGTCGGAGAGGCCATCTTCAAGTACCTCTCCGGTGACAACATCGAAGTGGCCTATCACGAGGAGATCTATCGCCTCACCATCGAGGATGGGCTCACCCAACTGCCCAATAAGCGCGCGCTGACCGACTTCCTGGACAAGGAGTTTGCCAGGGCGTTGCGCCACAAGCGCCCGTTGGCCGTGGTGATGTGCGATCTGGATCGATTCAAGCGCATCAACGACGATTTCGGCCACCTCATGGGCGACTATGTGCTTCGCGAAGTGGCCCGTCTGGCCAAAGCTACGGCCCGCCACGAAGAGATGTTCGCCCGCTACGGTGGCGAGGAATTCTGCGCCGTACTGCCCGAAGAGGAGCTTGAGGGCGCCATCGCATTCGCCGAGCGCTTCCGCAAGCTCGTGCAGGAGCATACCTTCGAGTTCGAAGGCAATCGGATCGACGTGACCGTCAGCAGCGGCGTGGCCATGTTGGGCGAGGGCATGTCGCGTCCTGAGGCCCTGGTGCTGGCCGCAGACGAGAAGCTCTACGAAGCCAAGCACAACGGGCGCAATCGCGTCGAGAGTTGAACCTGCCATGTCCGGCGACGCGCGCAGGCGGTTCGGGAGTCGCCTTGCCACGCGCCTGTTCGTCTGGACCCTGCCCTTGCTGGCCATGGCCTGTGGCGGCCAGGGTTGCTCCGCCTGCAGCGCCACTCCGCCGACGCCCCAGGTGCCCGAAGCTCTGATGCTGCCATCGAGCGCCCAGGCGCGGGTGACGCAACACGGTTTCGACGTCATCGCCAGCGAGATCGTGGCGCTGATGAAGCTACTGTTTGGCAGCAGTCCCTCGGGGGCGGCCCAGATCGATGTGGGCAAGCTCCTGGGCAAGCAGAGCATGAGCCTTGGCGGCGGTCTGGGGCTGTTCAAGGGCCAGGCGTCGGTGCGCGACCTGATCCTCACCCTGGACATGGCCGCCCTGAAGGTGCAACTGGTCGAGGGCTCGAAACCCGCTCGCATCCGGGTGGCGATCGACCACGCCGACCTGGGCGTCGTCCAGGGCGTGGTCGCGGGCGGCGTGACCTTCCTGGGCATCTCCTCCGACGCCGCCTGCCACCTGCTCGACGGCATCGACGTCGGCAAGCCGACAGAGCGTCTGGCCACCGTATCGGCGACCATCGACCTGGTCCTGGGCGTGGACGCCAAGGGCAAGCTGGCGGTGAAGGCCCAGGTCAGCAACCCGGTCATCCACGATGTCGGCTTCGCCTTGAAGAAGGACTGCGGGCTGGACGAATGTACCGACAAGTTGCTCGCCGAAGACCCCTGCCTGGAATGCGGAATCTGTGCCGCCGGCTCCATTACCAGCGACGCCCTCAACGGTCTGAAGGACTTTCTCGGGCCCCTGCTGGGCGACATCCTGGCGCTGGTAGCCAACGGCCTGGTCGATCAGCTCCTGGCGGCCGGCATCAATGGCAAGCCGCTGGACGTGGAGCTGCCCGTCGATGTGCGCACCTTGCTGGCCAGCCAGAGTCCGCAGTTGGCCGGATTGCTGGGGCCCGCAGCCCCGTTGCGAATTCGCGCGCGGCCGGCGCCGGGCGCCTTCCTGGTGCACCAGGGAGCGCTGCATAGCCGCTTTGATGCCGGCGCCTTCGCCAAGTCCTCTGGCTGCGTGGCGGTGGTCGGCGCCGACGACAGCGCTGCGTTCGCCAAGCTGCCCCAGGGTCCAGCCCCGCCGTTGCCGGCCGTCATGACTGCGTGGCTGGCCGAGGGCAGGGGCCAGGACAAGGCGCTCGACGTGGGGCTGCTGCTGGCCGCTGGCGTGCTCGAGGAGAGCGTCTGGTCCCTGCTGCGCTCTGGTCTGTTCTGCATCGCAGTCGACTCGGCCACCGTGCATCAACTCAGCGGCGGACGCTTGTTGCTGACCGCTGCCGCCGTGGACCTCGTATTGCCCGGGTTGCGTCAGATCACCGCGTCCGCGGCGCCGATTCGCGTGGCCGTGTCGCCGTCGGCCGACCCGGCAGACGCACCGCGGCTCACCCTGGCCCAGAAGACCGGCGGCAAGGTGGGCGTGGGCATGTCGCTGACCGCGTTCGAGGTGCGCGTCGAGGTGGCGGTCACCGGGCGATGGCTGACCGTCATCGAACTGGCCTCCGACGCAGAGGTGGCGCTCGACCTGCACCTGGACGCCAGCGGCAAGCTCAGCCTGGCCGTCGACAGCGTCTCGGCGACCAATGTGCTGGTCAAGCAGAGCAAGCTCTTCCCCGACAGCGGCATCGAGCAGATCGTGCCCGCGGCGGTGGAGGTGGGCGTGAGCATGCTGCTGGCCAACCCGCTGTCCTTCGACCTGCCGCTGAATGATCTGCTGGGTCAGGCCCTGGCCCTGCCGATCGCCATCGAGCCCATCGGCGTCGAGGTCGGCGGCCTGCAGCAGGATTGGCTGATCCTGGGCGCGGGCCTGTCGAAGACCGCCAAGGGGGCACCATGAGAGTCGCCCTCGGCTTCTTGCTGGCGGTCGCCCTGGCCGGTTGCAAACAAGCGCCTGATGCGCCGGTGCCATGCGTCGCTGATGCGGGTTGTCCGGGCGGCTATCACTGCGGTCCCAAGGGCGTCTGCGTGGGCGACATCCCCTGCCTCGTCCACACCGACTGTTGCCTGGCGGAGCGTTGCATGGAAGGGCGCTGCCGGCCGCGCTCCATGTGCTCCCCATCGGCGCCTTGCGGCAAGCCGGCGAGCCGTTGTTTGCAGGGCATGTGCGTGCCTCAGACCTGCGCCGCCGATGGCGACTGCCCGGCGGACCGGCCCTGCCGACTCGGCGTTTGCAGACAGACGACGCCCTGCGATGGACATTGCGCCACCGGACAGGCCTGCTCGCCGCTCCTGGACCGCTGCGTGGCCCTGCACCCAGGCACCGCCGCCCCCGCCTGCCCCGAGGGCACCCTTGCGCTGCTGGCCAACGACAGCCAACACTTCGGCGAGGGCTGCAGCGATGTGCCGCAGCAGGTCGTATGTGGGGAGCTGCCCGCGCTGCCGGCGGGCGACCTGGGCTGGCCTTCGGTGCTGGTCGATCGCAAGACTGAGCTCGGGTTGATCGCCCGCGATCGCACCTACGGCGATGTGGTGCTGGCGCTGCACGGACGTTCGCCTCCCTACCTGCGCAGCGCGACGATTCCACTGGCCGGTCTGCCGGTCGACGCGCCCGTTGTGGGCGATCCCGGTGGACCTCGGGGAGGCGTCGCCGCGCCGGGACCCGACACGGGCCGGATTCTCGATGCGAACTCCCGTTCCGACGGCACCATCGATGTGGCCTACCGCGACGACAGCGCCGACGGTGTTGGCTTCCTGAGGGTAGTCGGCAAGACGGCGGTTGCCCGCCACCTGCTTGTTCAGGGCGCTGGCGTCGGTGAGGGGCTGGCCGTGGCCGCGCAACCCGGCGGGCAGCCCTTGATCGCCACGTTCACGCCGGCACCATCGGCCGGCGGCACCTCCGCCCTGCGGCTGTTCACCGCCAAGAACATCAACCCGACAACCGCCGATGACTGGCAGGACGTGCTCATCGACAGTCAGGCGCTGCCGAAACCCGCGCTGCCCTGTGGCGGCTCCTGCGCCGGCGCACACGTCTGTGCCAGGGTGCCCGGTGTCGACGGTGGCGCCGCCAAGGATGCTTGTGTCATGGCCGGCAAGGGTTGCGCCCTCTGCTTGCCGTCCCAGGTATGTTTTGAGGGCGCTTGCATCGAGCGAAGACTGCCGCCGCCGCAATTGGTGGACCTGGCCCATGGACGAGGTGTGCACCTGGACCTGATGCACAACGGCGACGGCGTTCACCTGGCGGCGTACAGCCGCAACAGCGGTGACGTTGCCTTCTATACGCCCAAACCGGGCGGTGGCCACACGACAACAGTGGTGGGGGGCGACGCTGTTCCTGGCGGCAGCGCAGACCTGGGGCGCTTCGTGCGTCTGGTGGCGGCGCCCGGCGGCGGTGTGCAGGCCTATTGTCAGGACAGCGCTGGCGGCCGATTGCTGCGGATTCGCCCCGGGCCAACGCCGCAGGTGGTGGTGATCGACGACGGCATCCGCTCCGATGGGCATCATCGCGTAGGCGCTGATCTGGCGGTCGTCGACACGGGCGCGGGCGCCTTGTTATTGGCCTATCAGGACACCCGCAGCAGCGAAGCGGTGGTCGCCTCGGTCGGCTCGGATGGCAAGCCCGGCGCCCGCATCGAGTTGGCTACGGACGGTGCTGGCGGCTTCTCGCCCTCGGTGGTGATGCTCGGCAGTAAGGCGATGGTGGTCGCCACGGCTTCCCTGCGCTTTGATGGCGCCGCGACGTTGCGCACCAGTGTAGACCTGCGTTCCGTTGTGATGTCGGGTCTATGACACTACACTCACGGGCGGCGACTTGGGGGACTGCACCCCCTTGATCGCTTCTTCGCCACGCCAGAGGAAGCCATGGTCGAGCGCAAGCCGGGTGACGACAAGAAGGCCACCAAAAACTACGACATGTCATCCATCTTGAGCGCCGCGCTGGCCGATGCCGAGGCCCTCGCCGCCGAGAAGGATCGTGAGCAGGGGCTGGAGACCGTGCAGCAGGTCGTGGCCGAGCGAGAGGCCGCGGGCACGGTCAGCGAGGGCCCTGCCATCCGAGGCATGACCATTGAGCAGGTGGCCGAATTGCGGGGCGTTTCCGTCGAACAACTGGCGGCCGGTCGACCCGAGCACGGCCCTCCGCGGGCTTCCTCGTCGCCAAGGGCCGCTGGTCGAGCGGCCCCGGCGCGACCGACACCGTCGCCCCCCTCTTCAACCACCGCCCCGACGACGGCTTCTATTCTGGAGGACGAGCCGCCCGTCGCTCCGACCGGCACTCCGGCTGGCGGCGGGCGTGGCGACTCCCCCATGCGGGGGCAGATCGCGTCGTTGAACGGCCAGTTGGCAGATGCCCGCCGACGGGCCGAACAACTGGAGGCCCAGGTGACCGAGGTGCGCGGTGACCTGGCGGCCAATCGGCGTCGCTTCCAGCGAATGGCTGATCGACACGATGAAGTGCAGGCCAGGATGCAGCGCCAGGAGCAGGAGTTGCCCGGGCGCATCACGCAGAACGTGATCGAAGCCCTGCTGCCCGTATTTGACGGCCTCGACGCCGTTGTCGGCAGCCTGCTGGTGGGCGGGCACCTGGACACGGACGAGCGCACCGCCCTCGAGATGCTGGCATCGGAGCACAACAAGGCCCTGCAGAACCTGGGCATCCAGGCCTTCGACGCCGTCGGCCACGCATTCGATCCCGCCGTTCACGAGGCGATCTCGAAGGAAGCCAGGGCGGAGGTGGCGCAAGGCCGCGTCGTGCGCCAGGTCGGTCGCGGCTACCTGTTGAACGGCAGGCTGATGCGCTCGGCGCAGGTGGTCATCGCCACAGCGCCAAGCGACGACCCATAGCTTCGATTCGAGGGGTGTTCTGTCAGTGCATGCGGCCGGCGACCCGGCGGCTCAATTCGATCACTGAATCCGCGGTGCAGAATTTGATCGAGCAACTGACCACAGCCAGCATTGGGCGCCTGGGATCGGCGAATACCAGCGAGACCACGTTGCCGTAGAAGGCGCGGAATCCCTGAGCGGTGACCCGGTTGGTCTCCACGACGTCGCTGTAGCTGGCGCGCATGGTGTTGTAGCGGGTTCGGCTGTCGACCAGGTTGCGATCACGCCAGACCTGCACCGAAACACCGAAGTGTTTGCCGCGCGCATCGGCGTAGTAGAGCGAGTTGTACCCCTTGTGGGGCTTGATGCCGGGCAGCGGCTTGCGGCGGAATTTCAGCTTGGTGCCCAGCACACGCTCGAGGTCGGCGGCGCTCAGGTAACCGGTGATGTCCAGAGGCGGGCCGCGGTCACGGGCGCCAATGACGACCGGTCCGCGTTTCGGCGCTACCGGTGCCGGCGCCTGTGGCGGTGCCGTGGCCACTTCGGGCCTGGCAGCGGTCGGTTCTGGCAGAGCTTGGGGCGCAGCAGGGTCTGTCGGGTTGGCGACCACAGCCCCCGCAGCAGCTTCCGCTGGCGGAGGAGGCTCGATGCCCGGCACATCGGCCTGGGCGGCAGCGCCCGCATCCGCTGAATCGTGGGCACCGGGTGGTTCTGCGCCCTCTCCGGTCTTGTCGGTGGCGGCCATCTCGCCGGGAGGCGCCTCAGCGCCGGCGGCTGCTTCGTCAGCCTTGTCCGCGCCCTTGGGGTCGCCGGCCTTGTCCTCGGGCTGATCGCCCTTGTCTCCTTTGCCCGCCTCATCGCCTTCGGCTTTGCCTTCGTCGTCGGCCTTTTCGTCTCCTTCTTCGCCCTTGTCGTCTTCTTCTTCGCCCTTGTCTTTCGATTTTTCTGTCTTTTTAGTGCCTTTGGCGCCCTTCCGGGCGACCTTCTTACCCTTGGTCGACTTGGCGGCCGGCTCATCCTTGCCGCAGCCCGAGGTCAGGACCATGGCGATGGCGATGGCGATGGCCGCCGATGGACGAAGGAATCGGGCTCGAATGTTGTTCATGCGTGCGTTCCAGAAGACCGCCCCAGGCGGCGAACCGACTATCGACGGAAGGCAAGGCACTGTCAAACCTTCGCCGACCGGCTCGGAGCCGACCGGATGTGCTGCCAACCCCCTGTCACCCGAAGCCATTCCCGCCGCCGAGCGGGGCCCCCTGGGGGCATCTCCTGCGGGCGATCCGACTTGACCCTCCCATTGCCCGCGCGCAGAATACGCCCTGCCGGATGGGTCGGACCCGTCGTCCACACCCACCGCAGCTTTGCTGCGGCGCCTCGCTGCCGCTGGAGTCGCTACATGCGTCACCTCATCTCCACCTCTGGCCCACGTCAGATTGGCGGCCGTTGCGCGGCCGTTTTCGCCATCCTGGCCATCGTCGCCGTGGCCTCCGCCTGCGGCTCCTCCAAGGAGCAGACGAAGAAGGATGCCAACAAGCCCAAGGTTGGCGACAAGGCCGGCAATGAGCGCGGCTCGGCCGATCCGATCCAGGTACAGGCTGACGGCAATACCCAGATCGAGCGGATCGACGTCAACGCCGACAAGAAGGCCGACGTCTATAAGTTCTACCGCGTCCTCAGCGGTGATCCGGGTGACAAGAACGCCAAGAAGGTGCTGGTCCGCAAGGAGATGGACGTCAACTTCGATCAGCGCTTCGACATCGTGCAGTACTTCACCGGCGAGCCCGGCAAGGAGATCCTGATCCGCGAGGAGATGGATCTGGACTTTGACGGTCGCGTCGATACCACCCGCCACTACAAGGACGGGCACATCCAGCGGGTTGAGCTCGACCTGGGCTTCGATGGCAAGATCGACACCTGGCGCTACTACCAGCTGACCAAGAACGATGAAGGCAAGACCGTCAATCGCCTGATCGAGAAGCGTCGCGACAAGGATGGCGACGGTGCGGTCGACGTGTGGGAGTACTTCACCAAGGGTCGGCTGACCAAGATCGGCTACGACACCACCGGTGATGGCAGCCCCGACCGCTTCAAGAAGGTCGGCAAGAAGTAGACCCGCAGCGGATGATCAAGATCCGCCACCTGCAAAGTAGAATCGAAGCGGCGCCGCAAATGACTGCGGCAGCGGTGTGCTCACTTTGCTGACCGGAAAACCGCGGCACGAGCCACTGTGCAGCACACAGAGGGGCTCGACACCCTCCTTGGTGATGCCCGAGCAGGAGACCAGCTTCAGGGCTGCGCCCGGCTGCACCCGGTACCAGGCCCCGCGCCACGCGAAGGCGTAGTTCATGCCCGACTTCTCCGGTCCGGCTGTGTAGTAGCCGGCCACCAATGGCAGATTGCAGGCCCCGTCGGCCACGCCCAGGCGCGGCACCAGCACCTTGCCGCTGACCATCTCCACGCCAAAGAAGAGTCCGGCCGCCGGGGACCAGACGAGCACCCCATCGCGCAGGATGTTGCTGCTGCTGACCTGGCCCTGGTGGGGATGACCGCGCTGCACCAGCAGGCCGACCGCTTTGCCCTTGGCGTCGATCACCCACAACCCGCCGCCCGAGCCAATGCCGGAGGGGGCGCCGGGCCGGGCCGTGTCTTTGGGGGCATCACCATCTGCTCGCACATGGCGCGGGATGTCCGATTCTTCACTGGCCTGATCATCGACCACCGGCGCGTCGGCGGCGCTGACGGCCAGGGGCTCGACGATCTGCGGGTCCTGGCGGCAGGCGAACGCTCCTGCGCACAGGGCGATCCAGATGGCCACCCATGCCCATCGACCCGGAAGCCTCACGACTCCTCTCCGACCACGTGCTCCTGCCACCATTGGCGGCGGACGATGCTGGCGGCCTCTTCCTGCTCGCCTCGCGCACGTAGGCGCATGCGGCTCAACCAGGCGGGGCTGTCTTCCTCGGCGAGGCCCCTGGCCTGCTCCAGCCATTCGGACATCTCGCGGCGCAGACCATCGGGATCGCTCTTGTCGCGCTGCTCGGTGGCCATGGCGACGAATTCCTCGTCAAAGGCCACTGCGGCGACCGCCGCCTCCGCCTCCCGCTGCTGCACGCCCGGCGCTACCTTGGCGCTCAGACCGCCGGCTTCGGCCTCTGCTTCCACTTCGCCGGGCGGGGCCCTGTCCTTTCGTTTCTGATCGCGCTTCTTTCGTCCCGGCGGCTTCCAGACGCCCTTGCGGGGCAGTCGCAGCAGGTGGGGCAGGGCTTCGTGACGGACCGAGCGTGGCGCCTTCATGCCGACGCGCAGCTCCAGAATCTGCAGGGTCATCTCGTCGATGTAGCCGTGCGCGGTCAGCCCCTCGTGCAATTGGAAGCGCTTGATCACCGCCCGGGTCACCAGCTTGATCACGCCGTCACGTTTGAGGCTGGTGCCCAGGACCACGTTCAACGCGGCCTGTACCCACTTCTTGAACGAGCCATAGGTGTTGTCCACCGGCGGCCGATTGCGGGATGGGTTGAGGGCCTTCTTGCTGGCGTCGTAGCCCAGCGACGACAGCATCGACTTGCGATCGGGCTTGGCCAACTCGGACTTGCCCAACTCCATCAACATCCGGCGTCGATTCAACTCCTGCTTGCTCAGGATGCGCGACATGGCTGCCTCCGGATCCGAGGGTAGCCGGCCGGCCAGCGCCGCGCCAGCGTCAAGGGGCGGGCTCTACCGGTGGCGCGATGGCAGGCGCGCCGTCCAGGTAGCGGTCCAGGATCTTCGCTGCTGCGACCTTGTCGACCACCCGCCGTCTCCGCGCCGCCTTCATGCCCTGCAGGCGCAGCACTGCGTGCGCCTCTGCGCTCGTGCCGGCTTCGTCGACCAGCAGGACAGGGCGGGGCTGCACCCGGGCCAGGTGACCAGCGAACATGCGGGCCAGCCGGGCCGAGCAGGTGCCCGGCTCGGCGCCTTCGGGTGGCAGACCTACGATGATGGTCCCCGCTTTCAGACGATCGGCCACCGCGACGATCTTGTCCCCGTCGCGCCGGCTGCCGCGTCGGTTGATCACCTCGAGCGGACTGGCGACCGGTTCGCCCGCCCGCGACCCCGCCAGGCCGATGCGGACCCGGCCCACGTCGACCGCGATCAACGGTGTCGCCGACCGGTCGTCGTCATGGACCGCTGCGACGCCCTCATGAAGCGCGCCCGCGTCTGCAACGTCTCTTGCAATGGCTCGACACTGGGTACACATTGCCGGCGGGTCGCGTGTTGTTGTTCGCGTCTTTGCTGCCGCCCCGAGTTGGAGGCGATCATGGTTGCACCAGTCACCATCTACCGGACGCGCGTTTGCCCCTACTGCGTTATGGCAGCGCGATTGTTGCAGGGCAAGGGCATTGAGTTCGAGGAGATCTACCTCGACGGGGCGCACGACAAACGGCGAGAACTCGAGGCAAAGACCAACTGGTTCACCGTACCCCAGGTCTTCGTCGGAGATCGATTCATCGGTGGTTTCACCGAGTTGGCGACCATCGATCGCAATGGTGAGCTGCAGCGGATGCTGGAGGCCACGTGAACGTGCAAACGGCAAAGGCGTGCCGGCGTGCGGTCCTGCTGGTCGTGATCGCTTCGTTCGCCCTGACCTGCGCCTGCGGCAGCGCCCAGAATCGGCGTAGCGCGCTGCGAGATGCGGTGCGGGAGTACACCGACGCGACGCGTTGGGGGCATATCGCCAAGGCTGCGACGTTTATACCGGCGAAGAAGCGGGGCGATTTCGTTCGGCGGCGGCGCCGGGCGGCGAGCTCGTTGCGCATCCTGGAGATCGATATTCGCGACGTTCGCCTGGCCGCCGACCAGACCACCGCGAGGGTGATCGTGGCGTTGGCCTTCACCGCTGGTGGCGATCCGGTGACCCGACGTCACCTGGTTGATCAACATTGGAAGTGGACGACCGCGGGCTGGATGCTCAAGTCACGCAAGCGGGTCAAGGCGCCGGCGCCCGGGGCCACCAACCCCGAGGATATCTACTAGAACCAACCATCAGGGGCAGGGCCGAGGGGCCAGGGGGCCGAGATGGCGCAAGACACCGACGCAGTGGCCACCAGGCCGGTCGTGGTCAAGAAGTTCGGCGGCTCGTCGGTCGCTGACGTGGCGCGAATCCGCGCCGTCGCCGAGCACGTGGTCGCCGATCGGGCACGTGGTCGGGGCGTGGTGGTCGTGGTCTCGGCCATGGGCAAGAGCACCGATCAGCTGGTGCAGCTGGCCCACGAGGTGACCGAGGAGCCGGATCCGCGCGAGATGGACATGTTGCTGACCGCCGGCGAGCGGATCTCCATGTCCCTGCTGGCCATCGCGATACGCGCCCGAGGTGTGCCGGCCACGTCGCTGACCGGCAGTCAGAGCGGCATCCTGACCAACGACTTCCAGGGCGGCGCACGCATCGTCGAGGTCCGGCCCTATCGCGTCCAGGACGCCCTGCAGCAGGGCCATGTGGTCATCGTGGCGGGATTTCAGGGCGTCAGCTATCGCCGCGAGGTCACCACGCTGGGCCGCGGCGGCAGCGACACCACCGCAGTGGCCCTGGCCGCTGCTCTCGGGGCCGAGTGTTGCGAGATCTACTCGGATGTCGATGGCGTCTACACCGCCGATCCGCGCCAGGTGGTGGACGCCCGAAGGCTGGCCGAGCTCGATCACGACGAGATGATCGCCATGGCCAGGGCTGGCGCCAAGGTGCTGGCCGAGGAGGCGGTCGCCTACGCTCGCATGAGCGGGATCGCGCTCTTCGTCCGGGCCAGCGACGGTCGACCCGGCGAGACCATGGTGCGGTGTCATGCTCCGGTCGCGGGACGGCGCATCTCGGCAGTCGCCCTGCGTCCAGACGCCCTGTGCTGGCGCCACGCCGGCGGCGCGCAACTGGACGCCACACTGGACGCCTGGCTGGCCGATGAAGGCGTCGCTCCCCTGGCTCGCCTGGGCGCGGGCCCCGATGGACAGGCGGTGTTGTGGCTGGCTCGAGATGTGGCCGATGGCGTGAGCCATGGCTTCGAAGCGCTGGCGGCCGCCGGGCGCGCGCTCATCGGCGACAACCTCGCCAGCGAGTCGCGGGGCGATCTGGTCAGCATTGTGGGCCCAGCCGTCGGCAGCGACGCCAGCGTCAGCGCCCGATTTCTGGCCGTCATGGCCGAATGCGCCACTGGCACCTCGCAATCAGCGGACGCGCCGCAGTGGTTGAGCCATGGCCTGACCCTGTCCGCACTGGTGCCCGCCGGCGAAGGCGCCGCGGCTGTGCGGGCGCTGCATCGTCACTTCGTGGAGGAGGCATGAGCCGCCGCCGGCAGCTTCGCCTGTGGCCCATGGCCGCGCTGATCTTCTGCGTCAGCTGTGCCGGCGCTCAGGCCGGTCGACCGCCCGATGGTCCCAAGACCGTGCACGAGCTGCTGCAACTGGCCGCGGCGCGTCCCCTGCCCAAGACCCTCCAGGGCATGAGTCGGCTGGACAGCTACGTCGATGGCCAGGCGCGCAAGGTAGACGTCCTGTTGCGCTTCCAGCGGCCGGATAAGGCCCAGTTCCAGGCCCTGTCGCCGACGCTGGACCTGCTGGCCGTGCTCAGCACCGACGGCAAGAACTTCGTCTCCTATGAACGCGGGGGCAAGCGATGCTTCCGCGGCGAGGCCTGTGCCCGCAACCTGGCTCGCCTGGTGCCCATCGAATTGCCGCCAGATCAGCTGGTGCCGGCGGTCATGGGCCGGCCTCCGCTGCTGCCATCCAACAAGCGGAGCTTGCATTGGGATGGCGCTAAGAAGGCCTGGCGAATTCGAATCGGCGGCGACAGCGACAGGGAACAGCAGGACGTCTGGATCAAGCACGGCAGCTATCGCTTTATCGGCTCGGTGGTTCGGCGCGACGGCAAGCGCGTCGCCTCTATCGCCTATGGCGGATTGGCCACGGGGCCGAGCAAGATGCCGCCCCGCCGGATGCGCCTGCAGCTGCCCGCGCGCAAGGTGGACATGTCCCTGGAGCTGCGCGACGTGACCATTGACGAGGACATCGAGGCCGAAGCGTTTGCGATTCCCTGTCCTGCTGGCACCCTTGTGGTCACGCTGCCTTGTGCGGCGACCCGGGACGGTGGGCCCTGAACAGGAGGACGCAATTGAGCCAGCGCGGGTTGTTCATCGTCATGGAAGGGACCGACGGGTCCGGCACTACGACCCAGGGCAACGTCCTGGCGGCGGCGCTGGGCGCTGAAGGTCACACTGTGGTTCGCACCTCTGAGCCTTCGTCCGGGGCCATTGGCCAGCTTCTGCGAGACGTACTTCGCAGCCGAGCCAGCCAGCCGCTGGCGCCCGAGATCGTGGCCCTGCTATTTGCGGCCGATCGCATCGATCACTGCGAGCGCGAGATCGGGCCCGCCCTGGCCCGCGGCGACATGGTGATCTGCGACCGCTACCTGGGCTCGTCGCTCGCCTTCCAGGTCGTCGATGGGGATGGCGCCTATGACGCCAACTGGGTCCGCGAATTGAATCGCGCCGTGCTGGTGCCCGACCTTTCGATCCTGTTGGATGTGCCGGTGGAGTCGGCCATGGAGCGCATCGAGCGCCGTGGCAAACCCAAAGAACGCTTCGAGGTCGCCTCTTTTCTCAGCCGTGTGCGCGCGCGTTACCACGAGGCCTTCGAGAGCGACTCTGGCGGCCTGGGTCGTACTGCGATCATCGACGGCCTGCGGCCTGTGGACGATGTGGCCGTAGATGTACTGGCAGCGGTAGATGCGCTCGGCCCGCGGCCGGTTGCCACGTCCGGGGCTCCGCTGTGACCTCGACCAGCCCACCCAAGCCTCCCGGCAACGACGCAGGCGACGAGCCCACCGTCTCTGAGGTACCCGGCGGCGAACAGCCGACGGCGTCGCCGCCGCTGCCCGATATCGATGGCGACGACACGTTGCTGCTGGACGGCTTGCCGGCGACCGGGGCCGGCGATCAGACGGTCCACGGCCTGGGCGCGCCCGAACCGATCGTGCGCATACACCAATCCAACGAGCACATCGCCACATTCGAGACCCTGGACGATGTGGCCGCAGCGACGGCGCTGACCGCCCACGAATCCGCTGACGATGCCGACCTGGACGAGAAGATCCGCCGCCACCTGAGCGAGGGCCACATCGCGGAGGATCCCCTCATCGGTAGCGTCATTGGCAATCGCTTCGAGGTGATGTCGAAGATCGGCGCCGGCGGCATGGGCGCAGTCTACCAGGCGCGGCAACGTGGCATGGGTCGCGACGTGGCCATCAAGGTCCTGCACCAGGCCATGGCGCAGAACGAGACGATCACCCGCCGCTTCACGATCGAAGCGCTCGCGGTTTCTCGACTCAAGCACCCCAATACCATTCAGATCTTCGACTTCGGACGCACCGATCGGGGCAACCTCTACATCGCCATGGAGTTGCTCGAGGGCGTGACCCTGAACGGGCTGCTCAAGGAGCACGGTCGGCTGCCCATCAGGCGCGCCCTGCGCATCATCGCCGCGGCGGCCAGTTCGCTGGCCGAGGCCCATGGCAAGGAGATCATCCACCGCGACCTGAAGCCGGAGAACATCTTCCTGACCCGGGTGGGCGACGACCCCGATCACGTCAAGGTGCTGGATTTCGGGGTCGCCAAGCTGCGCGATGGCGCGGGCGACGGCAAAGGAACGCTGACCAAGGCGGGCAGTATCTTCGGCACACCGCGCTACATGAGCCCGGAGCAGGCCTCGGCGCGGCCCCTGGACGCTCGCTCCGATCTCTATTCCCTGGGTGTGATCCTGTACGAACTGATCTGTGGCGATGTGCCTTTTGATGATGAGCAGCCCCTGCAGCTGCTGATCGCGCACGCCAACCGGCCGCCACCGCCGCCGAGCTCCATCTGCCTCGACCTGGCCATCCCCAAGGAGGTCGAGGACTTGATCATGCAGCTGCTGGACAAGTCGCCCCATACGCGTGTGCAGACGGCCCGTGAGCTGTCCAGCCTGTGTTTGAAACTCGCCGCACGGCTGCCCGACGAGTTCGAGGAGAGCGTGCCCTTCGAGGGGGCCGACAGGTTGTCGGTCGAACTGTCCACTCCCGCGACCCTGTCGGTGCCCAGGGCTGGCGATGGCCTGGAGACCCTGGATGTGGACGCGCCGGTGACGCTGGCCGCCGAAGTGGTCGATTCGCCGACGGTCATTCACGAACCTGAGCCGCCCCCTCCTCGCCGGACCAGCTGGATCCTGCTGGGCATCGGCGCCGCTGGCATCGGCCTGCTGGCGGTCGTGGTCGGCCTGCAGTCAGCGCCCCTGACCGCCGACAACCCGCCACCTTCGACCGCCCTGGTCGAGACCACCACAACAGTCGACCCACCCGCGGTGCCTGCACCAGCCATGGCGCTGCCGGCGGAGTCGACCACCGTGACCGTCGGTGTGCTGAGCCGTCCGGCAGGGGCCAGCGTCTATCAGCGCAAAGGCAAGGACCTTGGCGAGCTTATCGGCACCGCCCCCATCGATATCGTGCGCCCCCGGGGTACGCGCCTGGCCATCCGGGTGCAGACGGGCGACCACGTGCCCATCGATCGGGAGCTCACCTTCGACCGCGACACGGCGCTGGACTTGACCCTGTTGCCTCTGGGCAGTCCGTCGGCGAAGTCGGCCAGCAAGTCCAACCGCAAGGGAAGTGCCAGAGTTCGTCGATCTGGCAAGGGCAGCAAGGCCGATCGTGGCCCGCCCAAAGCCGACAAGCCCGCCGACAAGGTCGACAAGCCGCCCGTCAAGCCCAAGGCGGACAACCTGGTCGACGACCTGATGTAGTTGGATGACTCGGTTGCGGGCGATCTACTTCTTCAACGTGCGCGCGCAGCGGAAGCCCAACGCGACGTGGGGATCGCCCTTGGAACGCGTGAACCCACGGTGATCGGCGCGGCCTTCGCAAGGGCCGATGGTCTTCTGCCCCGACCCCTTGGCGAAGCTGCCGCCGCGAATGATGATCTGGTCCGATGGTTCGGCCTTGATGCTTGCCGGATCGACCGGCTGGTCGGCGGCCTTGTAGATCGCACAGACGGGCGTTTCGCAGGGTTTGTAACAGTTGGGTTTGGTCTCGGTGGCGCCGTCGCCGCATTTGCAGACCTTGCACACGGGCTCGCAGGTGGCCAGCGGGTTCTCGGTCAGGCATAACACGCACGCTTGACAGTCATATGGCTGGCTTTGCTGGTCGCAGGCGACGAAATCGTTGCGTGGGCTGGAGGTCCACTCCCAGACATTGCCGACCAGGTCCCACACCTTGCCGCCGTCCACCTCGACCACATCCGACGACGACGAGGCCACCTTCGCCGGTCGCTCATCGAGCTTGCAGCCATAGAGGTTGACCTTGTGTTCAGTGCAGGTGGGTGGCGCCGGCTGGGGCCCGGTAGAACCCCACGGATACAGCTGCTTGGTCGCATGCTCCTGCGAGGCGCCGCCGGCCACCCGCTCCCACTCGAACTCGGTCGGCAGACGGCGGCCCAGGAATTTGCAGTACTCGGCCGCCTGAATCTGGTTGACCAGCACCACCGGATGGCCGCCGTACTTGGGATTGGGCACCGTGCCGCCCTCCACGGGTTTGGCGTAGTAGTCGGCGATGTTGGTCGTGTTATCGCCGGCGTTCAGCGAGCACTCACCCATCGCCACGCAGTAGCGATACTGGTCGTTGGTGACCTCGTGGGTGTCGATCTCAAAGGCCTGCAGCGAGACCAGCACCGACGGATTGCCAGGGTTGAAACCTTTGCCTCTGCGGGCCTGGCATTGCTCAGGCTTGGGGATGTTGCAACCGTCCTGGCCCATGCCGAATCGGTAGATCAGCCCACTGGTGACCTGCGCCATCGGCGTCGGCTCGGGCGGCTCCAGCCCGGTGGCACAGCCCACGGCGACCATGATGATCGCGGCCAACATCAGCGACAAGCGGCTCACGGCTTCCCCCTCAGCGGCGCCGCGTAGGGACGCAACTCCTGGCCTTCGATCTGGGCCGGTCCGCCAACGAGATCCTCTTCTGGGGTGCTGTCCCGCGCCGCGTCCCAGAGCACGAAGCCCAGGCCGAGCGCCGTGCCCGCTCCGCCGGCGCCGTAACCGATGTTCTGCCAGTCCTCCCAGTACTGGAAATCCAGCGAGCCAGCGTAGAATCCGTTGGCCATCACCGCCGACGAGATTCCGGCCACCACGCCGCCGACCCCGGCAGCGAGCAGCGGCCAGCCAACGCCCGAGCGCCAGCTGAGCGAACTCTCACGACGGTTCATCACGTAGCGAATGTGCAACTCCTTGTCCGCGGGCACGTCGACGAAGCCCTCGCGCGTGCCGTATCCCTGCCGATTGAGGGTGATCTGGTGGCGCCCCGGCTTGACGTCGATGCGCCCGTTCAGCGGCGTCATGGCGACCACCTTGCCATCGATGGCGATCTTCACCTGGCGGATGTTGCACCAGACACTGATCGCCGCTTGCCGGACGTTGCCCTCCAGGGTGAAGACGAAGTTGGTGGTGCCGCTCTCAGGCACCTGGACCACGACGTTCATCGGCGAGTGGCCAGCCCGCTCCAGGCGGAGCTTGTGACCGCCGGGCTTCATGTGGATGGTCAGCGGCGTCGAGCCCAGGGTGGCGCCATCGCTGCGTCGGATGACGCGCGCGCCGGCGGGGCGGGAGTCGATGGCGACCTTTGGCAACGAGGTGTAGCCGCGCTTGCGCAGGCTGCGAATCAGGTTCTGCACATCGGCCAGGTTTGTCGGGTTGGCGCCTCGATTCTGCAGCCGATACAAGGCGATGTAGCGTTCCAGCAGCTTGATCGCCGGCTGGTATTGGGCCAGCTTCTCCTGGGTTCGGGCCATGTTGTAGAGCAGCGGCGGCCGTTTGTCGGCCGCGAAGGCCTGCTCGAAGAGGCGCAACGCGCCCTTGTAGTCGCCGCTGCGATAGGCCGTTCGGGCCTGGCCGGTTAATGCATCGGCCCGCGCAGAGCCCGGCGCCTGCCCAGCTGCTGGCGGCGTCGCTGCCGCCGGCGGTGCGGCGTCAATGGCGACAGGGGGCGGTGGCGGCGCCTCCTGGGCGTGACTGACCGACGCCAACGTGGCGCAGAGCGCAACGCAGACGCCTGGCCACAGTGGGCGGGCGGAACGCGGATTTCGGTCAGGGTGCCGAAGCATGGGCGAGCAATAGCATGGTCATGGGATCGAGGCCAAATCGTCGCTGACTGTCAGCGTACGACAGTGGAGACGATGATCAGCTTCTGGGCGCTGCGGATGACGTCGAGCGTCTGGCCACCCTTGGCGACCGCTCGCTTCATGCGTGTGCGTGGCATCTCGACCTGGTAACGCACTCGCTGAACCTTGCCCTTGGTGAAACCGAGCAGGGTCAGGTCGAATCGACGCTTGCCTGGCAGGTCCACGCCGCCCTTGGCCTTCACCTTCAGATTCAGCACCTTCGCGGTGAGCAACTCGAAGCGATTGTACTGACCCTTGAAGGGCTTGAGGTGCTTCTTCATGGACTCCAGGCGCGGGTCCAACTTGGGCTGGGCGCCCTTGCTGGCCGCGATGACCTGGATCGAGAAGGTGGCGCTGGTGGGCGCCGGTGCCTGGGCATGAGAGGAGATCGCGACGCCCATCACGAGCATCGTCGCTCCCATCCTGGCCAGCACCCGCTTCATCATCCGGCCCCCTCGCCGTCATCATCAGAGTAGTGCCAGATGATGGTCGCCGCCCCCGGCTCCGCGCCATTGTCGACCAGGACCGTGCCCGAGTCGATTTCCATCTCTTCGATGATCACCGCGGGCTCGTCGTCGGGCAGCGGGGTGTCGATCTTCTCCGCCACGGGTCCGATCTCCGGCGAGGCGACATCGTCGATCGCGCGATCCTTCATCTGTCCCAGCGCCAGGACCATCAGCACGGCGGCGGCGGCAAGGCCGAACGCCAGCCCGGGGCGTCCGAAGAGCAGCGCGCGCAATCGCTCGCCCAGGCCCTCCGAGCGATCTTCCGCAGCCACCGGTGGGCGCGTCTGTGCTGGCAGCTTCGACATGATCCGGCCGCGTACCATGGAGACGTCGGCTTCGGTCTGGTCGCTCTGGACTTCCGCCCGCAGGGCCTGCTTGCTCAGGTTGAGGTCGTGCAGCAGCGCGCTGGCTTCGCTCGACTCCGCGAGCAGGCCGTCGAGTTCCGCCGCCTCGCCGATCGCCTCGCCATCGGCGTGGGCCATCAGCTGCATCGCCGCCACGTCGGCCAGCACGCGCTCCTTCAGCACATCGAGTTCGGGCAGCGCCTCCTCGGCGCTTGTGGGGATGAATACCTCTTCGTGCAGGGCGCGACGCGCCAACTGCAGGTCGTTGACCAGCACGCGCGCGTCGGCCGATCGCTCCAGCAGCGCACGCACGTCGGCGCTCGCCGATTCGTCCTCGGCCAGCTCGCCATCGGCGAATGCCATCAAAGACATGAGCTGCTCGTCGTCGAGCGGCGCGTCGGTGGCATGGAGTTCTTTGTGGTCAGACACTGGTGGCCTCCTCGCGGAATTCCTCCAGCTGCGCCTGCAAGCGCTTGCGGGCATAGAATAGCCGGCTCATGACGGTTCCCTTGGGAATGTCGAGCTTGGCCGCGATCTCTTTATACGAATAGCCGTGTACGTCGCACAGCAGGACGCACTGGCGCATGTTGTCGGGCAGGGTGTCCAGGGCCTCGCGCAACTTCCTGCCCATGTGGGCCAGTTCGGTCTCGCGCAGCGGCGAGGTGCGGCCGAAGGTGCTCACCGCCGGCAGCTTGCCCTCCGCCAGCGCGCCGGGGGCGATGCGATCATCCAATTCCGACGCCCTGCGGGTCTTCTTGCGTCGCAGGCGGTCGATGGAGGCGTTGGCGGCGATCCGGCACAACCAGGCCTTGAAGTTCGAGTCCGGTTGGAAGGTCTCGAGCTTCGTGAAGGCCTTGAGGAAGGTGTCCTGTACCAGGTCCATCGCTTCGTCGCTGTTGCGCAGGTGCGCGTAGCAGATGTTGAAAATCGTCCGCTTGTGGAGGTCGACCAGTTCGCCGAAAGCGCCGCGGTCGCCCTTGACGGCGCGCGCTGCGAGCCGGTTCTCCCGGGCTCGTTGCTCCTTTCTCAGCTCGTGGTCGTCTGTCACGCTCGCTCCGAGCTCTGATACCGCCAACGCGCTCCTGGGGCGATTATTCATCGTCCGGGCCCGAAAAGTCGAACCCGGGGCGGCATTTCTGCGCGCGATTTCGCTCAGGCCAGCTCGGCCAGCAGCAGGGCGGGCTGTTCCAGCAGGGCGCGCACCGCCTGAACGAAGGCGGCGCCGACGTGCCCGTCGATGATCCGATGGTCGAAGGAACACGACATGTACATGCGCTGCCGGATCACGATCTCGTCGTCGATCACCACCGGCCGCTTCTCGATGTTATGCAGGCCCAGAATGGCCACCTCGGGCTGGTTGATGATCGGCGTGGCGAACATGCCGCCCAGGCGACCCAGGCTGGTGATCGTGAAGGTCGAGCCGCTGAGCTGGCTGACCGCGATCCTTCCCTCTCGGGTGGCCGCCGTCGTCTCGCCCACTTCGGTCACCAGCTCGCGGATGCTCTTGTCCTGGGCGTTGGGGATCACCGGTACGATCAGGCCCGCGTCCGTGGCCGTGGCGATGCCCAGGTGGACCGCGTCATGCACCTGCAGTTGACCGGCTTCGTAGTCGACGTGGGCGTTGAGGTTGGCGAACTCCGGCTGCCGGAGCACGATGGCCAGCGCCTTCATCACGAAGGGCAGGAAGGTCACCTTGAGGCCGCCGGCCCGCATGGAGTCCTTGAGCGCGACGATCTCGGTGAAGTCCACCTCTTCGACGTAGGTGAAGTGGGCTGCCAGGTCACGCGAGGCGCGCATGGCCTCGCTGATGCGCCGTCTGAGGCCGATGATCGGGACCGTGCGCACCGCAGCGGTGGCCGACGAGCGAGGGGGGCGCGCTGAGGTGGCAGGAGCGGCGGCGGTCGTTGCGCCATCGGCCTGGCGTTGCACGTCCTGGCGGGTGACCCGGCCGCTGTCGCCCGTGCCCTGCACCAACTGAATGTCGACGCCAAGCGTGCGGGCCAGCTTTCGCGTGGCGGGCGTGGCGCGCACGCGGCGCCCGTCTTTGACTGCCGGCTTCGGGGCCGCTACCGGTGCCGGCGTGGCTTGGGCGGTGGTTTTGGGTGGCGCCGGCTCGGCTGCCTTGGCGGGGGCCGCAGGGGCCTCGGTGACCGCCGTCTCTGCTTTGGTGCCTGCGGCTGCGCCATCCACCTCGATGGTCAGCACCACGGCGCCCACGGGCACGGTGTCGCCCTCGTTGAAGAAGCGCTTGCTGACGGTGCCCTGGCGTGGCGAGGGGATCACCGCCGAGACCTTGTCGGTCAGGACCTCGAAGAGCTCGGCATCCTCGACCACCGATTGGCCCTCTTCGACCAGCCACTTGACCAGCTCGCCTTCTACGACACCCTCGCCGATGTCCGGAAGCTTGAACTCGAATGCCATGGAATCTCCTGTGGCGATTGGGCCCGATTCAGTCGTAATGGGCGACCGTTCGCAACGCCTGCAGCACCCGCTCGTCGTCCGGCAGGTAGGCGAACTCCAACGCGTAAGGGAACGGGGTGTCGTAGCCGGTGACGCGCACCACGGGCGCCTCCAACCAGTCGAAGCAGTGCTCGTTGACCAGGGCGACCAACTCGGCGCAGTAGCCGCAGGTCCGCGGCGCCTCGTTGGCGACCACGATGCGGCCGGTCCGCCTGCCGCTGGCGACGATCGCCTCCAGGTCATAAGGCAGCAGTGTGCGCAGGTCGATCATTTCGACGTCGATGCCCTCGGCGGCGGCCTTTTCGACTGCGATGGCGCACGTGTGCACCATGGCGCCATAGGTGATCAGCGTCACGCCGACGCCTTCACCGGTGGGCGCCCTGGCGATGGCGGCCTTGCCGATGGGAACGGTGTAGTGGCCGTCGGGCACGTCGCCGCCTGGATGTTTGCTCCAGTTCTGACCATGGGCCGGGCCGCGATAGATGCGTTTGGGTTCGAGCACCATCACCGGATCGGGACTCTCGATCGCCGACAACAGCAGGCCCTTGGCGTCGTAGGGATTGCTGGGCGCGACCACCACCAGGCCGGCGTGGTGCACGAAGACGGACTCGGGCGACTGGCTGTGGTAGTGGCCGCCGCGTATGCCGCCACCGAAGGGCGTGCGAATGACCACGGGCGCCGGGTACTCGCCCGCGGAACGGTAGCGGTACTTGGCCAGCTCGTTCACGATCTGGTCGTAGGCCGGAAAGATGAAGTCGGCGAATTGGATCTCGGCGACGGGTTTGAGGCCGTATAGCGCCATGCCGATGGCCGTGCCGATGATGCCGGCTTCGGCCAACGGGGTGTCGATCACGCGATCTTCACCGTACTTGCTCTGCAGGCCTACGGTGGCACGGAAGACGCCGCCGAAACGGCCGACATCTTCGCCCAGAACCACCACGTCGTCATCGCGTCCCATGGCCAGGTCCATGGCTTCGTTTACCGCTTGAATGATGTTCTTTGTCGCCATCGTCGGGTCATTCCTCGATGTATTCGGTCGTGATGCCGGTTCGATCAGGTGGGTCGGTACGCGGCGCGACCCGTTGCGATGTGGGCGCGCAGCTCATCTCGCTGATCGACCAGGTGCCCAGGCAGCTCCTCGAAGACGTCGTCGAAGAGGGAGTCCAGCGGCGGATGCGGTTTGGCCTCGGCTACATCCAGCGCCGCGATGATGCGCGCGCTGGCCGCCTCGGTGCAGGCACTTTCCTGCTCGTCGCTCCACAGGCCCTTTCCTTCCAGCAGCGCGCGCAAGCGCAGCAGCGGGTCACGTGGACGCCAGATCGCTTCCTCTTCGAGGGCCCGATAACCGCGCGGATCGTCCGAGGTCGAGTGGGCCGCCAGGCGGTAGGTCTTGGCCTCCAACAAGGTCGAGCCATGACCTGCGCGGGCGTACTCGGCGGCCTCGCGAACGGCCTTGATCACCGCCAGCACGTCGTTGCCGTCGACCACCACGCCGCGGATGCCGTAGCCGGTCGCGCGCGAGGCGATGTCGGCCACGGCGGTGGTGCGCTCGACCGGCGTCGAGATGGCGTAGCCGTTGTTGCGGCAGAAGAAGATCGCCGGCGCGCGCCAGACCCCGGCGAAGTTCAGGCCGACGTGAAAATCGCCTTCGCTCGAGGTGCCCTCGCCGAAGAAACACAGGGCGACCGAGGGGTCTCCGCGCAGCTTCATGCCGTAGGCCGTGCCGGCGCATTGCGGGATCTGCGTGCCCACGGGCGAGGAGATGGAGACCAGGTTCCACTCGCGGCCAGACCAGTGCACGGGCATCTGTCGGCCACGCACGGGGTCGTCGGCGTTGCCGACCATGTTGTCGACCCAACGTTGCAGCGGCATGCCGCGCCACAGGGCCACACCGGGCTCGCGATAGGCGGGGAAGATCCAGTCGTCGGCACCGAGCGCATAGGCGGTGCCATACGCGCAGGCCTCTTCGCCGGTGCAGGCGAGGTAGAACCCCAGCCGGCCCTGGCGCTGCATCTTGATCATGCGATCGTCGTAGATGCGCTGAGCCAGCATGGCTTCGTACAGGGCGACGAGGTCCTCGTCGGGCACCGTGGCAGCGAATTCGGCATCGAGCAGGCTGCCATCCTCGGCGAGCACCTGCAGCGGCTCGGTCGATACGGGAGGGACAGGTGACATGGGCTCCAGGGGTTGAGGTCGAGGCGCTTGTATGGGCGCGGGCGGCGGGTCGGGTCGGCCTGCCACTGGCGGGGGCGGACGCTAGCATGACGCCCGGAACCGGTGAAGATCGAAGGCCCCCTCGAGCCGGGACAATCGCTTGCCTGAAGCCTCGCGCGCGGCCATCATGCCGGTCATGAGCGAGACCTCGAATCGACCGATCCGCTCGGTCCAGGTCGTCCTGCCCAGCTCCGTCCCCGCTGACTCGGCCGATCTCGCGGCGGGCATGGCGTGGTTGCGCGCTGAGGGCATCGACGTGGCACCGCCCATCGATCGGGTGCCCTACTCCCTGCCCTTCCTTGCCGGTCCGGACCTGACGCGTGCCCAGGAGTTGGCCGGCGCGCTGGCCAGCGACGCACGCGACGTCGTCTGGTGCGGCCGAGGCGGCAGCGGGGCCTTGCGAACCCTGCAGGCGCTGGACGAGGTCGTCCGCTGGGCGAGGGCCAGTCGCCACCCCACGACGCCAAACTTTGCCGGTGGCGATGAAGGCGGAAGACCGCATCATCCTATGGGCGATCCGGCCCGTCGCCATGTGCCGCTGGTGGGGCTGAGCGATGCCACGGCCCTGCTCCTGGCGCGACAGCGGCAGTCGCCTCCGGGCGTGGCCATCCATGGCCCGGTCATCACCCAGTTGCCGCGGCTGGACGTCGCCTCCGCCGAGGCCCTGCGCACCTGGCTGCGCTATCCCGATCGGCTGCCGGTTCTGCGCGCCGCCTCGCCACGCACGGTGGTCGCCGGGACCGCAGAGGGCCCCCTGATCGCCGGCAATCTCTCCCTGCTGGCCGCCTGTTGCGGTACGCCCGAAGCGCTGGCCGCAGGGGGCGCGATCCTGTTGCTGGAGGACGTGGGCGAACCCGCCTTCCGCATCGATCGCCTGTTGGCTCAGTTGTGGCGGAGCGGTGCCCTGCGCGGCGTCCGGGGGTTGGCATTCGGCACCTGGGTGGATTGCCGGCCGGACGAGCAGGTGGCGGCTTGCCTGGCCGATTGGGGCGAGCGCCTTGGCGTACCCTGTTGCGATGGTTTCCCGGTAGGTCACAGTGGCGCGGTGCTGCCGGTCGCCCTGGGCCTGCGCTACAAACTGCTGGCAGATGACGGCGTATTGGCGCCGCTCGAGTCGCTCGCCGACTGGCTGGCTCGTACCGATCCGAATCCGTCCGCGCAGGCGAGGAGTTGAGAGGATGTCGGCCAGCGATCCCAAGCCATTGGGGCTGCCCGACGAGATTCGGACACTGCTCGAGAGGGCCCTCGCTGATGGGGTCTGCCCGGCGGCCGCCCTGGGTGTGGTGCGCGCCGACGGTCGCCGCCATCGGCTCGCCTTGGGGCACCTGTACAGCCATCGGCGGGTGGCCGGGAGTCTGCGCGCCAGTCCGGCGCCGGCGGTTCGACTCGATACCGCCTGGGACCTGGCCTCTCTGACCAAACCAATGGCCGTGGTGACGCTGATCTGTCGCGAACTGGCCCGCAGTCACCCGCGATTGACGCTCGGCTCTCTCCTGGCCGACTTGCTGCCCGACAGTCGCGGCACCCCCCTGGCCGACGCCAGCGTCGCTCGCCTGTTGGGCCACGCCTCGGGCGCCCTGGCCTGGGCGGACTGGTTTGACCAGACGCTGGCCTTGCACGGCCAGGTGAGCGAACGGGCGGCGGCCGTGCGACGCCTGGTGCTGGCCACCCCATTGGCCGCTGAGCCGGGCACACGGGCTGTGTATAGCGACGTGGGTTTCATGGCCCTGGGTTGGGCACTGGAGGCGGTCTGTGGCGCCCCCTTGGATGTGCTCTTCGAGCGCGAGGTCACGCGGCCCTTGGCGCTGCAGGGAGCTGGCTATCGCCGCCCGTCGGCGGCTCTGTCAGGGTCACAGGACGCCATCTGCGCCACCGAAATCTGGCCGCCACGTTGCGAAGATGGACTCGCCCTGCAAGGCGTTGTGCATGACGACAACTGCGCGGCGCTCGATGGCGTGGCGGGCCACGCGGGCTTGTTCGCGCCCTTGGACGACGTGCTGTCCTGGGCCGCCGCCTGGTTGAACGCCACCACCGATGGCGGGGAACAAGCCGGCTTCCTGCAGCCCTCGGTGGCGTGCGAGCTAGTTCGCCTGTCGGCGGCGCCCGAGACCACCTGGCGTCTGGGCTGGGACACGCCGTCCACTGGCGCCTCGAGTGCCGGCGTGACCGTGTCGCCCTCGGCGTATGGGCACCTTGGCTATACCGGCACGAGCGTCTGGATCGATCCGGACCTGCGCGCCGCGGCGGTCCTGCTGACCAATCGGGTACATCCCAGCCGCGAGCCGCACCAGCCCATCAAGCAGCTGCGCCCGGCGATCCATGACGCCGTCTGGAGTTGGCTCAGGCAGGGTCAGAGCTAGTCCCCAACGGGCACAGATCGTGGTACGCGGAGGTTTGACCCGCCGCGAGACGGGCTGCTACGCTTCGCCCGCCTGCCAGGGCCGGCGATTCGTGGGAGTGCCGCCGGGGTGCGGCAGAAGGGGAATTCAGGTGTCGGACGCCAGGCCCATCACCAATGTCACCGAATTCGTATGCGGCGCATGCTGGAACTCGTTCTCGCGTGCTGACGACGGTGTGCTTCACGGCGACAGTGTCATCTGTCCCCACTGTGGCCATCAGCAGCCGCTACACGATGGCGATGGCAACGATCTGGCCGACCTGGTGCGCAACGCGCCACGGCCCAGTGATGCAGTCGATTCCGGTCCCTTTGGCTTTGATGATGTCGAGTCGGCGTCGGGTTTCGTGGCCAGCGAAGATACGGCACCTGGCGAAGTCGACGGCGAAGGTGGCGTGCAGGCGCCAGGCGCAGCTGATGCGTTGGCGGCAGCCGGTCATCGCGCGACCATTCGCGAGGAACAGCCGGCTGGCTTCGTTGTCGGCGATGTGGATCCGGAAGACGCATTCTCCGGCCCCACGACCGTGACCCAGGGCTCGAGCCGACTGCAAGTTCTGGGCGAACATGGGCGGCGAGGGTCGCGCTCGGATTTCGCCGCCGAGACCCTTCAAGAGGGCAGCGAGGAGATCGGCGAGGCGCTTGGTGACCGTCGAGATACGTCGCCCGAGATTCCCTCGGCGGCCATCGACGACATCGAGGCGGCATCTGGCGACTCTTCCGACGGCACCGACCCGGAGATCGCTGCACCGGAGGCGCTGGCCGAGAACACCGGCTCAGGCCCCCACGCGGCGGTTCGGGTCACGGTCGACGGCGACGAATTCGACGACACGGACACCATGGAGGTGCCCTCCGTGGACGAGGAGGAGGTCGAACCGAAGGACTGGAAGATCAAGGCGCCGCCCGGGCTGACCTACAACTTCCACAGCCTGGACGCGATGCTCGGCTGGGCGGCGACCAAGTCCGGCCTCGACATGCAGGTATCGATCAACGGCGAGGACTGGCATGCCTTCGAGTCCTTCCTCGAGGCCATACGCGCCGGCCTGACCCCCATGCGAGCCCTCAGTCTGGCCGCTGAGGGCGGCGAGGTCAGCGCCCGCATCGCGGCCATCAAGGAAGCGCCGCAGTTGTCGGCATTCGACGAGATCCAGCAGGTGGACGCCCGCGAGGAGGTGCGCCAGCGCTTCTCGGGCAGCTTGCCGGAGGACGATGATGACGAGTGGGAGTCGGTTGAAGTCATCCTCGACGACGAGGAAGCCGACGAAGAAGACGCGCAAGACGAGCCCGAGGAGCCCGATGCCGCGGCGGCCGCAGGTCATCGTCTGCAACCGCCCGTATCGCCGGCCCCAAGTCGTCGCATGTCCGCCGTGAAGCCCTCTGACGTGGCGGCTCGCACGCGGGCACCCACCGGCGAGATGAAGAAGACCCCGCTGACGCCCAAACGCAGCGGCCCGTCCATGCCGGTATTGCTGGCCATCGGCCTGGCCGTGCTGATCGCAGCCGCGGCGGCGGTGCACTTCACCGGCGTCTATCGGATCCCCGGACTGCCCTTCTGAGGCAGTGGACCTCACCCATGATGCGAAGCGACCTGAACCGCCCAATCCTGCTCCTCGTATGCCTGGCGACGCTGTCGCTGGTGGCGGCCTGCGGTGGGGCGCCCGTCAAAGAGGCGCCCAAGAGCGCGGCCGAACGTCTGTATCTGGAAGGCATGGAACAGCTGCACTCGGCGGCGTTCCTGGAGGCGCAGCAATCATTCCAGCAGGTGCTCAAGATGCCCGCGTACCTGTCGGTGACCGCTATCGCCCGGCTGCGCATGGCCGATGCGCTCTATCATCAACAGCGGCAGGACCAGGCGATCGAGGCGTATATGGGCTACGCACGCCGACATGATGGCGCCACCAACGTGCCTTACGCGCGCTTCATGGTGGCCAAATCCTTCTTCGAGATGGTGCCTGGAGACTTCTGGCTGCTGCCGCCGGTATACGAGATGGACCTGGGCGCGGTCGACAAGGCGCGAATGCGGCTGGAGCGTTTCATTCGACGCTTTCCGCTGTCGCCCTACGTCGCCGAGGCTCACGCCCTGCGCGATCGCTGTATCGCCCTCCAACTGCAGCAGCATGCCTTTGTGGTCAGCTTCTACGTCGAGCGGAAGCGTTGGCTGAGCGTGGTATTCCGATTGCACCACTCGATGAAGGCCTTCCCCAGCCGCGCACACACCTTGGCAAACTACCGGTTGCTGGCCCAGGCCTACGAAAACCTGGGCTGGCGCAAGCGGTCGCTGGCTATGCACAAGGCCATCAGCCAGCGCTGGCCGGGTACCGTCCAGGCCCGATCGTCGGGCGACAAGGCGCGCGACCTGCGCAACGCCATCGCCAGGGCCCGTGCCGCCGGTGATCCGGCCGCTGAGATGCCGGTCGAATTGCCGCCCGCTGCTGCAACTCGCCCGGAGACCCTGACCGTCATGCAGCTGGGCGAGGGTTGACCGATTTCGAGTCAAGATTCGCTGCCACTTGACCGTTGGCGTGTGGATCCCTTGCCATCCGGCGACAATTCCGCTAACTCAGCACGCCCCGCGGCAACTGTGCCGCTCCCTGGCTGCACCATCCCGGCGCGGCCATCGCACGTCGGGCAGCCCGCCTGGCGATACGTCTGGAGGAAACTATGGGCAACAGCAAGAAGGGCACCGCGCAGGTCAATCCGCCGACCCCCAAGCAGCGCGTCAACTCCGCATTCGGCAGCAAGTCGGCCCTGGTCGACGAGATCATCCGCCTGATCGGCGCCAGCGAGCGCGACGTTCGCAGCAAGTTGATGCAGGTCTCGAACAATCGGCTGATGTCGCATCACCACAACGCCAAGCGCATGGTCGCCAAGTACGGCTCACGAGATGGCATCATCGAGGCCATCTGCGCCAAAAAGTACCCCAAGGGCAACGTGGACGAGCACTATCGCGCCCGCCTGGAAGGGTACAGCGCGTGGCGACTGGTCGACGTCGATCGCCAGGTGGACGATGGCCTCAAGTCCGCCGCCAAGTCCGTCGCCGCCGCCGAGCGCGTCGAGCGCATCAAGCAGAAGCGTCGCGCCCGCGTGAAGCGGCGTCGGGCCGCTCGCAAGCGCTGAGCCAAACCCATCAGAAACAAGGGGGCTTCCGGAAGCCCCCCCTCGGCCCGAAGAGCGTGGTTTTCGGGCCTCACCCCATAGCATC
>CAYTLW010000003.1:0-17057 GCA_964438735.1 uncultured Enterobacteriaceae bacterium | reverse complement strand
CCCCTAGCGGGGTGTTTTGGGGCCCCCCCCCCATCCCCCCCCCGCGGGGGGGGGGGGGCGCCGGGCGTCCGCCGGCCGCCAGTGAGTTGCCGGTTTCATTCGGCGCTGTCCACGAAGTCGGAGGGCAACTCACTTCTACAGCACGCTCAGATCACTCCGCGCAGCGCGGCCCCCGTGTGGCTGGCGTCGCAGGCCGCGATCTCTTCGGGTGTGCCCGCTGCGACCACGAGGCCGCCGCCGGCGCCTCCTTCCGGGCCCAGGTCGATCACATGGTCGGCGACCTTGACGATGTCCGGTGCGTGTTCGACCACCAGCACGGTGTTGCCGCGGTCGACCAGCGCTGAGAGCACCTCGAGCAGCTTGCGCACGTCCTCGAAGTGCAGGCCGGTGGACGGCTCGTCCAACACATAGAGGGTACGTCCCGTGCCGGGCCGGGCCAGCTCCTTGGCCAGCTTGACCCGCTGGGCCTCGCCGCCGGACAGGGTGGGCGCCTTCTGGCCCAGCGTCAGGTAGCCCAGCCCCACGCTCTGCAACGTGGCCAGGATGCGGCGGATGGAAGGGTGGTTGCGGAACATCTCGGCCGCCTCGTCCACGGTCGCCTCGAGCACGTCGGCCACCGAGTAGCCCTTGTAGCGCACCAGCAGGGTGGCCTCGTTGAAGCGCCGGCCGCCACAGACGTCGCAGGGCACGTAGACGTCGGCCAGGAAGTGCATCTCGATCTTGAGCGCGCCGTCGCCCTTGCAATTCTCACAGCGGCCGCCCTTGACGTTGAAGGAGAAGCGGCCCGGCCCATAGCCCGAGACCTTCGAGTCCGGCAGCCCGGCGAAGACCTCGCGGATGGCCGTCCACACCTGGGCGTAGGTGGCGGGATTGGAGCGTGGTGTCCGTCCGATGGGCTTCTGGTCGACCTCGATGACCTTGTCGAAGAGTTCGACCCCCTTCAGGGTCGCCTTCACCCCTCGTTTCGGTCGACTGCGACCCAGCGCGGCGCTCATGGCCGGCAGCAGGGTGCCGCTGATGAGGGAGCTCTTGCCGGCGCCGCTGACGCCGGTGATGACCGTCAGACAACCCGCCGGGATGTCCACATCGATATCGCGCAGGTTGTTGGCGGAAGCGCCGCGGATCCGCAGATGGCCGCTTGGCTTTCGTCGGCTGGTCGGCATGGGAATGCGTCGCCTGCCGCCCAGGTAGGCGCCGGTCAGGGACTTCTCGTTGGCGATGACGTCGGCGACCGTGCCCTCGGCGACGATACGACCGCCATGGCGACCGGCGCCAGGGCCGAAGTCGACCACGTGGTCTGCCGCCCGCACGGTGGATTCGTCGTGTTCCACCACCAGGACCGTGTTGCCGAGGTCGCGCAGGTGGTGGAGCGTGCCGATGAGGCGGGTGGTGTCCCGGGGATGCAAGCCGATGCTCGGCTCGTCCAGGATGTAGAGCACGCCCGACAGCTCCGAGCCCACCTGCGAGGCCAGGCGAATGCGCTGGCTCTCGCCGCCGCTGAGCGTCTGCCCGGCTCGATCCAGCGTCAGGTAGCCCAGGCCGACCGAGCGCAGGAAGCCGACTCGGGCGCGGATCTCTTTGATCAACTCGCGGGCGATCTCCGCGGCGGCCCCTTGCAGCTGCAGGGCGTCGAACCAGGCGGCCACCTCGTCCACCGGCATGCTGCACAGCTCGTGGATGTGGCGATCACCGACCCGCACGGCCGTGCTCTCGGCGCGCAGCCGGCGGCCATGACAGCTCGAGCAAGTGCGCTCGGCGAAGAAGCCGGCATAGTGCTCTCGCTGGCGAGCGCTTGTGGTCTCCTTCCAGCGGCGTTCGGTCTGCGGGATGATGCCCTCGTAGCGCATCGCCCAGGTGCCCTTGCCCCGCTTGCCGTCGAGCTTGACCTGCACGCGCTTGTCGGCGCCGTAGAGCAGCAGCTTGCGATCGCCCTCGTCCAGATCGCGCCAGGGCTTGTCCAGGTCCACGCCGTAGTCGTTCTCGAGCGCGTCCAGCAGGCGCGTGGTCCAGCTGTTGCCCTCCACCTGCCGCGCCCAGGGCACGATCGCGCCCTTGCGCACGCTAAGCGAGGCATCGGGTACGACGCGGGCGGGATCCACCTCGAGCGCGATGCCGAGGCCGTTGCACGAGGTGCATGCGCCCATGGGGGTGTTGAAGGAGAAGCGTGCAGGCGTCAGCTCCGGGAAGCTGAGATCGCAGTGGTCGCAAAACAGCGCCTCACTGTAGAGGCGGTCCGGCGGCGCTGGCTCCGCTTCGGCACCTTCCGGGGTGGCCGGCGGCACCACGGCCACCGCGGCGCGTCCCTGGCCCTGCTTCAGCGCCGACTCGATGCTGTCGGTCAGTCGCAGTCGCTCGGTCGGCCGAACGATGGCGCGATCGATCACCAGATCAACGTCATGCTTGCGGGTCTTCGCCAGGGCCAGCCCGGGGGTGATCTCCAACACTTCGCCATCGATCCGAGCCCGGACGAAGCCGTTCTTGAGGGCCTGCTCCAGCACGTCGGCGAAGGTGCCCTTGCGATTTCGCGCCAGCGGCGCCAGGACGAGGATGCGGCTGCCTTCGGGCAAGGCGAGCACATCGGCCACGATGCGCGCCGGGTCCGTGCTGCCCACCGGCGCCCCACAGACGTGGCAGTACTGCTGACCGGCGCGGGCGAAGAGCACGCGCAGGTGGTCGTGGATCTCCGTGATGGTGCCGACGGTGGAGCGCGGATTGCTGCCGGCGCTCTTCTGGTCGATGGCGATGGTTGGCGACAGGCCGCTGATCCGTTCGTAGACCGGCTTGTCCATCTGGCCGAGAAATTGGCGGGCGTAGGCGCTGAGGCTCTCGACGTAGCGGCGCTGTCCTTCGGCGTAGAGGGTGTCGAAGGCCAGCGACGACTTGCCTGAGCCGCTGACGCCGGTGAACACGGTCAAGGTGCGCTTGGGTAGCACCAGGTTCACGTTGTGGAGGTTGTGCTGGGCGGCGCCGTGGATCTCGATCCGCTCGCCGACGAACTCTCTGCCGCTCATCCAGGCTCGCCCTCCGCGGTCGGCGCCGCCATTGCCTCGAGCACGTGGGCTTCGAACCTGCGTGCATCCCCACCAAAGGTCGCCAGAGCGGGCGCGTCCAGGTCGAGCACCATGTTTCCCCTGGCCAGAACGACGGCACGATCGGCGATCGCCAGCGAGGCTTCGGCCAGGTGGCTGGCGACCAGGAAGGCGGTCGCGCTGGCGCGTCGCTGCATCATCAACTCACGCAGGGCGATCGCCGATGGGATGTCCAGTCCGGCGTGGGGCTCGTCGAGCAGGACGAGGGGCACCTCGCTGGCCAGCGCCAGGCTCAGCGCCGCCTTCTGCTGCATGCCGCCAGAGAGCACTCGGGTCGGGCGATCCAGCTGATCGCGCAGACCCAGGCGCGCCGCCACCTGCTCCAGGTTGGCCATGGCGGCGTCGCGGGCCAGGCTGCGGAAGGCGATCATCGCCTCGGCGTGCTCCCGTGTGGTCAGAAATGGCGCCAGCGGCGGCGACTGGGAGACATGCACCAGACCGCGGCGGGCGGTCGCCGGATGGGTGGCCAGGTCGACCCCACGGATGCGCACGGCGCCTTGATCGGGCAGCAGGTCGCCCGCAAGCAAGCGCATCAACGTGCTCTTGCCGGCACCATTGGCGCCCAGCAGGACGGTGATGCGGGCGGCATCCAGGTCCAGATCGATGCCCTTGAGCACGTCCAGTCGGCCGAAAGCCTTGCGCAGGCGGCGCGCTTCGAGGACTGGCGCGACCCCTTGGGGATCGGAGCTCATGGCGCCACCTCGGTGGTGGGGGCCTCTGCAGGTGCAGGGCGGGGAGCGGGCGCAGCGGCCAGCAGCAACGCGGATGCCAGCAACAGCCGGCCGGTCCAGGCGACCAGGTGGGGGCGGCCGCGGAGTTTCAACAAGGGCCACGACAACGCCGCGCCGGCGATTGCACCAGCGCCCGCGGGCCACCACGCGGTCGCGCTCCAGGCGATCCCCACGCAGGCCAGGGCTGGCAGGCCCAGGTGAAGGCCCAACCGGCGCTCGGCCGCGAAGACTTCGCCATCGCTGGCGCCCAGCCAGCGGGCCGCACCATGTACGTCGGGATCGACGCGGCGCAGGTCGACCACGCGCGTGATGGAGTAGGCGACGATGGCCAGACAGGCCACGGCCGCCACCCACGGTCCGGTCGGTCCCCGCTGCGCTGCGCTGGCGATCACGGCCAGGCCGATGGTCACGGCGGCGGAGGCGGGAAATCGACGAATCCAGCTGCGGCCCAGCAGGATGACGGCCGACGTCTTCTGCTCGTCGTGGTCGCTTCGGCGCGGGGCCAGCCAGGCCGGCGCCTCCGGCAGCGTCTCGCTGGTCGCAAACGGCGTCGCGTGGGCCTGCTCCACGATGAGCAGGGCGGCCTGAGCGCGCGGCTTCAGGGCCCTCAGGCTGCGTCGTGTGGCGATCGCGGCGATGATCAGGGCGATCGCAGCGGCGCCCCATGCGGCGCCCGGTGTGAGCAGCCCCGGCCGTGCCCCCCAGACGGCGGCCAGCAGGGCGACGGGCAGCAGCGAGACGACGAACGCGAAGGCTGGCGCGTAGAGCAGAGGGGCCGTCTCGGCCGGACCGAAGACGCCGCCGCCAGCCAGCGCCCGCCAGGTCTCTTGCAAGCCGCGCGCGATGCGTTCCAGGGCGCCCGCCAGGGCGGCGATGGCCCACAGTCCGGAGCCGACGGCCGCGCAAGCGACCAGTGCGGCGCCACAGAGGAGGTCATCGATGGCCTCGGGGTGCAGTGCCGCGGCGGCGGCGAACGCCAGCGGGGCGGCGGCGCTGGCGGCGATCACGCGCAGGCCGGCGCCCACCGAAGCGTTCAGCACCGCGCCCGCCTCCTGCCCCAAGGTGCGCCGGCAGGCAGCGTGGGGCGGCGTCGACAACATGCCCAGCAGCCATAACGGGGTCGGGAATGCGGCCAGTGCGGCCAGCGAGATGACCCGATCGGGGCGTGTCGACGGCAGCGCTGTCGCCAGTGCCAGGCCGGCGAGCAGCCCCCACCCAAGAGCCAACAGCGTCCAGGTCAGCAGGGCGCCGTTCGACACGGAACGCGACAGCTGCTTGACGGCGTTGGCGTGGGTGCGCGACACGGGCCCTCCAGGCTGGCGCGCATGATGCCCGGACGACCGCCGATCGTCCACGGCGACAGGTGCTTGCCGGGGGCCATGGTCGACCAGCCCGCTTGTTGGTTCGCGGCCTTCCCCGCGGCGCCTTGCCGCCGAGGGCGGGCTCGGGGACACTCGGCCGCGCGGCCATGGCCGCGGGAGCGCGTCGATGAGTTTGGGCGAGAACATTCAGGCGACCGGCTGGCCGACCTTCGAGGTCTCCGATATAGCTGCTGCCCTTGGCATGTACCGGATTCTCGACGGCACCGGCGCCGTGATCGATCCCGCCGGCGCCGAGGCCGTGCCCCTGCAAGATGCACTGGCCACCTGGCGCACCATGGTCCGCCTGCGCGCCATCGACGCGCGCATGTTGGCCATGCAGCGGCAGGGTCGCATCGGATTCTACGGTGCCGCCACCGGCCAGGAAGCTGCGGTCGTGGCGCCCACGCAGGCGCTGCAGGATCGCGACTGGATACACCCTGCGCTACGCGAGGGCGGCATGGCCCTGCACCGCGGCTACCCCCTGCGTACCTGGCTCGCCCAGTGCTTCGGCAACGCGTCCGACACGTCGACCGCCGGTCGCCAGATGCCCTGTCACTATGGCTCGCGGGCTCATAACTACGTCACGTTGTCCTCGGTGATGACCACGCAGATGCCCCAGGCTGTCGGCACGGCATGGGCCATGGCCCTGCGACATGCCGCGCCCGATCGGCCGCTCTGTTTCGTCGCCTTGGGCGACGGCGCCACCTCCGAGGGCGACTTCCACGTGGCCATGAACTTCGCCGGCGTGCTGCGGCCTCGCAAGCTGGGCCTGCCGCTGGTTCTCTTCTGTCAGAACAACCAGTGGGCCATCTCGACGCCGGTCAGCAGCCAATGCGCTGCGCCGACCCTGGCCAGCAAGGCCGCCGGATATGGTCTGGTCGGCATCCGGGTGGATGGCAACGACGCCCTGGCGGTGCATCGGGTGGTCGCCGAGGCAGCGCGCCGGGCCCGGGCCGGAGAGCCGCCGGTCTTCATCGAAGCGCTGACCTATCGCATGGGCGCCCATTCGACGTCCGACGATCCCAGCCGCTACCGCGACGAGGCGATCACCGAGGCCTGGGCGGCGCGCGATCCGCTGGTGCGCCTGCAAGCCTGGCTCTGCGATCGCGGGGCCTTGAACAACAGCGCCATCGACGACTGGCGCGGGCGCTGCGATGGCGAGGTGCGCGGCCTGCTGAGCGCGGTCGAGGGCATCGAGGCGCCAGCCCTGGAGAGCCTCTTCGAGGACGTCTGGGCGACCCCACCGCCGCACCTGCTGACCCAGCGCCAGGGAGCCCTGAGCCACGCACGGAATGGGGATGCGGCCGGCTGAGCCGCCCATCGACACCCCCGGCCGGTGCGCCGCGCGCCGTTGTCCTGTCTTGACGCGCCGCGCGCTTTGTCCTGTCTTGGCGCTCCGCGCGCTTTGTCCTGTCTTGGCGCTCCGCGCGCTTTGTCCTGTCTTGGCGCTCCGCGCCCTGGGGCTGGCCACCCTGATCGGCCTGATCCTGCACGCCAGCCCCGGCACGGCCCACGACGGCGACCTGCGCTGGCGGACCCTGCGCAGCGACGTCGCCGAGGTCCACCATCCGGCGCACCTGGAGCCATTCGCCCGCCGCGTGCTGGCCGCCTTTGGCGATGCCTGGCGCACGCTCACGCCCCTGTTCGACTACCAGCCGTCGCTGCCGGTGCAGATCGCCATCGAGGACTACCACGACGACAGCAACGGTTTCGCCACGCCCTTTCCCTACGATCGGCTGATGATCCGGGCCTGCCCGCCGTCGCCCCGCGATGACCTGGCCGATAGCGGTGACTGGCTGCGCGCCCTGGTCTTTCACGAGTACAGCCACCTCCTCCACCTGGCCACGAGCGGCGGCCTGCCCGATGTGGTCAACGCCGTGCTCGGCCGGACCTGGCTGCCCAACAACTTCCTGCCGCGCTTTTTTGTCGAGGGCCTGGCGACCCACATCGAGACCCGTCACGTGGGCAGCGATGGGGCTGTGGCGGCCAGGGGCAAGGAGCCGGCTCGCGGTGGTCGAATCGAGCGCGCGCGCTACATGGGGCGCCTGCGCGCCGCCATCCGGGATGGCACTTTTCCCGAAGCCAACGAGTTGATCGGCCGCCCGCTGAGCTGGCCGCGCGCCGCTGGCTGGTACCTCTACGGCAGCTGGCTGCTCGACCACCAGGTTCGCCGCTATGGTCACGGGCGCTTGAAGCGCTTCGTGCGCGAATATGGCCGCCGGCTTGTGCCCTATGGCATCAACAACCTGTATCGCAAGGTGTATGGCAAGGACGCGGTCACCCTGTGGCGAGGCGCGGTGAAGGAGCTGCGTGCGCGCCTGGCAGCTGAAGACCGCCTGAGGGCCGCCGGCCGAGTGCCGCCGGTCTCTGCGGCCGCGATCGTGCAAGCCAGCGCGGGATTGCCCAGGTCGAAAGGCGCTCGTGTTGTGATCGGTGATGGCAAACGCTTGACCCGAAACGGCGAGTGGCGAGGCCGGGTGCGCCTGCATCCAGACGGTCGGCACGCCTTCTACAGCCGCGCGCCGCCGAACGCCCTGAGCCGGATCGAGCGGCTCGACGTGACCACCGGTCGGGTCGACATCGTGCGAACCTGTGAGTTGGACTGCGATCACGTGACCTTGACGCCTGACGGGCGCTGGCTGTTGTGGATCGCCACCCGTCCGCATCGCCGGCTCTATCGGCATCGTGACGTCTTCGCCGCCGCGCTGGGAGCGGATGGACGTGCGGGCCGGCCTCTGCGTTTGACCCGCGGCCTGCGCGCCCGCGAGCCGTCCATCTCCAGCGACGGACGGCGCCTCTGGGTGGTCACCCTGGGCGCCGGCCTGACCGCCATCGCCAGCCTGCCTTTGCAGGACGCCCTGGCGCGGGCAAAAAGCGGCCGTCCGCCGCCGACGGCGCGGGTCGTGGTGCGCTCGTCGCGCATCGCGCAGACCCTGTCTTCACCGGTGCAGGGGCCGGGGCCGCGCCTGTGGTACGGCCGCGGCGGCGGCGGCGAGCGTCGCCTGTGGTCTGTGGCCCTGACCGAGGCCGGCATGCCCGCTGCGCCGCCAATGCCTGCGCCCTTGTTGCCGGCGCGTCGGAACGGGAGCCCGAACCACATCGGTACGCGGGTGCGCTGGCTGGATGATCTGCAGGTCTTCCGGCGCGGCGATCGGAACTGGCTGGGCGCGCTGGTGGAGTTGGGCTCGTTCCGCGACGCCGCCGAGCTGCCCCTGTCGGCCACCGGTGCCGTGGCCAGTGAGCGCGCCGCCTGGACGATGCGTTCCTGGACTCGGACCGGTGTGTACTCGGCCGCATTCGCGCCGCAAGGCCAGGCCGCGGTCGCCAGCGTCGCCCACGGCAACGGCCTGGATCTGCATCGACTGGTTCCATCTCAGCCCACAAGCGGTCCCGGCGCCCTGGCATCCGCAGTTGTGCGAGGGACGGCCCCGCCAGCGCCCTACAACCCGCCGCAGGTCGTCGCGGCGGTGTCTTCCTACAACTCCCTGCCCAGCATCCGGCCGCGCGCCTGGATGCCCTCGTTCGAGTTGCAGGCCACGGGGCTGGAGATCACCCCGGCCCAGATCATCACCGGCGTCACCGCGGAAGGCGCCGACGCCCTGCGGTTGTACCGCTGGCAGCTCTTCGGCCGCACCGACCTGGCGCTGAACCGCCCCTCGTTGATCCTGAGCGCCGACCTGCATCGCTGGGAGCCAACATGGAGCCTGGTCGGCGCCTGGGTCGACGGCTACAGCTACGGCACCCGCTCCTTCCGCCTGGTGCGCATCGCCAATCGACGCTTCAGCCTGCGGGGCGGCGGCGCCTGGCGGCTGCCCATCGCCCGCGACTCTTTCACCTTCGAAGCCAGCGTCCGGCTGGCCCATACCCAATTCCGCGACGACCTCAGCCTGTGGAGCAAGCGGTCGGGGATGCCCGATCCTTTCGGGCCCGAGCCACGTGAGCCCTTCTCCGGTGCCGAGTTGCGGGGTTCCGCCGGCGTCGTCTGGGATCGTAGCGAGCGATACCCCAACTCCGTGGTCTCCGAACGACGTCGTCGGGTGTCCCTGTTCACCACCCTGGCCGATCATTGGACCCTGGCCGACCGGAGGCTCCTCCGCTTCGATCTGCACGGTGACCTGAGCTGGCCCATCGGCGGCCACCGGGTTCTTCAATGGCGCTCGCGCATTGGCGTGGCACCGCTGCACATGCGCGGACAGCCGGCCTTCCGCCTGGAGGGTCTGGCGCCGCTGGACATCCAGGGCCTGCTCTTCGGCCCTGCCGGCGGTGACTTTGGACTGGTGCGCGGCGTACTCGAGCCCAAAAGTGCCGGCCGGCTCGTCGCGGGCGGCGGCCTGCTATGGACCTCCGTGACGGCCCACCTGCCCCTGGCCGGCATCGGCCGCGGCTTTGACGTCCTGCCCCTCTTCTTCGGCCGCCTCTGGCTCAGCATCTTCGGCGACGGCGCCGTGCTGCTGGCCGATGATGAGGCCGACCTGCGCGACGCGACGAGCGGTCCCGGCGCGGCCGCTTCCCTGGGGGGGGAGCTGCGCGTCGACCTGGAGACCGCCTACGTCGCCCAGGGCACCTTGCGCATGGGCTACGCGCGCGCCTTCGGCGACATCGGATCGAGCCAATGGTACATTCGGTTGGGCAATTGAGCGGCCGAAAACGGCTGCCCAAAGGGCACCTGGAGGCCATGAAGGCAGGGTCTGCACCACCTCGACGTCCGCTGTACGCCGCCTCGCTGCCGGTGGTTGGCGCGCTGCTATTTGGCGCGCTGTTTTTCGGCGCCTTGGCGTGCAGTGAGCCGGCCGAACTCGAGCCCGGCGGCATCCTGCTGGTGGTCCAACAGGGCGATGACAAGCCCCTGGCCAACCGACTGCACAAAGAAGCCGCCGGTTACCTGACCGCCCTGACCGGCTCAGCGCCCCAGATCCTGCGCGGCGATGTGGGCCTGGATGCCGTCCGCGCAGCCGCCAGGAGCCGCCGCATCGCCCTGGTGATCGCTTTGAACCAGCCGGCAGCACATGCTTCGACCACCACACCAGCACACAAGCCTTCGGCCGCTGGCGGTTTTCGTTTGACGGTCGCCGACCACGGGGACTGGGACAATCGCTGGCTCGGCCGCGGGGCGACCTTCGTCACCACCAGCGCGTCTGCGGCCCTGGGCGAGCAATACGCGCTGTACGAAGTGCTGCGTCGTCTGGGCTGCCGCTTCTACCATCCCGAACAGGAGTACGTACCGCGGCATGACCCGCCGGATCTTCGGGGCCTTGCCCGTCGGCCGACTGTGCTGGCGCGCACGATCGACGGGGTGGCGAGTGACATCTACGAGCCGGACTTCGCCGAGCGCGGCTTCTCCTTTCACGGCAGTCACCCGCTGGAGCATCTGGAGTCCTTCAGCGATGGCGATCATCCCCTGGACGAAGCCGAGAACGTCAACCTGTGGATCGTCAAGAACCGCGGCAATCATTTCCGCGGCGCCGGGCGCGGCATCGCACCGCCGGAGCGGCGCGCCAGGCGAGCCAAGGAGCTCGTCGACCTGGCCGCTACATTGGGCTTCGGCGGCGGCAGTGGCATCACCCTGCACAACCAGCAGCAGGGCAGCAGCGCTTCGATCGATGCCAGCAGCGAGATCCCGATCCAGCAGCAGATCGAGGCCTATGTGGACCAGCGCACCAAGAATCGGCCAGACCTGCGCTGGTTCGGCATCCACTTCGGGCCGACCGAGTTCACCGTCACCCCGGACGAGCAGACCGTGCAGTGGATCAACTGGGCCGGAGAGCGCGCGCTGGCCAATGTGCCGACCCTGGACGTGATCATCAACGACCACATCACCGGCAGTCAGCCAACGCCACACTTCGACGATCAGGGCTGCCCGCCGGGCACCAACGGCGACGGTCGCGGCGACTACTACGATCTGGCCTTCCACACCCACAAGAAGCTGGGCGTGAAGGTGCATACGGTCATGTTCTACGCCCTGGAGGGCGCGGCGCCGGTCTATAACCAGAAGACATTTGCCCACAAACTCTGCCTGATGAAGAAGGCGTCCGCGGAAGGCCGACCCCTGTGGTGGTTCCCGGAGGGGTCCTGGTGGCTCAGCTTCGACAATCCCATCCCGGTCTACCTGCCGCTCTACCTGCGGACCCGTGGGCGTGACATCGAACTGGTCAAACCCCTGCTGGCCAGTCGCGGCGGCGGCACCCTGGTGGGCCACCGCATGTTCAACAGCGGTCACGAGTGGGGCTACTGGCAGCAGGATTACGCCGTGGGCCTCTGGCATTGGAACGCGGATGTGAGCCGGAAGCAGGTGCTGGGCGAGCTGTTCGACCCGCTCTGCGAGCCGGCGCGCCTGGCCGATGGATGCAACGCCCGGGATGTGGCCATCGAGGTCTTCGAGGAGTTGATGACCTGGCAGCAGGCGGAGTTCATCGACGAGCCCGACTACAAGGGCCTGACCGGGGGTAGATTCTTCTACTACAGCGGTGAGGATCCGGCCGACGAGGTGGCCGAAGCGACGGGATTCGCGTTCCGGCCCGTGCGCGTCGCCTTCAACAAGGTGGCCAAATGGGCGACCAAGGAGCTTCAGCACTTCCGCGACACGGATCTGGCCGCATTGACCAAATCCGACGAGGTGCATGCCGCCTGGCTGAAGTCGCTGGCGGCCATCGCCGACCAGGTGCCGACGGCGGGTCGGCCATGGCTCGACGAGGTGGTCGATGGCATCGCCATCAATCAACTCCGCGCACGCCAGACGGCACAACTCTACGGTGCGGTGCTGGCCTGGCGGGACGCCGAACTGGCTCTGGACAAAACGAGCGCCGACTCCGGCCTGCCGACACCCGCCGCGGCCGCAGCTCCCCTGCTGGCCGAGGCCGCCAAGACATTGACCGCAGCTGAGGTCGTGATCCGGCGCCGGGAGGCCGCCTATCGCTATCCCGCTGCGCAGACCCATGGCGGGGGTTTGACGGCGCAGACCGCGGTCGCCAACGGCACCACCTATCCGTGGCGGGTGCATACCAAGACCCACCTGCTGACCTATTGGCATAACAGGCATCAGCGCGCTGCGGACCTCATCGCTGGCGAGGCGGCGGGTGGTGGCACGACCTTACGCATGGTGCCGGCCATCGCCTTGCCAGGCGTGGCGCTGAAGGCGACATGGCCCGACCTGCCCGACATGAAGGCCAGCGTGCAGATGGGCGATGGCGGGTCGTTGAGCGGCGATGCCAAGGGGCATGACTACGGCGACGCCGAAGGCTGGTGGGCCGTCAGCGGCAGCCTGACCAGCGCAGGGCACCAGATTCCGGTCGCCGGGCACGTCGCACGCGGCCACCGCCTGGGGTACTCGCCTGGCGGCAGCATCCAGCTCGACAAACCCTCCTCCGCTATCGCCAAAGGGGTGTTGAAGTCCCTCTTCCCGCCTGTGCGCTGGGCCTTCTTCGCCGGCTCGAAGGCGGCCATCGCACTGGCGCCGGACGTGGGCGGTGACGGCATGGTGGACTTTGCCGATGTGCACATCGCCTCGCTGCCCGCCTCCGCGAGCGCGACCTTCAGCAGCCAGCCGATCACCATGTCGCTGCCCTTGTCTTCGCCGGGGATTGGCGAAGCGGCGGTCGATGTGAGCCTGTCGTCGGTGGTCTTCAGCGGCGTCATGCCCGACAAGGGGGTGCCCGCCACGGTGAAGCTGGCTGGCAAGCTGGCGCTGGATGACGTGGTCAAGGCCTTGATCGACCTGGCGGGCTTCGACGAAAAGGGCGCGCTCCAGACCTTGTCCGGTATTCTCGGCTTCGACCCGGCCCAGCCGCCCGCCACGGTGCCTTTCGAGGGCGCCCTGTCGGTGGTCCCTTGGTCGCCGGAGCGCAACTGATGACCGGTATTCTGGCGTCGCTGGCCGCGTCGGCTCGGCCATGGATGGGAGGAGATCGAACATGACCGAACCCGTCCCCCAGCAGGCTCGCACGGTCTTTGAGGCGCTCGGCTTCGCTCGCGGTTTGCGGCAGCGTGGCGACCTGGGAGCGGCGTCGTCCGTCCTGGATGCGGCGCTGGCCCAGGCGCCGTTGCAGGTTCCGGCGACAGTGGTGGTGAGCGCGCAGGTGGGCTGGCTGCACCTGGAGCGAGCGGCGATCTGTGAGTCCAAGGGCGAACTGCTGGCCGCCGATGAACACGGACTGCGCGCGCTGAGTTGCTTCGAGCAGGCCAGCGATCGGGGCGGGCAGGCGACGGCCTGCCTGGTGCTCGGCGATCTGAGCGGGCAGACGGGAGCACCGGGGCCGGCGCGCGCGTGGTGGGAACGAGCGGTCTCCCTGGCCGACAATGTGGGCAATACGGCGCTGGCAGCGCGCGGCCTGGCCTCCCTGGCGGCACAGGACCTGGCGGCCGGCGGTATCACCATCGCCCACCAAAGCATCGCTGAAGCTGAGGAGCGGGTCGAGGCCGGGTTGGATGCCCTGGTTGCGACCCAGGAGGCAGAACTGCACCTGGAAGCCGGCCGCCAGGGCGACGCGGCGCGGGCCGCGCTGACCATGGTTCGCTGCCGCGAGGCGATCCGCGGCGGCAGCTGGTCCGAGGCCCGGCTTCTACTCGGATCGGTGGCCCAGGCGGCCAGGGATCTGGGCAGCGTCGAACTCTACCTCGCCGCGCTGCGCCTGGATGCCGACGTCGCCCGTCGCTCAGGCGATCCGCGCAGCGCCGTCGAGGCCCTGACTCTGGCCCGTGGCGCCGCTGACGCGGTGGGGCTGCAGCGCGACGTGGCGCTGCTGGATGCCGAGCTGGTCCTGGCCCACGCCGACAACGAGTCATGGAGTGAAGGTTTCGAGGTCCAGGGCCGTGAGCCGGCCGAGATCATCGCCGTGCAGCCCGCGGTTCATGCCGCTCGCCTGGAGGGCTTCGCAGTGCTGTCGCTGCACGGTGGCAACTACGCCGCTGCCGAGCGGGCGCTGAGCGAGGCGGCGGAGTCGCGCCAGCAGGCTGGTGATGTCGCGGGCGCGGCCCGGGCTCGCGCGCTGTTGGCCACATCCTTGCGAGCCCAGGGACGCCTGGAGCAAGCCTGGCAGACGGCCGAAGAAGCCGTCACCGCGGCCCAGCGTTGCGGTCGGGCCAGCACTGTTGTGGACGCCGGCCTCACGCGCTTGCAGGTGCTCCTGGCACGTCATGATCCGCGCGCTGTCGAGCTGGCCGACGAGCTGCTCGCGCTGGCCGATGAAGGCGCCTCCGCCGGGCATCGCGCCATCCTGCACGACGGCGCTGCGGCTGCCTGTCTGCAAGCAGGCAAACTGGACGCTGCGCTGGTCCACGCCGAAGCGGGCAGGAAGCTGGCCGGCAAGCAGCCCCTGGTGCGGTTGCCGGCGCGGTTGGAGGCACGCAAGGCGCAGGTGGCGTTGGCCGCTGGTCGGGCCCAGGACGCGCTCCATGGCGCTCAGCAAGCGGCCGAACTGGCAGGGGAGGCACGCGATCCGGACGCCCGCATTCGAGCATTACACGTCGCCGGCGGTGCCTTGCTCGCCCTGGGGCGGCATGACGAGGGAATCTTGGGTCTCGGCCACGCCATGACCGAGGCCATGACCCACGGTCGGCTGGAGCTGGCGGCGGAGTCCGGCCACGACCTGGCCAACGGCCAACTGCGAATTGGCAGGCTGCGCGAGGCGCGGCACGTCTTTGCCCAGGTCATCGAGCATGCGAGTCGATCCGGCGCCCGCACGTTGCACGCCCGCGCCCTGCGCGGTGAGGCGGCCTGCCGGCGCGCTGGTGGCGACCTGGACGGTGCCCTGAAGGCCCTGCAACGCGTCCGCGACGTCGGCGATGCGGTGGAGAGCGCCATGGCGGTCATCGACAGCGCCCGCCTGCAGGTGGAGTCCGGCCTCAATCAGGAAGCGCTGACCTCCCTGGAGGGGCTCGAAGAGGCGGGCGCGGGTCGCCTGTCCGCCGCCGGGCTTGGCGAGGCGCGCATGGTGCGGGCTCGGGCGCTGTTGGGGTCGGGCCGCAAAGAAGAGGCGGCCACCGCACTGCGCGCGGCGGTGAAAGCCCAGCGGCAGGGCGACGAGCGATCCCTGGGCGCGGCGCTCTTCATGCTGGGACAGGTCGAGGGCATGTTGGGTCAGGGCGAGGCCTGCGGTGAACACCTGGCCGAAGCGTTGATCATCACGGCGCGGCTGGGGCTGCCCGAGCAACATGCCATCCGTACCGTCATCGAACGCATCCAGGCGCAGGCGGACGGGGGTGCGGCTTGAGTCGGCCCCATACGGCCAGCTCGGACCGCCGGCAGCACGCCATCGCCGACGAACACGGCACCCTGATGCGCCGCGCCGCCCGCGAGGTGGTGCTCTGCTACCCCAATACCTACCAGGTCGCCGCCTCGTCGCTGGGCTTCCAGGTGGTCTATCGCAGCCTCAACAGCCGGCCGGGACTGAGCTGTCAGCGCGCGACCCTGCCGCCAGATCTCGAGGTCGCGGCCGCCCAGGGACGCGACGCTGGTCTGCGCAGCCTCGAACACGACATGGCCCTGGGGGAGTTCGACGCCATCCTCTTCTCGGTCGCCTACGAACTCGATCTGCCCCATGTGCCCGCCATGCTCGGCGCCGCCGGGTTGCCGCCCCTGGCCGCCGATCGCGGCGCGGATCATCCGCCCGTGATCGCTGGCGGACCGCTGACCCAGAGCAACGCGCTGCCCCTGGGCGCGTTCGCCGACGTGGTCGCCATCGGCGAGGCCGAGGACCTGCTCGACACCCTGGGCGGTTGGCTGGAGCAGGGCATCCCCAGGCAGGAACTCATCCAGCAGGCGGTCGACACACCGGGTCTGTGGGTGCCCTCGGTGCATGGCGACGCGGTGCCCAACGCCCTGGGCGCCGGTCCAGAGCACGTGCCGGCCCTGGGCCAGTGGTGGAGTCCCGCCGCCGAGTTCAAGAACATGGCCTTGTTGGAGGCCGCTCGCGGCTGCCCGCGCTACTGTCGCTTCTGTGTCGTCCGCGCGCCGGTCTCCCCCATGCGATCTCCGCCGCTGCAGCGCGTCGTCGACGCCCTGGATCACGAGCCCTTCCTGAGCGCGCCCCGTGTGGGCTTCGTCGGTGCCGCGGTGACCGACTGGCCCCACATCGCCGGCGCCCTCGAGGCGGCGCTGGAACGCGGCAAGGGCATTGGCATCTCCTCGCTGCGCGCCGATCGCCTGGATGCGCCCTTCGTCGACCTGCTGAGGAGAGGCGGCTACCGCACCCTGACCGTCGCCTCGGATGCGGCCTCGCAACGCCTGCGCGGCATGATGATGAAGGGCCTGCGCGAGCGACACCTGCTGGCCGCGGCCGAGCTGGCCCGCGAAGCCGGGATGCGCGCCTTGAAGATGTACGTCATCGTCGGCCTGCCCGAGGAGACAGACGCCGATCTGGACGAACTGATCGACCTCGGCGGCCGGCTGTCCACGCGCATCTCCACCACCATCACCATCAGCCCCTTCGTGCCCAAGCTCCACACCCCATTGGCCGACGCGCCTTTCCTGCCCATCAAGACGCTGATGACGCGCCTGAAGCGGATTCGCCGCGCCCTGGGCGGAAGGGTGGTGGTGCGCTTCGACTCGCCGCGCCAGGCGTGGCTGCAATACCGGCTGTCCCAAGGTGGAATCGAGGCCGGTCGCGTGGCCTGGCAAGCGTGGCAGGCGGGCGGCAGCTTCGGTCAATGGCGGCGGGCATTCGACGCTTTCGATCGCGCCACGCCTGGGGCGGAGCGCGCGGCGCTCGACGCCGGCAGTCGGCATGCCTTGTGGTCGGTATCGGGCGCGCGCTGAGTCGGGCTCGGGCAGGTCGAGTCGCTGCGCCGCACGCCGACGGCATGGTTCCTGGCGCGGCCCCCGAAGGGTTTGTAATGGCCCGCTTGCCAGAGCCACGCCTTGTCCCGGACCGTCGTCGCAGCTA
>CAYTLW010000002.1:0-160233 GCA_964438735.1 uncultured Enterobacteriaceae bacterium | reverse complement strand
CCCCGAGCCGTCGAGACATCGGCTCGGGCCGAACATGTCCGCGCGGTCAGGGGAGGTACCCGCGCCGGATCGCCCGTAGTCTAGTGACTACAGCACCACACAACACCCCAATTCAGATGCCGCTTGACCCCGGTCAACCTCGATTGTCGCTCAGGAGGCGCCGTCTGAATCGAACTCGTCCAGCAGGGTGTCCAGATCCTCGATCTCCACCTTGCGGCCGCTGAAGCGTGCCACGCCGTCTTCGGCCAGCGCTCGGATGGTCCGGGCCAGGGTCTCGGGGCGGGTACCCAGCATGGACGCCATGTCCTTGCGCTGCAGGGGCAGGTCGATGCGGATGGTGCCCTGGTCGTCGGCGGTGCCGTAGTGCACGCGCATGTCGTAGAGCAGCCGGGCCAGACGAGCCCGCACCGGCATGCACGCGCCCTGCATGTAGGTCTCTTCGGCCCGCCGCAGGTCGGTGGCGATCCGCTCCAGGAAGCGCTGCGACGTCTCCGGCGAGGCCTCGATGATCTGCTCGACGGCGTCACGCCCGATGACGCAGCAGCGCACGTCGTCCACGGCCTCGGCGTCGCAGGAGTACACCTCGCCGGCAAAGAGGCTGCGATAGCCCAGGGACTGACCGGCGTGCAGCAAGCGCACCAGCACCGAGTGACCGGCCCCGTCGCCCTTGCGCAGGGCCACGGTGCCCGAGGTGATGATGAACAGACCTCGGCACAGCTCGCCGCTGCGGAAGAGGAGCTGGCCCGGCTGGAAGACCATTCGATTGCGCGCCGCGAGCAGGATCGACAGGCCCGCATCGTTGATGTGGGCGAACTCGGTCAGCGGACGGATCACACAAGATCCGCAATCCGCCTCTTCGCAGTGGCCGCGTTGCGCAGCGCCGACATGGGAACCCGTCATGTTGCCTCCGCCGGTCCGTCTTCATTGCCCTTGCTGGGACGCACCCGGCGACATGTTTGACCTCGGTCAAGCTACCGCCGGGTCAAAGTCTAGGACGTTGGGCGGCAAGGCGTGGTTTTTTGATCCACGTTTGGTTCGCCGGGGGGCTCGGGCTGCCCTACGGATGGGCGCAGGCGCCCTCGCAAGACGGCGCACCAGCAGGACAAACCGCTACCCGGACTGGCCTGAATCCAGCCCAGCCGGTACCGTGGTACGCGGAGGTTCGGGCCCATGAGCAAGAGCGACATCCTGTACACAACCGAGCTCGACCCACCCAATCTGGCTCAAAATGGCTGGCCTGAGATCCGCCCCGGCGAGATCGCGCTGATGTACAGCGGCGGTCTGGACTCCACGGCCACCGCCATCCTGCTGGCCGAGAAGTTCGAGCGCATCCACCTGCTGACCTACAAGAACGGCTACGGACACTACAACCACTGGCGCACCGCGCGCCGCGTGCGCGAGCTGAACAGGAAGCTGGGGGACCGCTTCGTGTACACGTTGATCGGCACCAAGGCCTACTTCGACGACGTACTGGTGCGCACGGTGGTGGACGACTTCAAGGAGTACAAAAGCGGCTTCATCTGGTGCATGGGCTGCAAGATGGCCATGCATATGCGCAGCGCGCTGTACTGCCTGGAGCACGGCCTGGTGCGCATGACCGATGGCTCCAACGCCGATACCGACGAGATGGTCGAGCAGATGCTCATCTCGTTGACCCTGATTCGGGGCTTCTACAACGGCTTCGGCGTCGAGTTCGGCACGCCGGTCTACGAGGCCACCCGCGACGACAGCCGCACCTTGATCAACAAGCACGACCTCAAGATGGGCACCAAGATCATGGATCGCCATCTGAACGTTCAACCAAGCTGCATCGCTGGCGAACTCTATTACGTGCCCTACGTGCTGTTCAACAAGAAGGTCAAGCACGACGAGTCCACCGTGGCCCGCTTCATCCAGGCCAAGCAGGAGATCGCCAAGCGGCTCATGCGACGCTACTTCGATGATCGCGGCGTGGATCTGGACGACCTGCTCGCGGCGCGTTCCGGGCAGCGGGCGCGGCTGCAGGCCACAAAGGCAGTAGACGAAGGGGTGCGGGCCGTTCCTGCGTGATCGCCTGCGAACCGATCGACACGACAATCATCAGCGATCGCGCAATCGCACTCGATACAGACCGATCTGTGGCGACGCGGCCACGATGAACGAGTTGCCCCGCCCACTGCCGCGCACCGGTTGTACGCCAAGCGGCTGCAGGTTGGCCGCCGCACGCACGCGATCGCAGATCGGTTGTCGGAAATCGGCCAGGGAACGGTGATCGCGTTCAGCGAAGTTCTCCAACAGCGTCCTGATGCCGCGCGGTGGCAGGGCGCCAGCCTCTGCGTCGAGTCGCTTGCGCAGAAGAGCCAGGTCGGTCAGCTCACGAGGTGGCTTGGCGTAGCAGGCCAGGGTCTCCAAGTAGTAGACGCAGCCGCCAACTCGCTCGCGGACAGGATGCCGATTCGAGGCGCCCTCGCCGCGATGCAGGCCGCCGGAGAGCAGCCAGCCCAACGAGCGCATGCGCAGGCCTCGACTGCGACCCAGCCAGGGTTCGTGGGCGATGCCGTGGTAGTAGCTGGCGAAGTCCTCCCGCATGGGATGCACCAGGGTGCAGCCTCGTGGCACCGCATCGACGGCCTGTCGATAGACCCGCCACTCCTGCTGGTCGATGAACTGGTCGCCCACTGTGCGCCAGCCCTGGGGCGCCAGGCAGAGCGCGGTGGCCACGGCGACCGAGGCCAGCCGCCAGCGTCCCCGCCCCCACTTGCTGGCCAGCAGTCGGGCCAGGCCGATCTCGGCGATCACGAACAGCGCTGGCACGTAGACGACATGAAACATGAAGGCGTCGGTGCGCGACATGGACTTGAGGTTGGCGACGCCATTGCCCAGGGCGGCCCAGGCCACCAGCAGCCAGAGCAGGCGCCGCACCGCCGGTGACGCGGTCACGGGCAACCAGCGGGCGGGCAGGATCGCGATCCCACCCAGGCCGATGGCCAGCAACGGGGTCAACGCCGGGTCGAAGATGGGATTGGCCGGCGTCCACCCCCAGAACGTCCAGTAGCGAGCCTGGCTGGCCACCGAGAAGCCGTCCACGCGGGCCACATCGGGTACGATCAGGGTGAAGAAGAGCCACAGGAAGGCGGCGTTGAACGCCAGCGCGCCCACGCCCAACTTCCACCAGGTGCGAGCGGGCAGGCTGGCGCCCAGGTGCAGGATGGCCAGGCCGATGGCCATCAAGGCCAGGGGCTGCAGGCTGTCGCGGCTCTGCACGGCCAGGGAGATGGCCAGCATGGCCGCCCAGAGGCGCGCGGTCGAAGGGCGTCGGCGCATGGAGGCGATCAGCCACAGGCCGGACCAGGCCAGGACCAGGGCCAGGTTGCTGCAATCTTCGCTGGGCGCCAGGCGCACTCCCGCTGGCCAGATGGCGTACAGACCCGCGGCGAGCAGGCCGGTATGGCGCCACGGCAACAGCCAGGCGGCCACCAGGGCCACCGGCAGGGCCACCAGGCTGGACAGCACGGCGTTGGCCACCATCAGGGCGGTCTCATCACCCGGCGGCAGCTGCAGCAGCAGGGCGTAGATGGCGGTCGCGCCGGGACCGTAGCGCGTGCGCACCACCGGCCGTTCGCCGAACGGATGATCAAAGGCCTGCAACCAGCCATCCAGCAGCGCGTACCCGCGATGGGCGTCGTGAAAGAGGCCATCTGCAGCGACGCCCAGGCGGAGGAGCGCGCCACCTGCGGCGATGGCCAGCAGGGCCAGCAACCAGCGGCGTCCCCGTTCCCGGCCGGCGGCACGCAGGTCGACGACCAGCCAGATGACCAGGGCGACGGCAAGCGGGATCACCACCAGGCGGTCGAGCCAGACCACGACATCCCAGACCAGCAACTGCGTGGCTGTGGGCGCGAGGGCGGTGATGGCGCTGCTGCCTGCCATCGGCCAAGCCTACCCGGTGGTTTGCACGGGCGAAACTTACACGCGTGCACCGCGTTGCAGGGCGCCTGCGGCTGCCTTATCCTCGGCCGGCCCCGCCCGCGCCCGTAGCGGCACGGGGATCAGCGGAGTCCATGAGCGAAGTCCCGCCCGGCAGCGCGACCCCTGCGGTCGACGTTCAGCAGCGAAATCGGCTGTCCAGCTGGGTGCATGGACTCGTGGGCTTCTGGTGGGCCGATAGCGGTCGCAAGACATGGCTCTTCGTCCTGGTCGCCTGCCTCTGGCTGGCCATCTTCGGCAACCAGTGGACGCGCATCGACCGCGAGGTCGCCGGGGCTCGGCAGGCCGTAGCCGCCGGCGCCGAGACCGCCTACGTGGCGCCTGTGCCGGTCCTGCGCATGGCTTCATTGGGCCACCAGAGCTTCGCCGCAGACCTGCTCTTCGTGCGCGTGGCCCACTATTTCGTGCGCCATCTGATCACCGACAGCCGCCTGCCATGGCTGGAGGTCTACCTGGACGCCATCTGGGGCCTGGATGCGAACAACCGCACCACCTATCGCTGGGCGGCGCAGGTGGTGAAGTTCGGCCAGCGCATCGACAACGACGTGGCCATACGGGCCAATCGCTTCTCCCGCCTGGGCCTGGAGTACTTTCCACAGGATGCGTGGCTCTACCACGAGATCGCCTTCAACCTGCACTCCCACATGACCACCGAGGACGAGCTGGAGCGCAAGCGCCTGGACGCCCTGGCCCTGGACTACCTGACCGTGGCCTACACCATCCCCGGCTTCTCCTACGACCCCAACTACCTCTCCCATCAATACGCCCGCGCCGGCCGCATCGACGACGCGGTGGAAGCGGCCCTGGCCACCTACGCCCAGGCCACGGCCGAGCAGCGTCGCGAACTGCGCCGCCGACTCGCAGAGCGGGACAAAGCCGCCGCCGCAGATCAGCTGGCCTGGCTCGACCGGATGCGTTGGCGAGACTGGACCTATGTGGGCGAGACGCTGGCCCTGATGGTCGGCCCCAAGCGGGTCAACACCCCGCCGCTCACCGGCTGGCAGACCGAGCACTGGTCAGCGGAGCCGGAGACGCCTGAGGCCATCTGGGATCGCCTGGGCAGTCGTGATCTCGAGGCGCCACCCGGCTATCTCGACCCGACCGCCGCCATCGACGAACAGGAGGCCGTACCGGTCGCCGGCTCGGTGGCTACAGATCTCCCGCAAGCGCCAACCGCGGGCGATCCCGATCGTGGCGGCGGCGGAGGAACGCCATGACATCGGACCTGACCCTGCCGGCCGGCAGCCGCGTGGCCATCACCGGCGGCGCCGGCTTCATCGGCTCGACCCTGGCCCGGCGCCTGTCCGAGCACGCGGACGTGCAGGTCGTGCTCTTCGACAACCTCCATCGCGATGCCGTGACCGCGTCGGACCTGCTGCAGCGGCCCAACGTGGAGTTGATTCGCGGCGACGTCTGTGACGCCGAGGGTCTGGCCGCCGCGCTTACCGGCGCCAGCCACGTGATCCACATGGCCTCCATCGCCGGCGTCGACACGGTGATGAACAACCCCGTGTTGACCATGAAGGTCTGCCTACAGGGGACCATGAACGTGCTCGAGGTCTGCCAGCGCATGAACGCCGCAGGGCAGCACATCGAGCGGGTGGTCGACTTCTCCACGTCCGAGGTCTTTGGTCGCTACGCCTTCCGGGTCACCGAAGGCGACGCCACCAGCCTGGGGGCGGTGGGCGAGGCGCGCTGGACGTACGCCGTGAGCAAGCTGGCCACCGAGCACCTGTGCTGGAACTACCACAAGCAGCACGGTCTGCGGACGGCGTCCATCCGGCCGTTCAATATCTACGGCCCCAACCAGGTCGGTACCGGCGCGATCCACCACTTCATTCGCCGGGCGCTGGAAGGCAACCCGCTGAGCGTGCACAACGACGGCTCGCAGATCCGCTCGTGGTGCTACATCGACGACATCATCGAGGGCATCCTGCTGGTGCTCACACGAGACACCGCCATCGGCCAGTCCTTCAACATCGGCAATCCGCGCTCGACCCTGACCATCCACCAGCTGGCGCGGGACATCGTGCGCATCGCCGGCTCGAACAGCCCGGTCGAATTCGTGCGCTGGGATCATCCCGACGTGGAGCTGCGGGTGCCCGATATCAGCAAGGCGCGCGAGCTGCTCGGCTACGACCCGCGGACTGACCTGGAGGAAGGCCTCGGCCGCACCATCGCCTGGTATCGGGCCGAGATGGAGGGCAGATGAGCGCCACGCCGTTGATCGAAGTCCGCAACCTGCGCAAGACCTTCTGGCCGGGGTTGGAACACAACCGCCTGCTGCGCCCCATCGCCCGCCTGCTGCCCGGCGGCGCCAACCTGGACGTGGATCGCGGCAGCGGGCCGGTGCATGCGGTCCGCGATGTGTCCTTCGAGCTGCAGCCCGGCCAGGTGCTCGGTTACCTGGGCCCCAACGGCAGCGGCAAAACCACCTCCATCAAGTGCCTGCTGGGTCTCATCCAGCCGACAGGCGGCGAGATTCGACTCTTCGGCCAACCGGTCTCCAGTCCGGCGGCGCGCGCCCGGGTTGGCTACCTGCCCGAGCACCCCTACTTCTACGACTACCTCAAGCCGACCGAGGTGCTGGACTACGTCGGCCGGCTGTACGGCATCGAGCGCTCGGTACGTCGCAAGCGCATCCCGGAGTTGCTGGAGCGACTGGGATTGGGCCACGCCAGCCATCGCACCCTGCGCAGCTTCTCCAAGGGCATGTTGCAGCGTTGTGGCATCGCCCAGAGCCTGATCTCCGATCCGGATCTGCTGATCTACGACGAGCCGCTGTCCGGTCTGGATCCCATCGGCCGCAAGGAGCTGCGCGACCTGCTGAGCGACCTGCGCGCCGAGGGCAAGAGCCTGTTCATCACCACCCACGTGCTCAGCGACATCGAGTCCATCTGTGACTCGGTGGTCATCCTCGACAGCGGCCGCACGGTCGCCCAGGGACGCCTGGACGACCTGCTCCACCGCGATCGCATGGAGAGCGCCGCGCTCATCGCGGTGCCCGGCGACGCGGCGATCGCCGAACTCGAGGCCATCGAAGGGGCGGCCAAGCTGCGCATGGAGGGCGACCTGCTGCGGCTGAGCCTGCCGACCTCGGCGGTGCCGGCGCTGGTCAAGCGGGTCGCTGAAGTGGATGGACGACTCATCGAGTTGCACCCCCGCCGCGACTCCCTCGAGGAACTCTTCATGCGCAAAGCCGTGCAACGGGTCGACCGCGCCCAGACCGGAGGTGACGCATGAAGAGCACCCACCTGGGCATCGAGCTGCGGATCGAGGGCGCCGGGGCGGTGATCCGTCGGGTCGTCGCGGTGATGCACAACACCCTGCGCGAGGCCGGTCGGCACCGGATCTTCTACGGCCTGGTGGCCATCGCCGTGGCCCTGCTGCTGCTCTCCATGCTGCTCAGCGACCTGGCCCTGGTCGACCAGAAGGCGCGCCTGGTGCAGGACTTCGGCCTGTTTACGATCCCCTTCGTCGGCGTGCTCACGGCCATCGTCATGGGCGTGGTGCTGTTGCAGAAGGAGATCGCCGACAAGACCATCTACGCCATCCTGCCCAAGCCAATCCGGCGCAGTGAGTTCCTGATCGGCAAGTTCCTGGGCCTGTGCATCCTGCTGGGCATCGAGCTGCTGGTCCTGGCCCTGTGCTGGTTTGTGGTGCTGTCCTTCCGCGGCGGCCAGATCAGCCAGCCCATCGTGGCCGCGCTGGTGCTGTCCTACATCGAGATCGTGCTGGTCACCGCCATCGCGACGTTCTTTTCGGCCATGTCCTCGCCGGCGGTCAGCGGCGTGCTCACCTTTGGCCTCTTTGTGACCGGCCGTATCTCGTACGTGATCACCGACCTGATGACCCACACCAAGGGCGTCTTCGTCGAGGTGCCGGCCATGCGCTGGCTGGGCCGGGTGCTGGTGGCGGTGGTGCCCGACCTGTCGACCTTCAACGTCGCTGACGATGTCTTGCTGGGTTGGCAGGTGAGCGGCGACTACCTGCTGGCGGCGGTCGGCTACGGCTTGTCCTATGCGGCGGTCTTCCTCATCCTCGGCATGCTCGTCTTCGAGCGACGGGACTTCACCTGATGACCACACCCGAGCCCGACCGACAGCCCACACGGCGCGCGCGCATCCCGGTGGTCGTCTGGGCCGCAGTCCTGGTGCTGGCCGTGCTGGCTACCCGCGCCACCTGGGAACAGTGGCAGGCCTACGGACGGGCGGTGGCGCTCGAGAACGAGGGCCGCCTGGTAGACGCGGTGCAGGAGTATCGCTGGACCCTGCGCTGGCACACCCCGTGGGGGCCGGTACATGCCGACGCGGCCAATGCCCTGACGGAGATCGCCAACCGCAGCGAGAAGGACGATCCCAAGCTGGCTGTCCAGGCCCTGGACGGGCTGAGATCGGGCCTGATCGCCTCGCGCTCCTTCTACCAACCGCGCGCAGACCTGGTGCAAATGGTCAACGAGCGCATCCCCGCGCTGCTGGTCCGAGTCGCCGATCGCAGCGGAGATCGCCGCGATCCGGCCGCCCTGCTGGCGCAATTCCAGGCCGATTATGCCCGGCCGGTGGGCGTGTCTCCATGGGCCTCCATGGCCGTGTCGCTGGGTTTTGTGCTCTGGCTCGCCGGTCTGGTCCTGGCGTTCCGCAAGGGCTGGGATGAGGCCGGACGTTGGCGGCGGGATGGCTGGCGCTGGTTGGGTGCGTCGGCGGTCGGCTTCGTCTGCTGGACCCTGGCCATGTGGTTGGCGTGAATCCCGATCGAGCCGGTGCATGGTCGATCCAGTAGTCGATGATCTGCGGGCCCTGGTGGCCATGCCGACCGTGTCATCGCGGCCAGTGACGGCGATCGCCGCGCTGCTGGCCGAGCGCTGCGAGGCGATGGGCTTTCACATCGAGCGTTTCGACGACCCGATCGAGACCGGTAAGACCAACGTGGTCGCCACCATCGGGCCCCAGCGGGACGGTGGGCTGGTGCTGTCCGGCCACATGGACGTCGTGCCCGTGCAGGGACAGCGCTGGGCCAGCGATCCCTTCGTATTGACCGAGCGGCAGGGCCGCCTGCACGGCCGAGGCACGGCGGACATGAAGGGCTTCATCGCCGCCTGCCTGCAGGCGTTGTCGGCCATCGAACGGGGTGCGTGGCGTCGGCCTTTGACCCTGATCTGGACCCATGATGAGGAGATCGGTTGCCACGGTTCTGCCCACATGGCCGACAGCTGGCTCGCCGACGAGCGCCGGTTGCCCGAGGCCTGCCTGGTGGGCGAACCGACCGACTTCCGCTTGTTGAGGATGCATGCCGGCCATGTAGCCGCACAGGTGATCATCGAGGGCAGGGGGGCCCATACGGCGTTCCCAGTGTTGGGCGCAAAGGCGGGGGTCGCCGCCGCCGGGGTGGGGGGGGCGATCGACCAGTTCGCAGCCAGCCTGCGGGCCGAACACGGGCCGATGGATGCGGACCATGCGGGCGAAGGGGTGCCCGTGTCGGTGGTCGGCATCGAGGGCGGCAACGCCCTGAACATCGTACCCGATCGCTGCGTGTTGCAGATTGGCTTCCGTCCCCTGCCGGGCATGGCTCACGAGCCGATCTGGCAACGTCTGCAGGCCGCTGTACAGGCGATCGAGTTGCCGGATGGAACTCGCGTTCAGGCGGAGGTACTGCGCGTGACGCCATCGCTCTGTTCGCCGGCGGACACCGACCTGGAGCGGGCGCTGTCGGACGACGCGATGCCGAGCGCCTCGCCCTCGGCACCGTTTGCCACCGATGGCGGCAACCTGGCCCGGCTGGGTTCACAGCCGCTGATCTTCGGGCCCGGCTCCATCGCGGTCGCTCATCGAGCCGATGAGTACATCGAGGCCACCGACCTGATTCGCTCGGTCTCCATCATCGAGCGGGTTATTCGGACTTTCTGCTGCTGAATCCCGCTCAACGATTGCCGCTTTCTTTGACGTGGTGGCGCGCAACACCGCAGCTTTACAGATCTGCGTGGAAAACACGTTGGCACGGCTTGAGGGCGATTCAGCGTATCAAGTACCATTGAGGCTTCCGTGTGTCCGATTCTCGGGCGTCTGGTCGCTGACGACCAATGCCGATGGACCGCCGGGGGCAAGAATGAGTCTGCAACTCCGTTCCACTTTCTGTCTTATGGTGTCACTCGCCCTGCTGGCCGGTTGCTCGGGGGACGAGGTCGTCGCCGGGCCCGTGCAGGCGCCTGACACGGAGCAGAAGACTGACGCCGTGATCGACAGTACGACCCCCGAGGACACGGGTACACCCGTGCCCGACGCCACGATCGCCGACACGCCACAAGATGCGCTGGATGACGCCGAAGACGACACCGTGGACGCCGAGGATGGCGGCACGGATCTGCCCGACCTGCCAATCGTGCCCAAGGATGTGGTGGTACCGCCGGTAGACGGGGGCCAGACCGATGACGCACAGGACGCGATCGATGACGTGGAGGAGCCGGACGACACGGTGGACGCCGTAGAGCCGGTAGACGGCGGCGGAGCGGACGACGCCATCGAAGACGCCGTGATCCAGCCGGACGCGGTGACAGGCAGTGAAGACGCGGGACCGGTCGGCGCCGATGCCGAAGCGGATGCGGGTGGACAGGCCGATGGCGGCGGTCAGGCCGATAGCGGCGGCAAAGCGGACAGTGGCGGCTGCGGCGGTCAGTGTGATGACGGCAACGCCTGCACCGACGACACCTGCGACTGGGATGCCGGCAAGTGCAAGTTCGCCACCTCGGCGGATGGCCAGGGCTGCGATGACGGCAACGCCTGCACCCAGAAGGACGCCTGCAACGCCGGCAAGTGCGCTGGCGAGGCCATGGTCTGCGACGATCAGGAACTCTGCACAAACGACCAATGCGATCCCCTGAGCGGCAACTGCAAGTTCTCGTCGTTGCCCAACGGCCAGTTCTGCAATGACGGCAGCAAGTGCACCAAGAACGACGCCTGCAAGGAGGGCAAGTGCACCGGCGACCAGATCCCATGCGACGACAACAACCCATGCACCGACGACGCCTGTGAGGCGGCGATCGGCTGCACCCAGACCAACAACGACGCCGCATGTGACGACAAGGATGCCTGCACGGAGAAGGACATCTGCGGCGGCGGCAAGTGCGGCGGCGACAAGGTCAACTGCGACGACAACAACCCATGCACCGACGACAGCTGCAGCAAGGCCGACGGCTGCGCCCAGGTGGCCAATAACGCGGCCTGCGATGACGGCAACATCTGCACGGAGAAGGACGTCTGCGGCAAGTCCAAGTGCGCCGGCCAGGCGCTCAGCTGTGACGACGGCAACATCTGCACCGACGACAGCTGCGACCTGGCCGCCGGTTGCACCAAGACCAACAACACCATGGTCTGCGACGACGGCAATAAGTGCACCAAGAAGAGCTGCGTGAACGGCAGCTGTAGCGGCCTGAAGGTCGGCTGCGACGACGACAACGAGTGCACTGACGACGCCTGTGACGTCGACAAGGGCTGCGTGCATACCAACAACACCGGCGGCTGCAGCGACGGCAACCTGTGCACCGAAAAGGACGTCTGCGCCGACGGCAAGTGCAATGGCGACCAGGTCGACTGCGATGACAAGGACGGCTGCACGGATGACAGCTGTGACCCCAAGGTGGGCTGCAAACATGACAACAACAAGGCGCCCTGCGACGACAAATCCGCCTGTACGAGCAAGGACGCCTGCAGCGATGGCAAGTGCGTCGGCCAGTCGGTCAAATGCGACGATGGCGACGCCTGCACCGACGATGCCTGCGACATCAACAAGGGCTGCGTGCACACCCACAACACCGCCGGCTGCGATGACAAGAACCCTTGCACGGAGAAGGACGGCTGCAAGGACGGCAAGTGCGCCGGCGCGGCCATCAACTGCGACGACAAGAACCTGTGCACCGCAGACAGCTGCGACATCAAGACCGGCAAATGCGTCAACGCCGTGGTCGCCGACGGCAAGACCTGCACCGATGGCAACCTCTGCACGGACAAGGACGCCTGCAAGGCCGGCAAATGCGTCGGTGCGGCCATCGCCTGCGATGACAAGAACTCCTGCACCAAGGACGCCTGCAACGCCAAGACCGGCAAGTGCGACTTCCTGCCCGTGCCGCCGGGCGCCACTTGCGGCGACGGCCTGGTCTGCGAGGCTGGCAAGTGCATCAAGGCCTACGCCGGCAGCAAGATCGTCGCCGGCGACTATCACACCTGCATGCTGACCGATAAGGGCGAGGTCTTCTGCTGGGGTCGCAGCAACTACGGCCAGGTCGGATACGGCAGCAACAAGGACGTCACCAAGCCGTCCAAGGTGGGCGTCGGCGAGTCCGTGGACATCGCCGCTGGCGAAAATCACACGTGCGTCGTGCTCAAGACCGGTGGTGCACGCTGCTGGGGCCGCGGCTCCTACGGCGCCATCGGCGACGGCAGCAACAAACATCGCTACAGCCCGACGACCGTGAAGAGCCTGACCGACGCCGTCTACATCGTCGCCGGCGGCAACCACACCTGCGCGGTGCGCAAGGGCGGCAAGGTGTCCTGCTGGGGCCTGAACTCCAGCTACCAGATCGGCAACGGCTCCTCCAAGTCGACCTACTCCCCGGTGGCGATCTCGGGCCTGGACGACATCGTCTCCATGACCGCCGGCGCCGGCCACACCTGTGCCCTCAAGCGCAACGGTTACGCCACCTGCTGGGGCCGCAACAACAACGGCGTGCTGGGCAATCCGCTGATCGCCTCCGGCGGCGCCCGCTCACGACCCTACCCGGTCGCCGGCGCGCTCGGTCTGTCCGGCCTGTACGGCGGCTGGAACCACGTCTGCGCGGGTCATCGTGACGGTCCGGCGCTGTGCTGGGGCTACAACGCCCACGGTCAGCTGGGGCTCGGCGACAAGAAGAATCGCTTCAGCCCGACCTCGGTGGCCAAGCTCGGCCTGATCACGGACTACGACGGCGGTCGCTACCACGGCTGCGGCTTGCATCCCGACGGCACCGTGCATTGCACCGGCCACAACACCAACGGCCAGCTCGGCACCGGCAACAAGACGGCCTCCCTGGTACCGCTGAAGGTCGCCGGCATGAGCGCCATCGTGTCCGTCGCCACCGGCGGCTACCACACCTGCGCCGCCCGCGGCGATGGCAATGTCTACTGCTGGGGCCGCGGCACGGAAGGCCAGCTGGGCAACGGCAACAAGATCGACCGCATCAAGCCCATGCCCACGTCGGGCTCCTCGGCGCTGCCCGGCCCGCAACAGGGCTGCAACGCCAACGTAGACTGCGCCACCTCCGGCGACCCCTGCGTGGTGCCCACCTGCACCAAGAGCAAGTGCGTCTACGGACCGGCCAAACCAGACACCACCTGCAACGACGGCAACGCCTGCACGACCACCGATGTCTGCGTCAAGGGCAAGTGCGCCGGCACGGCCATCAACTGCGAGGACGGCAACACCTGCACCGCCGAGCACTGCGAGACCCGGCGCGGCCACTGCATGCACGCGCCCATGCCCGGCAGCATGAGCTGCGGCAAGGGCAAGATGTGCAACGCCAGCACCTGCTCGGCCACCGGCGCCGGCTGGGCCGTCGGCATCACGGCCGGCGACGGTCATACGTGTGCGCTGCGCGGCGACGGCACCGTGCGCTGCTGGGGCCGCGGCGGCAATGGCCAGTTGGGTTATGGTGGCAAGGGCAACCAGTGGCATCCGGTCACGGTCAAGGGCCTCAAGGACGTGGTCCAGGTCGACGCCGGCGCCAACTTCACCTGCGCCCTGCTCAAGGACTCCACGCTGCGTTGTTGGGGCTACAGCGGCTACGGCAACCTGGGCTATGGCAGCAACAAAGAGCGCTGGACACCGGTGAAGGTGTCGAACATCAGCGACGCCACCCAGATCGACATGGGCCCGAACTTCGGCTGCGCGGTGCGCAAGACCGGCAAGGTCGCGTGCTGGGGGTATAACGGCAACTACCAGCTGGGCGACGGCAGCAAATCCCATCGCTGGACGCCGGTGACCGTCAAGGGCATCAGCAACGCCGTGGCCGTGGCCGCTGGCGCCACCCACGCCTGCGCCCTGCGCAAGGACGGCGTCGTCATGTGCTGGGGCACCGGCTCCTACGGTGCGTTTGGCGATCCTGGCAAGACCGGCGTGTCCTCCACCGCCTGGTTGGTCCCGGGCCTGAAGAATGTCATCGGCCTGTCCGCCGGCCACTACCGCACCTGCGCCATCGTCGCTGGCGGCAAGACCGTCTGCTTCGGCTACAACGCCTACGGTGAGCTGGGCAATAACAGCAAGAAGTCCACCGCCAGCCATGTCTCGCCGACTGGCTTCATCGGCGGGCTCAAGGTCGACACGCGCAGATTCCACACCTGCGGCATCGACGGCGCCCGCGACGTGTGGTGCTGGGGCCGCAATCTCGAGGGTCAGCTCGGCATCGGCAACAAGACCAACTCCCTGGTGCCCAAGAAGGTGTCCGTGCCCGGTCGCATCATCGATGTGGCGACCGGCTACTACCACACCTGCGCGCTGACCAATATCGGCTCGATCCGCTGCTGGGGTCGCAACAATGAAGGCCAGCTGGGCGTCGGCGGCGGCACCGCTGATTACACCAAGCCGCTCACTGTCTTTGGCAGCGTGCCCGCACCCTTCGGCTCGTACGACGCGTGCAAGAGCAGCGCCGACTGCGGCGATGATGGCGACGCCTGCACGGTGGCCGTCTGCGATGACAAGACCAAGAAGTGCACACAAAAGGCCGGCAGCGACGGCTTCGGCTGCAGCGACGGCAACGCCTGCACCGAAAAGACGGTCTGCAGCAAGGGTCAATGCGGCGGCACGCCCAAGAAGTGTGGCGACAGCGCCCTCTGTGCCAGTCCATTGTGCGCCCTGGCCAAGGGCGATTGCCTGTCGGTACCCAAAGCCAGCGGCACCAAGTGCGGTGACGGCAAGGTCTGCAGCGTCGGCCAGTGCGCCGCCAAGGCCGTCGGCTGGGCCAAAGCCGTCGAAGCCGGCGCCGAGCATACGTGCGCGCTCCGACAGGACGGCACCGTCGCCTGCTGGGGCCGAAGCAACTACGGCCAGATCGGATACGGCGGCAGCTCCACGCGCGTCGCGCCGACGACGGTCAAGGGTCTCAAGGACGTCATCCGGATCACCGCCGGACACAACTTCAACTGTGCCCTGCGCAACGATGGCACGGTCTGGTGCTGGGGCTATGGCTCCCTGGGCGCCATCGGCAACGGCGGCAAGAAGCACAGCTTCGTGCCGGCACAGGCCAAGGGGCTCAAGGACATCGTGCACGTGGTAGCAGGCGCCAATCACAGCTGCGCCGTCGACAAGACCGGCCAGGCCTGGTGCTGGGGCTACAACAAGAACGGTCAGCTGGGCGATGGCACCAACAAGTACAAGTACACGCCGGTCAAGGTGCCCACGATGACCAACGTCGCCGGCATCGGCGGTGGCTCCGATCACACCTGCTTCCTGCGCGGCGACGGCTACATCTGGTGTACCGGCCACAGCGGCAACGGTCGCCTCGGCGTCGCCGGCAGCGGCACCACATATTGGCCCAAACAGATGACCTCGCTCGACCGGGCGCGCGGCCTCATGGCGGGTCACTCGCATAGTTGCGCCTTGCGACCCGATGGCGACGCGGCGTGTTGGGGCTGGAATGCCTACGGGCAGCTGGGCGACGGCGGCAAGAAGGACAGCCTGCCCGCCAATACGGTCAAGGGGTTGGGCAAGCCCCTGCAGATGGCCGCAGACGCCTACCACACCTGCGCGGCGGACGCCGCCGGTGCGGTCCACTGCTGGGGCCGCAACAGCGAGGGTCAGTTGGGAACAGGCGACAAGAAGCAGAGCCTGGTGGCCAAGAAGGTGGCTATGGCCGGCTTCGCCATCGACGTCGCCGCAGGCACCTTCCACAGCTGCGCTCTGGACCAGTTGGGTCGGGTCTTCTGCTGGGGCCGCAACAACTACGGCCAGCTGGGCATGGGTCACACCAGCGGTGACCAGGTCAAGCCGACCAAGGCCGTCTTCGGCTCCTCACCGCCGGAGGCTGCGCCGGGCAAGTGCGCCACGCCCGAAGATTGTCCCGAAGATGGATTCGCCTGCACCGTCGCCACCTGTGATGCCAAGACCGGCAAATGCGCCGCCGCGGGCACCGTGGACGGCTTCGGCTGCGATGATGGCAACGCCTGCACCGCCAGCGACGTCTGCAAGAGCGGCAAGTGCGTCGGCGCCGCGTCCAAGTGCGACGACAAGAATCCGTGCACCGTCGAAAGCTGCGATCCCGACTCGGGCAAGTGCATCACTGCGCCGGTACTCGGCGGCATGAGCTGCGGCAGCGGCAAGCTCTGCTCGGCCGGCAAGTGCGTCGCCTCGCACGTGGGCTGGGCACGCGAGATCAGCCTCGGTCGCGACCACACCTGTGCCCTGCGCGGCAACGGCACCGTCTCTTGTTGGGGACGCGGCGATCAGGGCGCCCTGGGCTATGGCGGCTGGGGTACCCGCTACACCCCGGTCAACGCCTCGGGCATCAAGAATGCCGTCGAGGTCGACGTGGGCGAGTATCACTCCTGCGCACGCCTGGCAGACGGCACGGTGCAGTGCTGGGGCCGGAGCAACTACGGCGCCACCGGCTACGGCAGCAGCAAGAACATCAACAAGCCGCTGCCCGCCAAGGGGCTCAGCGGGGCTGTCTCGCTATCTGCGGGCTGGAACCATACCTGCGCCATCGACAAGACCGGGCAGGCCTGGTGCTGGGGCTACAACAAGTACGGCCAGCTGGCCAGTGGCGACAACAAGTACAAGTACACGCCCATCAAGGTGAAGGGACTCGGCAAGGCGGTCGCGATCGCCGCCGAGGCCAACTCCACCTGTGCCCTCAGGGCTGATGGCTACCTGCTCTGCTGGGGCTACCAGTCGGGCCAGTGGTCGCTGGGTATGCCCTACTTCGACACCGTCTGGTCGCCGCAATATGCCTGGGCGCCGATCCGCTCCCACATGCTCACCGGCGAGCACCTGCACACCTGCCACGGCGGGCCGGGCGGCGTCATCAAGTGCTTCGGCTACAACCACCACGGCGAGCTGGGCAACGGCAAGAAGGCCAGCACCTGGGCCGGCCAGACCGTCGAGGGCCTCAAGGATATCGTCGGCTTGAGCGCTGGCGTCTACTCCAGCTGCGCCCGCGACGCCAAGGGCGCCGGCTGGTGCTGGGGCTACAACGGAAACGGTCAGCTGGGCCTGGGCGATAACAAGGAACGCCTCAAGCCCGCCGCGCTCACCGGCGTGGCGCCGCTGCGCGACCTGGAGATGGGCCTGTACCACGCCTGCGCGGTGCGCCAGGACGGCGGTGTCTTCTGCTGGGGCCACAACAACTACGGCCAGCGGGGCATCGGCACCAACGCCAGCAACAACAAACCAGCCCAGTCGGTCATCGGCTCGGTGACTCAGTCGAGCGGCAATAGCGGCTGTGCAAAGGCCACCGACTGCGATGACGACGGCAATGTGTGCACGATCGCCACCTGCACCAATGGCAAGTGCGGTCACAAGGCCGGCGGCGACGGCTTCGGCTGCGATGACGGCAACGGCTGCACCGAAAAGGACGTCTGCAAGTCCGGCGTCTGCGGCGGCACGGCCAAGGTCTGCGACGACAAGAGCCCGTGCACCGAGGACTACTGCGACAGCCACACCGGCCAGTGCGTCTTCGCTGCCAAACCCGCGGGCGCCGCCTGCGGCGTGGGCAAGGCGTGCAATGACGGCCAGTGCGTGGCCAAGTTCGACGGCTGGGGTCGTCGCATCTCCAGCGGACACCTGCACACGTGCGCCGTGCGCTCTACCGGCACCGTGGCCTGCTGGGGTCGCGGCAACTACGGCCAACTGGGCTACGGCAGCAACGGCGACCGGCGCACCATGGTCAACGTCACCGGCGTCAGCGGCGCGGTGATGGTCGCCACCGGCATCGAGCACTCCTGCGCCCTGACCGACAAGGGCACGGTCTGGTGCTGGGGCCGCGGCGGCTACGGCGCCCTGGGGTATGGCGGCGGAGGCAACCAGTACAAGCCTGTGCAGGTCATGGGCCTGACGGGGGCGGTCGAGATCGCCTGCGGCGCCCACTACAGCTGCGCCCTGCTGGCCGACGGTACGGCCCGCTGCTGGGGCTACAACAGCGCCTATCAGCTGGGCGACGGCACCAAGTCGACCCGTCTGACGCCCGTGCAGGTCAAGGGCCTGTCCGGCGCGGTCTCCATCGCGGCCGGCTGGGATCACACCTGCGCGCTGGGGGACAAGGGCACCGCCCAGTGCTGGGGCACAAACGCCTACGGCCAGGGTGGCGCCGGCGGCACCTACAAGACCAAGCCCGGTCCCGTCGACGATCTGACCGGCGCGAGCTTCCTGACCCTGGGCCGCTACCACAGCTGCGCCGTGGTCAGTGGAGACGTCCGCTGCTGGGGCTACAACGCCCATGGCGAGCTGGGCAACGGCAAACTGTCCAACTCCAAGAAGCCGCAGAAGGTGATCAACATCAGCGGCGCCACCCGCCTGGCCGCCGGCCAGTATCACACTTGCGGCCAGACCACGGGCGGCACCATCAAGTGCTGGGGCCTGAACTCATCAGGCCAGTTGGGTGATGGCACCACCGACACCTCCGTGCTCGCCAGCGAAGCCTCCGGCATCGGCGGTACCGTCGACATCGCCGCCGGTGGCGCCCATACGTGCGCGGTCCGCAGCGACGGCAGCGCCTTCTGCTGGGGCTACAACGGCTACGGCCAATTGGGCGACGGCACCAAGACCAACCGCAAGTCGCCACGCTGGGTCTATCGCACCGACGCGGCGCCCTTCGGCTCTCTGAGCACCTGCAAGATCGCCGCGGATTGTGCCGATGACGGCGACGCCTGCACCGTGGGCACCTGCGACAAGGGCACGTGCAAGCACTCCGCCGCACCCGATGGTCTCGGCTGCGTCGACGGCAAGCCCTGCACCGGCACCGGCGCCTGCAAGTCGGGCACCTGCACCGGCGCAGCAGTCGGTTGTGACGACAAGAACAAGTGCACGACCGACGCTTGTGTGCCGACCAGCCACCTCTGCGTGCATCACGCGATCGCGGGTTGCAAGTAGGACGTCGGACAGTCGGGTCAATTCTACAGGCGCTGCTCGAAGCGCACCTCACCCTGCTCGCTGACCACGCGCACCTTGCAGTGCACCGGTCCGCCGTCGCTGCTGATCCGCAACTCGGCGATGGCCAGCTCCTGGCCCGGGCGCACGCTGTCGAAGCGCTGTGAGTCCTTCTCCACGTTGTCGCCCTGGCGGACTTCGACCTCGATCACCGCCTTGCTCCAGGCGAAGAGGTTGTTGTTGCGAATGCGCACGTCGTCGTACATCCAGTCGGCCTCGACGGCGCAATTGGCGTGCAGACCCAGGTAGCGCGCGCGCAGGGCCTCGTGGGCGAACGCGGCCTCCTTGTGAACCCGACCGTGGTCGATCTCTCCGCGCTCGAAGGCGATGCGCAGGTAGCCGTCCAGCGCCTCGAAATAGCGCGGCCGATCCACCTTGGCCACCTTGGCGTGCTGGCCGGCCAGCAACCTGGCCATGAACCAGGCCGGCGGCGCCTTGAGCATCTTGGCCAGCTCCAGCTCGGGCGGCAGCTGCTCGGCGGCCGCGGCGTGGGTGGCCTTCTCGCTGGCTGCGCGCACCTCGGGCAGACGTCGCATGGCCACGACGCCAGCCTTGGTCTCACCGTAGTCCTGCACAACCTTGCCGTAGAGCACTTCGGCGGCCTGCAGGCGGCCGTCTGTCTCCTGTTGCTGGGCCAGGCTGAGGAACTCACCGCCCCGGCTCTCGGCGTTGTGTGGCCGATAGGTGAACCAGTACATCAAGGCGAAGAAGACGATGTTGCCGACGATGATCAGCGCGTACTTATTCCAGGTCCGGCGCAACCAGCTCGGCCGGCGGACGACGGGCGCGTCTTCAGTCACGATGCCGACCTCCTTCACGATGTCGCGCTCGCTGCAGCGATCAGCTGGCGCAGGATCGCCGCCGTGGTTGCCAGGGGATCGTCCTGTTCGGCCCGATCGAGCGGGCGGATCAGGGCCATCTCCGGTGTCAGCCGATACCGCGATCGCGGCGAATTGACCAGGGGCAGCAACGCGTCTGCTTGCAGACGACCTTGTGGGTGCAGGACCAGCTTCACCGCCGCTGGCCCCTGCTCCACCTTGCTCAAGCCCAGGTCGATGGCCAGCACGCGAATCTCCAGCGTCTCGACCAGTGTGCGGGCCTCCGGCGGCAGGCGGCCGAAACGATCGACCAGCTCGTCGACCCGCGCATGCAGCTCCGCCGCGTCGCGCACCGCGGACAGGCGGCGATAGGCCATCAGCCGCTGGCTCGCGTCGGGCAGCCAGGTATCGGGCAGCCAGGCGTTGGCGGTGACCTGGATCTGCGGATCGATCTCGACGCCGGGCTCCTCGTTGCGCAGCTCGCGCACGGCCTGCTCGAGCATCTGCACGTAGAGATCGTAGCCGACCTCGTTGATGTGGCCGCTCTGGGTCTCGCCGAGGATGTTGCCGGCGCCCCGGATCTCCAGGTCGTGGGTGGCGATGTGTACGCCGCTGCCCAACTCGCTGAAGCGCTCCAGCACGGCCACCCGCTGGGCCGCCTCGCCGCTGAGTCGGCTGCGCTCGGGCACCATCAGGTAGCACCACGCCCGGCTTGAAGAGCGTCCCACGCGGCCGCGCAGCTGGTAGAGCTGGGCCAGTCCGAAGGTGTCGGCGCGATCGACGAACATGGTGTTGGCGTTGGGGATGTCCAGGCCGCTCTCGACGATCGTGGTCGCCACCAACGCGTTGTACTCGCCGCGCACGAACCCCAGCATGGCCTCTTCCAGCCGCGTCTCCGCCATCTGTCCGTGGGCGATCACCGGCCGCACGCCGGGATGCAGGCGGACCAGGCGTTCGGCGATCTCTTCCAGGCCGCCGATGCGGTTGTGGATGTAAAAGAGCTGCCCGTTGCGGCTCAACTCGCGGGTGATGGCCTCGCGGATGAGGGCGTCGGAGCCCCGACAGACGATGGTGCGCACGGAGCGTCGATTCTCGGGCGGTGTGGCGATGAGCGACAGGTCGCGCAGCCCCAGCGTGGCCAGCTGCAGCGTGCGCGGGATGGGCGTGGCCGTCAGCACGATGCAATCCACCGTCGCCCGCCAGCGCGCCATCTGCTCCTTGTGCTTGACGCCGAAGCGATGCTCCTCGTCGATCACCAGCAGACCGAAGTCGCGAAACTCCACGTCCTTGCTGAGCAGCCGATGGGTGCCGATGACGATGTCCAGGGTGCCGGTGCCCAGGCGCTCGATGACCTCGCGCTGCTCGGCGGCGGTGCGAAATCGAGACAGGGAGTCGATGGTCACCGGCAGGCCACGACAACGCTCGGTGAAGGTCAATCGATGCTGCTCGGCCAGCACCGTGGTCGGCACCAGCACCGCCGTCTGCTTGCCGTCCAGGGCCGCCTTGACCGCCGCCCGGATGGCCACCTCGGTCTTGCCATAACCCACATCCCCACAGACCAGCCGCCAGGCCGGCTCGGGTCGGCTCATATCGTCGAGCACCTCGTCGATGGTGCGTTGCTGGTCGGGCGTCTCCACGTGCGGGAAGGTGGCCTCCCACTCGCGGAAATGCTCGTCCGGGCGGGTGAAGGCGAAGCCACGCTGGGCCTTGCGCCGGGCGTAGAGCTCGACCAGCTCGCCGGCGATCTCGGAGGCCGCCTTGCGGGCCTTTCGCTTGGTGCGCTGCCAGCGGTCGCCCCCCAGGCGATCCAGGGAGGGCGCTCGACCACCGCCGCCGATGTACTTCTGCACCCGCTCCAGGCCGGTCGCCGGCACATAGACTCGCTCGGCATCCCGGTAGACCAGCAGCAGGAAGTCCTGCTCGATGCCGCCGGCCTCCATGCGCATCATGCGCACGAAGCGGCCGATGCCGTGGTCGACGTGGACCACGAAGTCGCCCTCGTGCAGCTCTGCGATCTCGCGAATCAGCTGCCCCGCCGGGCTGGCCCGGGCTCGTCCGGGACGACGGGCGCCGCCGCGCGTGCCGAAGATCTCCTCCTCGTCGATGACCAGCAGGTGCATGGACTCGAAAGCAAAACCGCTGCCACCGCCGCCGAGCAGCAGCAGCGCCTCTTCGTCCTTTCGAGCGCGCAGATCGGCGATGGCATCAGCCGACAGGGGCCCGTCATGCACCCTCGTGCCGACGCCGTAGAAGCGCAGCAGGCGTTCCAGGCGCTGACGTCCACCATCGCTGCGGGCTGTGATCACCACCAGCTGCCGGTCGCGACGCGCCTGGCGGATGCGCACCGCCAGCGGTCGCAGCCCCTCGTCCTGTCGCCGGGCCGCCTTGAGCTCTTCGCTCACATCGCGATTGGAAGAGACCTCCAGTCGGAAGGTGGGCAGCGCCGCCTCCTCGGCCAGGGGTACGGGCCGGATCAGCAGCCGCGTGCGGCGATCCAGGTCGGCGACAACCTGCTGGGGCGTGGCGAAGAGATCCTGGGGCGGGTAGACCAGCGGGCCATCATCGCCACGGGCCAGGACCTCGCCGTGCTGCGCCTGGATGCGATCCCAGGCCCGCTGAACGGACGAAAGGCAGGCGTCGGGACCGTCCAACACCACGATCGGCTCCGCCTTCCCCGGACCGCCGGCGAGCGCCAGCAGCGGGTCGAGACCCGGCGCGAGGGCCGGCATGAGGGCCTCCAGACCCGGCAGCAGGTGGCCCGCTTCCAGCTCCTCGATCACCGCCCGCAGGCGCACATTGCCCAGGCCACGCCGGTCGGCCAGGGCGGTCAGTCGCTCGACGATCTCGTGCAGGCGGGCCGGATCCAGCAGCAGTTCGCTGGCCGGCGACATGATCAGGTCGGGCACCCGACCGCCGCTCTGCTGGGTCTCCGGATCGAACAATCGGATCGACTCGATGTCGTCGCCAAAGAAGTCCAGTCGGGCCGGCAGCTCGTAGAGCGGGCTCCAGACATCGACCACGCCGCCGCGCACGGCAAAACTGCCGGGTTCTTCCACCAGGGGCGTGCGATCGTAGCCACCGGCGACCAGCTGCTCCTGCAACTCCACGCGATCCAGGTTGCTGCCAGCCGACGCCATGGCGGTGACCTTGTCCAGCGCGCCGGCCGACAAGGTCTTCAGCAGCAGGGCCTCGGCGGGCAAGACCACGGCCGCGACGCCCAGGTCCAGGTGCATGCGGGCTGCTGCCGCAAGTCGGCCCCGGGCCAGCGCCCGCATGGGACAGATCTCGCGATAGGCCGAGACATCGTCGGGCTCGAAGGGCAACACCGGCGCCAGACCGGGCCATTGCTCCGCCTCCCAGGTCTGCAAGCCGGCCATCATCCGGGCCATGCGCCGCCGATCCGGCGTGATGATCAGGAGCGGGCGGTCCAGTCTCTGCCGCAGCGCCGCCAGCACGAAGGGCAGCACGCCCTCCTCGGTGGCAGCAAGGACCGTGCGCGGAGCGCCATGCTCCAGCGACAGCAACAAGCCCTCAAAATCGAAAGGGCGTACGGGAGATTCCGGCGTCATCCGGTGGTCATCGTGGGTCGGGGAGACAGGATTTGAACCTGCGACATCCTGCTCCCAAAGCAGGTGCGCTACCAGACTGCGCCACTCCCCGCGCAAGGGCGCAGAGCATCGGGTCGCGGCGCGCGAAGGTCAAGACGTTGCGGATGGGTAGCGGTCAGATCAGAGCGGATCGGGGCAATAGGCCTTTTCGCAGTCGAAGCCTGGGACGGCGAAGTCGCCCTTGTTCTGCTCACAGACGTAGCAGTAGTAGGTGCAGGGCACGTACTCATCGTTGCCGATCACACAGGGCGTGGCGTACTCGGTGACCACGAATTTGCTGCCACATACCTGCTGCATGTCTTCCGACTCGAAGCCGATCCCCGGCGCCACGGTGGGCAGGTAGACCAGGCAGCCGTAGCAGACGTTGAGGGGATAGGGGATGGTCTGCGAGCGCACGATCGTGCCGTCCTGCATGAAGCCTTCGATGGTCACGTGCAGGGTGACCGTCTCCATGGTCGAGAACTTGTCCGGCGGCGTCGACTTCAGCCACGCCGTGCGCATGGCGTTGCCCACGTTTCTACTGAGCGCCTCGAAGCGGCTGTACGCCTCGTCGCGCGGCTCGATCGTGGTCACGAAGGGCACCCACCAGCTCCGCGGTGCGTCCGCGGCCAGGTCGGCGGCGGTGGTGACATATTTGCGCACCGGCTGCTTGTCGCCCTCGAGCAGCGAATCGCTCGACGAGGTGTCCATGGTCATGTAGACCTCGGCCCCCGTAATGGTGACCAGCGAGGCGTCTGCGCGCAGCTCGGTGGCCTTGTTGCCCGACACGTTCTCGGTTGGCAGGAGGCGATTCTCCATCAACGGGAACATGTCGTACTTGTTGTTCAACATCAGGTCGATGGTGCCGTTGGGGCGCATGAACTCGGCCTGGTTGGCGTAGCACTGGCCGGAGACACCGCTACCGGCGCCAGGCAGGCGGATCACCACCGTATTGCCGCGCAGCACCAGCACTTCAGGCGACTCATCTCCAGCGCAGCCGGTGGCTGGCAGGGTAAAGAGCAACGCCATCAGGGCGAGCGCCCGTCCGGCTCCTCGCATCGCGCTTTTCATGACCTGACCTCCAGAACTCCCAGCCACCTTCAGCATACCGGACGGCTGTTCGACCGCCATGGATTTATTGCCTTGTCCTACTTGCCCACCGTCATCGACGCGCCGCGATTGACGATCCGCGGGGTGATGAAGATCAGCAGTTCGCTGCGCTTATCCTCCTCGGAGCGACTGCGGAAGAGACCGCCGATCAGCGGCAGATCGCCGAAGAAAGGCACCTTCTTGACGTTCTCGGAGGTCGAGCGGGTGTAGATGCCGCCGATCACCGTGGTCTCGCCGTCGCCGAGCAACAGTTCAGTGCTCGCCTCGCGCTTGGTGATGGTGGGATCGCCACTGGCCGACCGGTTGGAGAAGTCGGGCTCGTTCTTGGAGATGTTCACCGTCATCAGCACGTTGCCATCCTGGGTGATGTGCGGCGTGGCGCGCAGCTCCAGGTCGGCGTTGAAGAATCGCGTCTGCACGCCCTGGGCGCTGACCACCGAGATGGGGATCGAGATGCCCTGGCTGATGGTGGCCGTCTTGTTGTCCAGGGTGACCACCTTGGGACTGGAGACGATCTTGACCGTGCCCTCGTTCTCGGCGGCCGACAGGCGCAGGTTCAGGTTGGCCGAGCCGCCCAGAGAACCCAGGGTCAGGCCGATGGCACCACCAGAGCCGGCGCCCACAGCGGCGGGCATGTTGACGGCGTAGTTGGGGATGCCGATGGAGACGCCATCCTTCTGCGGTGTGGCGCCGTCGGCGCCGCCGGCCACGCCGACCACAGACGGGAAGGCCAGACCGGTCTCGTTGCCGTAGACGCTGGCCGCGGCCATGTTGCCGCCCCACTGAATGCCCACATCCTTGGTGAAGTTGCTGCTGGCCTCGACGATGCGGGCCTCGACCAGCACCTGCGGCGTCTGGGCGTCGAGCTTGCGCACCACCTCTTCGACGGCGACCACGTGCTCTTCGGTATCCTTGACGATGAGCGCGTTGGTGCGCGGGTCGACGGTGACCGTACCGTTCTTGGACAGCACCTCTTTGACCTGCTTGGTCAGGGCGGTGGCGTTGCCGTAGTTCACCGGGATGATCCGGACGACGAGCTGCTTGACCTCCTGCAGGGCCTTGCGCTTCTTGACCTCAGCCTCGAACTCCTTGTTCAGCTTGTCCTCGGTGGACACGCGGATGACGCCGGACTGGCGCCGGTAACCCAGACCGCGAGCCTTCAAGATGACGTCCAGGGCCAGGTCCCAGGGGATGTTCTCCAGGTGGAAGGTCACCTTACCGGCGACTTCGGGGCCGGCGACGATGTTCACGTTGCCCTCCTTGGCCAGGAAGGTCAGCACGTGGTGAATGTCGGCATCCTTGATGGTCAGGTTGATCCGCCGACCCGTGTAGCGGCGAGCCTTGCGCCAGGGGGTGCGGATCGGATTGGCCATCACACCGGCGCCCTCGGGATTGCGCAGCCCGGCGCTGCCACCGCCGCCGGCTGGTGCCTGCAGAGGTTGCGGTGCGCGGGCGTGCACACCACCCGCGGCCCAGACGCCCGGTCGGGCGCGGCCATCACGCTGGCCCTGGCCGGTGCGCACGAAGGTCCAGACCAGGTGGCCGTCGCGCACGGTGACCACGTTGCTGGAGCGCTCGATGAGGTCGACCACCAGGCGCACCTCGTCGGGCTGGTTCTGCGGCATGTAGGCCGTGACCTGCTCGATGGGTCCCCGCAAGGCGCGCGTATCGTAGATGCGCTGCAGGCGGGTGGGCAGCCGTGTGCGGCCCAGGCGCAGGACGAGGCGTCGATCGCCAGACGGCAGGACCTCGTAATCCGGCTGGCCGATGATGGGCACGGTGATCTCGCCGCGACGACCGCCTTCGCTGGTGATCTTCAGGTCGACGATGCGGCTGTAGCGTGCTTTGCCTGCTGCGGCCGGGGCTGGCGGACGCTGACCACGGGCGCGCATTCGCTCGAGCATGGCCTGTTCGCGCAGCCGGCGACGTTCTTCGCCCTGCAACCTGGCGGCAGCTCGCTTGGCATCGCGGCGGCGGGCGGCGGCCACAACGCGCGTTGCGGCATCGGCCGAGGCGCGGCGACTGGCGCCGACCGGATCGGCCTTGGACCGCCGAGCAGCGTCCAACTCAGCCTGCAGTCGTGCGACTCGCTTGCGCTCGTTCTCCGCTGCACGTCGGGCTGCCTCCCGGCCTTCGCGTTCACGGGCCGCGCGCGCCTCGAGCACTGCGATCCGGGTCTGTTGCTTGCGCGCGAAGTCATCCAGATTGCCGCCGGCGGCGGGACGCGCTGGTCGCGACCGATCGGCGGCCAGTCGTTCGGCCTTCTGGCGACGTTCGGTCTCGGCGGCGAGCGCCGTACGCAGGGCCGCTTCCCGGCGAGCCAGGTCACGCTTGAGCAGTTTTTCCCGGGCGGCGTATTCGGCGGCGAGCGCCTTGCGGGCCGACGCCAGCTCCTTCTGCAACCGGCGCTCAGCGCGCACGGTCTGCTTCTTCATCTCGCCACGGGCCGTTTCCAGTTGGCTGCGGGTCGCCTTGATCGAACGCTCCACCGCGGCAACGCGCACGGAGGAGACGCGGCGATCGCGACGCATGGACTCGAGCTCGGAACGGCGTGCGTTCAACGCCACAGTCAACCGATCGGCTCGCGCCTCGGCGGCCTGACGGGCGGCCTGTTCGCGACCATTGGCGGCCTTCGCCTTGGCGATGGCCTGATCACGTGCTGCCAGCACTTTGCGCGCTCGCACCACCTCCTGACGGATGGCCGCGGTTTCCTTGGCCAGGCGCCGGGCCTCGCGCTGCTTGCCCGAGCGCTTGGCGCTCCTGGACTGACGCTCGGCCTGCTTCAGCGATCGTTGCAGGGCGGCCACGCGCGACTCGGTCTGTTTGCGCAGGCTCCGCAGCTCGCGATCGTGCGCCGCGTTGAGCTCCTCTTCGCGCTGCTTCATGCGCGCGGCCAGTTCAGCCCGCACCGCCTCGACGCGGGTCTTGAGACGACCTTCGAAGCGTTGCACCAGCGCGTCTCGCTCCGACAACGACTTGCGGTACTTGTCGCGGGCGGCGCGAACCTGCTTCTCCGCAGCGGCGATCGCATTGCGATCCCGGCGCTGGTCGGCGGCGCGCAGACGGGCCAACTCGGCCTCGCGAGCGCGCAGGCGGGCGGCCAGTTTGCCGGCGGAGAGTTCGGCCTTGCGACGCGCGACGGCGTGCTTGTTGGCCTCGGCGCGGGCGGCCTTCAAGCCGGTGCGGGCTTCGGAGACGTCGCTCTTGAGCGACTCCAGAGACGCCTCGAGCTGGCCACGCTCGGCGGCGGCTCGCTGGGCCTCGCGGCTGCGGCCCGCGGCCACTGCCTTGCGCTCGTTGGCGCGCGCCTGGGCCAGGCGGCGTCCCAGGTCGGTCTCTTTTCGCGTCAGCTCGTCGCGCAGCTTCTTCAACTGGCTCTCGCGCTGTGAAAGCAGTCCTGCGACCCGCTCGGCGCGGACTCGCTGGGTCTCGGCGCGACGGCGCTCGGACTCTTCGCGCTTGTGCGCGCTGGCCAACTTCGCTTCCAGCGACCGATTGGCCCGCTGCTGCGCGTCCAGGGCGGCGCGCTCCTTGGCCACGCGGCGAGCCAGCTCCGCTTCCAGGTTGCCCAGCTTTCGATCACGCTGCGCCAGCTGCTTGACCAGGCGGGCCTGGACCTTCTCGATCTGGCGGCGGGCGTCGACCAGCCTGGCTTCGGCCCGGCTGGAGCGGGTGGCCTCCATGGTCAGCTTGGCCAGGCTCCGCTCGCGCTTCTGCAGCTCGGCGCGCAATTGGCGAGCCTCGCGCTCAGCCGTGCTCCGGGCGGCCGCGTTGCGTGCGGCGTCCTTGCGTGCGGCCGCCAGCGCCGAGTTCTGTCGAGCCATATCCCGACGCAGACGTCGGCGGTCCTCGTCCAGTGTCCGCTGGCGGCGGGCGGCCGCCGCAGCTTCGACCTGTCGGCCTGCCTTGCGAGCGATCTGCTCCGACTTGCGGGCGCGCGCCATCTCGGCGGTCAAGACCGCGTCGCGTCGCTTCAGCTCCGCGTTCATCTTGCCCAGCTCACGCTCCCGTTCGGCCAGCAATCCCGCAACGCGCCGGGCGCGCTCCATCGCCTCGTTCGCCAGCTGCTCGGCCTTCTTGCGTTCGGCCTCACGTTCGGCCGCAAGCTGCCGGGCCCGCATCAACGCCGCCGTCTGGCTGCGTGCCAGCGCTTCGGCCTTGGCGAGTCGACCCTCCAACGCCTTGCTGTTGGCACGTGCCCGATCCAAGGCGGCACGCACCTTCGCTACACGCTGTCCCAACGTGCTCTCCAGCTGGCGCAATCGCTGATCGCGCTGCTGATGCCGACGCGCGAACTCACTGCGCGCCTTGCGCAGTTCCTTTTCGGCAGCGGCCAGCTTGGTGGCATTGCGCTTGTTCTGGTCGGCCTTGCTGGCCAACATCGCCACCTTCTTTTCGCGCTTGGCCAACTCGGCTCGCAGTTGCATGGCCTCGCTCTCGGCCTCGCGACGGGCCTTGGCGTTGCGATCCGCCTCGGCGCGCGCTTGCGCGACCTCGCGTTGTTGCGTGTCCAACTGCCGGCGCAGGGTATCCCGCTCTCCGGCCAGGCGCTTGCGATGGCGCGCAGCCTCGGCCGCTTCCATCTTGCGACCGGCGCGCAAAGCCGCCTTCTCCCGCTTGGCGGCCTTGCGGAGTTCCACGTCGAGGACGGACTGGCGCTTGTGCAGGGTCGCGCTCACCTTCTGGAGTTGCTGCTCCCGTTCGCGCAGCAACGAGGCGACGCGGTCTGCTCGACGCACGGCTTCGGCGGCCTGTCGCTCGGCCTTTTGCCGTTCTGCCTGTCGCTCGGCGGCCAGCTGGGCGACCTTCTTTTCGCGCAGATCCAGTTCGGCGCGCAGGCGCCTGGCCTCTGTGGCCGCCTGTCGACGGTCCGCGGCTGCGCTCTTCTCCACCTTCTTCCGCTCAGCTTCACGCTCAGCGGCCAGCTGGCGGGCGCGAACGAGGGCCACGGTCTGGCTACGTGCCAGCGCCTCTGCCCGCGCCAGCCGGCCTTCCAGCGCCTTGTTGTTGGCCTGCGCCCGATTCAATTCTGCGCGGACCTGGGCCACGCGTTTGCCGAGGGTGGATTCCAGATCGCGGAGCTTGCGATCGCGTTGGTCCAATCGGCTGGTCAGCTGACCACGGGTGCGCCGCAGCTGGGCTTCGGCGGACTTGAGCTTGCTGGCGTAGGTCGCGTTCTGGGCCGCTTTCGCCGCCAGAGCCGCCACCTTCTGCTCCCGTCGCGCCAGCTCGGCGCGCAGCTTGTCCGCTTCGCGCTCGGCCTGCTGCCGCGCCTTGGCGTTGCGCGTCGCTTCGGCACGCGCGGCGCTGGCGTGCCGCTGCTGCGCGCTCAACTGCTTGCGCAGCGTATCCCGCTCGCCGGCCAGTTGCTTTCGATGACGAGCGGCTTCGGCGGCTTCGAGCTTACGTCCTGCCCGCAGGGCGTGCTTCTCGCGTTCAGCGGCGCGACGCAGCTCCGCGTCCAGCACTGTCTGGCGCTTGTGCAAGGTCGCGCTGACCTTGTTCAGTTGCTGCTCTCGTTGGCGCAACAGGGAGGCGACGCGATCGGCCCGACGCGCGGCCTCAGCAGCCTGCTTTTCGGCTGCTTTTCGCTCGGCGTCGCGGGTCCTGGCCAGGTGCCGGGTGCGCTCCAATTCGGCGGCCTGAGCCGACGCCCGCCGCTCGGCCTGGGCCAGGCGGCGCTCGAGCCCCTTGTTGCTTCGACGGGTGCGGTCGAGCTCCTTGCGGACCTCCGCGATGCGGCCGGTCAGCGTCGACTCCAGCTGCCCCAACCGCTTCTCGCGCTCCTTCAACTTGCGCTTGAGGCGACCGCGCACGGCGGCGATCTTCTTTTCGGCCAGGCGGATGGTGCGCTCGTAGCGCGCGTTGCGACTGGCCTTGTCGGCCAGGGCGGCCAGCGCCTTCTCTCGGCGATCGAGTTCATCGCGCAGACGATCGGCTTCCCGCTCCGCTTTGCGACGGGCGGTCGCGTTGCGCTCTGCCTCCTGACGCGCGGTCTTCAGGGCCTTGGCCTGCCCGGTCAGTTTGCCTTGCAGGGCGCTGCGCTCGCGCACGAGCTGACGGCGATGGCGACTCGCTTCGGCCGCTTCCAGCTTCCGGCCAGCACGCTTGGCTTCCTGCTCCCGTTGTGCTGCACGACGAAGTTCTGCCGAGAGCACAGCCTGGCGCTTCTTCAGGGCATCGCTGACCCGGCGCAATTCCTGCTCGCGCTCGGTCAGCAGGCGGGCGACACGCTCTGCCCGCTGGACTGCGGCGCTGGCTGTCCGCTCGGCCGCCTGGCGCTCGGCATTACGCTGAGAAGCCAGTTTGCGGGCGTTGGCCAGCTGCGCGGCGCGCTCCTTGGCCAGCCGCTGGGCCGCCTTCCTTTCCGCATCGCGCACGGCGGCCAGCTTGCGAGCCTCGCGCAGGTCGTTCTCCAGTTGCAGCTTTGCCTTTCGGGCGCTCTCCAATTCCGCCTTCGCCACGGCCAGGCGGCGACCCAACTGGACCTCGATCTCGTCCAGCTGCCGCTCACGGTCGGTCACCTGCTTGCGCAGCAGGTTCCGCGCGCGGACCACCTCTCGCTGCAACGACTTGATCTGCTTGTCGGCCTGCTTGCGCTGGGCGGCGCTCTGCTCCCGCTGGGCGGTCAGGGCCACGTCGAGACGCTTCTCGCGCTCGGACAGCCGAGTCCGCAGACGGGATGCCTCTCGCTCGGCTTTCTGACGGGCGATGGCGTTGCGGTTGGCCTCGGCGCGCAGGCTCTGCAGCGCGCTGGACTGCCGGTCGAGTCGCGTCTGCAGCGAGGTACGGATGCCCTCCAAACGCTTGCGCTCACGAGCAGCGGAGCGGGCCTCAGCCTGGCGGCCGTCCTTCTGCGCGGCGACTTCCTGGGCGCGGGCCTGCTCCAGTGCGGCGGCCAGCGCGGCTTCGCGCGTCTTCAGGGCGGTCCGGGCGGCGTGCAGCTCCTTCTCCCGACGCTGCAGCAGGCTGCCGATCTGGCTTGCGCGCTTCTTGGCCGCGGTCTCCTGGCGGCTGATCTCGGCCATGGCCTGGCGGGCCGCCTGCAATTGTCGTTCGCGCTCGGCCAACGCCTTTTCACTGGCGGCGGCGCGGGCTTCGGCCTCGCGCCACATACGCTCGGCGCGGGCGCGGAGCAGATCCGCCTTGCGCGAACGGGACAGCGCTTGCTGGCTGCTGGCGAGCTCGGTACGGCTGCGCTCCAGCTGACTGCGCAGGCCGGTGACCACACGGGAGTTCCGAGCGCCGGCCTCATGCAGACGGGCTTCCAGCTTCTGGTTGCGGGCGACGATCTCGGCTTTGAGCCGGGCCACTTCCTCGGCCTGCGCCGTGCGCCGGACCTCGCGCGCCTTGCGCACCTGGTCTCGCAAGCGCTGGGCCTCGCTACGAGCATCCACCAGGCGCTGCTGTAGGGCATTGATGCGCTTGGTGTCCTTCTTTCCCGCTTCCTTGCGCTCGCGCGCGATCTTTTGACGAAGCAGGGCGATGCGGGCTTCTTCGGCGCGCCGCTGGGCGACCGCCGTGGTCAGGCTCTTCTGCTCGCGCTTGAGCTCCTTGCGCAGACTGCTGGCCTGGGACTGGATGTCGAGCAGCGCCCCGTTGGCCTCTTCCAGCCGCGTGTGGGCGCCCTTCTCCATGGCCTGCAATTCGCCGAGGCGTTTGCCGGTCTTGACCTTGCCTTGGGCGGCAGCGAGCTCCTGCCGCAGCCGGCGTTGTTCGACCTGTGCCTGCTCACGGGCCGCGCTGGCTTTTTGCTCCCGGATCCGAATCTCGCGCAGGGTCTCGAGCAGTTTCTTCTCGCGCGCTGCGGCGCCGTGGGCGGCTTCTCGATCGGCGGCGATACGGCGGGTCTGCTCGCTGCTCAGGCGGCGATCCGAGCCATCGACCACCACCACCACGGCCGTGCCATCGGCTCGCACGTGGAACAGCGCGTCACGCTCGAAGGTGACCACCACGCGCCCGTAGACAGCGCCACGCCGGCGGAAGGGCAGCACGACCACGGAGCGGATCACGCCGTTGTCGACCATCAACTCAGGATCGCTCAATGCGCTGGCATCGGCGCCGGCGATGTCGACGAAGACCCGCAGCGGGCGCTCCAGCCGGAAGGTGGTGAAGGTGGGCGCGCGATCGCCGCGAATGGTGATAACCGTGGTGTCCGGGGCCTCGTTGACCACCAGTGCGTTGAGTCCGTTGAGTGTAGACTTGGTTTTGGTGGGGGGTGCCGCCAACAGCGGCTGGGCCGGCAAGGCCATCAGCACTGTCAGGCACGAGGCCGCGACGGCCCGAATCGTCCTACCGACCATCATCGGGCTGCCCTCCACCTGACCGTTCTCTCGTCGTCAAAACCATGCCACCCGGCGCCGTCGTACGACGGTTCGAAGCCCGCGCGATCGGCTGCGGCGATCGTAGAATCGGGGGCTTCGGTGTCAAAAAGAAAACCTCGCAGGATCACAACTAGAAGTCCTTGGAGACGGCCACTTCTTCGGCGAAGCGGGCCAGGGGTGGTTCGATGCTGACCTCGCGCGGCTTGGTCTCTTTGGGCACAGCGACCAGCATCTTGTACTGCAGAATCGCCTTGACCCGACCACCTTCGCGGCCGATGGGATCGCCGCGCTCGAGCACGTATCGAATCCCATTGGGGGTGATGATGACCGCCTTGGGCCGGGCGCTACCGGTCATCAAGATGATCAGTTTGTAGCGATCCAACGCCATCCAGGTGCGCGGATCGTGGTCCTCGGGTCGATCTTCTTCGACCTCAACGGAGGTGGCGACGAACTTCTGTTTGGGCGCCCTCTCGTTGTCGATGACCGGCTTCTCCACGTGATCTACCAGGTGAGAGAGCATGGGGTTCTCGAGGCCTTCGATCTTGCGCTCATTGTACTTGCCGAAGAGCTTCTTCAGCGGCGACCACTTGGGGTTGGGGCCGAGCACGATGTAGCCCTTGAGCAGTTCCTTGTCGGCAGCGGCGGCGTCTTCAGCGGGCGCGGCGGCGGCGGCCGCAGGGCGCGGCGGCGGTCTGGGCGGATCGCCGCAAGCCGACACCAGCAGCAGCACCAGGCCAACGGCGAGGAGGCGCCCGACACACTGCCAGGGCAGGCGCGCGCGCTCCGTCTCGATGCTGGCCGACCACACTGCCATCACGTCCTCTTCTTCTTGCGCTTCTTGCGCGGCGCTCCGTCTGGTCCCTTCTTCGCCGGCTCACCGGTCCAGATGTAGGCAAAGGCGACGAAAGTGGCTCGAATGGCCGCCTTCTTGCGGGCCAGTTCCAGCATCTCGATGCGCTCCAGCAGCCGCTCATCATCCGACTTCAGGTGGGAGACCTCCAGGTCGTTGTCCACCAGCGGCTGGCTCTCCTTCCACTCGGTGCGGATCTTGCCCATGTCCGCCTTGACCTCCTCGATGGAGAGGCTGCGGATGTTGATCACGCGTCGATCTCCGCTGGCGTAGACCCGCATGAAGGCGATGAGATCCAACATGGTGCCCTGCACCGACATCTTGACCGGGATGGCGTTGACCAGGTCCTCGCTCTGGGTCGGCAGGCGATCGAATCGGGTCACCCGCAGCCCGGCGCTGACCGCATCGCGCTGAACCAGGTCGATGAAGTCCGGCACCTCGTCCGAGGTGGGCAACATCTTCCGATTCTCCTTGTCGCGCTCGACCAGTTCGTCCTTCTCTCGGCGCAGCTTCACGACCGTCTCATCCCGCGCCGAGGAGCGCAGCTGGGTGAGTTCGGTCTGGATCTTCTTGAGCTGCATCTCGTTTTTTTCGGTCGTGGCGATGGTCGGCTCGATGGCCATGAAGTAGACGCCCGCGCCGATCACGGCCAGCACCGCGGCGAGGACTCCAGCCTTCTGGGCCGGCGGCAGCTTCATGAACTGCTCGAACATCTAACGGGCCTCCTGGATGTCATCGAGGGAAGGTCGACCGATGGCCAGTCCGCCCGACGGCCGGCCAGAAGCGGGCGCGTCCGCGGTAGCCGCTTCTGGCAGCATGCTGGCCGCTGCTTCCGCACCGGGAGTGGCGGCGCCGGGGATGTCCGCTTCAGCGTTCAAGGGCCGATCCACAGGCGGCGCCATGGCAGATGGCGCCGGCATGCCGGCCGGTGGCGTCGCCGCCTCGGGCTTGGCCGCCTTGGTCTTCTTGGCCATGACATCTTCGACCAGGAAGATCAGCGATGCCTTGATGGTGAACGCGACATAGCGGGCGTCGACCAACTCCAGCGTCTTGACCTCCTGGAACATGAGCCGCACCTGGCGGAAGTGGGCCGACGATTCCAGGCGACGGAGCACCTCCGCCACATCGCTGTGATCGATCGCCCGACCGTTGATTGTGACCTCGCCCCTATTCTCGCGAATCGTGGTGAACCACGCGCGGTTGGCCTTCCAACCGACCCGCCAGCCGGCGGCCTCCATCTGCTTGAGTTCCTCGGTCGGATGCGTGGCCTCGTCGCGCTCCTGCAGGATCCAGCTGAGGTAGGTCAGGGCGTCCACCGGCCCCACCTTGTCGGCGCTGAGTTCGTCGAAGAGCCAGGTGTTCTTCTTGAGCTCCTTGATCTCCTTGCGGAGCGCTCCGATCGCCTCGTTTGTCTTCTGCAGGGTGGCCAGCTCGTGCTTGTAGCGGCTGAGCTTCTGCACCACGTTGCGCGACTTCTCTTCGGCGCCCGCATGCCAGGAGTAGAGAACCGCACCTTCGATCACCAGCAGCAGCACAAAGAGCAGCACGCCGACATTGGGAATGTCGGGCATGCCGGCGCGACGCTTGCGCCCCTTCGAGGTCCCGATCAGGTTGATGCGGATCATCAACAACATAGTGCGCGTTTCCGGCTAGCGGTCCCTGTGGTGGCGAAGCGAGAGCCCGATCGCCACCGCGGCGATGGGGGCCATGCGCTGCAGCAGCGCGAGATCGAATCGATTGGGGTCAATGCTCAGGTTGGCGAAGGGATTGAGCGCCTTGACCTCGGCGCCCAGCCGTCGCTCCAGGCCATCGATGAGGCCGGACTGCAGGGCGGCGCCGCCCGACAGGTAGAAGGCGGTGATCTCCGCGTTCATCGACGTGGCGGCGAAGAAGTCCAGCGATCGCTGGATCTCCGAGACCAGGTTTTCGCTCACCTGCTCGCTGATGCGTTGAACCTCCCGAAGCACGCCGGACATGGACAGCGTGGTCTCACTGGAGGTCTTCATATGTTCGGCTTCTTCCCACGGCACGGCGAACTGCTTGCTGATCTCCTCGGTCAGCGAGTTGCCGCCGATGGTGATGTCCCGGGTGAAGGCGGTGACCCCATCGGCGACCACGTTGATGTTGATGGTGCCGGCGCCGACGTTGATGAGGGCGATGGTCTCCTCGGTGGGCACGGGGAAGTTCAGTTCGAAGGCGTTGTAGAGGGCGAAGGCGTCCACATCGACGATGATCGGGTCGACGCGGGCGTCGCGCACCACCTCGATGAACTCCTCGATGACCGCCTTCTTGGCCGCCACCAGGAGCACGTCCATCTGGCCCTGACCAGCGTGCGGATTGATGATCTGGGCGTCGACGTTGACGTCGTTGATATCGAAGGGGATGTACTGCTCGGCTTCCCACTGGATGGAGTCCTCGAGCTCTTCGACGGTCATCTCCGGCAGGCTGATCTTCTTGATGATCACCGAGTGACCCGACAGCGCCACGGCCACCTTCTTATGGCGGATGCGGTTGAGGGCGAAGATCTCCTGGATCCGTTCGGACAGCTGCGGGGCGTGCATCACCTGGCCGTCGCGGATGGTATCCGGCGGCAGCATGATCGTATCGAAGGACTGGAGTTGATGGCCTTTTTTCGTCGATTTGACGTGCGCCACCTTAATCGACGAAGTGCCGATATCCAATCCGACTACGTTCTTGCCGGCCATGTGGGGTCTCTGCCTCGGCCTGGCGGCATGTTCCTCCCGGGTGGGGGATATGCTGCGAGACCCGCCGCGCTTCAGGGACGGGCACCGGTTAAGGCTATGGGGGGGGCGAGGGCCAGTCAAGAAATAGGATTCGGGAGATTCCTCTAATTATTTCAATCACAAGGGCTTCAAACACGGCCCCTCGGGAGGCCCCTGGCAGGGCCAGCGGCGCCGGGCTATGCTGCCGCGCGCCCGCTCTCGCTTCCTAGTTCGGGCTCCGTTTGGAGGAAACATGGCCATCGATCTGAAGGCGTATAGCCGCGACGAAATCGTCACCATGGCTGGCCGCTACATGACCCCCAACTACCGAAACGCCCCGCTGATCTTCGTCGATGGACAGGGGCCCTGGGGGCGCACTGTGGACGGACAGCGCTACCTGGACTTCTCCGCCGGCGTGGCGGTCAACGCACTGGGACATAATCACCCGGATCTGGTGGCCGCCCTGGAGGGCCAGGTCGGTCGCCTGCTCCACCAGAGCAACTACTGGCATAACGCTCACATGGTGCCGGTGGCGGGTCTGCTCTGCGAGCATTGGGCGGCCGCCGGCGGCGGCGAGGCGAGGGCCTTCTTCTGCAACTCTGGCGCGGAGGCCAACGAGGCGTTGATCAAGCTGGCCCGGCGCTTCCACGCCGTGGTGGGCGGTCGAGCCCGCCCGGGCATCATCACCGCGCACGACTCCTTCCACGGCCGCACCTACGCCGCCATGACCGCCACCGGACAGCCCAAGTACCAGGCCGGATTCGAGCCCCTGGTGCCCGGCTTCAGCCACGCCGACTTTGGCGATCTGGCCTCGTTCGAGGCGGCCATGGACGACGACACGGGCGCGGTGCTCATCGAGGTCGTGCAGGGCGAGGGCGGCGTGATTGTGCCGCCGGAGGGCTTCTTCAGCGGGCTGCGAAAGCTGTGCGACGAGCGCGGCGTGCTCTTGCTGCTGGACGAGGTGCAGACAGGGATGGGCCGGACCGGCACCTTCTTCGCCTTCGAGCAGGAGGGCGTGGTGCCCGATGCGGTCTCGCTGGCCAAGGCCTTGGGGGGCGGCGTGCCCGTGGGCGCTATCCTGGCCGGTGCCGAGGTCGCCGCGGCGCTGACGCCAGGCAGCCACGCCACGACCTTTGGTGGCAACGCGCTGGCCATGTGCGCGGCGCGGGCGGTGCTGGAGATCTTCGCCCGCGACGACATCGTGCAGCGCACGGCCGAGATCGGCGCCTACCTGCTGGCCGGGCTGAAGGACGCGTTCGCCGGCCGCTCCTGGGTGCAGGATGTACGCGGACGGGGCCTGCTGGTCGGGGTGTCGGTCAACGGTGACGCGCGAGCGGTCATCGCCCAGGCGCGCGAGCGCGGGTTGTTGATCTCGGTGGCTGGTGGTTGCGTGCTGCGCATGACGCCGCCGCTGATCGTCACGCGCGAGCAGTGCGATCTGGCGGTGGCGACCCTGCGCGAGGCGGCCGACGAGGTGCTCGGCAGGGATTGAGCACGCGCACTTGTCGCCCATACATCACATGTATTCAGACTCTTGTTGACGCCCTGGGACGGCTTTCCTAGGCTACGCGCCGCTCCCGGGCCACGCTGCGACTGCGAATGACCCGGCGAGGGCATCTACCCCCAGATAAGGACCGGCCATGAACACCTTGCGCACCCTGCTGCTCACAATTGCCATCTGCAGCCTTACCTTCGCTTGCGCCAACACCAGCGGTGGTGGCGGCGGTGGCGCGGATCCGGACGCTGGCACGGCCACAGATACCGGTGGTGGCGGCGATGACAGTGGCGGCACGACCAAGACCGACGCGGGCACGACCACGCCTACGGACTCGGGCACGACCACCAAGCCCGACGCCGGCCCGACCGGCGATTGGACCATCGAGAAGCTCCAGAAGGCGGTCGACGAGAAGGCCTGCGCCACCGCGCCCAAGGGCTTCCACAACGGCCCCAAGAAGGTCACCTTGAGCGGCCTGGTGGTGTCGACACCGCCGCTGCTGAAGATCGCCAAGACCCTGGACGCTGTCTACGTGCAGACCAAGGGTGGCGGCCTCTGGAACGGGCTCTATGTCGTCGGCGCCGCGGGTGCGGATATCGCCAAGCTCGAGCCCGGACAGGTCATCTCCGTGACCGGCGATGTGCAGGACTACTACTGCCAGACCCAGCTCAAGGCGACCCTGGTCAACGCCAGCAAGGCCACTGAGCTGCCGGTTTCGACCACCGTGACCCTGGACCAGCTCGGTGTGCACGCCAAGCCCGAAGACAACGAGGCGACCGAGTCGGTGCTGGTCAGCATGGACAACCTGGTCGTCAGCGACCCCGAGCCGAAGTCATCCAAGGGCACGAAGTTCTGCGGCTTCTGGGTCGGCAAGGACGCCGACGACAAGGCGCTGCTGGTGGTCTGCACCTGGGGCACCACCTTCGCCACCTACGACAAGGACGCCAAGACCTGGAACACCACCGTCAAGAAGGGCGACAAGGTCAAGTCGCTGCGCGGCGTGGTGCAGTACAGCTTCGAAGAGTACAAGTTGGCGCCGCTCGGCGACGACGGCATCGACTGGGAGTAGCAGCCGACCCGGCCGCATCGAACCGGCCGTGGGAATAGCCGCCCGGGGTGGGCTGTTGGCCCGAACGCACACCCCCGCACCGCAGCAGATAGAGGAAGGACGAATATGGACACTTCAAACGCCTACGCCATCGCCGCGCTGATCGCTTTCGCCGGCTTCCTGATCGGGCGCTGGGACGCCAAGCCCGTGCAGGCCACCATCGCCGCGCCAGCCGCCGTGGCCCAGGCCGTACCCACCGCCGCACCAGCCGCCGCGCCGACAGCGCAAGCCGCTGCACCCGTAGCAGCCGCCGAGCCGGCCGCTGCCGAACCGGCCGCCGACTCGCCGCCGCCGCCGCCGACCAGCCTGGACAGCCAGAGCGACGAAGGCGCCGGCAAGGGAGCCGACCTGGCCAAGATCGGCCACTCGCCGAAGAAGGGCCCGGCGTGGCTCGGCGCCAAGAAGCCGCTGGTCGTCATGACCATCTTCTCCGACTTCCAGTGCCCCGTCTGTCGGCGTTCGGCCGACCCCATCAAGCAGCTGGTCATGGACTTCCCCAACGACGTGAAGGTGGTCTTCCGCAACAACGCCCTGGCCATGCACGGCCGTTCGCAGCCCTCGGCGGTCGCCGCGGCGGCGGCGCAGATGCAGGGCAAGTTCTGGGCCTACCACGACAAGCTCTTCCAGACCGGCGCGCTGGATGATGGCAGCCTGCTCGACCACGCCCGGTCCATCGGACTGGACATGGCGAAGTTCCAGAGCGACCTGGCCGACGGCCGCCTGGTCGAGCGAATGAAGAGCGAGGCCAAGATGTCCGAGTCGTTGGGCGCCAGCGGCACGCCGGCCTTCTTCGTCAACGGCAGCCGGCAGGTGGGCTGGGGCTCCTACATGGCGCTGAAGTCCATGGTCGCGCGCGAGATCGCTCAGGGTAAAGAGCTGATCAGCGGCGGCGTCAAGCGCAAGGACGTGCCGCGCAAGCGCATCGAGAGCGAGGCCAACAGCAACCAGAAGGACGAGGGCGAGACCCGTCTGGACGGCAAGCTGTGGGCGAAGCTGCTGCTCAGCGACCTGTAGGACCTATCCCCCGCCCAGGATGGCTTCGAGATAGGGGCCGTCCACCGATCCCCACACCTCTTTGTCCGCTCCTGTCAGGCCCGCCCGCTCGGCGAAGGGCCGGAAGCGTCCCTCGTCCATTCGCCAACCCGGGTTGTCCGCGCTGTGGTGGTAGCCGGCCACTGCCGGCAGTCCCAGGGCATGTCCCGCCTCGTGGGTGATGGAGCCAGCGATCAAACGCGCCATGATCTCGACCGCCTCGGCGACGTCGGGGTCATCCACCGCTGCCGCCTTGCCCCCCAACTCGGGCATCCAGGGCCCGAAGATCGTGTCGAACTTCGCGTCGGCGACCAATCCTGCGGGATGGAGCGTCGGCGAAAAACGCGCAAATCCGTTCAGGAAGACGCCACCATAGGCGACCTCGTCGGCGACGCGAGCGGCGGGGGAGAAGCCGAGCAGGCGCTCGCCGAGGAAGCGATTGCCCACGTCCTTGCCGGGTGAGTTGTCGGCGCCCAGCAGGTCCAGGCCGTTGGGATCCCGATCCAGGATCGCCACCTGCAGGACCTCTCCGTCTGCATCATAGATCTGCCCGCTGGCCAGCAGGTCCAGCCGCAGGCCAGCAAAGTCCTCGGCCACCAGTTCGCGCACCCGCGTCTCGATGGTCGCGGCGCGGGCGGCCAGACCAAATCGCTGTAACCCGGCCGTGAATCCGACTCCGAAATGCAACGCCAGGCGCTGGCGGGTGGGCTGCAGACGCCAGGTCGACTGCTTGCCGGGGGAGCGCCAGCTACCGGCGGCAGAGAAGATCTCCACCGCCACCCTGCCGGCCAGTTCGGCGTCCCCGGCGACCGAATCGACCGCCTGCCAGCCACCCAGGAACCACGCGGCCGAGCTCAGCAAGGCCCCCTGAACGGGACCATCGGAGCCCTGCCAGCTGCCGCCTGGCAGCCGCCTGGGCGAGCCGTCCGGCCAGGTGATCTGCGCCCCAGCGCCGGACCACGTGCCGCTGAACACCAAGCGCCAGCCCTGGCCATCAACGACCGCCGGCACACCGTTGAGGGTCGCCGGCACGAACTGCCCACGCTTCAATTTGCGCTCGGCATTCTTCGGCAGGTCCAGCTGCGGCGGCGAGATGGTGATCTTCCATGGCAGCCAGGGGCCAGCCGCGTCGGCCGCGCCGGCGCGTTGGCGTAGACGGATCTGCAGGTGGTGATTGCCAGGCGACGGCCCCAGCCACGCGGGATCGAAGCGCAGTCGACGGCGACGGCGATCCCACCCCGTTGGTCCCGACCAGGCCGACCACGTCGTGTCGTCCAGGGACTGCAACAGCGGCAGCAGAGCGATCGTCGCGGTAGCCTGGATCGGCGCTGGGGCCTGGATGGCGACCACGTCGAGCCAGGCTTCCCCCTCGCCGGGCAGCAGGAGAGCGCCGCCCGGTTCGGCGCCGGACTCAATTACGATTGGAAGCGACTCGCCGAAGCGATGGGTGGCCGGTTTCAGCTCAAGCGTGGGCGCCGTCAAGTCGGTGCGCCAGGTGGCCGAGATCGTCACGCAATCGTCCTGCTCGCCGACTTTTACGCCCTCGGCCGCGACGAGGCAGGCTTGCTTGAACTCTGTGCCATCGGTCAGCGGCGTGGCGGGTGTCTGCACCAGTCCGCTGGCCAGGCGCCCGTTGGCGGGCAGTCCGGTGGCCTCGACGGGCACGGGCTCGCCAGCGCCAAGATCGACCAACAGGTCAACCCCGGGCGCCCGCAGCAGGAGTCTGGCCCCGTCGACCCCCTGCCCGCTGGCGAAGATGCGGGTGCCCAGGCGTACGGTGGGACCGGGCCAGTGCACGTCGTTCAAGCTGCGCGGCGACGACGAGGCCGGGTCCTCGACACAACCGACAATCGCCAGCGCTAACGCCAGCGCCAGCGCCACGGGCGGGCCATAGCCGGCCCACTTCGCCGCCGTCGGCCCGTACAACCAGTCGTGATCGCGCTGCATCGTCATCGTCCGAGCCGGCCCCCGTAGGTCCACATGGTAGAGAGCCCTGCCAGCCGGTGGAAGTGCGGCCGACTGGCAGCCACTTTGCGGGTCCAGCGCGTCGGGATAGACTGCGGCGCCGCCGACCCGCATCGACGGCGCAGGAGGTCGACCATGGGTGCCAGCGCTTCAGACAATGGCGGCAATCGCTGGATCGGCCGCAGCGTGCCGCGTCCGGAGGCCCGCGACAAGGTCACAGGCGAACTGCTGTACATCGACGACAAGCCCTTTGAGGGGCTGTATGGCGCCACGGTGCGCACCACCGAGCCGCGCGGCCGGGTTGTCGGCGTGCGTTTTCTCGGCGACGGACCCGACTGGCGGCAGTTCGTGATCGTCACCCACAAAGACGTGCCGCGGCGGGGCGCCGACGGCGTCGATCCCAACCTGTGCGACATGATCTTCCGCGACCAGCCCTACCTGGTGCGCGACGAATTCCGCCACGCCCAGGAGCCAGTGGTGCTGTTGGCCCATCCCGACCTGGAGACCGTGCGCCAGGCGGTGCGCTTTGTGCAGATCGAGACCGAACCCCTGCCGGCGCTGCTGGACTACACGGCCGAGCCGGCCCCCGAACACATCCAGCATGGCGACGACAACGTCTACAAGCACATCGTGGTCACCAAGGGCGCGGCCGAGGAATCCGACGCGGCGGCCTTCGAATCCGTGTTCGCCGGCGCCGCACATGTGATCGAGGCCACCTACACCACCACCGCCCAGGAGCAGTGCTACATCGAACCGCAGGGCATCACCGCCCGCGTCGAGGTGGCACAAGAGAACGCCAGCGGCGACCTGTGGCCCGACCGACCGTGGAAGCTGATCATCGACGGCTCCATGCAGTGCCCCTACTACGTGCACAAGGCCATGCGCACCATGTTTGGCCTGCCCGAAGAGGGGGTGCAGATCATCGCCTCGCCCCTGGGCGGCGGCTTCGGCGGCAAGGAGGACTACCCGTCCATCCTGGCCGGCCACGCCGGCTTGCTGGCGCTGAAGTCCCGGCGCCCGGTGAAGATGGTCTACGACCGGCTCGAGGACATGGTCGCGACCACCAAGCGGCACCCCTCCAAAACCCGGGTACGCACGGCGCTGGATGCAGAGGGACACCTGCTGGCGCTGGACATGCACACCCGCTTCGATGGCGGCGCCTACCTGACGCTGTCGCCCGTGGTGCTGTCTCGCGGGGCGATTCACGCCGGTGGCCCCTATACCGTCGATCACGTCCGGGTCGAGGCCGCCGCGGTGCTGAGCAATACGCCGCCCAACGGCGCCTTCCGCGGCTTCGGCGCGCCCCAGACGATCTTCGCCCTGGAACGGCATCTGGATCGCTGCGCCGCGGAGCTGGGCCTCGACCCGGTGGAGATCCGTCGGCGCAACCTGGTGCAGCAAGGAGAGTCGCTGGCCGTCAGCCAGGTGATCGAACAGCCGGTGGACCTGGGCGGCTGGATGGACCACGCCCTCGAGGCGGCTGAGTACCACCGCAAGCGGGCCGATCATGCGCGCTTCAACGCCGACAATCAGCGCACCGGCAACCCCCTGCGACGCGGCATCGGGGTGACCACCTTCATGCATGGGGCCGGCTTCACCGGTTCGGGTGAGGACTACCTGGCCTCGGAGGTCGAGGTGGAGGCCACGGCCGACGGCGGCATCTCGGTGCTGACCGCCAACACCGAGATGGGCCAGGGCTCGATCACCATCTTCAGCCAGGTGGCGGCCGATACGACCGGTCTGGACCTCTCCGACATCGTCATCGCCGACAATGACACCGACCAGGTGCCCAACAGCGGCCCCACGGTGGCCTCCCGAACCGCCATGGTTGTCGGCCACCTGGTCGCCCGCGCGTGCGATGACCTGGTCGACAAGCTCGAAGGTGCTGGCCTGCTGGCGGCAGACGGCGCCGCCGAGGCACCGGAGCCCCCGGTCTCGTCCATGGTCGAGGGACGCGGCAGACGCTGGCCGGCAGAGACCTTGCGGGCGGCCCTGCGCGCTGCCGCAACCAGCGATGATCCGGCCGTGGCACGCGGCTGGTCCAAGTACGTGCGGCCACCCGGTGGCGCCTGGGATGAGAACACCTACAAGGGCATCGCGTATGGCGCTTTTGCGTGGGCCACCTACATCGCCGACGTCGAGGTCGACCTGACGACCTTCGAGGTCACCCTGCGCGACTTCGTGGCCAGCCAGGAGATCGGCAAGGTGCTCAACCCGGTCCTGGCCGCCGGGCAGATCCAGGGCGGCGTGGTGCAGGCCCTGGGCTGGGCGTTGCTGGAAGATACCATCCTGCGCGACGGCGCCATGGCCAATAACAACATGACCACCTACGTCGTGCCGACGAGCGCGGATGTGCCAGAAATCAGGGTCATCTTCCTCGAGCAACCCTACGGCTACGGGCCCTTTGGCGCCAAGGGCATCGGCGAGTTGCCCATGGACGGGCCGGCCCCGGCGGTGGTCAACGCGGTAGTGGACGCCCTGGGCGTGCAGGTAGACGACCTGCCCTGCTCACCCGAACGCTTGCTGGACCTGGTCACAGCCGCCGAGCGCGGCGAGGAGGCCGCATGAGCAACGATACGCCTGCGCCCGCTGGCGCAACGGAGCCGCACGTTCACGATCATGGTGGTGCGATGGCGACTGGAGCCAATCGACAGGCGATCACCTTCACGCTCAATGGCGCCGAAGTGACCGTCAATCAGCCGCCCTTTCGCCGTCTGCTCGATGTGCTGCGGGAGGACCTGGGCCTGACCGGCACCAAAGAGGGTTGCGGCGAAGGCGAATGCGGCGCCTGTTCGATCCTGGTCGATGGCGCGCCGGTGAACGCCTGTCTGATCCCGGTGATCCAGGCCCAGGGCAGCACCCTGATCACCGTTGAGGGGTTGGCCAGTCACGAGATGCTGCACCCGGTGCAACAGGCCTTCATCGAGCACGGTGGCGCCCAGTGCGGCATCTGCACGCCGGGCATGGTGGTCACCGCCGCCTGGCTGGTGGACAACCAGCTGCCCGCCGAGCGAATCGGCGAAGTGCTGGCCGGCAACATCTGCCGCTGCACCGGTTATGCGTCCATCGTGACCAGCGTGAAGGCCGCCATTGAGCAGACTCAGGGGGGACGATCATGACCGCCTACTCCACCATCGACGTGGTGCGGCCCGGCAGCGTGGACGACGCCCTGCGCCGGCTCAGCGAATCGGCTGCCGCGGGCGCGCCGCTGCGCCCCATGGCCGGATGCACCGACATCATGGTCGACGCCAACTATGGCCGGTTGCAGTGGCAGCGCTTCGTGGAGCTGTGGTCGCTACGGGGCGAGCTGGGCGCACTGCGCTGGCTTGACGATGGCACGCTCGAGATCGGCGCGCTGGCCACCTATGCCGAGCTGCAGGCCGACGAGCGGGCGCAGACGCAGCTGCCACAACTATGCGCCGCCTCGTCACTGGTGGGCGCGACCCAGATCCAGGCCCGCGGCACCTTCGCCGGCAACATCGAGAACGCCTCGCCGGCTGCGGATGCGGTGCCGGTGTTGATGGCTCTGGACGCTCGCGTGCGACTGCGCAGCGTGCGCGGCCAGCGCGATCTGGCCCTGGACGACTACTACACCGGCTATCGACAGACCCGGCGCCAGCCCGATGAGTTGATCACCGCGACCCTGATTCCGCCGCAGACTGTGGCCCCTTCGGGGCGCTTCTTTCGCAAAGTCGGCACGCGTGCCTACCAGGCCATTACCAAGGTCGGCCTGGCCGCCAACCTGGACTGGCAGCAAGGGGCGGTGGCTGGCGCGCGCGTGGTCGCCATCGCCATGGGACCGACCATTTGCCGTTGCCCGGCCATCGAGGCGGCGCTTGTCGGCGCAACCGGGGTCGAGGCCACCACCGCGGCCCGATTGCGAGATGCCCAGGCGACCGACCTGACACCCATCGACGATCTGCGCTCGACGGCGCGCTACCGGGCCGAAGTATTTCATCGCCTGGTAGCGGCGGCTGTCGGAGCGACCCGAACCAGCCGAGTGGCCGCATGAGCGTGCGCCTCGACGCCGAGGCGAGGCGACTGATCGCGCGACTGCCCGCAGCGTTCGGCGATGTAGCCGACGCGGCGCAACTGGTCATCGTCTGGGCCACCGCCGGCTCCGCACCGCGAGCGATCGGCGCGCGCCTGTTGTGCCGGCAAGGCGCACTGCTGGATGGCACCATCGGTGGCGGTCGTCTGGAAGCCCGCGCCATCGAGCACGCCGCCGAACTGGCGAAAGGCGTTGCGGGTGGGCGGTTCGAACCGGAAGTGGTGCGCTTTCAACTGGGTCCGGAGCTGGCCCAGTGCTGCGGCGGCGCGGTGGAACTGCTCTTCCTACCGCTGGACGGACACCGCGCCCGCCGGATGGCCGAAGAACTGGACGACGCCACGCGCACCGGCGGAGAGCTGCGGACAACCTGCGGCGAGCAGGTGCTGGTCGAGCGCGTCGATGGCGATCCGACCGTGGTGATCTGGGGCGCTGGCCACGTGGGCACTGCGCTGGCGCAAGCGCTGGCGGTGTTGCCATGGCGAATCATCGTGGTCGATGAACGGCCGCGCTGGGCCGATCCAGACCGCCTTCCCGAGCGCGCGGAGGTGCTCTGTGCCCGACCGATGCAGGTGCTGAGCGCGTGGGGCTGGCTGGGGCCCGAAGCGGGCGCCACCCAAGCGGCCACACGACTGCGATCTCAGATACCGATGCCACCCACGCCGTCGACCACCGCAGCGTTGGTGATGACCCACGCACACGAGCTCGACGGCGAGTTGACCGACGCCCTGCTGCGCCTGTCGCAGCGCATCGAGTGCGCGGAACTCTGTCACGTGGGCCTGATCGGTTCACGCACCAAGATCAACAGCCTGCGCCAGAGGCTACGCGGCCGCGGCCTGTCCGACGTGCGGCTCGGCCGCCTGGCCGCGCCCATGGGATTGCGGATCGATGGTCAGCTGCTTGGCGGCAAGTTGCCCGGTGAGATCGCCATCAGCGTGGCCGCGGAGCTGCTCACGGTGATGCGCAACGAGACGACTTCGGCATGACCCCCGGCGAGATGACCCGACCCGATGGGCTGCTGCTGGCCGGCGGCCATGGCCGGCGTGCAGGCGGTCCAAAGGCTCTCAAGCGCCTCGACGGCCAGCTGTTGTGGCGCCACCAGGTGCAGGCGATGCGGGCGGCGGGCTGTGAGCGGGTGGCGGCCGTGCTGCATCCCAGCGCCATGCCAGGGGGCGGCGCGCCGGCGGACAACCTGCCGGCGGACGATCTGCCAGGCCTGCTGGCGGTGCGGGCGGATGCCGACGCTGCCATGTTCGCTTCAGTGCAGGCCGGACTGCGCGTCCTGAGCCGGGCAGAGAGCGAAGATGCGGCCGGGTTGGCCGGTCGGGCAGTCTTGTTGTTGCCGGTGGACTGTCCCATGCCCGGGGCGGAGGTGGTGGCCGCTCTCCTGGCACGAGCACGACAGGCAGACTCGACCGGATGGGCGGTGATTCGGCCGCGCCACGGCGGTCGGCACGGCCACCCCTTGCTGCTCAGCGCGGACTTCGCCGAGCGGGTGCTGACCGCTCCCGACGCCGACCAGCGCCTGGACCGTTGGATCGCCTCACTGCCGCCTGGCGAGGCCCTGGCCGTGGAGGTACACACCGACGCGGTGCTGGCGAACTTCAACTTCGACGGCATCCGTCGCTGATCACCCAGCCCCCAATCGAGGCGGTAGGGGCGGCCTACTTGCCGATGCAGAAGCGCGAGAACACGGCGGCCAGCACATCGTCGGGGGCGATCTCACCGACCACTTCGGCCAGGGCGTCTACAGCGTCGCGCAGGTCCGCCGCCACCAACTCGCTCGGCAGGCGCTCGCCCAGGGCCCGGGCCGCGCGTCGCACTGCTTCGGCGGCCCGCAGCAGGCCCGCCGCCTGGCGTTCGCGCGCCAGCACCACCTGTTGACCGCCAACCTGACCATCGGCCAGTTCCACAATCGCGGCATGCACCGCCGCCTTCAGCTCGGCCAGCCCCTCGCCTGTCACGGCTGATACGGCGATCGCCCCGCCGAAATCGGCATCCCCCTCCCACCAGGCAACGGGTGGCAGGTCTGCCTTGGTGCGAACCGGCACGATGGCGGCGCCTGACGGCCGCTGGATCCTGGCACGGGCGTGGCCTCCGTCGGCGAGCCAGAGCACCACGTCGGCGGTGGCGAACACTGCGAGGGCGCGCTCCACGCCGGCGCTCTCGACCGCACCGACGCCCTGCCGGAGGCCGGCGGTATCGAGCCAGTTGACCTGCAGATCGCCCAGCTGTCCGGGCACCTCGATGACGTCGCGTGTGGTGCCCGGTTCGTGATGCACCAGGGCGCGATCGGCGCCGACAAGGGCGTTGAAGAGGGTCGACTTGCCAGCGTTCGGCGGCCCGGCCAGCGCGACGCGAACCCCCTGCAGCCGGATCCGACCGGCGCGCGCGGTGCCCGCCAGGGAGTCCATGCGCCCGGCCTGGGCCAGCCAGGCGTCGATCATCGGCTGGGGATCGAGCTCGCCGACGTCCTCCTGGTCGGCGAAGTCCAGGCGCGCCTCGATACCAGCCAGGGCGTCGATCAAGGGCCTGCGCAGATCGTTCAACAGGTCACTGAGACGGCCGTCCATCTGGGCCAGCGCCAGCTCCCTGCCAGCGGCGCTGCGGGCGCCGACCAGGTCGGCCAGGGCCTCGGCCTGCACCAGGTCCATGCGACCGTTACGAAATGCCCGCAGACTGAACTCGCCAGGTTGCGCCGGGCGCGCCCCGGCGGCCACCGCGGCGTCGACCAGGGCCCTCACCACCGCCGGCGAACCGTGCACCTGGAGTTCCGCCACGTCCTGCCCGGTAAACGACCGCGGCGACTGGAAGACGACCACATAACCGCGATCGATGCGCACGCCATGGGCATCCCGAAACCAACGCAGGCGCATGGTCGCGTGGGCCAGTCGGGTGGCCGGCAGACCCGCCAGGGACGCGGCGATGGTCAGCGCCTCGGGCCCCGACAGGCGAACAACAGCCACGCCAGCGGCCGTCACGGCGGTGGCCGGCGCAACGATCGTCCGGTCATCCTCCATCCCCAGCGCCATGCGTCTTCTCCCGTCGCCGCGCGACCGACTGACCTGAGTTTCCGCTGGCTGGCGCCGGACCTCAAGGCCAGCGCCACGGCATTGACAGTGGACCTCTCCGCCAAGTAGCGTGGACTCGGTCGCGGGTTGCCATCTCGATCGTCCGATCGGGGCGCGGCCAGCCGCTACCAGGAACGAAGGTCAGGCCATGCGCACCGCACCTACGTCGGGGCGGTTCTCCAGCCCGGGCCTCGTGGAGACACCATGATCTTCACAGAGACCCGAGAAGGCCGTCGGTTCGTGGGCGAGTTGGATCCCGGCATGCCGGTGGTCGCCTCCTTCCACAGCTTGGCAAGTGAATATCGCATCGGTTCCGGATGGTTCCAGGCCACCGGCTACCTGCATGACCCGTTGATCCGCGCCGTGCTGTCGGACGGCGGCTTCGGCGAGCCAGAGGCCCATCCCGGACGTTTCCTCTGCGTCGTGCTCGAAGGGCTGGTCTCCGAGCGCCTGGGCGATACCGACATCACCGTACGTGTACTCCTGCATCGCGATGATGGACTCGTGGTCGGCGGACTGCTCGAGGAGGGCATCTCCGGCTCCCTGGAGCTGCGCTGCCGCACCTGGGATGACATCACCCTGCGTCGATTCCATGACCCAGAGAGCGACCTGGATCGCTGGCTGGACGTGTCGGTGAACGTCTCCGAGATCGTGCCCGAGGTGGTCAAGAGCGGTCGCGTCGCCATGGAAGCGATGCCATCTCGCCTGCTCGAGCCCAACGAGATGCCGCAGCTGCGGATCGGCGACTTCCTGGAGCATCCACGACTCGGCGAGTGCGAGGTCACGAAGGTGGTCGACGACGATCGCGTGGCCATCCGCATGGAGTCGGGCAAGATCGCCCAACTGCACCTGGGCCTGTTGACGCTGACCCGCGCCCGTCGGCGCAAGGGTCGCAATGTCTACTCGGTGCAGATCCGCCGCCGCAATCGCTGATCGCCGCTCCTACTGAATCTCAAGCAGCCTCGCGTCGGGTGCGCTGGACCGCCCAGACCCGGGCGTAGGCCCCTTCGGCCGCGATCAGCGCCGCGTGGGTGCCCCGTTCGACGATGCGCCCGGCGTCCAGGACCAGGATCTCATCCGCGTCCGCCAGAGCGCTGAGCCGGCTCGATACGATGACTGCGGTGTGACCTCCCCCATCGCGATCGATCTCGCTGCGGATCGTGTCCAGGAGCCGCTCCTCGGTGTCGTGGTCGACCGCGCTGAGCACGTCGTCGAGCAGCAGCAGCCGATAGCCCCGATACATGGCCCTGGCCAGTTGAGCTCGCTGCCGCTGACCGCCCGAGAGCGTCAGGCCGCGTTCGCCGACCACCGTGTCCAGGCGATCGGGCAGACGCCGCACCTCGTCGCCAAGCAGGGCCTTGTCCAACGCTGCCCAGACACGCTTGTCGTCGATGTCGGCCTTGCGATCGACAAAAGCCACGTTGTCGCGCAGCGAGCGCGAGAAGAGAAAGGCCTGCTGGGGTGCCACCGCGACCGCCTCCCAGAGGGAATCCGGCGCCAGGTCGCGCACGTCCAGTCCGTCCAAGAGCACGGCGCCTTCGGGCGGCGGCAGGAGTCCGGTCAGCAGGTCGATCAAAGTCGTCTTGCCCGAACCCACCGGGCCGTAGATGCCCAACACGCCACCGGCGGGCACGTCGATGTGGATGTGGGCCAGGGCGGGCGAATCGCCGGCAGCGGCGTCGGGATAGCTGTAGGTCAGACCCTGAACCTGCAGGCGCAATCCCTCGCCTGTGGACGGCAGCCGCGCGCGCCCCGTCGGGCGATCGCCGGCCAGCTGCACCACGTCCCAGCAGCGCTGCAGTCCCACATAGCCGCGCTGCAGCCCGTTGAGCAGCCATCCGGCCGCGGTCAACGCGCCAGCCAGCATAGTCACGTAGGAGGCGTACGCCGCCAGGTCGCCGATGCTCATCTCGCCCTGGACCGCGAGGCGTCCGCCGACGAAGAGCAGGATGAAGATGCAGACGTTGCCGACCATGGCCGCCAGGGGCAGCAGGAAGCAGCGCAAGGCGGTGACCTGGAGGTTGATCGCGGTGTAGCGATCGTTGTGCACGTCAAAACGACGCTGGAACGAGGATTCAGCGACAGCACCCTGGATCACGGCCACCCCACCCAGGGTCTCCAATATGTGTTCGCTGAGCTGACCGAGCTCCCGCTGGCCGGCGCGCATGGCGTCGAAGAGGCGCCGGATGCCGAATCGCAGCAGCCAGACCGAGACCGCCAGGGGCAACACGCAATACAGGGTCAACAGGGCGTTGATCTCCAGCATCTGCCAGAGCGTGAACGAGGTGGCCATCACCAGATTGAGCAGCATGAGCAGGGAGAATCCGACCAGGGCCCGCACGTAGGTGGCGTCGTTGGCGGCCCGGCTGACCAGGTCGCCCGTCCCCTGGCCGCGATACCAGGTGCCGCTCATGGCCAGCAGTTGGCCGAGCATGTCGTTTCGCAGGCGGAACTCGATCGTCCGACCCGGGTTGAAGAAGAGCACCCGCGACAAGGTGCGCACGACGATCACGGTCACGGCGGCACAGGAGATCAGCAGCGCGAAGGCGTGCACCGTGCTCATATCCCGACCGCCGGCCAGTTCGTCGAAGACCTCCTTGATCATCCGCGGAATGGCCACTGTCAGCCCATTTGTGGCCAGCAGCATGAGCAGGCCCAGGGCATAGACGCGCAGGTAACGGCGAGCATAGCGGGCGAAGAACGCAGGCAGCAGGACGCGGGCCGGCGGCGTTGGCATGGGATCCTTTGGGCGGCGGGCCGCTCGTGTCAGACTCGGGCGCGCGCAGCCGGCGCTGCGCTGTTGGAGTGTGCCATGGCTTCACCACAGGGACACGCGCTCGGCCGCCTGATGCGGCGACTGCCAGCGATCGACGCGCTCAAGAAGCGGCATTCGGAGGCCGCGACGGGGCTGCCCGATGGGCTCTGGAGCCAACTCTGTCGCGAGGTGGTGCAGCAGGCCAGGACTGCCATCGTCGAGGGAGAGGTCAGCGATCCGCAGGGCCTTGACGGGCTGCTGCAAGCCGCGATCAGGGAGCGACTGGCGATCCTGCGCGGCCCCATCCTGCGCCCCTTGATCAACGGCACCGGCGTGCTGATTCACACCAACGCCGGCCGGGCCCCCTTGTCGGCCGCAGCGCTCGCGGCGGTGGCGGCCACCAGCGGCGGTTACTGCAACCTGGAGATCTCACTGGCGACCGGACAACGAGGCTCGCGTCAGTCGCTGCTTCGCCCGCTGCTGCGCTGGTCCTGCCAGGCCGAGGACGGACTGGTCGTCAACAACGGAGCGGCGGCGGTGATGCTGGCCCTGCATGCGCTGGCGCTGCATCGGCCGGTGATCGTCTCGCGCGGCGAGCTGGTGGAGATCGGCGGCAGCTTCCGAGTGCCGGACGTGATGCGCGCCGCGGGTGCCAGCCTGCACGAGGTCGGCACGACCAATCGCACCCACCTGGCCGACTATCGGCGCGCCATCGAGGACCTGGCCGAGGCGGGCACACCGGCGGCGGCGTTGCTTCAGGTGCATCGGTCCAACTTCGAGATCCGAGGTTTCACCGCCCAGCCGAGCCTGGCCGAACTGGCCGAGCTCGCCCACGAATACGACATGCCGTTGATCGTCGACCTGGGCAGCGGGGCCTTGCAATCACTCGCACCACTCGGGCTGGCGGATGAGCCGACGGTGGCCGAAGTGCTGTCGGCGGGCGCGGACATCGCCACATTCAGCGGCGACAAGCTGGTGGGCGGGCCGCAGGCGGGCCTGATCGTCGGCCAGCAGCGCTGGATTCGACGCCTGGCCGGTTGCGCCATGGCCAGGGCGGTGCGCGTCGACGCCATGGTGCTGGCCGCGCTGGAGGTGGTCCTACGCAGCCACCTGCTCGAGCGCGCGAGCGCGGAGTTGCCCATCTGGCAATCCATGGCCCACGACGACGATCACCTGCTGGGCACGGCACGGACCCTGGCGCAGAGCCTGCGCACCGGGCTGAGCGATCGCTGGCAGATCGACGCGGTGCCGGGCGAGGCCAAGATGGGCGGCGGCTCACAACCCTTGGCGACGGTCCCATCGCGCTGCCTGGCCATCGGTCATGGCGCGATCAGCGCCGAGGGTTTGGAGCGTCGCTTGCGGGCAGGCCAGCCCCCGGTGATCGGTCGAACGCGCGGCGATGTCCTGCTGCTCGATCTGCGAAGTATGCTGGCCGGCGATCCCATCGAAGAGTTGTCCGGCAGCCTGTTGAGCGCCTTGCAGGCGGTGGAGAGAGCGGTGACCGTGAAGTAGATCTTTCTGCCAATAAGTGCGTCCATGGAAGGGAAGGTCGACGCCATTGCACAGGCGGCAACCCTCGCACTATACTCGCCGACCAACAGGTCTGGAGATCGCCATGCAGCTACGCAAGATCATGTTGACCCTGCTGGGAGCACTGGTCGCGGTGGCCGTGATCTCCGCGCCGATGGCCCTGGACGCCAAGCCCAGAAGGCGGGCCAAGCGAACCCGCACACTGAGCTTCGAAGACGACGTGGTGGAGACCAGCTACCTGCGACCCGAATCGAGTGTGGTCGAGACGCTGAACAAGAAGAAGCGCTCGAGCCTGATTCGAATCCGCATGGACTTCTTCGCCGAAATCATCCGCTCCGCGCGGAATCTGTAGGCCCATGGCACGCAAACGCCGCGGCTCCGGTTCGGGGTCCCGATCCAAGGGTTCAGACGCCAAGGTCAAGCCGGCCGCCAAAACCGGTGGCGACGACGCGTCCAAGAACGACGAGGCCGCCAAGTCTGAAGAGGAGGCCAAGGCCAAATCCGAAGACGCCACGGTGGTGATCACCGAGACGCCCGCTGCCGCCGACGACGCTACGGTGGTCATGACCGCCGAACAGGTCGAGGCCGCAGCGGACGATGTGCAGGACGACGCACCGACGCTCAAGCCGGCGTCGAAGGCGACGCCCAAGACCGGCGACAAGGCGGATGAGGCCGAAAAGGCGCGCAAAGAGGCGGCCGCAAAAGAAGCCGAACTCGACGACCTGCTCTTCGACCAGGTAACGCTCGCGCCGCAGCGCAGGCCCACCGCGCAGGCAGAGGCCCAACCGGCGCCCTTCTCGGCGCCGCCACCGCGAAAGCCACCACCGGCAGCGGACAAGAAGAAGGATGAAGAAAAAGGCCCGCTGGGCGTCGACGTGGCCATCCTGTGGCGCGGAGACATGCTCACGGCGCGCTTCTTCCCCAAGCCTGTGCGTGTATCCGTGGGTCCAAACGGCACGTTCACCATGCCCGAGGATGTGGTCGGCGGACCCGACAAGATCCTGATCGAGCCTCATGGTGCTTCCCGATTTGGCCTGCGCATCGACAACGAGAAGGCCGCCGGACACTTGATCGTGGACGGCGATGTGCACGACCTGAGCGAGGTTCGTCAGGGCAATGTGTCGGCGCTGAAGGGGCCGGTGGTGCCATTGACCGCAGGCACGCGTGCCGTGCTGGTCTTCGGCGACTTCACCTTCATCGTCAGCCGCGTGCCCGTGCCGCCACCGCGCAAATTCATGTTGTGGAGCCGGGACATGGTCCCGTTCCTGCTCTGCCTGCTCTTCTCGGCCGCCTTGACCGTCGGTCCGCTGACGGTCGCCCACAGCTTTGCCGACCTGCGCGGCCGAGCGCGGCTGTCCTACAAGGAGAAGCTGGACCGCCGCCTGGCCGTGCTCGAGTTCATCGAGGTCAAGGAAGAGGAAAAGCCGCCCGAAGAGCTCGAAGAGAAGGAAGAAGAGAAGAAGGACGAGCCGCCGCCGCTGACGCCCAAGGAGAAGGAGAAGATCGAGGAGAAGCAGATCCAGAAGAAGGAGACTGAACTCGAAAAGGAACTCAAGAACCTCGACGAAGAGAAGAAGGACGAACGGATCAAGGCGCTGGTCGACGAGGCCGCCAAGGAGACCAAGGCCATCGACTCGGCCCTCGCGGCGCTCGACAGCCAGGTTGGCACGAGACTGTTCGCTGAAGTGGATGGTGATGCTGGAGACTCCGCGGTCAACCCCAATGGGGCTGGCGGTGGGGATGTGCTCGCCGACCCGGAGGGACTCACCGCCGGTCGGGCCCTCGCCGCGCCCGCCGGGGGCGGTGACGCCGTCGGCGGCAAGGCGGCCACCCAGAAGGCCAAGATCGACGGCCTGGGCAAAGACAAGAACATCAAGGCCGTCGACATCGCCATCAAGAAGAAGAAGCAGCGCCTGGTGCGCGTAGGCGGTGGCCGCGGCAGCAAGGCGCAGGGCGAGCTGCCCAAGAAGGTCATCAAGCGCTACATCGCCACCAAGATGGGCGCCATCAAGGCCTGCTACCAGAAGGGATTGCAGGCCAATCCGGGACTGCAGGGCAAGGTCAAGGTGATGTTCCTGATCCAGCCCAACGGCAAGGTCGCCGGCGCCAAGATCGCCGACTCCGGTCTCAACAGCCCGGCGGTGGAGTCCTGCATCCTGCGCAACATCAAGATCTGGCGCTTCCCGCGCGCCAAGGGTGGTGGCTCGACCAAGGTCATCTACCCCTTCAACTTCAGGAATCGTTGATCGATGGGCGACTCGGCCCGACACCCGATTCGAACGGCTCACGGGTGCGTCTGGTGGCGCCCGATCGCCGTGCTGGTGATCTTCACCGCGCTCGCCGCCTGTGACGACAGCGAAAAACGCGTTGTCGAACAGGTCAACCGAGCGGTGCAGGCGCTGAACAACCAGAACTTCTCCAACGCTCGCCACCACCTCAACCAGGCCCGTGAGATTGGCGAGGTCGGCAGCAGCGATCCCGACGTCAACTACTACCTGGGCTTTCTGGCCCTGCGCTCTGAAGACGCCAAAGCGGCGGCGGGCTACCTGAAGGTCGCCGTGCAAGGCGATCCGACCCGGCCCGAAGCGCATCTCGACCTGGCGCGGGCGCACGAGGCCATGGGCAAGTATCGCAACGCCCTCACGGCCCTCGAGGGCTTGTTCGCGTTGGATCCAGGACATCCCAATGGCCACCTGCTGGCGGCCAGGCTGGCGCGACGGTCCAAGGATCGCTCGACCGAAAACCGGGCGCTGCGTGCGGCCATCGCCGGCGATCCCGGCTTCGCCCCCGCCTACCTGATGCTCAGCCGGCTCTACAACAAGGTCGGGGCGCACAAAGAGTCGCTGGAGGTGCTCAACGAGGGGCTCCGCTTCTCGCCTGGCGACCTGGCCCTGCAAGAGGAATTGGGTCTGGCCTGGATGGAGCTCGGCTATCCCGATCGGGCCACAGACGTCTTCGCCGCCGCCGCCGGGCGCGCCGGTGCGGCCTACTCGCTGCACTACAACTATGCCGCTGCGCTGCTGCAGATGGGCGAAAAGGTCAAGGCGATGGACCAGTTGCGTCGCTACATTCTGGTCGGTCGCGGGCGCGCCAAGGGCGCCGAGTTGGAGACCGCGGCGCGCATGATCCTCAAGTTGCGCAAGCCTTGATCCAGCGCCGTGCTGCCTTGACCGGTGCGCGAGCGAGTGCCAACCTCCGGCCATGCTGCTGGGACGCGTCATCGGAACTGTAACTGCCACCCAGAAGGCCCCCGGCCTCGAGGGCATCCGCATGCTTGTCGTGCAGCCCGTGGCCGAGACCGGGGTCGATCGCGGCTGGCCGGTGGTGGCCGCGGATACGACCCAGGCGGGACCCGGCGACGTGGTCCACATGACCACCTCGCGCGAGGCCGCCGTCGCCATGCCCGAGCCCTTCGTACCGGTCGATCACGCGATCATCGCCATCGTCGATCGGGTCGCCGGGGAGCCGCTGAAGACCGCCACAGAGTGGCCGGCCAAGGCGCGCAAGACGCGCGCCAAGCGGGGCGCGAAATGATCCTCGGGCGGGTCCTGGAGACGGTGGTCTCCACCATCAAGCACGAGCAGCTGCACGCCCTGGCGGTATTCGTGGTGCAGCCCATCGACGGCGCAGGCGCCGATCTCGGCGACACCTTCCTGGCTGTGGATCATGCGCAATCCGGTCCGGGCGATGTGGTCCTGGTCCTGTGCGAAGGCAACGGCATCCGGCAGGTCCTGCGCAACCCCAAATCGCCGGTTCGTAGGGTGATCGTCGCGGTGGTCGACGAGGTCACCGTCTCGGCCGGGGCCGCATGAGCACATCAACAGTGCATCGTCGCCACGCGGGTGAGGGCCACCTGGCGGTCTTACGCCGCGAGCTGCTGTCGATCGCTCACCAGCTGCACGAGCGCGGCTGGGTGGCCAATCATGACGGCAACATCACCTGCCGCCTGCCCGGTCGCCGCTGGTTGGCGACGCCGACCGCGTTGTCCAAGCGGATCCTCAACGAATCCGACCTCATCGTGCTGGATGGCGACGGCCGCGTGCTGCAGGGCGGTCGCAAGGCCTTCTCAGAGTTCCGCATGCACCGGGCGGTCTACGATGCCCGGCCCGACGCCCTGGCATTGATTCACGCTCACCCCCCATCTGCCACCGCGCTGTCCGTGACCGGTCACGAGGTCCAACCCAGGCTGATCGCCGAAGCGGTGGTCTCCTTGGGCGATCAGGTGCCGCTGGTGGGCTACCACTTCCCCAACAGCGCTGAGTTGCTGGCCGAGTTGCGGCGTGTCGCCGAGGGCTTCGACGTGGTGACCATGGCCAACCACGGCGTGCTCGCCTGGGGCGATGACCTGGAACAGGCCTTTCTTCGCGCCGAACTGGTCGAACATCTGGCGACGATCCAACTGCGCGCGATGCAGGTTGGCAATGTGCGCCTGGTGCCCGACAACGACGTCGCCCGCCTGCTGCAAAAGCGCACCTCCGCCGGTCTCGGGGCCGAAGCCCGACGGCTGCGCGACGCTCGCTGATCACCACATCGCCCTGGAGTCGCCCATGTGCCGCACCCTCTATGCGACGAGCGGCCTGCCCTGCGCGCTGATGCTCGCCCTGCTCTGGGGCTGTGCCGGCGCCCAGACCGTTGCCGACGTGCCACCCGCCGGGGCGAAAGGACGCTGCCTGCTGTTGACGACCAACGACAGCGAGGCGGAGTTTGACGGCCGCCGACAATCCCTGGATGTACCGATTCGTTATCGCGGCACCCTGGATCGTGTGGCGGGCTACAAGGCTCGCCAACTGGCCGCGCGGCCGGGCGCGGTGTTGCTGGTATCGGCCGGGGATATGCTGCAGGGGCGCTACATGACGCCGACCAATGGCGATCGCAAAGGCGCCTCGCGGGCGGCGTGGCAGTTGTATGAAAAAGCTGGCTACGACCTGGCGACGTTGGGCAACCACGACTTCGACGCCGGGCCGGCGGTCCTCCGCCACGCGTTGCAGGGCTTGAAGCGATGGCGATTCGTGGTGAGCAACCTGGATGCGAGCTCGCCGACGTTGAACAACAGCGACGGTTCCCTCTACGTCGAACACGAGGTGCGCGACTGCGGCGGGCTGAAGATCGGCTTCCTGGGACTGCTGACGCCGTCGACCAGGACCATCTCCAAGTTCGGCGACACCCGCTTCAAGGACCCCGATGACCCCATCTATCCGGCAGCCCGCGCTGCCGTGGCAGAGCTTCGCCGCCGCGATGTCGACCTGGTCGTGGCCATCACCCACCTGGGTATGCCCCAGGATGTGGCGTTGGCCCGGGCGGTGACCGGCATCGACGCCGTGGTCGGCGGGCACAGCCATACCTTCGCCAAGGTCTGGAAGGAGGTCGGGCAGACCCTGGTCGTGCAGGCTGGCGATCGCTTCCGGTACGTCGGCCGGCTGGAGCTGATCGGCAAACCGGACGGCGGCCTGGATCGCAAACGATCCAGCTGGCGAATGGTTCGGGTGAACGAGGAGATGGCGCCGGATCCGGCCATCAGCAAAGCCATCGATACGCTGCGGCAGGACTACCCGGCCGAGAAGATCATCGGTCAACGCAAGGTCGGTTGGGCGCTGGCGGGCGCGGAACGACCGCTCTATGGCAGCCGCGTGGCCCGCGAGATGCTGCGCAAGGGCAAAGCCACGGGCCGGGCGCCTGTGGCGGCGATGATCAACCTGGGCGGCCTGCGGACCAGTCGCTGGTACCGGCCGGGGCCTGTCACCAACCTGGAGGTCCGGGCGATTCACCCCTTCTCCAATCGGCTGGCCTATGTCGAACTGGACGGCGCCCGCCTGCGCGAGGTGGCCGAGCAGGCCTGCGCCCGCAGCCATCGCAGCCGCGGCGGTGTGCGAGTGGCCATGTTCGGCATGCACGTTCGCTGCGACTCCAGCAAGCCCGGTGTGCGCTATCGAAGGGTGGCCGGCAAGGTCACCGGCATCGAACGGCAGGGCCAGCGCGCGACGGAGCTGCGGATCGGCGCGGTGAACATCAAGCCAGAGAACACCTACCGCCTGGCCCTCAACGACTACCTGGCGCGCGGTGGCAGCGGATTCTGGTCGCTCACCCAGGCCAAACGACAGTGTTTTGATGGCACACCGTGGCCGGAGGGCGGCTGCAAGGTGGGTCCCACCATCGCCGAGCTGGTCGAGGAGGCGGTTCGCGCCAAGCGATTCGATGACCCCCTGGGCAAGCGCTGAGCGAGGCTATTTCTTCTTCTTGCGTCGTCGCGCCGACTCTTCCTTGTTCAAGATTCCCTTGGCCGCGCGGGAGACCACCGGCGGCACGTCGCGACTCTTCGAGATCATCTTGATGTCGGCCTTGCTCATGGTGCGCAGGAAGTTCATCGCCATGGCGACCGGCGTCTTCGGGTTCATCAGCAGCGCCTTGCGGATGGTGTAATCCTTCGTCCAGGCGCGACGACGGGAGATGGTGGAGATCACTTCGTCGGCCAGGCCCTTGTTCAGGGCAAACCCCCTGACCTCGCCGTCGGTCAAACGCGGCGACTTGAGCACAGACAGGGCCACGTTCTTCTTCGGATCGCGAACCAGCAGCTTGCGCGCGCCGGCGTCGCCGACCAGGGCCAGGCGGATCTTCTGGGCCACGCTCATGCGGCCGATCAGGGTGGCCAGGTTTCGGGTCTGGTAGCCCTCCTCCTCCTGCTCTTCTTCCTTGGCGGCCTCGTCGTCGAAGGCGAAATCCATCGCCGTGAGGAAGTCGATCTCCTCGAGGCCTGGCGAGTCGTCAACCTCGAAGCGTCGCTCGCCGAGCAGGGCGGAACGCACCTCGGCGTAGCCCGGCATGTGGTCGAGCGGCAGGTTCTCGCGGACGGCCAGTTCGAGCAGGTTCTGCACCACGCCCTGCGGCGCCTTCGGATTGAAGAAGAGGGCCTCGATCAGGGGCGGATGGGCCAGGCAGCGAACGGCGTTGCGACCGATGGTGTCGCTGAGCCGGGCGCCGCCGACGCCGGCCAGGTAGAGCAACGTCGCGTCCGCGGTGGCGCGATTGGTCGCCACCCGCATGGTGGGCTCGATATCGTTGGGCAGGGTGCGGGCCAGGGTGTCCAGGACGTTGGGCGAGGGCAGGTCGCCGATCACGGCGGCGAGCTCGTCCGCCGGCATGGTGCTCAAGGTCTCTGTGGCGGCGGAACGCACGTCACGGTCAGCGTCGTGGCGCAGGAAGGCCAGGGTGGGCACCAGGTCTTCCATGGTCGACGGGAGCAGGCCACGGGCGATCCGCAGGCGCAGGGCAACCGGTCGATCGGGCTGGACCAGGTTGCGGTGGGCGTCCACCACCAGCTGCAGCGGAATCGGCTCTCCACCCTTGAGAAGGGTCGGGCTCGTCTGGACGTTCATCGCTGCCTCCGGGTCCGTGACCAGGATACATGGTCGGTGTCAGGCGCGACAGGGCCGATACCTGGGCGCGAGGTCAGCGCGCTGGTCCCGCAAGGGCTCAGAAGACCCAGGGTATGGCCCAGATGGCCAGCATCGTGGCGCTCGTACAGGCCACGAAGAGGAGCAGGCAGTAGCCCATGATCTCGCCAAAGGCGATGCCGGTGACGCTGAGCAGGGGGATCGCCCAGAAGGGCTGGATCAGATTGGTGCTCATGTCGCCATAAGCGAAGGCCAGGGTGGTGGCGCCGTGGGGCAGGCCGTGGCGGGCGCCGGCCTCGAGGATGTAGGGCGCCTCGATGACCCACTGGGAGCCGCCCGAAGGCACCAGGTAATTGACCGCCGCGCTGAGCACGTAGACCAGCATGGGATAGGTCTCGCGACCACCCATTGCGGCGATCCAATCGGTCATGTGAATGGCCAGCGGGGTCAGCGTCATCAGGCCGAAAATGCCGGCATAGAGGGGGAACTGCACAATGATACCCCAGGCGTTGCGGGCGCCCTGCTCACAGGCAGCCAGGAAGCTGCGCGGCGAGTCGTGCAGGACCAGACCCAGGCCCAGGAACGCGGCGTTGTAGCCGTCTATGTCCCAGCCTGCGGCACCCTCCCGCCAGAAGCGCAACCCCAACCAGGACAGCACGGCTGCGCCGACAACAAAGGAAATCAAGCGCATGTGGTCGACGCGCTCGGCCGGTGTCATGGTCGCCACGGCCGGACGGCGAGCGGGCGGCTGGACCAGGGCCCGCGCGCGCTCCACCGGCAGGGGCTGGGCGTCCGCCGGCTCGGGATGCAGGGCGCGCGCGACCACGATGGCGACCACGCTGATGGCGACCACGTAGACCAGGTTGAAGGGCGCAAAAAGCGTCTCGGTGATGGGCAACGGGGCATCGAGCACGCCCTGCTTGACCAGGAAGTTGTCTGGAGTAGCCGAAATCAGGGGCGCCGAGCCGCTCAGGCCGGCATGCCAGATGGCGCCGAGGCCGAGGTAGGCGCTGGCGACCAGCAGGCGGAAGTCCGTCTTCGGGTTGCGCGCCGCGACGATGGGCACAAATGTGGCGCAGAGCACCAGGTTGACGGCCCAGTTCAGGTAGCCGGTGGCCAGGGAGAAGGTGGCCATCAGCACGATCGCCTGCTGGGGGCGTTCGGGATCGGGCAGGCGGGAGAGCCGATCCATCAAGGCGTGCAGGGGGCGCGAGGTCGCGCAGGCCTGCGCTGTGACCAGGGCCAGGGCGAATTGGGAGGTGAGCTTCAGCAGGCGCCAGATGCCGCCCGACCAGGCGTCGAAGGCACCGCAACTGCGATCCTTGCCGCACTCGGGCAGGCCGGTATCCCCGACGAGCGGCGCGGCATCGGCCACCAGGATGGCCAGCAGCCAGACGACCCCGGTCAACAGCACCGCGACCACCCAGGCGTCGGGTACCCAGCGGATCGTAAACGCGGTCAAGCGCGAGCCGAGTCGGGCCAGTTGTTTTTGCATGCGCACCCCCTGCCGGGGGCCATTAGAGATCCGCCTGCTCTGCCTTGCAACGCCGATCTGCCTCTGCCTGATCGGCGGTCGCCTTGGCTTTGGTGGCGACCTTGGCGAGCTCGCACCAGGCGGTTTTTCGGGCCGCGTCGCCCTTGGCGCGCTCGGCCGCCAATCGATACACCGGCAGCGCCATGGCCGGCTTGCCGCGGGCGACCGCCAGCCGGGCCTCGAAAAGCACAGCGGCACGGGTCAGGGGAGCGGACTCTTCCAAGGCGTTGGCGGCCAGGGAAAGATCGGCGAGCAACGCAGCCTTGCGCGCCGCGTCGGGCGGCCCCTTCTTCTTCTTGGACTTCGCGCTGGCCTTCTTGCGCAGCTTCTTGCGACTCGCAGCAGACGATGCCGTCTCCGCCAGGCCCAGGGTCGGAGCCAGCTCCTGCCAGGCCAGGTTCGCCAGCAGCAGCGGCGCGGACACGCCGTTCGGATCGAGCGCTATCAGCTTCCGAGCGACGCTGCGCTGGCCGTCTGTATCGCCGACCTTGTCCAGCATCTTCAGCCACATGCCCAGCAGGGCCGGATCCCGTGAGTCGATCTTCCAGGCCTTCTCCAGGTGGGGCATCGCCTCCTTGGCGAAGGCGCCAGGATCGGTGACCGCACGGGCCAGGACCACGCGCTGCCGCACGCCATCGCAACGACCACCGAGCGAGGTCACCAGGCGACGGGCAAAGGGGGCCGCCTGGGGCCAGTTGCCGTCGCTCACGGCCAACTCCATCAGGAAGTAGCCCGCTGTGCATTGCTCCAGCGTGATGAAGGTCGGATCGGCGGCGCGCCCACCCGGTGCGACCGCGGCCGCGTCGGGGCGTTTGCGATGTCGGTTGATCAGGACGGACTCCAACGCCCTGCGGGCCTGCATCCGGCGTCCCTTGGCCAGCAGCGGCATGGCCTTGCCGAGGGCCTTGCGGGCGGGGTTGGACGCCTTCCACTCGCCCGCCAGGCGTGCCTTGACCTGGGCCGGTGTGGGCCGGAAGTCGCGCTCGAAACGGGCCAGCTTCTTGGTCAACCATGCGGCGAACTGGCGGTCGATATCGGCCGGCGCCATGCCATAGTGCTTCTTGATCAGGGCAGCGGTGGACTTGCCCGTGCGGTAGCCGGCGACCAACGTGCGCAGCTTGTCGAAGCCCCAGCGCTGATCCAGAAAGCGCACCAGCAGCATGGACTGGTAGTAGGCCTCGACGATACTGCGGATGGAGCGCGCCTGTGAAAACGCCAGGTTGAATCGGGCGACCGGGGCCAGTTTGCCGGCTTTGAGCCGCTCCCAGGCGCGCCGCTCAGCGATGATATGCCAGCGCGGATCGCGCCAGGCGCTCTCCATCATCGCCATACCCTCAGTCAACCAGCGCGGCACGCGGCCATCGCTGGCCCGGATGTGGAAGACATGGGCCATCTCGTGGTGCAGGACCATCTTCCAGTTGAAGGGTCGCTCGCCGGGCGAGCGCGACGTGATCAGGTGGCCAAAGCAGACGGCGTGGGCGCCCAGGCGCGGCAACCCCACCGTGCGCACCGAGAACTGCTCCGTGGTCGGAAAGATCTCCACCACCAGCGGCTTGGCAGGCTTCATGGCGTACTTCTTCGACAGCCCCCGCCAGCTCTCCTGCAGGAAGGGCAGGACGGTTCGCTCCAGTCCCTTGCGATCGCGACGATGCACGCGCAAATCCACGTGTTCGCCCTCCAACAGGTGCATGTGTTTGAGCACGCCATCGTAGAGCACGTTCAGCACGTTGGCAGTGCGCACGTTGTAGGGATCGTTGGTGAACGACGTCTCCAAATGCTTGCGAGCCTGTTTGTCGTCAGCGATCCGCGCGTAGCTCATGCCCAGCGCCGCGTGGGCGTGCCAGAGGTCCCCATCGCGGGCCAGGGCCTTGCGCAGCAGCTGCAACACCTCTCTGTACCGATGGGCCATCTCGAGATAGCGAGCGGTCACCACGTAGATCTCACCGTCGTGCGCGTTGGCACGCAGGGCCTTCTTCTCCGTGGCGGCGAAGCACTTGTTGTCATCCATCAGCTTGCAGGTCGCGGCCAGCACGTGCAGGGCAGCCGCGTCGTCGGGATGCTGGGCGAGGGCGCGCTTGAGCAAGGTGCGCGCCGCGCTCGGATCTTCGTCGTGCAGGGCCACCTCAGCCCGCATGACCAGGACCGGGATGCTGTTGGGGCGGACCTTCAACAACTCATCCAGGCGCTTGCGGGCCCGGCTGATGTTGTGATCGGAGTCGATGTCGATGCGCGCCATACCCGCTACTGCCCTTGCGTGGCGCGGGTTGATGGCCAGCACCTTCTCGAACGCGCCATCGGCGTCGCGGAAGTTGTACTTGCTCAGAAAGAGCTGGCCCCATGCGGCTTCCACGGCCAGCCGATCGGCTTCGTCCACCGCTGCTTCGGCCGCTTCTGCCATCACCGTATTGGCGTCCTTGAAATAGCCGTTGGCCGAAAGAGAGCGGGCCACCGCGATGATCTGTGGGACGTGTTTCAGGCCAGGCTGCTGGTACCAGTCGGCCATGGGATCGAGCAGTTTGCGACCCTGCAATGTCTTGCCGATCGCGTTGAGGGCCAGGCCCATCTCCAGCTGGATTCGCACGTCCTTGGGATGCTTCTTGAGCGCCCTTCCGCAGACCTTCACCGCGGTCTTTCGGCGGCCGAAACGCTGCTCCAGACGGCAGGCTTCCAGGGCGCAGAGCGACGACTTGCGGCAGCGCTTGAGTGCCGCGCGAGCCTCTTTGATGCGTCCCAGATCGAGCAGCGCCCTGACCAGCACGCTCGTCTCGCCGGCTGTGCGCTTGCGCCCCTTTTTCTTGCCGAGGGTCTTGGCGGAAGCGAGCAAGGCGGCGTCGCTCAGCAGGGCCACGACCTGGTTCGGCTTGCCGTGCACCAGGTGGTCGCCCGCCTCACGCAGGGCAGCGCCGCCACTGGCCAACGACTTGATGGGCGCGCCGAGCGAATCGGTCGGCTGCAGGCACAAACCCGCCACCAGGGCGGCTGTGCACGGGAGCAACCAGGCTGGGTTCGGTGTGGCGTGGCGAACGCGCATGGCCGGGCTACAAGCCCCGCAGAATCTTCCAGCGACCGTTCTCGCGAACAAGATCCATCTGCGCAAAATCGTTCCACATCTTGTAGCTGTCTCGGCCGCCCTCGGTGAGCAGGACCCGGCCGAAATACTCGTACTGCGCCTTGGCGTTGTTGCCCTTGACTGCGATGTCCAGCAGCTTGATCCGGAACTGGACCCGGCGGACGTTGTCGCGCAGCTTGAGCAGCACCGCGCTGTTCAGCTTGTCGATGCCGTAGTCGTCCTTATCCGACTCGGTGGTGCCGCCGTTTTCGTAGTAGCGCCGGCTGACCATCTTCTTGAGCGTCTCGATGTCCCGATCCTCCATGGCCTTGTGATAGGCCTTGAGGATGGTGAACACCTCCCGATTCTCATCGGTGGCTTCGACCCGCTCCCCGACGTCGAGGTAGCCCGGCCCGCAGCCGACGGCGAACGCCGCGACGATAGCCAGGGCCAGCAGGTTGGCCAGACCGGGCCATGTTGGGCCCTGGGAGCGGGATGGATGGTGCTTGTTGACGAGCATGACGACTCCGGGCCTTGCGGCCTGACGGCCCCCTTTGTCCACATCCAGGGGCTGCACGTCAATCCCTGGCCGTAACGACGACCCCTGGTCGGGCTGGTAAACCGCCCGCCATGATTGTTATTCCCGCCCACACGGGGGGCCAGTTTTTGACCGGCAGGGGCCATGGCTTAGCCTTGGCCGATGGCCACCACGCCGACCAACCCCCCATCGCACACACCGAGTTCGACCCGACGGGCCCTCTGGACCCTCGCCCTGCTCAGCTTCAGCGCCCTGTTTTGGGAGCTGGCCTTGATCCGCTGGTTGCCGGGCAGCGTGCGGGTGGTTGGCTACTTCACCAACCTGATCTTGATCGCCTCCTTCCTCGGGCTGGGCGCCGGCGCGCTGCTGTCGCGTCACGATCGTCCGTTGCTGCGCTGGTGGCCGGTGACCTTCACGATCCTGGTCGTCATGACCCTGGTGTTGGGCTCCCTGACCACACCCGACCCAGGCGGTGAGCACATCTGGCAGGGGGCGGCGCCCCACCTGCCGGAACACGCCTCGGGCTGGCTGGCGTCGCTGAACCTGTGGATCTGGGACTCCTTCGCCGCCCGCCTGCAAGGGCTCGATTTCTACGTCGTGATCACCTCCCTCTTCCTGGCCACGGCCGCCCATTTCGTGCTGATCGGCCACCGGATCGGGCGACTCTTCGTACACCTGCCCCCCCTGCGGGCCTACTCCTTCGATCTGGCCGGGGCCATCGCGGGTATTCTGCTGTTCAGCCTGGCCTCGCGAATGTCGCTGCCGCCCATCGCCTGGTTCGGCGCCGGTGTCATCGCCTTGGGCGTGGTCACGCCCTGGCGAGGTCTCGGCGGCGTGCTGCGCATGGTGCTGGTGGCCGGCTGCCTGGTCTTGATCGGCGCTTCTGGAGCGCCCTACGCCTGGTCGCCCTACTACAAGATCGAGGTCGCGCCGGTACACACCACGCGCGGCATCGACCAACCCGCGCCCAGGCCTGCGAATGACGCCCCGCTGGGCTACAGGGTGCGGGTCAACAACGATTACCACCAGATGGCCTTGAACCTGGCCGCGCCGGCGACCGAGGACGCCTTTCTGAGTGGCTGGAAGGAACTCTACGACCTGCCATATGCCGGTAAGCACACCGCCGGTGATGTGTTGGTGGTGGGCGCGGGCACGGGCAACGACGTGCAGGCCGGGCTGCGAGCAGGCGCGCGCTCCATCACGGCGGTGGAGATCGACCCCACCATCCTGGCTCTCGGGCACGAACTGCACCCCGAACGACCCTACGACGACCCCCGCGTCGAGGTGGTGGTGGATGACGCGCGCTCGTACCTCAAGCGGGCTGGCAACGAGCGCTTCGACACCGTTGTGTTCGGCTTCCTGGACAGCCACACGCTGTTGTCGAGCCTGTCTACCCTGCGCATCGACAACTACGTCTACACCGTGCAGAGCTTTCGCGAGGCCATGGCTGCGTTGCGACCGGGCGGTCGGCTGGTGGTCACCTTCACCACCGCCACGCCGTGGCTGAAAACGCGCCTGTACGGCCTGATGACCACCGCCCTGGGTCGTGCCCCCGATACCAGGAAGGTGCCCTATACCAACGGCCGCGTGTTCTGGGGCGAGCGAGACGCCGATTGGCAGCCGCCATCGGATGCGGCGGTGGCGGGCGTCGCCGCCGAGCTCGACCTGCCGACCGATGACTGGCCCTTCCTCTACCTGGAACACTCGGGCATCCCGGCGCACTACCTCTACTTCATGGCCATCGTCGTGCTCATCGGCCTGGCCTCGTTCGGTCTGGTGGCCCCCGCCGAACGCCGGCTGAACCTGCAGTTCTTCTTCCTGGGCGCCGGCTTCCTGCTCGTGGAGACCCGCAGCGTCACCGAGATCGCGCTGCTCTTTGGCTCCACATGGGCGGTCAACGCCATCGCCTTCTGCTCGATCCTGGTGGCCGTACTCGGGGCCAACCTGCTGGTGGAGCGCTGGCCGAAGCCGCCGGTGCAATGGCTCTACGTGGCCATCGCGGCACTGCTGGTGGCCGGGTGGATGTTGCCACCGGGCAGTCTCTACGTGCCTTCGCTGGCCGGGCGGCTCGCGTTATGTGGACTGGTGATCTTCTCGCCGATCGCGCTGGCGGGCCTGATCTTCTCGAGCCAGTTCAGGGGGGCATCGTCGCCCAACCTGTTGTTCGGCTCGAACCTGATCGGGGCCATGGTCGGCGGCGCACTGGAGTACACCTCGCTGGCCGCGGGCCTGGGCTCGCTCTACCTGGTGGGCGCGCTCTTGTACCTCTGTGCGCTGCTAGCCTGGCGCTTGCAGAGGTAGGCCGATCAACCCTTGCGGGCGACCAGCTTTTCGACCAACTCCGGCAGGATCGTGAACGCGTCGCCGACGATGCTGTAGTCGGCGATGTTGTGGATCGGCTCGTCGTCGCGGGTGTTGATGGCCACGATGACCTTGGAGTTCTTCATACCCGCCAGGTGCTGAATGGCGCCCGAGATGGCCACCGCGAAGTACAGATTCGGCGCCACGACCTTGCCGGTCTGGCCGATCTGCATGTCGTTGGGGCAGAAGCCATCGTCCACGGCCGCGCGCGAGGCGCCGATGGCGGCGTTGAAGACGTCGGCCAGCGGGTCCAGGGCCTTGAAGCCCTCGACGGACTTGAGACCACGACCGCCGGCGACCACCACGTCGGCCTCGTCCAGGGCCGGGCGATCGCTGGCCGTGGCGTCGAAGCGCACAAATCGGGTGCGGCTGTCGCCGGCGCCGGGATCGGCGTCGAAGGCCTCGATGGCCGAATCGCCACCGCTCGCTTCGGCGGCGTCGAAGGCCGAGGCGCGCGCGGTCACGATCTGCACGTCGCTGTCGACCACAACATCGGCCAGCAGAGCACCGGCCCACATGGGACGGCGATAGCCAACACCATCATCGGTATCGACCACGTCGACCACGTCGCTGGCCATGCCGGCTTCGAGGCGCGCGGCGACCCGCGGCATGAGATCCTTGCCCAAGGTGGACGAAGACATGCACACCACCGTCGCGTCTGTGGCGCCGGTCAGGTCGGCGATCACCTTGGCCCAGGTGGCCGCAAGGGGGTTGCCCAGGTCGGCGTGATCGGCCACATGAACTGTCCCGACACCGTAACCGGTCAGACCGGCGGCGATGGCATCGACACCGCTGCCCAGGACCGCAAAGTCGATCTCTGCGCTCAGCTTGTCGGCCAGCTTGCGGGCGAAACCGAGCGTGGTCAGCGTCGACTTCTTCAGGGCCCCGTTCTGGTGTTCGGCGACTACGAGAATCTTGCTCATCTGTCTCTCCGTTCCCGTCCGCGAGTCCTCGCGGGCGTGGGGTTCGAGGGGGCTCGCCTAGATGACGCGGGCCTCGCTGCTCAGCTTCTCGATCAACTCGTCGACATCGGCGACGACCACACCGGCCGAACGGCCAGCGGGCTCGCTGAGTCCAACGACGCGCACCTTCGGTTCGGCATCGTCCAGGCCCAGATCGTCCAGGTCGTACTCGTCGAGCGGCTTCTTCTTGGCCTTCATGATGCCCGCCAGCGAGGCGTAGCGGGGATCGTTCAGACGCAGATCAGCGCTGATGATGGCCGGCAATTGCACCGCGATGACCTCCAGGCCGCCGTCCACCTCGCGGGTGACGATCGCCTCGCCATCTTCGATCTCGACGCCGGAAGCGAAGGTGGCCTGCGGCCAGCCCAGGAACTCGGCCAGCAGCTGCGCCACCTGGTTGCTGTCGCCATCCACCGCCTGCTTGCCGAGGATCACCAGGTCCGGTTCTTCCTTTTCCACCACCGCCTGCAGGATGTGGGCGATCATGTCCGAGTCCAGCTCCTGCTCTTCGGCATCGACGTGAATGCCGCGATCGACGCCGCGCGCCAGGGCGCCCTGGCGGATGTAGCGCTGGGCTTCCTCGTCGCCGATGCCGATGGCCACGGTCTCGACATCGTCCAGGTTCTCGGCGAGCTGCAGGGCACACTCGACAGCGTTCTCACAGAAAGGGTTGAGGATGTACTCGACGTCGTCCTCGATCCAATCGCCATCGTCGTTGATCACCAGACGGGCGTTTGGATCGGTGACCCGCTTTGCGGTCACGAGAATCTTCATGGCAACTCTCCGGGTTCGGAAGGGCTTGCTGGGTGAAGGAGCAGCCATCGTCTGTCGCGACTGCACCGGGATTCGGCGCCATGAGTAGCCGCACAGGACCGGCCCTGTCAACGACCCCGGCGCTCGATCAAGCGGACGCCGGGGACAGCCGACACGGGCGAGTTGTCGTCAGGGTCGAGACATGGTCTGGCTGACTTCGTCTGCCAGGAGCGCGACCGCCTTGTCGGTGGGGTGACTCTTCTTCAATCTGGCCAGCATCATCTCGGCGCCGCGACGGTCACCGATCATCTGCCGGCCCTTGACCAGGATCATCAATCCGTCGCGGTCGTTCTTGCTGTAGCCCAGCATCCGCTCGGCGGCGTTGATGGCGTCGTCAGCGCGCTGCATCTGCAAATAGGCCCGGGCCAGGGAGTGCCAGTAGAAGACCGCAGTGCGAGTGTGATGTCGCATGGAAGAGAACTGGGCGCGGATGTACTCCAGGGCCAGTTCCGGGCGTTTGGCGCGCAAGATCGTGTTGACCGCCGCGGCGCAGGCGCTCCAATTCTCCGGCCAGCGCGTGCACACCTCGCGCATCAGGTGGTGCGCCTCGTAGAAGCGACCCGTATGGGACAGGATGGTCCCCTCCAGCTCCCAGCCGGCGAGTTCGGTCTCCGACTTGGCCATCAAGGCCGCCGAGATCCGCCGCGCGGGCGCCATGTGGCCGCGCTTGACGTAGACACGGCCGCGCAGGCCCTCGATGTTGAAGCGCCGATCTGGGAATGCCTTGCGCAGGGCAAGGGCCACCCGCTCGACCAGGTCGGCCCGGCCACGTTGATAGACATGCCAGCCCACCATGTAGCTGCGCTCGGGCACCTTGGGGATCACCCGCACCAGCAGTTCTTCGGCGTGCGGGCTCGTCATGCAGGCGTCGAGGGCACGCTTGGAGACCGGCTTCCAATCCCTCAGGAGTTCGGTGAGGTCGGTGACCGCATCCTCCAGTTCTCCGAGCTCCAGGCTGGCGCCAAGCCGAAACAGGCGAGCGTGCTCGCTGGAGGGCCGCAAACCGATGGCCCGATCCAGCAGGGGACGCGCTTCGGCCGTTTGCCCGCCGGCGATCATCTTGCGCGCGACGACATAGAAGGCGTGGTGATTGTGCAGCAGACCGTCGGCCAGGCGGGCGCGCGCTTCGTTCAGCGGCGCGTCGGCCAGGCGGGCGCTCACCTGGCGGTTCAGCGAACCATCTGCGCCGACCATCAACACGGCGGCCAGGAGCAGGGCAGCCCCCGACGCCACGCGTCCGGGCAGCAACATCTTGGCCAGGCCCGCCGGTCGGCCACGTCGCGAGCCGCTGCGCCGGGTCGGCCAGGTCCGCTCTGCGGCGGCCGCCAGGGCCATGAAGATGAGCAATCCGCCGGCCACCTCCAGCGAGAAGTCGACCATGTTGGTCAGCACCAGGGCGGTCACCGCGATCCAGAAGGGCGTGTATCCCTGGAAGCGGCGGCGCAGGCGGAACATGCTGCCCACCAGCCACGCCAGGACCACCAGGAAGGGCAACCCACCCCAGAGGCCGCCATCGAAGAGTCGTTGGGCGATGATGTTCTCGGCGAAGTCCACGCGGCTGGCCAGCTCGGGATGGGCGATGCCCATGACCACCGGTAGCGTCCCGGCCCCCTGGCCGAAGAGCCAGCCCTCGCCCAGCAGCGGCACGATCTTGCTGACAATGTCCAGCTTCGGATCGTTGTCCAGGGAGCGCGCCCCGATCACGTCGAACTCCACCTCCAGCACGGGCATGGCCAGCACGACCATCACCACCACTGTCGACAGGGTGATCAGCAAGATGCGCTGGCGCGCCTCGGCCCGGCGAACCCACTCGTCACGACGCATGTGGCGCAGCGGACGCGGCAGGGTCGCACCGGTGAGTCCAAGCACCAGGAAGGCCACCAGGATGCCGCCGCGGGAACCGATCAAGAGGATGGTCAGACCCAGGAACGCGGCCGTCAGACCGTGCAAGGTCTGCAGGCGGACGGTGCGCGCCTCGATGGCGTGACCCAGGGCCAGGGCCAACCCTGCCACCAGCAGTCCAGTCTCGTGATTGGGATTGATGAAGAGGAAGGCGCGAAGTTCCTGACGCAGCGCGTGCGGCACCAGGCGGACCAGATGTGGCTCGTGGGTCAGCAGCCAGAGACCGCCGCTGATCAACGCGATCCAGACCACGACCCGACCCAGGCTCCGCATGAGCCGCCGGCCATCCTCGATCTGGGTCGAGATCGCCGCGGTCATGGCCAGGCCGCCGCAGACCAGGAAGAGCGATGCCTGCATGGCGGCGTCGGCCCAGGCGATGGCCAGCGGAAGACTCTCCGCCGGCGCCATGCCCAGGGCCGCGCGCCCCAGGTCGTCGAGCCGAACGGCCTGCGGATGAATGGAGGCCACCAGGTTGCGCGGCAACGGCACGAGCTGCAGGGCGGAGTAGCCGCCCAGGGCCAGCCACAACCACGCAAATCGCGCCCGCGGCAAGCCCGCCGGACGTACCGCCCAGGACAATATCCAGGCCAGGCCGCCGATGGCGATCAACGCCCACATGGCACCGGTGGACACGCCTCCCTGCCAGAAGACGGCCACGAAGAGCGAGACCACGAGCAGGTATCGGCTGGCCGCGCCGAGGGTCCGACGGGCGAGCCCCGGCGGCTGGATGATCAGCGCCTGACCCGGCTCCTCGCTCTCTTGTCGCGGTTGTCTGCGGTCGTTGTCGTCCACGCCTGGGGCTACTCCGGGACGCGCTTCCAGTCAGCCAGGAAGCGATCCAGACCGATATCGGTCAGCGGGTGGTGGAAGAGTTGCTCGATCACCTTGATAGGCATGGTGCAGACGTGTGCACCCAGTCGCGCCGACTCGAGCACATGCTGCGGGTGGCGCACCGAGGCGACCAGCACCTGGGTGGCGAAGCCGTAATTCTCATAGATTCGAACGATGTCTTCGATGAGCGCCATGCCTTCGCGGCTGATGTCATCGAGTCGACCGACGAAGGGCGAGATGTAGGTGGCGCCCGCCTTGGCGGCCAGCAGGGCCTGGTTGGCGCTGAAGCAGAGGGTCACGTTGGTCTTGATGCCCTCTTCTGTGCAGGTGCGCGTGGCGGCGATGCCGGCGGGTGTCAGGGGCACCTTGACCACGACCTGGGAGCCCTCGGCGTGCAGCGCGCGGGCCTGGGCCATCATGCCGTCATAGTCCACAGCTGTGACCTCGAGCGAGACCGGTCCGTCGACCAGCGCCAGGATCTCGCGCTTGACGTCGTCGAAGCGCTGCCCGGTCTTGGCCACCAGCGAAGGGTTGGTGGTCACGCCGTCGAGCACGCCCCAGGCGCGTGCTTTGCGAATCTCGTCAATGTTCGCTGTGTCGATGAAGAACTTCACGATCTGGTTGCTCCATGACGCCGGCCGAACCGCTGCGCCTCAGGGTGGGTGGTCCAAAGCGACGTCCAAGATCAACACCAAGGGCATTGATCGGGACGGCAACGACGCGCAGGCGGTGTCTGAACCGTCCGGACCGGGCGCGCCGTTCAGAAGGGCAGATAGCCCCTCTGCCACAGAAATGCCAGCCCGCCGACCACGACCGCGATCGCAGCGGCCGCCGCAGCCCACAGCAGGCCGCTGCCGCCGCCGTCCTCATTGTCGAGTTCGCCGCTGATCTCCGGACTCTCCGGCGCGTCCAAGCGATCGGCCAGGGACAGGATTGGATCCGCCGTCTCGGCGTCTGCGATGTCATCGAGCGGCATTTGATCGAGACGTTGCATGACGCGATCAACGGAAAAACGAGAGTTGCTCTTGGCGCGCAGGGCGGTGGACTGCAGGGGCACCTGGCCCAGGTTGGGATCCAGCCTCCCAGACCGGCGCAACTCCACGAGCTCCGCCTGCAGCAGGGTGACCACATCGAATACATCGGCATCGCCGGTGGCGTCTTCCTCCAGCTCGCGCAGGTAGGTGGCCACATCGCTCTCAGCGACCTGCATGCCGTGCTTGAACAGGTGGCCGACCACCGCGCGTTCCAGCGCCCTGGCGCTCTGGTAGCGGCGCTTGGGGTTGCGCGCCAGCGCCTTGAGCACGATGCGCTCCAGCTCTTCGTCCACCTCGGGTCGGATGGCCGAGGGCGCTGGCACCTGGCTGCGCCGGACCAGCTCGACGGTCTCCATGTCGGTCTTGCCGGCGTAGAGCTTTCGACCGCAGAGCAGCTCCCACAGGATGATGCCTGCCGAGTAGACGTCCGCCCGGGGATCGGCGTCGCGGCCGTCGACCACTTCGGGCGAGAGGTAGGCGAACTTTCCCTTGATCACGCCGGCGTCGGTTTGCTGAACGTGGGTGGCGGCCTTGGCCAGGCCGAAATCGGTCAACTTGATCTCGCCCTGGCGGGACAGCAGGACATTGGGCGGCGACACATCGCGATGAACGATTCCCAGTGCCTGACCGTTGGGATCGGTGCGTTCGTGGGCATAAGCGAGCGCCTTGGCCACTTCGGCGATCAGGTAGCAGGCCAGCGGCACGGGCAGCGGTTTGCTGCGATCGAGGGAACGTTGCATGACCCGGCGCAAGTTCGGACCTTCAATCAACTCCATGACCACGAAGTACGTACCGTCGGCCTTGCCAATATCGAAGATCTGCACGATGTTCGCGTGCTGCAATTGCATCGACAGGCGGGCCTCGTCGAGGAACATGGCGACAAACTTCTGGTCGGTGCAGATAGAGGGCAGAATCCGCTTGATCGCCACCTGTTTTTCAAAACCATCGAGGGAAACCGCAGCCCCGCGGTAGATCTCCGCCATGCCTCCGGCGTCGATCTTCTCGATGATCCGATAGCGTTGATGGACGGAAGCCATGGTTGGAATCTGCAACCCCATGAGGCAGGAGGACATCTCCATGGCCGCCTGGGCGTGGCGCCGAGTATCGCCAAGGGGTGGCGCTTTTGGAAGGGCCGGCGGCGCTCACCTCGCGACGCTGCTGACGATCCTGTCGATCTTCTGCTGGCCGGTGGCGGCGTCCGGGCAGGCCGACCCCCTGGGTCACGAAGATCGGGCGGACAGTCTGTACCGTGTATTCGTCACCCTCGACGGCCAAGGGCACCCGCTCCTGCCGCTGTCGGTACTGGCCGATCAGCGCCAGATCGAGGTGCGCGCCAGGTCCGGCCTGCGGGTGATCGGAACCGGCGACGGCTCGGTGGAGTTCGTCATCCCCGGCGATCGGCCGATGGTGGTCAGTGGCACCAGATTCAAGGCCGGTGAAAAGCGCTACTACGTCGGCATCGGCGCCGCGCCGGCCGACGACCTGGCGACGCTGCGTACGATCCGCAAGACCTGGCAGGCGCGCGGCTTGAAGACGAGGCACTTCGGTATCGGCGCCACCTATGCCCTGCGAGGTCGTGCTCTGGATACACGGCGCACCCTGCTCTGCCTGGAACAGGGCCACGCCGACAAGGCTTCAGCCAGGGCCAGAGCGACCGAGATCAGCGCCACCTGGCAGGCGGACGCCTGGGTTCATGTACAAATGATCCATCCGCCCCAGGCGCTGCTCAGAGCGCGCACGGCCGACGGTGCCGAAGTGCGCGCCGCCGACGTGATCTGGTTGGAGGCGCTGCCGGACGCCAAGGGCCAACCCCAACCCATCGTCGTCACCGGGACGCGCGGCAAGCGCAGCCGCTCACTGATTCTGCCTGGCCGAATCTACGTCGCACCCAACAAGGCGGGGCGACTGACGGTGGTCAACGAAGCTCGAATCGAGAAGATCCTCGCCGGCGTGGTGGCGGCCGAGATCTTCGCCAGCGCGCCCATGGAGGCGCTCAAGGCCCAGGCGGTGGCTGCGCGCACGGACATGCTGGCCAAGGTCGGCCAGCGCCATCGGACCGATCCCTTCTCGATTTGCAGCGAGGTCCACTGCCAGGCTTACGGCGGCATGAAGCGGATCAGCCCGCGTGTGATCGCCGCAGTGCGGGCCACCCGGGGCCTTGTGCTCACCGATCCCAAGCGGCGCGGGCGGCTCGTGGACGCCTTCTACTGCGCCGCCAGCGGCGGCCACACCGAGAACAACGACAACGCCTGGGACATGACGCCGCATCCCACGCTGCGCGGCCGGGCCGATCTGCAGCCCGGCGCAAAAGATCTGCTGACCGGCATCCCCGACGAGGCCGCCGTCAGGGCTCACCTGGCGTCGACCGATCGCAGCTATGCGGCCGCTGCCGGCAAGAACAAGCACGTCCTGCGGTGGAAGGTCACCCGCAAAAGGCGCGAGCTCCGCGCCAGCCTCAAGCGCTACGGCATCCCCAAGGACGTGCGCGCCATGCGGGTGATCAAACGAGGTGTCTCCGGTCGGATCATCGACCTGGAAGTGACCCTGCAGGATGGCAGCAAGCGCAAGATCCACGGCGAATTGCGCATCCGGCGGGCCTTCAGGGGCCTGCGCTCATCGCTGTTCATCGCCGAGCCCGGAGCGGCCGGCGCCGATGGCGTGCCGGGCAGCTGGACCTTCCAGGGCGCCGGCTATGGCCACGGGGTCGGATTGGACCAGACCGGCTCCATGGGTCGAGCCCGACTCGGCCAGACCTTCGCCGAGATCACGGCCCACTATTACGTGGGCTCCAAGCTGGAGAAGCTCTATTGAGTGAACTGTTCTCCAGGACGGCCCCTGTCTGGCGCCCGGCGGCCCTGCTGGCCGTGGTGGGTTGCCTGGGATGCGCCCAGATCAGCGAGACCCACCGCCTTCGAGTCGAACCGCTCGAGAAGCCGAAACAGCGCATGGAATCACTCGGCGCGGGCCACCAGGTCAGCGGCAAGCGGGTCGGCGCCACGGTGCAGGTCCAGGTGCTCAGCGTCGCCCGCTGCCAGAAGGTGCTGGAGCAGCGAGCGCGCGGCTTTCGACGCACCACCCGCCGGGCCGAAGGCGCCAGCTTGAAGTTGGAGTGGCTCTTTGGCGGCCTGTTCGCGGCCGCGGGGGCGGGCATCATCACCTACAACGCCCTCGATCCGCCGGCCGAAGAGGTGGACGGCGAGTTCAGTCCCGGCAGCGCCCGGCAGGCCTATGTCCAGGGGGCGGCCATCACCACCGTCGGCCTGGCCCTGTTGATCGGCGCGGCCTGGCAACAGTGGAGCCTCGGCGTTCACGAGACGCCCTTGGGTGAACGCACCCTGAAGCGCGCGGGACGCATACAGACCTGCGGTGCGCCCAAGCCAGGGCCCGGCCGCGTGCGCCTCACCCTGGACGATGGCTTGCAGATTGAGGCCCAGGCCGGGGCCGACGGCGTGGCCATCGTGCCCCTGCCGACCGATATCGAGGCGCGCCTGCAGAAGGGCGGTCGACGGGCCACGCTCGAGGTCAAGGGAGACTGGCGTTCACAGGTCCGCATGCGGCTGTAAGCCTCACCTTGACCCGCTCGGCAGTTGTGGGAAGACTCCCGTGGCCTTCGGCGTTGATGGACCGACCTCCCATTCACCAATCCAGTTCCGATGATCACCTCCAAGTTGCCCCTACAGACCAGCAACCACCACCGCATCACGGCGATCGTGATCTGCCTTGTGGCCTTGTCTGCCCTTGGCTGTGACAAGCCCCAACGCAAGGTGCCGGCCGGTCCGGGCGTGGGCGAGGCGGCGCTGTCGGCGAAGGTCGACGAGATCCCCAAAGCGAAGGCCGCCCTGGCCGGTTCGCAGCTCACCGCCGAACAACAGGCGATCGTGGTGGCCGAGATCGGCCAGCGGAAGATCACCCTCGGCGAGTTGGAGTCACGTCTGGCCGGCGAACCCGGCGTGGTGCGGGCGCAGTTCGCCACCGTCGCCAAGCGCAAGGAGTACCTGGCCAGCTGGGTGCAATTCGAGGTGCTGGCGGAGGAAGCCGCCCGGCAGGGACTGGCCAAGGATCCCGAGGTGGTCGAATCGACCCGCAGCCAGATGGTGCGCCGCTACCTCAAGGAATCGGTGGCCGGCCAGGTCAAGGCAGAGGACGTGACCGATGCCGAGGTCAAGGCCTACTACGAGGCCAATGTGGGCCTGTATCAGAAGCCGGAACAGGTGGAGTTGCGTCACCTTCTGCTGAGCGACAAAGCGGCCGCCGACAAGGTCCGCCACGAGCTGGAAGCCGGCGCCGAAGGCTCCGCCGCCAAGCTCAACGTGCTGTGGCAGGACTACGTCGGTCGGGTCAGCCTGGACAAGGCGACCGCTACCCAGCTGGGCTCTCTGGGCCTGGTCTCGCGACAACCGCCGGCCAACGCACCGCCAGCTGAGAAGGCCCGCCTGGCCGCCATCCCGGCGGCGTTGATCGAAGCGGGCATGGCGCTGGAGCCCTACAAGCTCGGCCCGATCGTCGCCACGGAGGCCGGCTTTCACGTGATCATGGTCACCTCCAAGAGCCCCGCCATCGACAGGAAGCTCGACGACGCCAAGCGCGCCATCCGCCGGCGGGTGCTCAAACGCAAAAGGGACGCGCGCCGCAAGGAATTGCTCGATGGCCTGCGCGGCAACGCCGGCGTGGAGATCAACGACGACGCCGTGCGCCTGCTGCCCCTTCGAGGGCCGCCCAAGCCGCGCAGCAAGGGTGCCTCGCTGAAGACCGGGTCGCCGCTGGCGGCACCGCCGGCCGCCGCCAAGGGCACGCCGCCAGCCACACCGACAGACACAGCGACAGACAAAGCGGAGACGCCATGATCCGGCGCCAGCAGACCACCACCCGGCGCCCGGGCCTGTGCGTCGCTTTGCTGACGACGCTGTCGATGATCGTCTGCGCTTCGGTGTCGAATCAAGCGGTTGCGGCCAAGAAGACCGGCCCGCGCCAGGCAAAGCTGCCGCGCGGGTACATCCAGATCGACGGCATCGCGGCGGTGATCAACAAGCGCATCATCACCCACAGCGAACTGGTTCGGGCCCAGGGTCGACACAGCGCCAGCCAGTCCCTGGTGCCCACCGACTCGGAGCGGCCTCGCAGCGAGTTGGCCATGTTGCGCCAGACGCTGGATTCCCTGATCGAGAACAACCTCGTGGTGCGCGCCGCCAACGAGATGAGCCTGACGATCTCCGACGCCGAGATCGACCAGGTGTTGTCCCAGATGCGTCAGAAGAACCTCTGGGATATGAGCGAGCTACGCGTCGCGGTGCGCAAGCTCGGCTATGCACACCTGTCGGAATATCGCGACCACGTTCGGACCGAGAAGCTGCGCGTGAAGATGCTCCGCGTGAAGCTCGGCAGTCGACTGCGCGTCACCGAACAGGAGGTCAAGCGCATCCTCGAAGCCGAGTACAAGTCCGGCACGGTGGAGGACGAGGTCCGCTCACGCCACATCTTGATCAAGGTGCCGCCCAGCGCCAGCCCCTTCGAGGTCAACCAGCTGCGGCGCAAATCCTGGGCCGTCTACGACCAGGTCATGGCTCAGAAGAAGAGCTTCTCCGACCTGGCGGAAGAACATAGCGACGACCTGGGCACGGAGGTAGGCGGCGACCTGGGCTGGATGCGCCGCTGGATGTTGGACCCCAGCTTCGGCAGCAAGCTCTGGAGCCTGCGCGACGGCCAGGTGAGCAAGGTGATCCAGACGCCGTTTGGCTTCCACATCATCAAGCGGATCGCGCGCCGCGAGGTCCCGGCCAAGGACAAGCGCATCCTTGAGCAGATGGTCCGCGCCCGCCTGACCGAGCAGCAATTCGTGCGCCTGTACCGGGCGTGGATGGCCGAGCTCAAGGCCAGCAGTCACATCGAAATCCGCATCTGACGCTCGCGATCACATCGCCGTCTTCAATTGTCGAGCCCTGGATTCGTGGTCGAGCAGACCAGCGGACAGGGCGACGAACAGACCGTGCGTCCACCACCGCTGACGCAGACCTCCAGACATGACTTGCCGGGCAACTCCTCGGCGCATGTGGCCAGAAGCACCGAGCGCGACTTGTAGCAGGGCTTGCTCTGAATCAACGCCTCGCAGGCACCGCCCACCTCGTCCTGCTGTGCCAGGCAGGTGGCCTGCCAGGAGGCGGGCTTGCCCAGGCACTCGCCGTATCGCTGGCAGAGCGCCTCGCGATGGGTCAAGCAGTCAGCCAGCGGGTCGCGATCGTTGCCGGCCATGGACTCACAACCCGTGGAGCCCGACAGACCCAGGCAGGCTGCGACGACAAGGACGAGCGCAAAGCGCCCCATGGAAAGAGCGGCGATTCGCTTGCTATTTGAACAGATGTTCAGTACCTTGCACCTGAACATCTGTTCTCCCCACTGGTCCACTGGATCACGATCGGCGGAGGCTGTGTTCGACGCGACAATCGCTTCAGATGGTCTCCAAGGAGGCGCTTCATGCCCAGCAACGACGGCCTCACCGCGCGCCAGCGTAACATCCTCGACTACGTGGTTTCATATCAAGATGAGCACGGCTTCCCGCCGAGCATTCGAGAGATCGGAGATTTCTTCAAGATTCGAAGCACTAACGGCGTCAGCGACCACCTCAGGGCGCTCGAGCGCAAGGGCTGGCTGGCGCGCAGCGGGCAGCAGTCTCGGGGCCTGTCTATCGTCAAGCGACCAGGCGGCGGAGGCGGTCGCTCCGGACCGTCGCGGGATCGTGGTCGGGCGACCGTGGACGTGCCGGTGCTGGGCAGCGTGGCCGCGGGAGCGCCGCTGCTGGCGGTGGAACAGATCGAACAGACGATCGCCGTGGATCCGACCATGATCGGCGGCAGTGGCGAAGACGTCTTCGGCTTGCGGGTCAAGGGTCGGTCGATGATCGACGCCGGCATCCTGCCCGGGGACATGGTCTTCGTGCGCCGACGCCAGACGGCCGATAACGGTCGCATCGCGGTGGTCATGATCGATGGCGAAGCGACGGTGAAGCGCTTCTACCACGAGGGCGATCGGATCCGCCTGCAGGCAGAGAATGCGGAGATGGCGCCGATCCTGATCGATCGCCAGGACGCCGCCGATTGCCAGGTGCTGGGACAGGTGGTCGGCGTCTGGCGCCGCGTTCACTGAACGCCCACAAGCCCTTCAAGCGGTCCACAACCCCGGTGAGAGATAGAGGGACTCGACGGTCTCGTTGTCGCGACCCAGCAGGGTCGCCTGGCTCGATCTGCCAGCGGCGATCTCCAGGCGTTTCAAGCCCAATTCGGCGGGCAGCGGAGCGCCATAGCTGCGACTGCCACTGCGGCCATCGTAGCTGAGCAGGAAGCGGACCTGCCGGCGATTCAGGTCGTGCAGCGAGGCGACCAGATCGTCGGTGGCCAGGCCGCGGTGGTAGCGCTTGTCCCGGCCGGTGGTGGTGCCGGCCCAGGGCGGATCCAGGTAGACCAGGTCGGCGGGTCGGGCCTGGGCCAGCAGCAGGCCGTAGTCGCCGCCATGCACCTCACATCGATCGCCGAGAAGGGCCGCTACATCATGGATCTGGCGACGCATACGGTCCGGATGCACACCCCGGCGGCGATGATCGGCCGCCTGGTTGAACGCTCCGGCTTCGTTGAAGCGCGGCGCCGCCTTCACACAGCGAGCCAGCAGGTAGAGCAGGGTCGCCGGTTGTGGATCTCGATTGAAGTGGGCACGCACCTCCAAATAATGCGCCCGGGGGTCAACCGACTGCTCGTGCCACAGCCGGGCGTAGTCATCAGCGAGCACCTGTGGCCGGCTGAGCACCAGTCGCCATAATTCGGCCAGCGGCAGCAAGGAATCGCCGATGATGAACGCGTCGCCGGGCCGGCGCACGGCCGCCGCCAATGTCACCGCAGCGGAACCGGCAAAGGGTTCGATCAGCCGCTCGAAAGACACGCCATCCACAGCCGCCAGGATGCGAGCTGCCAGCTTGCGCTTGCTGCCCTGGTAGGGGAGCAAGTGGGGAATCGGGGCGTCTTCGCCGACCTCGGCGGCCGCCACGAATTACCTCGTCAGCCGGTCGAAGTGGATCTTCACGCCCAGCCTCTTCATGGTGTCGAAGATGGTCTTCTGCAGGTCCCTTCGCCGGACCATGGGCAGGATGTTGCGCGCGATGTCGTCGCGCACCTCGGGATCGGTGGGTTTGCCGTCCAGAGGCGGCATGATGCGGTCGACCCGAGCGATGTGCCAGCCAAATGGCGTCAGGATGGGCTCACTGATCTGGCCTTGTGACAGCTTGATCACGGCTTCGGCATAGGGCTGGACCATCAGGTCGTAGCCCTCCTGCTCGTCGTAGGACTTGGAGGTGTCGTAGTAAAACTGCACCTCGGCCACGGCGACGCCGGGAAAGCGCTGGGCGAGGACCACCGTTCTGGCCTGCATCTCCGCTGCCGTGGCCGGCGGGTCGGCGGCCAATGCCTGGTGCAGGGCGATGGCCGCAGGCTTGTTCTTCTTGATGCAGGCGTGCACATCTTCGCGCCGCTCGCACTGCTTCCAGTCACCGCTACAGCAGAGCAACTGGGCATCGGTGACGAAGAAGGATCGCTGACGTTTGTAGCGCACGCGAATGGTGGCGTTGCGGAAGGCATGGTCGATGTCGGCCTTGGCCACCTTGGCCGCTGGATGCGCGGCCTCGAAGACGTCCTGCAACCACGCCTGTGCCAGGGCGCGTTTGTAAGGGCCCAGCAGCCAGGACGACCACAACCCCGCCGCCCGCGCCTTGCCTGCGAGCAGCTCGGCGGCGATCAACGAGTCGACGACCCGGGCTGGGGCCACGGAGGGCGGGAGGTTGGCGCGCGCGCGTTCGTAATCAGCGCGGGTGATGGCCGCGCCATGTACGCACGCCAGAACGCCGGCCTCCAGATTGCCCGGCGTGCAGGATTGACGGGCCCAGGGTCGGTCGGCGACCGGACCTGCCGGCAGGGTCAGTCCGGCGCCGGCGATCCCACCATCTCCCGCGGCGCTGCGCTCATCGGCCGCATCGCCGCAGCCGGCCAGCGAACAGGCCACCAGGATCACCGCTGCGCCGCAGCGCCAGATCCGGCTCGAGAGGTGTTTGCGTGCGCCCTTCATGGTCCCGAATCCTCGTCGACGGACAAGCTGCCAAGCGGTTCACCGTGGGCACCGCGACCGCCCATGGCGGCCAACTCGATGCCTGTGCGAGCTACCACCCAGGTGAAGATCAGCGCCAGAAGGGCGCCAAAATAGTCCGCTCTCGCGATGGCCGAGAGTCCATACCAGAGCGGCGCGATGGAGAGCAGCGCACAGGCGGCGCCGGCGAACTTCAGACCGTTCACTCAGAGCCTCCATGCCGCGAAATTGCGGCGCTCAACCATGCCACCAGAGCAGCGCGGCGACCAGGGCCAACAGCCAGGTCAGTCGCCGCAGCAGGAGCATCCATGGCCAGCGGTCCGTCGACGTAGAATCGGCAGGGCCCGCTGGACCGGGTGGGACCATCGGCACGGTGCGCACAGCCATCCAGCACAAAGCGACCGCGGCCACCCGACTCGTGCGCACGGTCTCGACCTGCTCGGCCGACACCGCCGTGGGCACGTACCAGGCCATGGCCAGCCAGACGAGTCCCAGGATCACGAAGAGTCGACCGGCCAGGGAATCTGACCAGCGCAGCAGGTGGCGCAGCCGTCGACCCGGTGAGGCGCGCCAGTTCGGGCCCGTTGTCTGATCGATACACGAGGCGGCGAAACCCAGCAACAGCACGGCCACGGCGAGGCCCTGTACGGCGCCGGTGGTCCTGGGCCCGACCAGCTCGGGACAGGCGACCAGGATGGGGACCTGGCTGGCCAGCCCGATGCCCAGGACCAGGTGCGTCTGGGCGCTCGCGGCCGCAAAGACCATGCCCAGCGGGGGTAAGAGAGCCAGGACCAGGCAAATGGGCCGCGCCAGGTTCTCGCCGGGATACAGCCACAGGTATGGCAGCGCGATGACGACCAGCCACAAGGCCAGTCCCCAGGCCAGTTGACGCCAACGAGAAGCGATGCCCGTCCTGGCCCGATGCACCTTGTCCAACCATGCGCGAGCCGGCAACATGAGCGCGATGGTAGCGGATCGACTGCACATGACCAGCCGACGAAGGGCGACCGCCCCGGCGGTGCTGGTCGCGCTGGCGCTGGTGCTGGGTATGACGGCGACGAGCCAGGCTCGGGACATGACCGGCAAGGGCAGTATCGGCGTGCTGCATGTCCTGGACACCGACCTGCTCCGACCGCCGACCCTGGCCTTTCGGTACTGGCGGACCTCCCTGGCCATCGAGATGCTGGTCGGGGCCGATTGGCAGGCGCGAAAATGGCCAGCAGACGACCTGCGCGAGACCCAGGGCGGCGTGGGCGTGCTCTTCCGGGTCATCGACCAGCCAAAGCTCAGCGTGGCGTTCGGCGTGCGCGGATGGTTCCGCTATGGCTGGACGATCAGCGATCCCGCCGGCGAAGAAGAGAGCTGGATCGGGGCGTTGCTCGAGCTGCCGCTGCAGGCGGAGTACTTCTTCTCCGATCACTCGAGCATCGTTGCTTCGTTCGGGCCCAGCCTGGCCTGGAGCGACCAGATCGACAACGGTCTCACCAATGGCGACACGACCTACGGCCCCTCGGCGACGGGTGAGGGGTTCACGGGCAGCGGTTTGCTGATGCGACTCGGCGGCGGCCATGGCGGCGGGCTCGGCTACAGCTACTACTTCTGAGATCGACTGGACCCACCGTCCCCCGTATTGACAGGCTGGCGCGCTACTCGCCGGTCAGGGCCGCGAAACCGTGCTGGCGAAGGGCCTCGTAGAGCACCGCGGTGACGGCGGTGGCGAGGTTCAGGCTGCGGATCGACGGCAACACCGGAAGGTGGATCATCTCGTCGCCATATTGCTGGCGGATCTCGTCCGCAAAGCCACGGGTTTCGCCCCCGAAGACCAGGACATCGTCTGCGCCATAGTCGACGCGATCATAGCGGTGGGCTCCGTGCACGCTGAACCAGCGCAAGCGCCGATCTGACATGGCGGCCAGGAAGCGCTGCGAATCGGCGTGTACGCGCAGGTCGATCTGCCGCCAGTAGTCCAGCCCGGCGCGCCGAACGGCGCGATCGTCGATGTCGAATCCCAGCGGCCGCACCAGGTGCAGGGGACTGCCCGTTCCGACGCAGACCCGGCCGACCGAGCCTGTATTGCCGGGGATTTCCGGGGCGACGAGTGCAATCTCCATCTGTGGATTACGCCGTGTTCAGAGGAGACCGCTGCGGGGGCCGATGACCCCGTCGGGATCCCAAGCTCGCTGCAGACCGGCCAGCAGAACCTTGGTGGCCGAGCCCATGCGCGCCCGCGCCGGGTCGCGCAGCTGCGAACCGAGCCCGATGGGCAAGGCGCCGGCGTCGATCAAGTGGCGAACGCCGAGCACCAGCGGATGCCGGTCGGGACGTCCCGGGCCCAACAGATGACGAAGACGCAGCTGGTCGGCGCCCATGGCCCAACTGCGCGCCACCTGAAGATCATCGGCGCCGGCGCAGAGGGCGTCGGAGACGTCGAGCACCTTGGCCGCGTCAGCCCAGCTCATGCGAAGATCCAACGTCGCCGGCGGCAAACTCTCCGCCCGTGGCCATTCCCCCTCCTGGTGACCCAGCCGGACGCGTCGATTCTCGCCGCGCCAGTCCAACACCTCGATGTCATGCCGGCCAAAGACGAGGCTCGCCTGGGTCATCACCGCAGCGAGATCATCGACTCCGCGCCAGGTGGCCGCGCGCACATGCAGGCGGCTGTCGTCCGTGCCTTCATCCAGCAGGACCGTGTCCACCAGGCGACGCGAGATGGCCAACCTGGCAGCGCTCAAGGCCTGCAGCAGGGCGTCGCGCCCGATGGGCAGGGAACTCTCGGCCCAGGCCACATGCGGCGCTCGATGCAGCCTCAGTGTGACCTCGCAGAGCACGGCCATCTGGCCTTCGCTGCCGACCAACAGGGGCAGGGGGTCGGGGATTCCGGCGGTGGGCCAGGAGGCCATGCCGAGCAAGGTGGGACCGCCAATCTGGGTCACGCGACCTGCGCCGCCGACCACCAACGCGCTGACCACATCGCAGGCCAGGGAGCCGTCGCCCAGGCCCAGTTCTCCGGGCTCACCGGCGCCGAGCAAGGCGCCGACAGTCTCCCCTGAACGCAATGCTGGAACGCCGCGCAAGCACAGCCGCGCCTGTCGTGCAGCCCGGTCGACCGCGGCTACATCGACCCCGGCGCCGGTGGTCACCACCCGGCGGCTGATGTCGATGGCGGGCGGGCGATCCAGGCCACGCGCATCCAGGACCAGAGCGCCATGGCTCTCTTCGGGCAAGAGCATGGGCAAGGCGCTGCGAACGAGGACCGGCAGGTGTCTCGCACGCCCCACCTTGAGCATCATGATCACTTGTTGCGGGGTCCGCGGTCGGACCACCGCCACCGGACCGTCGCCATCGTGCAATCCGACGACTCGACGAGCCGCCTCGCCTACCAGGACGTGGTCCGCGCCGATCCGGTCGACCAGGTCGGCACGCGCTGCGTTGGCTGTGGCCACGGCCCGGCGGTCGATCATGCTCAAACCCTAATCCATCCCCGCAGACCGGTCCAGCGTCCAGCGCGGGCGATGGCGTGGTGATCGACCCGCCTCCGGCCGCGGTGATAAGCTGTCGACATGCGCACCATGATCGACGATGCACGCTTTGAGATCGCCGCCACGGCACCCTATGTGGCGACGGTCGCGCTGGCTGACGGCGCACACCTGCGCCTGGCCCTTCCGGGCATCGGCGAGCGACTCCTGGCGGGTCGGCGAGAGGCCGGCGCCGATCACCAGCTGGAGGTGATCCCGCCGTCCAGCGAGGGTCCCCGCGATCCGACTGTCAATCCGGCTGCCCGCGTCGCACTGGCCACCTGGCTGGCCAGCGGCAACGCCGGCGCGCTGTGGCTGCGCCACGAAATCGGACTGGGCGGCGATGTGGGGCTCGGCGACGTGGCCGCAGCCTCGGTGGCGGGCGCGCTGGCCGCTGCCGGCCTGGTCGGTCGATCGCTGGCGCTGGAAGAGCTCACGCGCTGGTCTGCGCCCCAAGGCGGCCAACCGGCAGGGGACAATCCGGCAGGATTCCCAACGGCGGGCGCGCTCGCAGCAGCGTTCGGCGGCGGCGCCACGCTGGACGACGGGGTTTCACCGGTCGTGATCGAAGCGCTCGATGACCTGCGGGTGGTGGTTGTGCTGCCGGCGGAGGGCCTCGACATGAGCCATCCGGACCGCGTGCCGGCGATCGGCGATGGGGAGCGTGCCTCCGAGCAGGCGACCAGCGCCCTGGCCAGCGGGCGACTGGACCTCCTGACCACGGTGGGGCGGCCGGACGGGCTCACCGAAACGTGGCGCTCCGCCCGACAAGCGGCGCAGGATGCGGGCGCCGGCTGGGTCGGCGTGGCCGTAGGCGGTCAAGCCCTTCTTGCCTTGACCTCGACCCCGAAACGGGCCGGTGCCATCCGCGCCGCGGCGATCGAGGCGTTTGCCATGCAAGGGGTATGGTCGCGGGGTCGAGCGGGCCCGATGAACCGTCGCGGGGCATGGTCCCAGACCCTGCCACCGGTGACCGAACATCAACTGTAGAAGCGCCCGGCAAGCTGCAGCATCGTATTGGCCAGGGCGTGGTGCACCGTGGGTGCGATGGTCGTTCTCGCCCGCGAGGCCAGCCAGGCGAAGAGCAAGCCCGGAAAGAAGACCAGCAGGCGATGTGCCGAAGGGGTCGCGACCAGGTGAATCGCTGCGAAGAGCACGGCGGATAACACGTGGGCCAGGCCGAAAGGCGCGCCCAGGACCATTCGTCGAGCCGGGAAAGCAGCGAGCAGGCGACCGAGCACGTAGCCTCGAAAGAACGCCTCCTCTGGCAGGCCCACCACCACCAACTGGGTCAGTAAAAGCCAGAACAACCAGCTCCAACCCCGTTCCAGGTCGATCTCTCCGTTGTCCAGATCCTCGAGGCCAGCCAGCAGGGGCGCATCCAGGGGTTCACCGTCTGCTCGTACAACGACGGTTCGTTGCGCCTCTCTGGGCGACAACAGGTCGGCGCTTCCGGCGGCGACGTCGCGCGCTCGACAGGTGATGCCGACGTCGGCCGCTTTGCACTTCGGCTTCAGGCGAATCGGCACATCAAGACCGTTATGAACCGCCAGTCCGACCCCGCGCTCGACCAGCGCCACGGCTCCGTCAAAGCGCTCCGGCGGTTGCTGCAGCTCGAGACCGTAAGAACGGAGTCCAGGTCCTGCCCAGCGCGTGCGCTCGTGTCCCTGCACCTGGACCACGTCAAAGCCGAGCAGGAAGGGCAGCGCGATCACCGCGGTGACCAGCAGGCCCAGGCCCACCGCCGGCATCAAGGGAGCCCGACCGATGCCCAGTGGGTCGCCCACCAACCTGCGCACTCCGGCGATTAGAATCGGCAGGCCCAGAAAGGCCAGGGCGACCAGCGCACCCGACCAACCGGCCACGGCGGGCCAGATCGACGCCAACGCACCGACACCAGCGATACACAATGCGATCACGGCGGTCGCAGCGACCACCTCCAACAGCACCCGCCGCCGCAACCGAGCAGGCGGCAGGGCCTCGTCACCTGGGGCGGATAGGACAGCCATGCCCACCGGCGGCGTCGTGCCGCTCAATCAGGCCCCGTGACTGCTGGCCAGAAAACGGCCGTAGGAGCCCTGGTGCTTGCCTTCGAGGACGCGTTCGATGTGGAGCACGAAGACCTGCTCTTCACCCCGTTCTTCGGGCACGCGCAGGAGTTTGCCGACCAGGTAGACCGTGCCCCATGCGTTCTCGACTTCGACCGGCATGTTGACGATCAGCTGCTGTTCGAGCTGCGGCGCCTGGTCGTTGGTCTCGATCTCCACCGCCAGGGGTGCGGCCGCGACCATGCGCCCGACCACGAATCGGCTGTCGATCTCGTAAGTGATGGGCACGTCGACCTCGACGCTGCCCTGCTCATCCGGTTCCCCATCCGCCGTCTTCACGTCGCTGATCGAGCGGCCGCCGATGGTCGACATGGCGCCACCGCCGCTGAAGATCAGCGAACGCTCCTGGAACGGCGAATTCCCATCCGATTGCCGCCTTCCCCGCGGCTGACGCTTGGGTCGACGACCGCCGGATTCAATGTCCGGCAACAGGCGCTCTGTGGCGACCGCTTCGGCCTTGGGTACACCGGTAAATCGTCCGACCCGCGCGCCCGGCTCGGCCTTCGGCGCGCGGCTTCTTTCGCTCACTCGGCGGCGATGGGCTGCGGTATCGGTGGTCTCGCTGCGCCTTCGAATGGGGGCGCCGACCATGACATTGTCGGACTGCACCACGCCGGAGTTTCGACGGGCAGTGGTCGGCAAGCGACCTGCTCTGCGACCGCTATCGGTGCCGGCGGCGGCGGTCCAACCCGAACCGATGGGCCTGTTGGCCGACGGGGCGGCCGGCGGCGATGTGGCGGCGGGCGCTGCCGGGGCGGCCGCTTCTGGGGCGGGCGCTGGCGGCAACTTGACGGTCATTGGCTGCGGTTCTTTCGGCTCTGGGACCTTCTCTGGCGGTGGCTGCGGTGGCGGTACGCCGTGCCCGCGGCCGGTCGCAGCACCCAACGCGCTGCGAAGTTCCGTGGGCACGGAGGCGGCCGGGCTGGATCCCGGAGGTCGCGCCGCCACCGACGGCCCCTGATGTCGTCCGCCGATCGCCTCCGATATGATCCGGGAGGACGAGCGCCCGCCACCGGCCTCCGGCGGCTGCGCTGCACGGTCTCGCTTGATCAGCGGCGGCCCACCGCTGGGAATTCGCCGCGCCGGCGGAAAGGCGCCGCCGACGTCGGGAAACTCGTAGCTCAATGTGCGCTCATTGCCGATGTGTTCGCGCGTAATATCCGGCACACGCAGAACCTGACGCAGGAACTCGTAGAGCGGCTCTCCACCTACCTCACTGTGCGCCGTCAGCCAACGGACAGCGAATCCAGGTTGGTGGGGGCCGCCGCCAAGTACGGCGCGGATCACTTCGGCACGCAATCGAATCGGGGATGGCTTGACGCCGGCGGGCCGCAGGGAAACCTCAACGACCTCGCCGACCGTCAGGGCCTCACTCGTGGCGAAGAAGGCGCCCGTGGGACCCAGATCTGTCGTCACCCAACGATGGATGCGTCCACCGAATCCGATGCGCGCTGCGATCAGGCTCTTCTGGCGAGGGTATTTTCGGCGATCACCGATCATCGTCGACCGACTCGAACTCGCCCCATTTCAGGCGGCTCCAGCACACTCTAGAGCCGCAGAGGGCGCCGATCAAGATCGCGGCCGTTCAAACAACGCCGCCGCGCCCATACCGCCACCGATGCACATGGTCACCATGCCGTAGCGGCCGTTGTTTCGCTTGAGGGCGTGCAACAACGTCGCGGTCAGTTTGGCCCCCGTGGCGCCGAGGGGGTGGCCCAGGGCGATGGCGCCGCCGAGAGGATTGACCTTGTCGGTGTCCAGACCCAGCTCGCGGATCACGGCCACGGACTGCGAAGCGAAGGCCTCGTTCAGTTCGATGTGATCGATATCGTCCAACGTCACGCCGGTCTTTTCCAGCAGCTTCGGGATCGCTGCCACGGGCCCGATGCCCATGATCTCCGGGGCGACACCGACGACCTGGAAGCCGCGGTAGATGCCCAGAACCTCGGCGCCCATGGCCTCGGCCTTCTCAGCGCTCATGAGCACCACGGCCGCTGCGCCATCGGTCAACGGGCTGGAGTTTCCGGCGGTGATCGTGCCGCCCACCTTGAAGACAGGGCGCAACTTGGCCAGGCCCTCCAACGTGGTGCCCGGACGTGGCAATTCATCCGCTTCCAGGGCGCCCTTGGGGGTATCCACCGGCACGATCTCATCGGCGAAGGCGTCGGCCTTCAAGGCCTCCACCGCACGTCGCTGACTCTCCACGGCGAACTCATCCTGGTCCTGGCGGGTCACGTTGAAGCGCTCGGCCACGACCTCGCCGGTGGTACCCATCGGCATGAACACCTCGGGCCAGTCGGTGATCAGGCCCGGATGCGGCGACAGCTTGAAGCCGCCCATGGGCACCTGGCTCATGGTCTCTACGCCGCCGGCGACCACCACATCGGCGCCGCCAGCGATGATGCGCTCGGCCGCCTGGGCGATGGACTGCACGCCGCTGGAGCAGAATCGGTTGACGGTGACCGCGGGCACTTCCTGGGGCAGGCCCGCGTGCAGCGCGATGATGCGGGCGACGTTCATGCCCTGGGCGCCTTCGGGCATCGCGCAGCCGATGACGACATCGTCCACGTCCGCGGGTGCAAGCCCTGGAACCCGTGCGATGGCTTCGCGGATGGCGGTAGCGGCCATGTCTTCTGGCCTCACCGTGGCGAGGCTGCCCTTGATCCCCCGTCCGCAGGGGGTACGTACGGCCGCGACGATGACGGCGGTATTGGTCTGCATGTTCGTTCTCCTTGCGAGGATGTTGTTCGATCTAGTTGCGCAGCGGCTTGCCTGTCTTGAGCATGTGGGCCACGCGATCGCGGGTCTTCTCCTGGCCGGCCAGGCTGAGGAAGGCCTCGCGCTCCAGGTCCAACAACTGCTGCTCGGTCTTCACTCCCGCGGTGTCGCCACCGCAGATGACCCGACCGATCTGGTGGCCGACGACGCAGTCATGTTCGCTGGCGTAGCCGCCCCATTTGAAGGCGTTCAGGCCCATATCGATGGTGGCGGTGCCGTCAGCGCCGGGCAGGACCAGGTTGTCCGCCGGCAGGGGCGGGCGATAACCACCTGCCACCAGGCTCAGTGCCACCCGCTTGGCGTCCTCGATGCGGCGATCTCCATCGACGCTCCAGCCGTCGACCGGGCGCAGGAAACCCATCTCCTGCATCTGGCCAGCGCCCGTGGCCACCTTGGCCATGCCGATGGCCTCGAACACTCGCTGCAGCATCGGGAAGCGATCCATCTTTACGTTGCCGGGGATGCCGGACAGGGCCCGGACCACCATCTCCTTGGTGCCGCCAGCGGCAGGCAAAAGGCCAACGCCCACCTCCACCAGGCCCATGTAGGTCTCGGCGGCCGCCTGCTGACGGGTGGCGTGCATGGCCACCTCGCAGCCGCCGCCCAGGGCCATCTGGTGGGGCGCTGAGACGATGGGCGCGCGCGAGAACTTCATCGACTGGTTGAAGTCCTGGAAGGCCTTCACCGCCACGTCCAGCTCACGCCATTTGCCCGCCTGGGCGAAGCCGGCGATGAACATGAGGTTGGCGCCGACGGAGAAGTTCGGCCCGTCATTGGCGATCACCATCGCGGTGTAGCGGCCCGCATCGAGCCACTCCAGAGCCTGCTGACCCAGGCCGATGATCTTGTCGTCCAGGGCGTTCATCTTGCTGCGGAAAGCCAGGCAGAGCACCTCGTCGCCCAGGTCGAGCAACTCGGCGCTCTCGTTGGCGGCGATCGCTTCACCCTGCTTGCGCACGTCGGCCAGATGGATGCCCGGCAAACTCGGCACCGGCGCGAAGTCGCCCGCTGCCGTGTAGCCGCCGTCGTCGCCGTAGAAGGCGGTCTTTCCGGCGGCGAGCATGTCGGCGACCACCGTGGGTACGGCGCGCCCTTCCGCGGTGAGCTTGTCCGCCACGGTCTGCAGGCCGATGGCATCCCAGATCTGGAACGGTCCGATGGCCCAGTTGAAGCCCCAACACATGGCCCGGTCGATGCTGACCACGTCGTCGGCGATCTCGCCGAGGCGATTGGCGGCGTAGACCAGCGAGGCTGAGAGCACCTTCCAGGCGTAGCGACCCGCACGATCATCAGCCAGCGCGATGGTCTTGATGCGCGCGCCGGGATCGCTGAGCTTGCGGGCAGCGCCCACCGACTCGAAGCGGGGCTTGTCCTGGGGCACATACTCCATGGTCTCCGGATCGAGGACCATGATCTTCTTGCCCACCTTCTTGTAGAAGCCAGCCCGCGCCTTCTGGCCGGTACGGCCCTCGGCGATGAGTTTGTCGACCACCGCCGGCAGCAGAAAGATATCGCGCTCCTCGTCATCGGGCAGGTTGTCGTAGCAGTTGCGCGAGACGTGACCGAAGGTGTCCAGGCCGACCACATCCGCGGTGCGGAAGATGGCCGAGCGGGGCCGACCCATGGGCTCGCCGAAGATGGCGTCGATCTCGTCGATTCGATAGCCATCGGACAGCCACGCCTGCAGCGCGGCCATCATGCCGTGCACGCCGATGCGATTGGCGATGAAGTTGACCGTGTCCTTGGCGTAGACCACGCCCTTGCCGAGATCATCGCGGCAGAAGTCGGCCATGCGCGCCGTCACGGCGGGCGAGGTGTCCGGCCCCGGGATGATCTCCAGCAGCTTCATGTAGCGCACGGGGTTGAAGAAGTGGGTCACGAGGAAGTGGGCGACGAAGCCCTCGCTGCGGCCCTCCACCATCTTCGCCAGCGGGATGCCGGAGGTGTTGGAGCTGATGATCGTGTCGGCCCTGCGGACCTCGTCCAGGCGGGCAAAGACGCTCTGCTTGATGTCCAGGCGCTCGATCACGGCCTCGACGACCCAGTCGCAGGCGCCCAGGGCGGCCATGTCGTCGTCCAGGTTGCCGACGTCGATGCGGCCGATGTCCACCTTGCGCTGGAACGCAGCGGGCTTGAGCTTGGTGGACGCTTTCAGCCCCCCAGCGGCGATGCCGTTTCGGGCGTGGCGAACGTGGTCGTAGCTGGGATCGTTGGCGTCGACCGCGGCCGGCGCGTCGCGCGGCACGATGTCGACCAGCAACACGTCGATGCCGGCGGAAGCCAGGTGCGCGGCGATGCCGGAACCCATGACGCCCGCGCCGATGACGCCGACGCGTTCGATGCGCTTATCAGACATAGGAGATCTCCCGATTTGAGGGTGGAGTTGTACCCAGGTGGTTTGTTCTCTCTGGAGACTAGTCCCTGGGGTTGGTGGCGGATTGATCGATGGCAAGGCGACCGGTCAACCAGTCGGAGATGCGGGGCAACTCTTCGGACGGTAGAACGTGGCCGCCGGCATGTTCGATGAACTCGGTGGCGAAACCGCGGTTCTCCATTGCCTGGATGGCTTCCCGAGCGGCGGACGCTGCCACGACGCGATCACCGGCGCCGTGTACGAAGAGGATCGGTGTGGTGGGGGCATCGCCCGGCGTCGGCAGCTCGCCGACCGCGGCCCCGCCAATGCAGACCCCCGCCCGGATGATGTGCGGATGTAGGGCCAGGTAACGCAACAGGATCATGCAGCCTTGGGAAAAGCCCACCATGGCCAGGGGACGCTTGCCGGCCCCGCGGACCTGGTCATCGATCGCGCTGATCGCGGCGTCTATCTCGTGCTCGGGCACGGCCCGGCGGTGGTCCGAAAACCAGGCTTTGCCGCTTTGCCAGGGCAGGGGGGCGCCCAGAAAGCGCCAGGCCAGGCCGCGACCCAGGCTGCCGGCCACGCGCGAAAAGCCCTGTGCCGTATCGCCCCGGCCGTGCAGACCGAAGACCAGGGGCCCGTCCGCGGGCGCACCCTCCGGCGCGGCCACCTCGACCACCACCAGGGGCCGGCCACGTTGGCGTTGTGGCGCTCCGCGCGTCGCTGGTTCGGCGACGACGCGGGCGGCGGGCATGGGCGCCTCTGCCGGTGGGGCAGGGGTGGTCGCGCTGGCTGCTGGTGGCGATGCGCTCGCCTCAGGTGCCGTGGCCGGCGCCTGTTTCGGGTCGCTCATCGACCACCAGATCAGGACGACGGCAGCCACCAGGCCGGTGCCAATCAGCAACTTGTTGCGCAAACCTTCGTCCATCGCGTTGTCCACTCCTCAGGGTTGGGCATCGTCAGCTGGCAGGTATCGCCACAATCCGTCCGCCGCCTCGAGCGCCCCGGCCACCAGTGCAACTCCGCCAACCAGCAGGATCGATCCGTCATCCAGGGCAGCAGCGGCACCGCCGGCCTGAGGGGTCGGCAGCGCCCCCCCTGTCTGCTTGCCAGGGCTGCCATCTAGCACGACATGCTCCAGGCTTGCCAGCGGCTCGCCGGCGGCCCCCATGCCACCGATCATCAAAGCCCGACCGCCCTGGCCGACGATGGCGCTTGCCGCGCAGCCGCGCGCTTTTTTCAGGGCGGGCAGAGACTGAAAACCGGTGGTGGCCGAAGCGAGCAGATTCAGCCATGCCTTGTCGACCGGCAGACCGCCCGACCCGAAGCCGCCAGCGATCACCAGGGCGAACGCACCTTGAGGCGCGTGGAAGAAGCCGCCCTTCAGCCCGCCACCGGGCAGGCCGATGGGGGCATAGGGCACCAGGCCGTCATCTTCCACCGCGAAGGGCAGGATGTCGCTCGCCAGGGTACTGCCGTTGGCGCCGCCGGAGATGAAGAACAGGTTTCGCTCGTTGACCGGATCGACGGCGCTGGCGCAGCCGGCATCACTGCGCGCCGATGGCAGCACCAGGGGTTTGCCGATGGTGCCGATGGCCGGATCCCACACCTCCAGGCTCGCGGCAGCGCTGCCCACGCCACCAGCGATCACCAGGCGCTTACCGACCGCAACACCGCAGGCCCGCGCTCGAGCCGTCGACAGGCCGTGGGGAGCCTTCTGCACCACGCCGGCGTCGATGCGGATGAGTTCCACGGTCGCCGTCGGCTGAAGACCTCCCGCGCCGCTGATATAGCCGCCGACCACAGCCAGGCGAACCGTCGACATCGGCACGGCCACGTGAAAACTCCGCGCCTGGCTGAGGGCGCTCAACTGGGTCACGCCACCATCGGCCGGATCGAAACGCTGCACGGTCTTTTCCGGCGCGCCGACCGCACCCTCACCACAGGGCGCGCCACCGACATAGGCCGAACCACCCACCAGCAGGACCTCGCCGGTGCCCATGGCGGTGACCGTACGGCCCAGCAGACCCTTGACGGACGGTGACTTCCCCTTGTCGTCGACGACGCTGACCACCTTGTCCATGGGCAGCAGGAACGCGGGCACCTCGCGATCGACCTCCGTCTGGTCATAGATCGCCGCCGGTGTTCTGGCCCGCGCCTTCACCCCGCCGGCCGGATCGCGCAGCTCGATGGAGAACGAAGTCGCCACACCAGCAAATGGCGCCACACGGATGGCTTCATCCAACGGTCCGACCACTTCCGCCGCCAGTTCGCCCGGCTGGCCGGCTGCCACGCGGTGAACGCGCACCTGCCAATCGGCGGCCAGGGGCCACAGGTCGCTGGCCTCCGGCGGCGCGATCAGTTGCAGTCGGGCGCCGCCTTCTTCAGCCTGTACATCTTCGGTCGCGCCGCTGTCCTCAGGCGCCTCCTCGGCGTTATACGGGCAGCCCACCAGCAGCAGGCAGAGGCAGAAGCAGGCCCAGCGAGATGGAGTTGAACTCACCATTCGTCCACCGGCTCGTCATCGCTGGCGACGAAGTCATCGCGGTGGATCAGCTCGGGCGCCGGCAGCCAGCCCAACTCCGCGGCGATGCGCTCGGTGCGCAATCCGAGGATCCGACGGGCATCCTTGCTGTGGTAGCGAGACAGACCACGTCCCAGGGGCCGACCGCGTAGATCACGGACCAGCAACGCATCGCCCACACCGAATCGACCCTCGATGGAGAGCACGCCAGCGGGCAGCAGGGAGCGACCACGTTCGCGGACGGCCGTGGCGGCGCCATCGTCCACGACCACGATGCCGCGCGTGCGCACGGACGAGACGATCCACTTTCGTTTGCCGCTCAATTGGCGCCGCGGCGGCGCGAAGATGGTGCCCACATCCTCGCCGCCGAGCACATGCCGCAGGACGTCATCGCGACGTCCATCGGCGACCACTGTGATGACGCCCAGCTCACCGGCCTTGCGCGCCGCGAGCACCTTGGATCGCATGCCGCCGGTACCGAAACGGCCGGCGCCAGCGCCGGCGATGGCCAGGCTGCGCTCGTCATCGCTGGCCACGGCGTTGAGCAGCACGGCGGCGGGATCGAGGGTCGGATCGGCGGTGAACAGACCGTCCACTTCGGTGAGCAGCACCAGCACGCCAGCCCCCACCAGGTGGGCGACCTGGGCGGCCAGCGCGTCATTGTCGCCGAATCGGATCTCCTCGACGGCCACGGTGTCGTTCTCGTTGACGATCGGCAACACGCCGGCGCCGATCAGCTCGCCGGTCACCCGGCGGGCGTGCAAGAAGCGTTGGCGATTGCCCAGGTCGCTATGGGTCAGCAGGACCTGCGCCACGGCGATGTCATGGGCCTCCAACAGGCCTCGATACCGACTCATCAGCAGGCCCTGACCCAGCGCCGCCAGAGCCTGCTTGCCCAAGGCACCCGCATCGCGGTCGGCCGCGCCGGGGACCTGGCCCACCAGTCCACGACCCAGGGCGACTGCACCCGAGCTGACCAGGACGACTTCCCGACCCTGTTGCAGCAGGCTGGCCAAGGCGCCGCACAGGCCGGACAAGATGCGATCGTCCACGGCGCCATCGGCGCGGCACAAGACCTGCGAGCCCACTTTGACGACCACCCTGCGAGCGTCGCGCACGTGGGATCGCCAGACGGCATCCGGCACCAGGGCCGGTAAGGTGGAGACGCTGTTCAGGCCTACCTCTCGATGCGCTCGATGCGCGCGCCGAGGGCACGCAGCTTCTCGTCGATGCGCTCATAGCCGCGATCGATCTGGCGAATATTGTAGATCCGACTGCTGCCACGGGCACACAGGGCAGCGATCAGCAGGGACATGCCGGCGCGTACATCCGGACTCTCCAGTCGGGAGCCGTACAGCTGCGCCGGACCCACCACGACCACCCGATGGGGATCGCAGAGGATGATGCGGGCGCCCATGCCGATCAGGGCGTCGACGAAGAACATCCGACCTTCGAACATCTTCTCGAAGAAGAGCACGGTGCCCCGACTCTGGGTGGCCACCGTGATCGCGATCGACATCAGGTCGGTGGGGAATTGGGGCCATGGCGCGTCGTCGATCTTGGGGATATGGCCGCTCAGATCGGGCTTGATCTCCAACTTCTGCCGACCGGGCACGAAGAGGCGACCCTTGTTGATCTCCGTGCGCACACCGAGCCGTCCGAAGACCATGCGGACCATGCGCAGGTGTTCCTCGACCACGTCTTCGATCCAGAGCTCGCCGCCGGTGACCGCGGCCAGGCCGACCATGGAGCCGACCTCCAGGTAGTCGGGGCTGATGCGATGGGTCGTGCCGCCCAGCTTGTCGACACCTTCGATGGTGATGCAGTTCGAGCCATGGCCGGTGATGTGGGCGCCCATGGAGTTGAGCATGCTGGCGATGCCCTGCACATGTGGTTCGCACGCGGCGTTCTGGATCACGGTCCGCCCGCGCGCCACCGAGGCGGCCATGAGCAGGTTCTCGGTGGCGGTGACCGAGGCCTCGTCCAGGAAGAGATCGGTGCCGATCAGGCCATCGGTGTGACCGCGGAAGGTGGCACCGAACTCGAATCGAGCGCCCAGGCTGGTCAGTCCATCGAAGTGGGTGTCCAGGCGACGACGACCGATCACATCGCCGCCGGGTGGCGGCAGGTCGATGGCGTGGGCGCGACCCAGCATGGGGCCGGCGAAGAGGATCGAAGCCCGGACCCGATCGGCCAACTCGATGGGCACGGTCGTGGTGCGTAACTCGGCTGTATGCAGCCGGATCCGATGAGGACTCTCGTAGGTCACCTCGGTGCCGAACTCGCGCATGACGTCGAGCATCACGCGCACATCGAGGATGTCCGGCACATTGTCCAGGATGACCGGCTGGTCGGTCAGCATGGCGCATGCCAGCGCCGGCAGGGCCTCGTTCTTGTTGCCCGAGACCCGAACACTGCCGCTCAGAGGTACGCCACCCTCAATCTGGAATGCCTGCACCACCATCCTCCTCTGGCCCGGGATCGGTCGTACACCGGCCCTCGGCCATGCGGAATACCTTGCGCGGCGCCGTCAGCGCGATGTGGGCCGCGTCGGTGGTGGTCAGGAAGACCTGCCCACCCAGGGCGTCCAAGTGCCCCATCAACGCCCCGTTTCGGGCGCGATCGAGCTCGCTGGAAACGTCGTCCATCAACAGCACCGGCGCCTCGCCCAAGCGTTCTTCCAGGCTTCGTATTTCGGCGATCTTCATCGCCAGCATCAAAGCGCGACACTGCCCCTGGCTGGCGTGAATGCGCGCCGGACGGTCCTGGATCATCAGCACCAGATCGTCAAGGTGCGGGCCCGATCCGGTGAAACGTCGGCGCAGATCCCGCTGTCTGCCCGCCGTCAACGCATCCTTCAACAGCTGTCGCCAGGTCTCGATTCCCGACTCGGCCGCGCCGTCCAGTCGGCAATTGATCTGCAGAGATGCGCTCAGACCCGAGGCAGCTACCTGGTCGAAATGAGCGGAGACCCGCGGTGAGAATGCGGCCACGAAACGCGCTCGGCGGTCGGCGATCACAGCCCCGGTATCGGCGACCAGACCATCGAAGACCTCGAGCAGATCGCGATCTACACCGACACCATCGTTGTCCTTGAGCAGGGCATTTCGCTGGCCCAGGGCCCGTTCATAGCGTCGCAACTCGTCCAGATAGCCGGGCTGGTGGTTGAACACCGCCCGATCCAGGTAGCGACGACGAGCGGCCGGTTCGCCATGGGGAAGGCGCAGGTCATCGGGGGTGAACAACACCACCACCAGGCGGCCCAGGTAGTCGGCGTTGCGGCGGGTCAACTTGCCATCGAGAAAGACCCGACTGCGCCGACGGCCCAGCTCGATGCCCAGATCGGAGGCCACCGAAGCCCGCACCAGGCGCGCGGCGACGGTCGCCTTGTCGGCATCGAAGCGAATGCACTCCGCCAGGCGAGCGGTACGAAAGCTGCGCAATCCGGCGAGCAGATACAGCGCCTCGAGCACGTTCGTCTTGCCCTGACCGTTGTCGCCCTGGACGATGTTGAAATGGGGATGAGGCTCTATCTCGACGGCGCTCAGGTTGCGAAAATCGTCGGCATGGAGGCGCTCGATCTGCATCCGCGTTCCCGTCCCCAGCGACAGATGAAGCGCGCCGGCGGAGCGAGCTGGCCGCTCCTATCGTGCGTTACAGCCGCATGGGCATGACGACAAAGAGCGAGCCGGGCTCCTCATCGCTGCGCAGCAAGCAGGGCGAGAACTGGTCGCTGACCTGCAAGATCACCTCGTCGCCTTCGATCACCCCGCAGACGTCGAGCAGGTAGCGCGGGTTGAAGCCGATACTGACCAGGCTGCCATCGTATTCGGGCAGCTCGATCTCTTCGTGGGCGTCGCCGAAATCGGCGTGCACCATCTCGAACGTCAGCCGACCGGCCTCCATGTCGGCCCGCAGCAGGCTGTGCTTGCCGGTGGCCAGGGAGGAGACGCGGCGGATGGCCTCGACCAGCCCGGTCCGACGCAAGGTCACGCTGACGTCGCTGGAGGCGGGCACGACGCGTTCGTACTCGGGAAATGCCTCTTCGATCTGACGCACCTGCAAGCGTGCCTGGTCGCAGTTGAAGACCACGTTGCGGCCCAAAAACTCGATGCGCACCAGCTGATCGCCACCCTCGAAGATGCGCTGGAGCTGCGCGGCGCCATTGCGATGCACGATGCAGCGATAGGTGCTGCCGTCGTAGTCGCGCGCTTCCGCCTCGCGCTCGACCTTGGACAGGCGGTGGCCGTCGGTGGACACCATGCGTAGTTTGGCCTTATTGGCGTCGTCTTCCGCCGGCTCCACCTCAAGCAGCACGCCGTTCAGGGCCGGCCGACTCTCGTCGTTGGAGACCGAAAAGAGGGTCCGACGGAGCATCGCCTCGACCTGCTTCTTGTCGAGCGACAGGGGCGTACCCTGGGTCTCCTCGACGACGTCGGGGAACTCCTCGGGTGCCAGGCCGTTGAGGTGGTAGTAGGCCTTGCCCGCTTCGATGCGCACGCGGTGGCTGTCGTCAGCGGAGATCTCGACCATGACGCCGTCGGGCAGGACCCGGACCACCTCGAAGAGGGTGCGGCCGTTGACCAGCGCAGCTCCTGGCTCGGTGATCTCGGCGCTCACCTCGGCGGTGATCGTCACATCGTAGTCGGTGGCCGTGAACACCAGCGTTCCGTCGGCCGCAGCCATATGCACGCAAGCGAGCACATTGGTGGACGCCTTGCGATCGACCACACCCTGGGCACGATACAGGGGGATCATCAGCGCGCCTTTGTCGATCGTGACTTTCATCGCTTCCTCTCGCAGGACCTCTTATGACCGGCCGCCTTTCTACCGCCGACAGCGCCCTTTTTGAAGCCCCCAGACCTCATCCGCTCCACATTGATCGGATTGGCTTGTCCATGGATGTTCCTTTGCTCTTCTGGGTTGATCTGAGATCGATCCAGGAGGAGCAGGCATGCCATGTGCAGGATCCGGACGGTCTGTAAAAACTGTTTGAGTACAGAGAGTTATATTAGATCTACCTGTGGATGAATCGGGGCATGGAGGTGGATGAATGTGCGCTTTGTCCACAGTCTGGCGCCGGCCGGCCAGCTCTCCCCAGACCATCCACAGGTCGTCCACAAGCCGACGATCGTGATCCCGTAGCCGTTCGCCCACAGGCCTGTGGACAGTTGAATCGGGGACTGACGGGCGCATTTTTCGACGATCTGGGGCGATCGTCGACGATCTCCGTCGACGTATTTTTTGTGGCGGGTCGTGGTGAAATCGGCGCGTGCCTGCGCGCACAGCTCAGCGGCCGAGGCTGTGTTCGACTGCCTGAACGGCGGTGCCGATGCGCTCGTCGTGCTTGAGCTGCCAGTCGATTCGGCGGCAGGCGTTGATCGCCGTGCTGTGATCACGACCACCGAAGGCACGGCCGATCTCGGGGTACGAGGCGTCGGTATGTTTGCGCACCAGGTACATGGCGATCATGCGAGGTGTCACCACACCGCGCGTGCGCTTGCTCCCCTTGAGGTCGGTGATGCGCAGGCCGAAGTACTTCGCTGTGGCCTTCTGGATGGCGTCGATGGTCAGGTTCCGCGAGGGCAGCTCGATGACGGGGCCCAGGACGTCCCGGGCCAGCGCCATGTCGATACGCCGATGACCGATTCGACTGTGGGCGAGCAGCTTGTTGAGCGCACCTTCGAGCTCGCGCACGTTGTTGCGCAGGTGATCGGCGATGTAGTGGATCACGTCCAGCGGCACCGCCATGCCGGCCGCCTGGGCCTTGCGCAGCAAGATGGCGATGCGCATCTCGCGGTCGGGCGCGCCGATCTCGGCCACCAGGCCCCACTCGAAGCGGCTGCGCAGGCGATCCTGGAAGTCCTTGAGCTCGGTCGGGAAGCGATCGGAGGTCAGCACGATCTGCTTTCGAGCCTGGTGCAGGGCGTTGAAGGTGTGGAAGAACTCCTCCTGAGTCCGCTCCTTGCGCTGCATGAACTGGATGTCGTCGATCAACAGCACGTCGACGTCGCGATAGCGGTCTCGCACACGCGCGCGCTCGGAAGTACTGCTGGATCGCATGGCCGCGATCGTGTCGTCGATGAACGAGGCGGACGGCACATAGAGGATGCGGAAGGTGGGATGACGGGCACGGATCGCCAGACCGATGGCGTGCAGGAGGTGGGTCTTGCCGATGCCCACGCCGCCATAGAGAAACAGTGGGTTGAAGGTGGTGCTCGGCGCCTCGCTGACGCTGATCGCGGCGCCGTGGGCCAGCTCGTTGGGCTGGCCGACGATGAACGCCTCGAAGGTCAGAAAGTCGATCAGCCGATCCTTGTGCACCGTGGCCCGTGGCTTGCCTTCGATAGGCAGGCTGCCCTGGCGCTTCTTCGCCGGCGTCACCGATGTCGCGACCATGTCGCCGGCTTCGTGCACCGCCAGTTGGACCTGAACCGGGCCGGCGGCGGCGCGCTCGAGCGAGTCGCGGATGCGATCGATGTGATGATCTTGAATGTAGCTGAGGAACTGACCGTCGGGCACGCCGAGACGTACACGATCGCCCTCGCTATCGAGCAGGGAGATCGGTTCGAACCAGGAGTCGACGATCGCCCTTCGTGTGGTGGCGCGCAGGTCACCCAGCGCCCTGGACCAGAGATCTTCCATATACGGTCAACCATCTCTGGAGCGGATCTGCCTGACGGCGGGTGTTGCACACACCCATCCTGTCGGATGACGACCCCCTCCAAGTCGCCATCGCCGGGCACTTCGCCCGAGGAGTTTTAATCTGTACCACCCCGTGATGCGATCCCGCGTCCACAGGTCGATCCACATGGGCATACCGATCCCTAGCGCCCTCAGAAGGCGGGCGCAAGGGGGGGTTGAGCAAGTCGGCGGCAACCGCCCGTGAGCAAGGCAGAACAAAATTTCGGGACCTCCTCAGAGCAGTTCCCAGTTGACAGGGTTGGGGCCCTGTGGCTATCTAACGCGGCTTTTCCGTAGGGGAAAGCGGCGACGAACGACCAACCTGCCGGAAATACGCAGTTTGTGTTCGAGGGGCGGCGACGGCCGGACCCACCCAGACTGGCCGACAAGCGCTTGGTCCATCGATCGGACCCGGCTCGCGAGCCACCCACGCCGGACCGCACGCATCACCACAGAGGTGACCGTGTGCAAACCACCCGGCAGTTGACGGAGGAAGGACCGTGAAGAAGGGACTTTCCACACCAAGTCGCACCGCTCGCCGGCGCACTCATGGCTTCCGCGTGCGCATGGCTTCGGCCAGCGGTCGCAAGATCATCAACGCCAGGCGGGCCAAGGGCCGCAAGCGCCTGGCGGCGACCACGCCGACCAAGTAGCGACGGAACTCCATCGTGGTGCCCGCACCTGCGCGTCGATCCAGCCTCGTCGATCGTTCGCGACCCAGCGGACGATTTGGCGCCGCTGATCGCTTGCGCAAACGAAGCGACTTCGATCATGCCTTCAGTCAGGGTCGACGGCTTCGCAATCGAGGCTTGTCGATCGTCGTGGCGCCGGCAGCGACCGGACGATCGCGGCTGGGTCTGGCCATCTCCCGAGGTGCGGGCAACGCGCCGCGGAGAGCGCGGATCCGCCGCCTTTGTCGGGAGGCCTTCCGGGCCCTGCGCCATGGCTGGCCGCAACCGGTCGACCTGGTGGTCCTGGTCCGCGCACCATGGCCGGTCCACTCCCTTGCTGACGTGCGCGACGAGCTGGCAACGCTGATGGGCAGGGTGCGATGGACCGCGATCTGAGCGAAGCGCCGATCACCTGCGATCCCGAGGGCGCTTCGTCGTCCACGGAGATCACCTGGCGACGGCCGATGAGTCGATGCCTCGATGGCGTGCTGCGAGCCTACCAACGCTGGCTGTCCCCGCTGCTGCCACCGGCTTGTCGTTTCCATCCGAGTTGCTCCCACTACGCCCGCCAGAGCCTCGCCGAGCACCCCATCCACCGGGCGCTCGGCTTGATCTGCTGGCGCCTGCTGCGCTGTCAGCCGCTTTGCGCTGGCGGCCATGACCCGGTACCGCCGCGATCGGGTCACACCCTGTCGCCATCCTGAGGGCTACTTCCATGTCGCTGAGCCGCCGCGTGCTGCTGTTGACGATCGCCTGTTCGCTGGCGTGGTTGCCAAGGCCCGCCGAGGCGGCCGACCCCAGCCGCCAATGCCGCACGGAGGTCAAGAGCCTGTCGTTGGCCAGCGAGCGGGTTCAGTGGCACGTCTCGCCCTGCCTGGGTGGGGTCGAGTCCATTCGGCTGCTGGAGACCCAGTTCGAGCTCGATCGCGCGAGCACACCCGGGGGAGCGCCGGAGTGGGCCAAGGCCAAGTACGCCGCCGGCGCCCTGCAGCTGGTGGATACCTGGGATGCCAAGTGGGATCCCTTCCGCGAGGCCCTGATCGATGTGTCGGTGGGCAAGCTGGAGATCGAGGTCCGGGACAAAGCCGGCAAGACGTCCACCAAGACCTGGCCGGATTTCGACAGCTGGTACAAGAGCGACCCTCGCTGGGGGGTGCTGGCCAGCGACAACAAGGCCGTCGCCCTTGCCTGGCCCGATCCGGCGCGCGTGCGCAGCCCGATCTACATGATCAAGCGCTACCGACTGGCTGGACCCGAGCTGCCCTACGCCATGGAGGTCGACCTGGCGGTCTGGAACCTCGGCGCCGCGCCGGCGCAGTTCAAGGTTCGCCACACGATCACGCGCTTTCACGACAAGGCCAACGAAGAGACCGGCCTGCTGGCCATGCTCAAAGGTCCGCCCGATCTCAAGGGCGCGGGCTTCCACGTCGGTGGCCAGACCACCCACATGGATACCAGCAGCCTGGTGGACGCCGAGCCGGCCGAGCGCAGCAACTCGAGCACGCCGACGTGGCTGTACTCAGACTCGCGTTACTTCGCCCTGGTCACCGTGCCGGGCGAGGGCTGGGGCAAGCGCGGTGTGGTGCGCATTGGCGAGCTGTCCAACGGCGTCATCGAAGCCATCCTCGTCGGCGAAGGTGAGGCCCTTTCGGCCGCCGAAGGTGGCTGCCTGCCCGGCTGGTACACCAAACATTGGGGCGGCGACAGCTGCGATGCCGACTATGAGAAGTTGGGCTTGAAGTCGCCGGTCGCCGCCGAGGTCAAGGCCACGTTCATCGAAGCGGCCCGGCAACGAACCGGCGATGACGCCGACGCCCGCGCCGCCATCGACCGGGTGATGAAGCGGCGCGTCAAGCGATACACCATGCAGTTCTACACCGGTCCCAAGCGGATCGAGTACCTCGAACAGATGGGCAGCGGGCTGGACGAGAGCATCGACTTCGGCTGGTTCGGCTTGATCGCCCGGCCGCTCCTGATGGTGCTCAAATTCGCCCACGGCATGACCGCCTCCTGGGTGTTGGCGATCCTGATCCTGACCGTGATGGTCAAGTTGCTGCTCTGGCCGATCACCACCAAAAGCATGCGCAGCATGTACAAGATGCAGCGGCTCAAGCCGGAGCTGGACAAGATCAAGGAGCAGCTGGCCGCTGAAGCGAAGAAGAAGGGCGAGGAAAAGGCCGATCCGCAGGAACTGAACAAGCAGACCTTCGCCCTGTACAAGCGCCACGGGGTCAACCCGCTGGGCGGCTGCCTGCCCATGTTCATCCAGATGCCGGTCTACATCGCGCTGTATCGGACGATCTACAGCTCGGTGGAGTTGTTCAACCAGCCGCTCTTTGCCTGGGTGGCCGACCTGACGCAGAAGGATCCCTACTACGTATTGCCGGTGCTGCTCGGCCTGACCATGTTCGCCCAGCAACGGCTGATGCCGAATCCGGGCGGTGATCAGACCCAGCGCAAGATGCTGATGTACGGCATGCCGGTCATGTTCTCGCTGATGATGATGTCCTTGCCCTCAGGGTTGACCTTCTACATCCTGGTCAACACGGTCCTGAGCGGCGTGCAGACCTACTACCTCAAACGCGCCGAGCAGGCCCCGACGAGTTGAGTCGGCGGCGCTGGGGATCGGGGGAATCGCAATGGTGGGCAACGAGCAGAAGGAACCGGCGGCGACCGGCGAAGCAGAAGCGGTCGACGAGCCGGTGGAGCCGGCGTCGAGCACAGAGCCGGCGCCGTCCGATGATGCAGCAGCCGCTGCCCCTTCAGATGACGCCGCCGAGCCAGCGGTGCCAGCAGAGGCATCGGCGAAGCAGAAGGGCCAGCGTGGATCATCTGGCAGCGATCGTCCGCGCCGACCCCGTCGGGTGCATGTATCCATCGAAGACAAGACCAAGATCGCCGACGACGTGGCCCGCAAGGCGCTGCAGTTGATCGGCGTCGAGGTCGAGGCCGTCGAAGCCAAGGTGGACAGCGAACAGGTCGCCTTGAAGATCGGTCCCATCACCCGGCCGGAAGGGGCCACCCTGGATGGCCGGGCCTGGGAGTCGCTGCAGTTCCTGCTCAACAAGGCCATCAACCGGCACGCCATCAAACGAACGCGGCTCAACCTGGAAGCGGATGGTTTTCGCGCCAGGCGCTCAGACGGCCTGGACAAGATGGCCATCGCCATCGCGCGCAAGGTGCAGCAGAGCGGCAAGGCCATCGCCATCGGGCCCGTCGAGCCCGGCGAGCTGCGCCAACTGGCCTCGCAGTTCAATCGCACTTCCGGCGTTAACGTGCAGACCGTAGGCGAGCCCGATCGCAAGCTGCTGGTGGTCGCACCGGGCGGCGGCGGTCGAGGCCGACGTCGTCGCTGAGCGGCGCATCGAAATGGTTCAGGTCAGGCGCCTTGCGCGGGCCTATTGCTTCATCTGGTCGTCGAGGTAGCGCGTCAGGTCGGCGGCCAACGTCTCCATGTGGCTGCCGAACTTCTGGTCGTCTTCACCCCAGGAGATCACCGCCTGTTCGCGCAGGCGATCGCGCTTGCTGTCGTCCTTTTCGTCGCCGGCGGCGATCTTCTCCAGTCGATCGACGAGCTTGCCCGTTGACTCGGAGTAGTCGCGCATGACGTTGCGCAAGGTCACATGGATCTCGGCCAGCCGCTTGACCTCGGGGGTCGGATGCTCGTTGGCCAGCCGCGCCAGCGTCTTGACCTCCGGCAACAGCTCGTCCCGGAATTTCGGCAGCACCTGATCCGGATCACTCAACTGGAACAGGTCCTCTCGGACCCGGTTCATCTTGTTCAAGGACGGCTTGGCCTGCTCCAGAAATCCCTTGTAGCTGGCCACAGCCTCAAAATCGGGGCCACCGCAGCCGGCTGCGATCACCGTGATGACAAACGCCAAAACAAGGTTCGCAAGCGAGACCGACGAGGCTCCCACAGGCTTGTCTCCGATTCGCATCTGGTTCACTCTCCCCCGAATCAGGGCGCTGACTCTACTCGACGGATGCACGGGTGTCGACAGCGCTCCAACGGCCCACAGAAAGCTTGATGAACGTACACAAAGCTTGATGAAGCTCGGACCGGCGCCCACCCGCGCCAGATGGAGAGAGACCATGGCAGTGCCGCCGATCGGACCCGGCGGAGTCCACCACGTGGCCGTTCAGTGTCGCGATCTCGACAGTATGGTTCGCTTCTATCACAAGGTCCTGCGAATGCCCGTTGTGCGCCGTTGGCCGGCCGCGGAAGGGGAGCCCCCGGGGGATCGTAGCGTCTGGCTTGGTTGCGGTATCGGCATCGTCGCATTGGAGCGCTGTCGGGGGCCTGTGAACCGCCGCCCGTGGCGAAGTGATGAGCCCGGCCTGCACCTGCTGGCGTTGCAGATCTTCCTGCACAACCGCGACAAGTGGCACGACTGGTTCGATCTTCACGGCGTACGCGTGGTCTCAGAGAGCCAGTGGACGCTCTACGTGGAGGACCCGGAAGGCAACCGAATCGGCCTGTCGCACTACCCTCAAGCGGCAGAACCAGTGGTCTGAGCGCGGGTTGCCGCGCCCTTTGCACCAGCCTATGATGGTGCGCCGGAATCCGCCCTCCAGCGCGACACCAGCGCTTCGCATGGCGCGATCCACGAGGTCCAGAACAGATGAGCGACATCCGCATCGCCGACCGTTTCGTTGTGCAGACGACGCTCGAGACGAGCAAGCTCGGACAATTGCATCGCGTCGCCGACGATACCTCCAGCCAGACCAGGCTGCTCCTGCAGCTCGCCGAAGGGCTTGAGGTCGATGACGCAACCCTGGACGCCATCGTCGCCGATAACGCGACCCTGGCCGACGCCCCCGATGTGCTGCTGACCACCGAATGGGGAGCCGATGGCGACCGTCGCTGGTTGTTGATCGAAGGGGCGGAAGGAAGCCTGCTCAGCGAGCTGTTGGCGGCCCGTACCCGCACCGACATGCCAGCGTTGCTGCATCTGGGCAGCAGTCTGGGTCGTGCCCTGGAGCATGCGGCGAGCGCCAACGTGCGGCATCTGGACCTGGGACCCCATCGCGTCGCTCTGGATGGCGCCGGCCTGGACAGTGCCGTGCGGGTCTTCGGCTTCGGCTGGTGGCGCCTGCTGCCACCGTACGCCACCGGCGCGAGCGCCGACGGCTTCTATGGCCTGCCCGAATTCATGGCGGCCGAAGTCTGCAAGGGCCGTGATGCGACGGCGTCCTCGGATCTCTACTCAGCGGCGCTGGTGATCTGGGCGCTGGCGGCAGGCAAGCCGCCTTTCCGGTCCAGCCAGCCGCTGATGACCCTCAAGCGCCAGGCGATCGAGAAGCCGCTGCGCCTCGATCTGGTCAAGCCGGCCCTCAAGGGCGTCAAGGACCTTCAGGCCGCCATCGCGCCAGCGCTGAACAAGAATCCGGACAAGCGGCCCAGCAGTGCGGACTGGCTGGCTTCGTTGATGGAGGCCGCACAGCGTTGGGCGCCTGCCCTGTCAGAACAGGTACCCGCTCCACCAGCGGGTCGGAGTTCCGAGGCCGCGCCAGCCGCCGCTGCGGTCATCCCGCCAGACGAGACGGTGACCACACAGTTGGAGGCGCTGTCGGCCGATGCCACCAGTGCCCCGTCGCCGGATGCGACCGTCAAGGATGCGGCAGTTGAGGATACGGCCGCCAAGGATGCGGCCGCCAAGGATGCAGCCGCTGACGATGCGGCAGAAGAAGCCGCGGCGCCCGCTCAAGAAGCCGCCTCCGAAGCCCCTGCGGCCGACAAAGATACCCCGACCATCGACGCCGGTGTCGACGCCGAGAAGTTGGATCTGCCCGAGGGTTTGGACGCCATCAGCGGACAGACGTTGCCCATGGGCACCCTCAACCTCGAGGGCGGCGAGGTCCCGACCGACACCACCATGAAGATGAGCGCATCGGCGGTCGCCGAGGCGTTGTCGCAGGATGTGGTCGATGTGCCCGCCGCCGAGGTGGCCGACACCCGCAAGACGGAGACCGCAGAAGAGGAAGCCGGTAGCGGCTCCAAGCGTGGCCGACGTGGCCGCAAGGGTCGCCGTCGGGGCAAGAAGAAGGACAAGCCGAAGGTGGTCCTGTCCAAGGCCCTGAGCGAAGCGGTCGCCGCTGCTGACTCGGACAGCGTCAAGGACACCCAGTCGGACACGCCGGTGGTGGACTCCAAGGCCGCGGCCGAGCCCGCTGGGGCCGATAAGGCCAAGACCGACGATCCCGACAAGAAGGAAGCGGCGCCGGTCGCTGACGCCAAAGACGAAAAGGACAAGAAGGGCAAGAAGGACAAGAAGGACAAGAAGGACAAGAAGGACGAAAAGGCTGGTCCCGTCGTCACCACGACCGCGCCCGGCGAAAAGAAGAAGAAGCGTCGTCGGCCCATGACCGAGCGCACCATGCGCGTGACCATGGCCGAAAGCGCTTTCTTTGACGCCGCCAAGCCCCCCGGTGAGGACGTCGATCTCCATCACGAAGAGCCGCCAGCGCCCCACACGGGGTTGAGCCGTGGCCTGGTGATCGTGCTGGTGGTGGTGCTGCTCGCCGCCGCTGCCTCGACCTTGTACGTGATTCGCAGCATCCCGGACGAGCACAAGAATGCTCCGCCGACCAATGTCGGGGCGGATGCCGATGATGGCGCCGCAGATCCCGCTGCGGCCGTGAGTGTGACCGCTGCAGCCGAAGAGGCGACCACTACGGTCGAACCGGCCGCCGTCGAACCGGCCGCCGTCGAGCCGACCCCTGCAGCACCCGACGCTGGTGGCGGAGCGATCGCGGCGGATGACGCCGGCGCATCCGATGAAGAGGCCAGGATCAAACAGCTGATGGCAGACGGTGAGAGCCTGCTGGCCACCGACGCGCCGGCTGCTCTGAAGAAGGCGCAGGCCGTGTTGGCGTTGCGTCCTGATCATGCGCCTGGCGCTGCCCTCGCCGAACGCGCCAAGCGGGAGATCCAAAAGGCCGCCGGCGCCGAAGAGGAGCGACTCAAGGCGCAGGCCATCGCCGATGAGGCCGCTGCGGAAAAGGTCGCCGCTGCCCAGGCTGTCGCTGAACAGGCCGCCGCCAAGGCCGCCGCTGACAAGGCCGCTGCTGCCAAGGCCGCTGCCAACAAGGCTGCCGCCGCCAAGGCCGCCGCTGCGAAGAAGGCTGCCGCGGACAAGGCTGCTGCCAAAAAGGCCGCCGCCGCCAAGTCCGCTGCTGCCAAGTCCGCTGCTGCCAAAGCCGCCGCCGCGAAGAAGGCTGCGGCGGACAAGGCCGCTGCGAAGAAGGCCGCTGCCGCCAAGGCCGCCGCTGCGAAGAAGGCCGCTGCCGCCAAGGCCGCCGCTGTGAAGAAGGCTGCTGCGAAGAAGGCCGCTGCGAAGAAGGCCGCTGCCAAGAAGCCTGCTGCCAAGAAGCCTGCTGCCAAGACGACCAAGAAGAAGGCGTCGACCGGTAGCAAACCAATGACCGCGGCGCAGAAGCGAGCCTCGAAGATGGCCTCGCTGGCGCAGAAGTCGACCAACGCCAAGCTCAAGGTCCTGTACTTGAAGAAGGCGGTGAAGTCCGACCCGAAAAACGCGCACTACAAGCGACTGCTCGAGCTCGCCAGGGGCGAACTCAAGGCCGCTCAGAAATAGCTGCAGCCCCATCCGAACACGCGAACTCCAGGCTCCACGGGCCACGGATTTGCCGCCCTTGGGGGGCGATGTCATCCTTGATGGAACGGGGCCATGCGGGCCGGCCGCGACACCTTCTCGCGGTGCTGCCCCGCGGGGTCATCGAAGTCGGATGTCGAAGCATCGCCCAGCATCAAAGACCGAGGCGGCCGGCAGATGTGCCATGTCGGCCCGCCGGGTACTGGCCGAATCGCTGACATCTCTGCTGCTGGCCAGCGTGTGGGCTGCGGGCTGTGTGGTCCTGCCCGAACCCTTGCCGATCCCCGTCGCCGACGAGCCGCTCATTCACATCAACAAGAACCTCCTCGAGCCGTCTCTGGATGACACCGCGCCCGTCGACCGAGGGGACCTGGCGAAGTACGATGTGCGCACCGCCGTCGAAGATCGCGATATCAACGGTCCCCTGCGCTACGCCTGGTACAGTGACTTCGACCCGACCACCGGGATTCCCGTTCAGAACTACGTCACCTGCGCTGGCGCAGAGCTCTGCGTACTGGCGCCCTGCAAGGCATTCATCAGCCCGCTGAAAGACAGCCACAAGCTGCTTCTGGTCGTCTCTGAGGCTGCGTTGAAGTCAGATGTGTCCACGAATCCATTCGATTTTCCCAAAGACACCGCCTACGACTGGGTCGAGTGGCAGGTCGAATTGACCGGAGACTGCCCATGATCGCCCGGTGGGCAACGTGGGGCCCGGTGCGCTGGCAGACGCCCGCGGGCATGCGTACGCTGCGGGGGTGCGGGAGGTTCCCGACCGAGACAGAAACCTCCAAGGAGAACGGCTCGCCGCGGTCGTCAGTGACCCAGATGCGCACCTGCCAGGCCTTCATTGTCGCGCTCCTGCCGATGACGCTCGCGTTGTCTGCCGCGGCGTTGATCGGATGCCAATCGGGCGCCGACGACGTCGTCGTCACCGGCGCTTGCACAACCGACGAGGACTGCGCCGGGACCCGCTGCCATGAAGGTCGTTTCTGCGTCCAGACGCCGACCAGCCAGAGCGAGCTGATCCTGCGCCTTCAGCCCTCCGGCAGCACCGGCCTCGTGGTCGAGCACTTCAAGACCACCATCGGCGGTCCGGATCACGAACAGTGGCGCAACTGGAACCTCACGCCGCCGGCCGCCATTCACGGCACCGTCAGCCGGGGATTGCTGGACGAATCGGTGCCAGGAACCCTGATCGCCACGACCCCTGGAAGCCTCGAAGGCACCTGGCTCAGCTACAAGGCCACCTCTTTCGACAAGAAGAAGTTCACCGTCAGCCTGCCTGCCGAAGGCGGCGAACTGGAAGATCGGAGCTTTGGATTCCAATTGCGGGTCCAGCCCGGCCACTCCTACAATGTGCTGTTCTGGCCGCAAATCGATGATATTCCGCCGTTCTACACACAGCGATTCGTTGGTGGTGCCAGCGATCTATGGCAGTTCGACCTGCCCGTCGAAGACCAGTTGCTGCAGGTTCATGGTCGAATCGTGAGGGGGCAGCCGCCGTCGCTGAACTGTGACTCGACCATCGCTCCGACGCCCTGCGGCGAGGCGTGTACCGGCGTGGCCGGCTTGCAGGTACGCCTGGCCGATGCCCAGGGACGTCGGCGGTCGACGCGCGCGGTCACCGGGGCCGACGGCACCTTCGTCATCCACGCCAACCCGGTCGGTACCATCGTCTGGTTGAAGTTCCAGCCCCATGATGTGGACACGACCTTGCCCTACGGCGTCCTGGCGCAGCCAATCGATTTGAACAAGGTGCTGGCCAAGGGTGCCATAAAGCACGATCTGGGTGATCTGCACCTGGGCGATCTGCCCGGCCCCGGTGCCATGGTCGATTTCCGGCCCAAGGTCGTGGAGAAGGAGACCAACAATCCCGTGGCCGGCGCCCGGGCCACGCTGCGGCATACCATCATCGACGCGCCCCAGGTCTGCCGCGGCAGCGGTTCCGCCAGCAAGCCGGTCGCGGCCTTCTCGGAGCTGTATTTCGAGCGCACCGGGTTGACCAACGCCGGAGGGCACGTGGTGATCACGCGGACCACGACCGACGACAAGGGCGGCGATGTGATCACCCACGAGAAGACCCTTCAATTGCCCGCAGGAGAGGCCACCGCGTCGATCCTGCCACCTCCACTCGCCGCGGGCGCCGCCTGGCGTGGTCCCATCCCCATCAAGGCGGCCGGCGGGAAGAAGGACTCCAAAGGAGGCGGCGCAGAGCCGGTCAACATCCCGCTGCCCTGCGAGCACCGTCCCACGGTGCGCGGTGAGGTGACCGACTTCCGCAACCTGCCCGTCGTCTCGCCGACGATCCTCTTCAAGCCCTTGTTGGGGGCGATGCCCAAGTGTGTCGGCGAAGCGGCCGAGATGTTCCCGCGACCCGAGGCTCCCATCGCGGTGCAAGGCCACGATTCCGGCCAGTATGACGCGTACCTGGACGCCGGCCGTTACGCCGTCCTGGTGGAGCCGCCACAGGGTAGCGGGCTCGCGCGGGCGCTCATCAAGGTGGTCGATGTCTGCCCGCCGCAGAAGACGGCCGACGGCGGCAAGGCCCAGGCCAAAGTGCTCGACCTGAGCGTGCCGCCGCCGAGTTTGATGGTGGGGCACGTCTACGGCCCCTCGGGCGGCGCGGTGGCGGGTGTGGTCATCGACGTGTTGGCCAATGGCCTGGCGAAGTTGCAGCCTGAGGTGAACAAGACGCCGCCCAAGTCCGGTATGAAGCCGAACATCGCGCAGCTGGTGGTCGACACCCAGGTGCTCGGATCGGCAGTGACCGACGCCAATGGCGCCTATGAGATCCTGGTCGCCGCAGGTCAACTGGCCCAACAACCCTGAGCGGTTGACGGCGCCAGAGCGCGCGCTACCTTGCCCCGGCTGGACGGCTGCCCAAGCGAAGGGTCGTCGATCGCGATCGAACCCCAACGAACGACTCGGGGAGACCCGGCGGAGAGCGGACATGCGCAAAGTCATCATCATCGGCAGCGGACCGGCTGGCCTCACGGCGGCCATCTACACCGCGCGCGCCGAGTTGGAACCCCTGGTCCTGGAGGGCGGCTTCCTGCCCGCCGGCGAGCTGATGACGCCTGGCGGTCAGCTGATGATCACGACCGAAGTGGAAAACTACCCGGGATTCCCCGATAGCGTGACCGGCCCGGAGTTGATCGATCGCTGCCGGGCCCAGTCCAAGCGGTTCGGCAGCGAGCACAAGGATGCGGTCGCTGAAGAGGTGGATTTCTCCGGCTTCCCACTCAAGGTCAAGGTCGAAGGCGAGTGGCTCGAGACCGCGACGGTGATCATCGCCACGGGCGCCAACGCCCGCTGGCTGGGTGTACCCGGCGAAGAGCGGCTGACCAATCGCGGCGTGTCGGCCTGCGCGACCTGCGATGGTGCCTTCTTCAAGGACATGCACGTGGCCGTGGTCGGCGGCGGCGACACCGCCATGGAAGAGGCCACCTTCCTGACCCGATTCGCCAGCGAGGTGACCATCATCCACCGTCGCGACGAGTTCCGTGCCTCCAAGATCATGGCCGAGCGCGCGCTGCACAACCCCAAGATCAAGGTCGCCTGGAACCGCAAGGTGGACGAGATCCTGGGCGAGGAGCGGGTCGAGGCGGTGCGCCTGGTCTCCTCGGTCGATGACAACGTGGAGATCATGGATTGTCAGGGCGTCTTCATGGGCATCGGGCATACGCCGAATACGGCGATCTTCGATGGCCATATCGAGTTGCGAGACGATGGCTACATCCAGGTGCACGACAACACGGCCACCTCGGCCCGCGGTGTGTTCGCTGCTGGCGACGTGGCCGACAGTCGCTACCGGCAGGCGATCACCGCCGCCGGCATGGGCTGCATGGCCGCGTTGGACGCCGAGAAGCTGATCCACGAGTACGAGACCGAGGGTCTGCTGAGCTGAGCGGGCTGCCGCCGGAGCAGCTCGGATATCGACGCGGCTCAGATATCGACGATACGAATCCCGGCCTCGTCAACCGGAAAGAAGAGCCCGCCGACGCGCTCGACGCGCTCGCGGGCATCGGTGGCCAGCAACTCGATGCGGCCTGCCCGCGCGTCCGCACGTTCATCGGGCAGGGTCGCGACCAGCTCGTCCGCCACCACCTCGGCCGAGTCCACCAGGGAGATCGATCGGCCCAGTCGCCGCTGCAGCCAGCGCGCCAGGATGGGTTTGAAGACCGGGTAGTGGGTGCAGCCCAGGACCAGGGTGTCGAGCTTGCTGACGGACTCCTGGTCAAACCAGGGATTCAGGTAGGCGCTCAATGCCGCCTCGGTGACCGGGTGATCGAACCAGCCCTCTTCGGCCAGGGTGACCAGCAGCGGCGTCGCCTGGGCGTGGACCTGAATGGTTGGATCCAGCGCCGCGATGGCCGACGTGTAGGCCCCGCTGGCCACCGTCCTCTCGGTGCCGATGACGCCCACATGTCCGCTGTGGCAACGGGAGACTGCGGCCCTGGCGCCAGGCTCGACAACGCCGATGACCGGCACCTCGAAGCGCGCCTCCAGCGCCGGCAGCGCGCAGGAAGATGCGGTGTTGCAGGCCACCACCAGCGCGGCGGTGGCCGGTGCGTCATTCAGCAACGCGGCGGCCGCCTGCAGGGCGTAGCGGGTCACGGTGGCGGCGCTCTTGGTGCCGTAGGGCAGGCGCGCGGTATCGCCCAGGTAACGCAGATCGGCGGCCGGCAGAGCCCGGCGGATGGCACCTGCGACGGTGAGCCCGCCGACGCCGGAGTCGAAGATCGCGATGCGGTTCGGGCGAACGTCGTTCATGGCGCCGCAGTGTTTGACCGTGGAGGCCGTGGGTCAAGCCGGGGGCGTCTTTGCCCGCGCGTTCGTCGACCAGCGGTTGGCTTTGCTGTCCCGGCCACACTACGATGAGGCCATGGGATGGCCGTCACGAACCCCGCCTGAAGTCGCGCTGCGATGGTCGTCGATCGTGTTGGGGTGCGCGCTTGCATGGCCCGCGACCGCGTCCGGATACGTGCAGGCAACGGTCGACAGCGGCGCACACACCCGGTGGTATGCGACGACCGTCCCCTACACCATCGACGAGGACGCGCTGCAGCCCGAGGGCATCGGCAAGACCGACATGCAGATCGCGACCGTGGCTGCATTCGACGCGTGGCAGAATGTGATGTGCAGCGTCTGCCACGACCCCACCAACCCCGCCTGTCCGCCCGTACCCTGCAAGAGCCATCCCCTGGGCCTCAAGATGCGGTTTGACGGCTTCGCCGCCAAGGCGCCCATGGGCCCCGGTTGCGAAGGCGGTTTACAGCCCGATGACGCCTGCGCCGGCATCACCAAGCCGGCCCCTGACTGCAAGTTGGTGCCCAACGGCAACCAGGTGATCGTGGTCCGCGATCCCGACAAGTGGTGCTTCGGCAGCGGGACGGTCGCCATGACCCTGGTGTCGGCCAACCAGGTCTCCGGCGAGATCGCCGATGCCGACATCCTGCTCAACGCCGCTCATCGCAGCTTCTGTACAGGCAAGTGCGGGCTGAAGGCCTACGATCTGCAGAACACCCTGACCCACGAAGCGGGCCACATGCTGGGTCTGGATCACAGCGCCTTGCCCGAGGCGACCATGTTCGGAGGTGCGCCGCCACAGGAGCTGATCAAGCGAGACCTGACGGCGGATGACGAGGCCGGAATCTGCGCCACGTACAGGAAGGTGTACAAGCTCGATGGCTGCCCGGACCCGGAGCCGCCCGGCTGCTGCACGGCCGCGACGGGATCTGGCCAGTCAGGGTCGATCACCTGGCTTATCGTCGGTGTCGGCGTGCTCTGTTGGTGGCGCCGAAGAACCACCTCGGCCAGACCGCCTGAACGGCAGACCACGCCATAACAACGGCGCTGAAGTCTCGTTTGCCACGGCGCCCGCCGGCGCTATACTGCGCGCCACCCGCAACCACGCGGTCGCAGCTGGACGCACATACGCGCTTCGGCGGGCGAAGGCGGCAGACCGCGCAACCGAGTCGGATACCGATGTACGATACAAGCAGTTTTCGCAAAGGCCTCAAGATCGAGATCGACAACGTGCCGTGGATCATTGTCGACTTCCAGCACGTCAAGCCGGGCAAGGGTGGCGCCTTCGTGCGCACGCGGATCAAGAACCTGATGACCCAGCAGGTGATCGACAAGACGTTTCGTTCTGGCGACAAGGTCGGCGAGCCCGATCTCGAAGATCTCGACTGCACCTACATGTACTTCGACGGCGAGTACCACTTCATGAATATGGAGAGTTACGATTCATTTGCCGTATCCGCTGAGCGGGTGGGCGAGGCCAAGAACTACCTGGTCGAGAACCTCGAGGTGTCGATCTTGCGCTTCCGCGGCGAGGCGATCGTCATCGACCTGCCGAACTTCATCGTCGCCGGCATCACCCAGTGGGAGCCCGGCGCGGCGGGCAATACGGCCCAGGGCGCGACCAAGTCGGTGACCATCGACACCGGATATGTGGTCCAGGTGCCACTGTATATTCGGGAAGAGGACAGGCTGAAGATCGACACCCGGACCGGCAGCTTCGTCGAGCGGGTCAAGGGCTGATCCTGCGTCGGTTCCACCGCATACGCGGCAGGAGCCTCGACGCAGCGCGGCCGCTGGCGCATTCTGGAGAGCGCCATCCGGAGTTGGCGAGCACAGCACCGCCCGCGACGGAACACAGGGGAGGCAGATCGACCGGTGGCCACGCCCGCACCCAATCCGCAAGACGCAAGCCAGGCGGACCGCAAGCGCAGGTTCTCGGCCACCCAGGCCGTGTTGCGCGAAGATCCCCACGACGTCCGCGCCCGTCTGCAGATGGTCGACCTGCTGCAACAGGAAGGTCGCCTCGACGAAGCGGTCGAGGAGTTGCTCCGAGTCGCGGCGGTCTACACGACCCGCGGTGTGCCCATCAAGGCGGTCGCGGTGCTCCGCCAGGCGGTCAAGCTACAACCCGAGCGGGCCGACGTTCGCGTGGCCTACGGTGAGGTCTTCGAAAAGTTGCGCATGGTGGACGACGCGGTCCGCGAGTTGACCCAGGCCTGCGAGATGTACCACCAGGTAGGCGATGCCGGCCACGAGCTCGACGCCGTGGCGCGCCTGGTATTGCTGGATAAGTCCAACCTCACTGCGCACTTGAAGGTGGCCGAGGCGCTGAGCCGGGCCGGGCGACGTGACCAGGCCGCGGCGATCTTCCGACAGCTGGCCGGCCGCCTCTTGGAGAGCGGCGAGACCGGCGACTGGGAACGGGTCTCCGAGCGGGTCATCTTCCACGATCCTCGCGATGTGACGACCGCTCACGACCTGGCGTTGCACTATGTGCGCTCGGGTCGCTACCCGGAGGCGCTGAGCAAACTGATCATCTGCTACGAGTCCGAGCCCAACGATGTCGAACTGTTGGAGTTGATTATCGAGACGTTGGCCTACCTGGGCCAGCGGGATCGCGCCGCTGCGCTCAACCGGCAGTTGATCGCCCGATACCAACGCTCGGGACTGAAGAAGGAGGCAGAGGCGGCGCTGGAACGGCAGCATGGCCTCGATCCCGACGACGCGGACGCCAAGCGCGCCATGGGCGTCATGGCCACCACGGTGCAGGCGGATACCGTCATCGAACTGGAGGCGGGCGAGGGCCTGGCCATCGTGGAACCGGCCCCTGCGGCGGAGCTCGATCGATTCGAAGGGGACTTCATCGACGAGTTGATGGCCGGTGACGAGGCGCCAGACGAAGACGATCTGCTGGGCGACGACGCGCCGACCGTGGCCCTGGACGTGGTCGGCGATCACATGCTGAGCGGTGGTACAGCGGCCGAAACGCACGCCTCGGCGGCCGACCAGCCACCTCCCCTGGCCGACGGCGGCGAATTTGGCGGTAGCTCCGATCTGCCGCCACGATTGGACCAGGAATCAGACGGATTCGACGCTTATTCGTCGCTGGATCCCGACGCACCCGGGCGCCCGCTCGCGCCGCCCACTCCGATGCCGCGCCGAAGGGCCTCGGCCCCGCCTCGGCCCATGGCGGCCACCCGTCAGTCCGGTCCTCCCGTGTCGCGCAAGTCGCTGGCCACCACCTCGCGCGAGCGTCCATCGGTGCGTCGACCTTCTCTGTCGCCAGGCGGTCAGGCGGAACCCGTGCGGGATCGACCGGCGCGCCGGACGACGGCGCAGTCGCCGTCGCCCGAGATGGAGTTGGGCGCTCTGGACGCCTCGACCATGCCGCTGATCCCGATCCCAACCCGACGCGCTCCCGGCTCCAGCAAGCGCAGCACCGGCAGCTTTGGCCGCTCTCGACAGCAGCCGAAACCGCGCGCACCGACGAGCACCGAGTCGGTGCATAGCTGGGTGCTCGACGAAGAGGAGACCGGGTTCGACGGGGCCGAAGACCGGACGATGATCGACGCCGACGTGCTGGCCATGGTGCGCAGCACGGACGTGCCCGCCCTCGAGTCGGATGCGCAGCCGGCGGCCCGACGGGCGCCAGCCCGACGTGCCGCCCCGGCGCAGAAGTCCCAGCGTCACTCGGCGCCGAACCGACTTCCGACCGGTCCCCGCCAGCGCCCCTCCTCACCGAATCAGGCTGAAAAGGGACCCGTTGAGAATGTGGCCAAGATCGCCGGACGCGCACCGCCTGCGCCCAGAGCGGGAAACGAGGTGGTGGCCACCTCGCCGGAACGGGGTAGCGGGCCGCGTCGGCTGAAGACCAGGCGGCGCTCCGCCAACCTTCCGCGACCTCGGTTGACCCGTTCCGGGACCGCCCGTAGCGAGCGTTCACCCACCTCGTCCCGAGGGATTTCCGCCGACCTGAAGACTTTGGATTTCTTCATTGAACGTGGCTTCACGGAATCGGCGCTCGCCCTGCTTGCCGAGCTCGAGCGGCGCCACCCCAACAACGACGAATTGCGATTGCGCCGCCAGCGCATCGCAGCGATGCCGCGCTGAGCGGCCGATCCAGGTCTCATCCATGAACAAGATCAAGTTCAAAGCGAGCGATCCGACGCTTGAGGACCTGCAGCGACAGGAACAACAACTGGCAGCCCAGGAGATGGAATTGTCGCTGACCGACGCGTCGTTGCGCGGCCGCGAAGCGACGGTTTCGGCGCAGCGTAGCGGCCTGGAACGACGGGCGCGCTGGATTGATTCCCGCGTCGAGAGCCTCAAGCAGTGGGCGATAGACAGCGGCGTGGACACGGGCGACGAGCTCGTCGGACTGGGAGATGGTGCCGCGTTGCGAGAGGCCGACGTGGAGGCCTATGTCGACCGTTCCAAGACCCTGCTGGTCAGCAGGGCCGCCACCCTCGCCGCGCGCAAAGAGACGTTGAACGTGCGCCGCAAACAGCTCGAAGGCCGCGAGGCCGAAGTGGAGGCCTTGGAGCAGGCGTTCATCCGGGCTGAGGTGCGGTTGACCGCCAGGGAACGGATGCTGATGGCGGCGAATGCGCGCCTGGAACGAAACGCAGCCCAGGCGCGCCCGGGTGAAGAGGACGCCGTTGCCAGGCCCGTCCTGTTGACCCACACGACCGACCATTTCCGTCACGCGCCGACCGTGACCATGACGCCCGACGAGTTCGAAGACGACGAAATGCCGCCGCCCGTGACTTCGCGAACCGTCGCCGGCAAGCCCGCACCGCCCGTACTCGAGGTGGGTGATGGCGGCCATCGGCGACGGAGTTCGAGTCAGCGGCGCGCTGCTCAGGTGCCCACGACCCCGCGCCTGACCTTGGCCGACCGTCCGCTGCGACGTTCACAAGTGGAGGTGGATCGGGACGGCGCCATCATCCTGGTGTCGCTGCACAGCGACGACGAGCTGCCCGAGCCGGTGGATTTCGTCTATTTCGATGTCGACGAAGAGGTCAGTCACTTCTCCGTTGAACTCAAGCTGCTTATGCCCACCGCCGGCGGTAGCGGCAACGCCGCCGTGCTGTCGGCGAGTGCGTGGACCCCCGACGACTTCGAAAACTTCGACAAGGTGCTCTCTTCCCTACCGAGCTGAGCCTCGTGTCATCGGCCAGACGGGTTCATCCAGGGGCGGCAGCTGCACCGCAGGCTCACCAAAGAGGCTGGTGACGGTCGGCAGCAGATCGTCCGGCCACGGCAGCTGCAGTCGCAGCCGGCGGCCCGTCGCCGGGTGTTCGAAACCCAACGCATAGGCATGGAGCGCCAGCCGCGGCAGCCGCTTGAGCGCGGCGATGTCCGCGATGGTGCGCGGCGTGCGCGAGTGGCGTCGCAGACCGCCGTACGTGGGGTCGCCGGCGATGGGATGACCGCGCTCGGCCAGGTGAACTCGGATCTGATGCGTGCGGCCGGTCTCCAGGCTGCAGATTATCAGCGAGCAGAGAGCAGACCGCTCGCGCACCTCAAGATGGCTGATGGCGCGACGATCCGACTCGACCCGTCCCGAGAAGCGCTTGCGATCGCGTGGATGGCGACCATACGCCGTGTCGATGCTCAGCTGATCCTGGCGCAGGCGGCCCAGGCAGATGGCGACATATCGACGCTCGATCCGGTGGGCGGCCATGTCAGCGGACAGACGTTGCATCGCCGCCGCCGTCTTGCTCACCACCAGCAGACCCGAGGTGTCCTTGTCGATGCGATGTACCAGGCCAGGTCGGCTGGGATCGCCCACCGCAGCCAGGTCCGGCACATGGTGCAACAGGGCGTTGAGCAGCGTTCCATCCGGGTGACCGGCGGCGGGGTGCACCACCATGCCCGGCGCCTTGGCCACGACCAGCAGGTGCTCGTCCTCGTAGACCACGTTCAGCGGCAGGTCCTGCGGTTGCAGATCCTGTCGTGCCGGATGTTGTCGGTCCAAGACCACCACGGTGTCCGGGCGCAGTCGGAAGCCGGGTTTGAGCCGCCCCTTGGGATCGTCCAGCCGAACGTGGCCGTGCACGATGTGCCACGCCGCGCGGGTCCGTGACAGGTCGGGTACGCGCGCGGCCAGAAAGGCGTCCAGCCGCATGCCCACCTGGTCGGCGTCGACGGGCAGCGTCAGGCGATCGATCGTCGGCTCGTTCACCAGCGCTTGACCCGGGCGATCAACCGATCGAGCTGCTCCAGGTCTGCGCCCTGCAAGGCCGGCCAGCCGCTGGCTGACTGGGTGCCCGTCTTGGCGCTGGCGATGCCCTGCAGCCGGTACTCGCCATAGGACTGCAGAAGCGCGGTCTTCTGCCCACGATCTACGTCCAGGGTCACGCCCGTCTCATGCCAGGCCATAGGCCAGCGTTTGGCACGCGCCAGGGCGACGGCATATCGACGCTTCAGGTTGCCATCCTTGCGCTTGGTATAGCCGGCGGCGAGCTTGAGCAGGCGCACCTCGTCGTCGTACATGCCCGCCTTCTGGTAGGCATCGGCGGCCTCGCCCCACCACTTGAGCCGTTGGGCCAGAAACTGCTTCTCGACCTTTTTTCGCCGGGCTTTGTTCCAGCGCTTGCCCTGACCGAGGGGGTAGTAGCGAATCCGTTGTTCGAGGGTCACGCCGAGCTTGGCCCACTGCCGGGTCGATCGCAGCGCCTTGGCATACTTGAGCAGGTAGCGCCGATTGCCCATCTTCCAGTCGGCATTGAGAGAGCCGATCCAGGGCTCGTACATGGCCACGATGTCGGCATGACGACCCTGACGGCGCAGGTAGTCGGCCTTCAGGTCCAGGACGTAGGTCTCATCCGGTTTGAGCAATAACGCCGTGTCGACCGCGTTCAACATCTTCTGCTGGTCGCCGGCTTTGTTGGCGAAGAGGGCCAGGTTCACCCAGGCATTGAGCAGGTTGGGGTAGAGCTTGAGCGAACGCTCGATGCTGGCGATGGCCTCGGGCATGTTGCGTTGGCTGTTGTAGCAGAGGGCCTCGATGAAGTGGTTCTGGAAGTCGTCGGGGTTGATGGCGATGGCCTTGCCGATGTGGCTCAGCCCGGCCGCCGGCTGACGTTGCTTCTGCTTGCTGCGCCCCTTGGTGAAGCCCCACTCGGCCTCCAGCAGGCGCGGATTCTCATAGTGCACGAACCACACCGCGGCGATGCCGGCCAGGGCGAGACCGATCTTGATGCCGGGCTGCATCGGCTTGGCGCGTGGCGCGGTGACGGCGCCCTCGGCCAGCGCCACTGGTTGCGCTACGCCGCGGACCACCGCCCAGGAGGCGCCGATGAAGGCCAGGTGCACGAAGAAGAAGAAGGTCGGCGCCGGCAACTGGAACGGGAATGACAGCAGGGCGTCACCGCAGATGGCCGTGATTCCAGCGATGCTGGCCAGGTTGCCATAGACCAGCCAGGCCAGATCGTCCCGCGGGCGCACCGCCCGTCGCTGTTGCCAGCGCACCACCTCCGTGCCCATCCACATGGCGATGACCAGCAGCGCCATCCAGGCGATGAAGCCTTGGGTGCCGAACTCGCTCCAGACCTGCAGGAAGTCCTGGTGCGCGCGCACCGGCTGTTTGGCGATCGTGAAGTGTTCGTTACCGGCCCGTTGAACCACATACTGCGGGAAGAGCACGCGCCAGTTGCCGGCGCCGCCGCCCAGGGGATTGGCCTTGATGGCCTCCCAGGTGCTCGCCCACATCATGAAGCGCATATCCCAGTGGGTGCCCTCGAACTCGCCGACGGTGCGGAACAGCTCAGCCACGCTCTGGCGGCGCTTGCTGTCGCCCAGCCCCTGGTCGTACTTGGCCGTATAGCCCGACTTCTCCAGCGCGGTGGTGGCGATGGCGAGCACGGCGAATCCGGCCACCAACAGGCCGACCAGCAGCGGCCACGCTCGCCGCACCGGCGCAGCGGTTGGCGGGTCACTGGCCTCTTCCGGCTCAGTTTGTTCATCGCCGCGCGCGCGCCACAGCCCGATGGCGATCACCGCCCCGGCTACCAACAGGCCCAAGATGGCGCCGCCCCAAGCCGAGCGGGTGACGCTCAGGCGCAGGTAGTACAGCAGCGTGAAGAGCAACAAGGTCGCGCCGCCCGCGGTGGCCAGCGCCTGCTGCACCAGGCCCCGCCGCCACCAGCGCAAGCCCATGGCCAGGACGACGTAGGTGGCCGGCATCACGCTCACGATGAGCTGGGCGGCCATGTTGCGATTGCCGAAGCTGGAACCGGGCGCGTTGATCGCGACCCATCGGTGCGCATCGGTCGGCAGCAAGCCCTTGATGTTGTGGTGCTGACCGATACCGAACAGGGCCACCAACAGGCCGCCAATGGTCATGCCGCCGAGCACGTAGAAGAGGTGTCTGGGACGCCGCAAGGTGGCCAGCCCGATGGCGAAGATCACCAGCGCCGAGCCCCAACGATAGGCGTCCATCTTGGCGAAGATCGACAACACGCCGCCGGTTTGATCCGGCGCGATCGCCACGCCGATGCCGATGGACGCCGCCAGCGCCACCAGTGGCCACTTCAGCGGAGTTTTGGGCCAGGTGATCGGACGGCCCATGAGCGCCATACCGGCGACGATCGCCAGCAGCCAGGCCGCGCCGTAGGTCATGGCGAAGGTCTTGGGCAGCTGGAAGAGATCGCGCAGACCCACCTTGACGATGCAGGGCAGCACGGCGCACAGCACCCCGAGCGTGATCGCCGGCAGATCGTCCAGCCAGCTCTCTTCGGGTTGACGTTGCACCGCTGTCCGGACGGGCCTCGGCGCGTTGCGGGCCGCACCCCTGGTGCCGCCACCTTTGTGCTCCGATTTCGGCGCGTCTGAGGTCGTCTCGGCGGCGCTCCCGCCGCTGTCCTTGACGCCCCGCGCGCTCGCTTTTCTTCGGGTCTTCTTTGCCACGCCGGCCTCCTGCCCGTACTCGGGGCGCGCAGTGTAGTACGACCTCCAGCACCTGTCTCCCCACCTCTGCGCGCCTGTTTTCGCCCGGATGGGGCGCTGGACCCCACCGAAAAGCGCTGGAAATCCAGGCGGTTCAAAAAAAGTCTGCAAGACGACCGAACGCTTTGCCGCCAGCGGACGATCACCCTGACAGAAACCACCGCCCCGGCATCCACGGGGCCCAACCATAGGAGCCTTCATGAACAGCCGGCCCAACCCGCCCCCCACCCCAACCAAGCGCCCAGGCAAACCCGCTGGACAACCCACGTTGGAGGAGCGCGTTCAGCGCGCGTTGGACTCTCTGTGGCAGTCGCGGAGGGGTCCGCAATTGCCAGCGCTCTGCCAGGACCTGGATCTGGTCGTGGACCTGCAGCGCTGCGCCAGCGAGGAGCCGGCACGAATGGATGCGCTCTGCGAGCGCCATCGGCCGACCCTGGAGTTGTGGTTGTTCGGCATCGCGCTGGGCTGCGCCGGATTTGGCCTGCACGACGAGGCGCTGGGTATGTTGGATGCGGTCCAAGGCATCGACGCCGGCGGCGGCGGACGGGCCGACCTGCTGGCCGACATCATCCAATGGCAGAACGAGCAGCCCCGCCCGGCCGGGCAGACCCAGGGGAGGTGCACGTGCACGGCGGCGTGAGTTGGCAAGGGGTGGCGTTGTTGCGTCCCGAGGCCCGCCGTTGGCGCAGGGTGGCCGTTCCACGGCGCCTGATCGTGGGCAGTGGAGAGGATGTCGACCTGCGCCTGGAGAGGCCCGGCATTGCAGCGCGCCATTGTCGACTGCGTCCTGATGGCGACGGCGTCCTGGTCAGCGCGCTCGAGGAGGGCGCCGGGACCTCGGTCGGGGGACAGGTGTTGAGGGGTGAGCCGTTGCTGTTGCGGCCGGGACAGATCTTGCGGGTCGGGGGCCTGCCGCTTGTGGCGGTCCGCGATGGCCGCGCCCATGATCAGCCCTGGGTGCAGATCCACGATCTGGGTTCGGGCTGCGCCGGTGTCTGGCAGGCCATGGCCACGCTGGCCCTGGCGGCGTCGAGCGACTGGCCGGTGCTGATCACCGGCGAGACGGGCACCGGCAAGGAGTTGGCCGCCTCGCTGGTCCATGGGGCGTCGGACCGGGCCCGCCGCCCCTTGGTGGCCTTGAACTGTGCCGCGTTCAACGGAGGAACCCTGCACGCAGAGCTCTTCGGCGCCACCCGCGGTGCCTATACCAGCAGCGTGCAGGAGCGGCGCGGCGCCTTCGAGCGGGCCGATGGTGGCACCGTATTCCTCGATGAGATCGGCGAGTTGCCTGCCGAGGCCCAGGCCGCGTTGTTGCGCGTTCTGGAGAGCGGTGAAGTGCAGGTGGTCGGCGGCGCCGTACGCCAGGTCGACGTGCGCTTGATCGCCGCCACCAACCGAGACCTCAGCGCCGAGGTCAGCGCTGGTCGATTTCGGGCCGACCTGTTGCATCGACTGGCCGTGTCCCACGTCTGTCTGCCGCCGCTACGCCGTCGCGGTCGCGACGCCATGGTCTTGCTGGAGCGATTCCTCGGCGGCCGATCGCTGCCGCCAGACGGCCGCGAGTTCCTGCAAGGTCGACCGTGGCCGGGCAATGTGCGTGAGCTGCTCAACGTCTCCCGTCGACTGAAACTACGGGTCGGCGTCGGCGAGGTCCTGTTGGACGATCTGGCCGCCTGCCTGGCGCCGCAGGGACACGATGGCGAAGAGGAGATCCCGGCGATCGCGGACAAGACGGAGCGGGTGGCCCGGCTCCTGGTGAGCGAGCCGACGGTCAGCGCTGCCTGGCGTCGGAGCGGTCTGTCACGGACGACCTTCTACCGCCATCTGCGGGCGATCCGACGGGCGGCCGCGGAGGTCAGCATTAAACAGCAACATTATGTAATTGCATAGGGAAATAGAGATCGACGCAAATATTGCCGAATTCTTGACAGCCCCTTGCGCGTTGCTAGCGTCGAATCGCGGTGCTGCCGCCAGGTGATGGTTCGAGGCAGCGCGGGAGGCTGCCATGCGACCCATCTACCGTCTGCACACGACCCTGGCCGCGCTCGCGACCCTGCTGTTGATGACCGGCCCGGTGTCGGCCGAGGACTTCTCCTTCCTCGGCGCGCGCAGTCTGCAGCCCGGCAGCCGCACGGCCCACGTCACCGTGGGCATCCCGGACCTGGAGATGGGCGCCACATTCGGCCTCAACTCCCTGACCGACCTGACTCCAAGGCTGCGCTTTCAGTTTGGCCGTGGCACCCGCGTCGGCGGTGGTGGCGTTGCCGTCGGGGCCGCCCTTCGCATGCGCCTGGCGCGCGCGGGCGGTTGGATGTTGGCGGTGGTGGCCGAGCCCGAGGTACAGATGCACCTCTTTTCGCGTGATCATCCGCCGGTGAGCGGCGCCGCAGCCGAAGGCGTGCAGAGTTTCGGCATCTCGCCGCTGGCCGGTGGCATTGTGGTGGACAAGGAGATCCTGTCGGACGTGCGCTTCATCGCTGGCCTGAAGGTCCCGCTGACCTTCTATCTGGCGCCGACCTGGGTGGTGAATGTGCCGCTCGTGGCGGAGCTCGGCTGTGAAGCTCGGATCGCCGACAACCTCTATCTGGTCACCCGCATCGACGGAGGCGTGGACTTCTACGGTCCCGGCGGTGATCCCGGCTCCGCACTGTACTTCCGTGGCCGCCTCGGACTGGGGTGGACACTGTGATCAACCCCACCCTTGCCCAGGGTCATGACCCGGTCTGTTCCGATCGCTGCACTGTAATTACGCAAGATGTGCGCAGTAACGGACATCCATGTCCGATCCCTGCAGTTGAACTATCTGTGCGTTTTCGCCGGTTGGCCGCCAACTGACTGAAAAGCGATGATCATGTGATCATGTTGAGCCTTGGCACGCTCTGTGCAGCCTACCCACGACGTTATCCTTCCTGTTGCTTACGTACAAAAACGGGTTGTGGGCGGGGTTCCCAAGATGAGGAACCCCGCCCTATCCGCTTAAAGCGCGTGTTGCCGCCCGATTGACTTGCTGCCCTTCGATGGTATGAAGGCCAGCCGTCGTCGGCGAGGTATCCGTGTCCACCGAACAACGCGCAGGCCATCCGATCGCGTTGCTCGCCGACCCGGCGACGCTGCCGGTGTTCGAGCCACGGCGCGGCGATGGCTTGATCCGCTGGGCCGTGATCGGCGCCATATTCGTCCTGTACCTGCTCAACTGCGGCTCGTTCGGCCTCTGGGATCCGTGGGAGACCCACTACGGTGAAGTCGCCCGAAATATGCTCGAGAGCTACGACTGGTTGAACCCCTGGTGGGGCTACAAGACCAAGATCGGCTCCGAGGCCGTGGCCGGAAACTGGTTCTACAGCAAGCCCATCTACGTCTTCTGGGCGACCGTCAGCTTCATGAAGGTGGTGGGCCTGTCAGACTGGGCCTTCCGCCTGCCCATGGCGCTGCTCGGCGCCGGCATGGTCGGCACGATCTATCTGGTCGTTGAGCGCATCGCCAGTCGCAACCACGCCGTGCTGGCGGCTGCGGTCACGGGGCTGTCGCCCTTCGTGTACATGGTCAGCCGCCAGGCGCAGACCGACATCCCCTTCGTGGCGACCATGACCATCGGCATATGCCTGCTGGCCATGGCGTTGTTCGGCAAGCGCCAGGCGCTCAGCGATCGTGGCTTCGTCCTGTTCGCCATCGGCTACCTGCTCTTCATGGCCGCCAACCTGCTGCCCCAGTGGGCGATCGTGGCCACGGACCTGAGCAACCCCGATGCCGGCGCGCCGTACAAGGGGTTGCAGGCCATCGGGGCGACCATCCAGCACAACGGCATCTACCACGTGCTGATCTACGCCACGGTGGGCACGGCGCTGCTGATCTCCTTGATCTGGCCGATCTGGCGCCAGCGCCGCCACCCGGACGGCTGGCATGACGGGTTCAAGGATCGCCAGCTGCGGCGTATGTACCTGCTCTGCTTCTATATGATGTTGGCCCAGGCCACCTACGCCAAGGGGTTGCTGGGCTTCATGCTGCCGGGCGCGGTGATGTTCGTCTGGCTCGTGGTCGGTGGTCACTGGCGCGTGCTCGCGCGCGTGGAACTACTGCGCGGGGTGCCGCTCTTCCTGCTGACCGGCTTGCCCTGGTACGTGGCCATGTTCTGCCGCCACGGTCGGGCCTACTACAACCGCTTCTTCGTGCACGATCACTTCAATCGGGTCGGCTCGGGCGTGCACCAGATCGACTCGGGCACCTTCGAGCACTTCATCAAGTGGCTCGGCTACGGCCTCTTTCCCTGGACCGCTTTCGTGCCGGTGGCATTGCTGGCCCTGGTCCGTCAACGGCGACAGCGACAGGGCGCCGGTGGCATCCGGCCGATCGAGGCCTTCGTCGCTTGCTGGTTCGTGGTCGCGTTTGCGCTGTTCACCGCCTCGTCGACCAAGTTCCACCACTACATCATGCCGGCGGTGCCCGCGCTGACGATCCTGGTGGCCTTCTACCTGGTCGACATGCCGAAGCTGGGCATGGCGCGACTGCGGCTGCACACGCTGCTGGCCATCGGCTTCTTCGCCGTGCTGGTGATCAACCTGATGGGCGATGTGCAGAATCTGCGCAACCTGTTCACCTACAAGTACGACCGCCCTCTGCCCGTCAATCTACCCCTGGACTGGTCCGCTTCGGTTCGCTGGCCGACGGATGTGCACCCGATCGTCACCTGGGCCGATACCCGCTTTGCCGCCCACGTGGGTCCCATGGTCGCCAACCTGCTCGAGGTCCGCTGGTTCCGCTACGAGACCTTCATCCCCATCGTCGGCGGCCTGGGCGGCCTGGGCTTGATCGGCATGCTCTTCAAGCGGTTGCGCACCGGCGGGCTGGCGGTGCTGGCGGCATCAGCGGCGTTGCTGGCCTTCTGGGCGTTGAACTTCTACATGCCGATGCTGTCGCCCCACTGGTCGCAGCGCTACATCTTCGACGCCTACTACGAGGACTGCACCCCGCACCCCAACCCCCCGGCCATCGACGAGGCCTATGAGCCGTTGCTGCGCAAGGCGGGCCTGGATGGCGTGGCCGACTTCTTCGGTAGCGTGCCCAAGCGGGTCTGCAAGGAAGACATCATCAGCTGGTTGATCACCTGGCGCGGCGAGACCTTCTACTCGAACAACGAGATCCGCCCGATCAACAAGGAAGCCAAACAATTCCTGCCCTACCTGCGCGACTTCAACAACGGTCGGCGCTTCTATGTGCTGATGGAACGAGGCCGCACCGGCGGCTTTGCCAGCAAGCTCCGCCAGCAATCGCGCACCCTGCGCGGTCAGAAGGCCAGTGGTTGGACCGAAATCGACGATTGGAAGGTCGAGGTGATCGCTAACGACAGCGCCTACTTCGTGCTCGCAAGGTGCGAGCCACGAACCAAGGCGAAGCGACCGGATAAGCCTACAAAACGAGATGTTGGAGCCCGACCTCGGCCCGCGAAGGCGGCCGCCGAAGCGCCGGTTGCTGGCCGGCCGAAGTTGCCGAACCTGCTACCAGGCGCGCTCGCCCGTCCATCGGTTGCGCCCGCGGCCGCGCGTGGAGCGAGCCGCTCAAAGCCGGCACGGCCTCGCTGAAGCGTTTGTCACCGGCCGACGATCGCGCCATAATCGCGCGCTGAGAACCGCCGGGACGCATAAGGGGTAACGGTCACCACCCCCGGGATCGAACGTGGCGAACAAGCGCCCAGACGAACAAGCCGCGCCCCCGTCGAGCGGCACCGACGCGAACCAGGACCCGTCGCCGGGCGTGCCGGGCGATTTGCCGGATTCGATCGGCGCTCCGCCACCGCCAGGTGGGCGGGCCAGGTTGCCATCGCAGCTGCGCCGAACCGGGCGTCAGCGCAAGAAGACGGAATCCGGACATACACCCGAAGTCGGCAAGCCCGTGGGGTCGCCCGCCTCGACGACCCATCGGCACAGCGCCACCGAGGCCTATCACACCTCACCCAGCCTGCCGACGGTCGAAGAAGAGGACAGCAAAGAGGCCGCCGAAAAGGTCAAGCGAGCGGAAGCCGCACGCACCGGCTCGGGTACGGGCGTGCCGGAGATGTCCGCCTCATCCTTCAAGCCGGCGTCTGGCAGCCAGGTGCAGACCAATCGCCCGCCATCGGCCCCGGAGGCGGTGGTTGCGCCCTCCGCACCAGCCCCACCCGCCGAGAGTCGGCCGGCCTCCGAGGCCGCCCCATCGGCGCCGGCCGCGGCCGCCCCGCCCACCGCGACGCCCGCCGCGACGCCTGACGCGACGCCTGCGGCCGCCAAGACGACCAAGGGCGTCACCCTCCAGGACGTGATCGCCCGCGATCCCATGACCGCCGACGAGGCGGTTCGCTTGCTGTGCCGCATCGCCTCGCCGTTGCAGCGACTGCATGCCGACGACAAGGTGCACGGCGCGCTGACTCCGGCGCATGTGCTCTTCGTGCCAGATGAGAAGCAGGGCAAGGTCGAGTTGCTCGAGCCGACAGCGGCCAAGGTCAGGCCCCAGTACGCGGCCTTGTACACGGCGCCGGAGATTTCGGGCGCCCTGCAGACGGCCAACATCAGCCAGGTCAGGGCCGAGGTCTACGCCCTGGGCTGTATGCTCTTCGAGGCGCTGACCGGCCGAGCCCCGTTCGTCGGGCGCCGGATCGAAGACGTCAAGAAGCGGCATGCCAAGTTCGCCGTTCCGGCCGTCCGCCAGGTGCGCAACGACATCGACCTGCCACCCGCCCTGGAGCTCGAGATCCAGCGCGCGTTGAAGAAGCGGGCTGGTGATCGCCATCGCAGCGCCGGCGAGTTCGCCTCGGCCATCGCCAACGCCAGCGCCGAGGACGATCGCGGCACTCTGCACCTGTCGATCGAAGAAGCGAACGTCCTGCAGGAGTTGATCGAGCAGAAGACGCGCGGCGCCGAGCAGGAGAAACGCCTCGCCGAAGAACAGGAGCGCATCGCCGAGGAGCGGCAACGCGTCGAGGCTGAACGGGCCAGCATCGCCGCCGAACAGGAACGGGCCGATGCTGCTCGCAAGCAGGCCGAAGCGGCCCGCCAGGAAGCGGCCCGCCAGGAAGCAGCCCGCCGCCAGGCGCAGGTCGAGGAGAGCGTGGTCGCGGCCCGCGCCGCCGTACGCAAGAGCAACGCCGGTTTGATACTGGGCCTGATCGGTCTGGTGATCGGCCTGGGTGGCGCGGCCTGGTTCTTCCTCGGCAGCTCCGAAGAGCCGCCGCCTGCGCCGCCGCCGGCCCCGGTGGCACCCGTCGAGCCTCCCGACGCCGGTCCGGCGCCCGTCGAACCCGACGCGGGCTCGGATGTGGCCGAAGATGTGGCCATGGACGTCGGCGCCGACATCACCGTCGACGCGACCCCGGATACGGGACCCGCGCCGCGGCCCGTCAAGCGTCGGCCCAAGCCCAAGCCCAAGCCGAAGCCTGAGCCGAAGCCCAAGCCCAAGCCCAAGCCGAAACCCAAGCCGAAGCCCGACCCGGATCGGCCGGTGACCTTCTGATTCATCCGCCCGTCAGGGCCCTCGCCGTCGGCACGTCTGCCGACGCCAACACGGATCCATCATGATGGATGCGCAGACATTCTGGTCCCAGCCACGCCGCCTCACGCCGGCGCGCTTCTTCGACGAGAACGTGCCCGATCTGCCGGACATTCTGCCGCAGATCACCGCGCCGAGGGCGGTGAACGTGCACGTCCTGGGCAGCGGTGGCGGCGTCTGGTCCTTGCGCCTGGTCGCCGGACGCTGCGAGGTGGTCGTCGGCGGCGTGCCCGATGCCATCTGCCAGATCACCTGTCAACGCAGCGCCTTTCGCGAGATCGTTGGTGGCAGTTTGCGCGATCGCGGGCTGGCGGTGATGGCCGCCATCGGCCGTCCCGGGGCCTTGCCCGATCTTCGTCGCATGCCGCTGGAGATCCACCGACTCGAGGCCATCAGCCACATTGACGGCAGCGTCGCCATCGAGGTGGAGGATCGCGACATGCGCGAGGTCCATCGCTTTGTGATCACCTTCGGCAGCGGCGCGCCCGACTTCGACAGGGCGACCACCACGGTCCGCTTTGACGTCGACGAGTGGGTCGGCTGGGCCGCCCAGCGTCGGCCGCCGATCGGCGTGCTGCGCGGCGGCAAGGTGCGGGTCAGCGGCGACCTGGCGCTGCCGGTACGCGCCCTGCGCGCCCTGCTCGGCGCGCACGCGGAATAGGGAGAAGGTCCATGAGCGGATCACGGAAGAAACCGCCGCCCGCTGACGCCATCTCGGCGCCCGCTGGCAGCACCCGGTTGGCCTTGGATGAGGTCGAAGACTGGTGGCAGCAGGGCGAGGAAGACAACCAGCGCATCGTCGCCGCGGTCGCCCGCAAGGGCACCGCGCCAGATCCCTTCGAGGGTCACGACTCCGCCCGCCTGTTGGCGCTGGGCGACCTGGTGCAGTCCGAGCGGCCCTTCGGCCTGGGCCGGATGCCACGTGGCTTCAACTGGCTGTCGGGCGCCGAGAAGCTCGATCTACTCCTGGAGTTGGACGATCCCCGGGCCACGGTCCAGGCCCTGGCCTGCGACGAGTTCGTCTTCCTGGTCAAAGACATCGGCATGGCGGACGCGGCCGCGTTGCTGGCCCTGGCCTCGCCCCGACAACTGCAGGCGACCGTCGATCTGGACGGCTGGCAGGGCGACATGCTCGATCGCCTCGACGTCGCCCACTGGCTGGCCATCGCCCTGACCGCAGGTCCGGAGACGGTCGATCGTTTTGTTGCCTCGGTCGGCGATGATGTCTGGACGCTCCTGCTGGCAAGCTCGCTGCAGGTCTTCGAAACGGCTGAGGAGGCCGAGGCGGGGGCGGCGCCGGACGCGGAGGTCTTCACCACGCCAGGCAACGACCTGGTCCTGGCCGCCGCGCCGCAGGACCCGCTCCTGCCCGCGTTGCGCACCACGATCGAGGCCCTGTACCGCGGTTCGGTGGAGCGTGGCCGCCAGGTGGTGCGCGCCATTCGCTGGGAGTTGCCGGCCCAACTGGAGGAGGACGCCTTCCTGGGCCGCAACCTGCGCATTGCCGACCACGGCTTCATGGGCACGAGCCAGGCGCGCGAATTCTACGCCTATGTCGACCCCGACCAGGAGAAGCAGCGCCTGTTGGAGATGATCCGCGGCGAGGTGGATGCTGACGGCGGCGTGCGGCCCTTCATCGCCGTCGCGGAGCCGCCGCGCACGGGGCTGGCGCTGGCCGGATATCAAGAAGAAGGACTGCTGGGGCGGGCGCTGGCAGCCTGCCCGCAGAGCCACCAATCTCGTCTGCACCACGCCCTGGTTCGCCTGGCCTACCGCGCCCAGTCGGCCCGGGCGAAGGGCCTGGCCGAATTCGCTGAGTTGCCACAGTGGTCGCGTCACGCCCTGACCACCTGCGACATGGGCCTGGCTTTCGTCAGCGATGGGCAGATCGAAGTGGCGACCATGCTGCTGCAGATGGAGCCACTGGACAGCCTCTTCCAGGTCGGTCATGGCCTGGTGGTGCGCTTGCATCACCGCGCGCGGGCCATCCGCGCCCTGCTCGGTGGCGTCGCAGGCGTCGACCTGCTCGAGCCGGAAGACGCCGCCCTGCTCGGTGGCTTGCTGCGGCCGCTGCCCGAACTGGGCACCCTGCGCCCACCCGATGAGGTTGACGAGGAGAATCCGGCGGTCGCTTGCCGACCGTTCGAGACCCTGTCCGAGGTCCGTGACACCGAGGTTCGGCTGGCGGCCATCGCCGCTGCGGCTCGACTGCTCAGCGAACTTGGTGAGGGCACCCTGGCGGCGATCCGGGATCGGCTGGCGGCGGAGGTGGCCGAACACCAGCAGAGCGATCTCCGACTCACCTCCATGCTGGCGACGGCCATCGCCTGGACCGTGCTGGAAGGCAGCGCCCGGCTGGCCCCGCTGAGCGTGCAGCAGGGCCAGTTATTCTTGCAGAGGGCCTTCGAGACGACGGCTTCGGGGCGACGCATCGCCATGTCGCTACGCAAGGCCCTGAGCCGCTCCCTGCTGGCCACGCCGGACCTTCAAGAGGCCGAGCTGGTCGGGCTTGAAGACCTCGTCGAACGGACCCTGGATCGGCTGGATGAAGAGCTCGGCGGTCTCGATCCCAACGCGCCCTTCGAGCCCCGTTTCGTGGGCGCCGCCCTGGTGCTCAAGACCGCCTGAGCCAGCTCGACCTTATCGACCTCATCGAACGGCCTGCAGCCCGAAAAAATCGACACTTTGAGGCGCGCCGGCATGATCGAATCATGGTCGTCGATGCCGATATCGATGCCTACGTCGTGCACCTGCGCTTCGAACGCAACCTCTCCAAGCACTCGCTGCGCGCCTACGGCATGGACCTGGAGCACTTCTCGGGCTTTGTCCGGGACACCCTCTCCCTGGCTGGCGTTCGCGACGTCGACCGGCAGGGGTTGCGGCGCTATGGCGCCAGCCTCCATGGCGATTTGAGCGCCGCGTCGATCGCCCGTCGCCTGTCCTGCCTGCGCGGGCTCTATGGCTTCCTGCATCGCCTGGGCGAGATCGATGTCGATCCAACCGACGGCTTGCGCAACCCGCGGGGCGAGCACTCCCTGCCACGGTTCCTGGGTGTAGATGACGCCATCCTGTTGTTGCGCCATGTGGAGCCGACCTCCCAGCCGGAGCTGGAGGCGCGCGATCGGGCCATGGTCGAGTTGATCTACGGTGCCGGCGTGCGGGTGGCGGAGTGCGTCGGCCTCGATCTGTCCGATGTGGACCTGACCGACGGCGTGCTGCGCGTATTCGGCAAAGGAAAGAAGGAGCGCCTGGCGCCCTTTGGACAGTTCGCCCAGGACGCCGTATCCGACTGGCTGGTGCACCGACTGGAGCTCTTGCAGCGGCCGCCGGGGCGCACTCCACGGGACCTTGAGGCGCTCTTCATCAATCGCCGCGGCGGCCGCCTGACCACGCGGTCCGTGCGCCGGATGTTGGAGGCTCGATGCCTGCGCGCCGGGTTGTTGCGGCAGATTGGGCCACACGGATTGCGCCACTCCTTCGCCACCCACCTGCTCGACGCCGGGGCCGACATTCGCGAGGTGCAGGAGCTGCTCGGCCACGCCCGCCTGTCGACCACCCAGCGCTATACCCACACCTCGACGGTGGCCTTGCAGCGGGTCTACGACGCGGCACACCCGCGGGCACGTATCGCGCCCCGCAAACCCATCGTGCCCGGCGAGGGGGAGCCATCATGAGGGGTCGTCAACGGCGCCTGCCGGGGGGGCTGCTCGCCGTCCTGCTATGCGGCCTGTTGTGCAGCCTGGTGGCCCTGGCGGCGAGGCCGCCCCCGCTGGACGCAGCGCCGCGACGTACCGCCCGGTCGGCGAGCAAACGCAAGACGAAGCGACGTCGGGCGAGGCGTCACAAGCGTGCCAGGCCGTCACCTGTGGCGAAGGAGGGGGTGCGCGTGGAGGTGGGGGCGCGTGCCGGCCACGCCGTGATCGCCCGCGACCACTTCGCCACCTTGAGCGCGACCGCCGCCATGGAAGCCGGCGACGTAGCGGTCGATCTGGTCGCGCCGCTTCGCTACCGAATCCTGGACGCCAGCCCGCTCGACGGCGGGCCCGAGATGGCGCTCCGCCGCCTGGACTGGGACGAGCCCTCCGAGTGGTTGCGGCCGCTGCGCAGACTGGCCTTTGGACGCAGCGGCGAGGCGATCTATGGCCGGGTAGGTCGGTTGTCGGGCGCTACCCTGGGTCATGGCAGCGTGGTGCTCGGCTACCACAACAACCTGCTGCCCGATCATGGCAGGGCCGGGCTGCGCATGGACGTGGATGTCGGTCGTTGGGGCGCTCAGCTGTTCATCAACGACGTGGTCACCTGGGAGGTTCTGGCCGCGCGCGCCTTCCTGCGACCGCTGGAAGACAGCCCCTCGCGCCTGCTGCGCTCGATCACCGTGGCGACGACCTTCGCCGCCGATCTCAAGGCTCCGTTGCGCGCCACCACCGACGCAGAGGGCGCCCTGGTCTTCGATGAGCGCGGCATTCTGGAGGCCGAGCGCGACTCCCTGACCTTGTACGGTTTGGACCTCGGCGTGGAGGTGTGGCGCAGCGACGCCGCAGCCGTGGTCCCATATCTCGATCTGAACCTGCTGCCACGGCCGGCCGGCAAGAGCGGCTGGGGCGCCCATGGCGGTCTGTACGTGCACATTCGACCGGGTGACCCGGTGTTCGAGCTCATCTTGCGCTACGAAGCGCGGCTGGAGAGCGGCAACTACGAAGCGGCCTGGTTCGACACCATGTACGAGCTGGATCGCTTCCAGCACTTCCGCACGTCGCTCAGCAGCAGGCGGCCCAAGCTGGGCTGGCACCGTCCGCTGTTGCTCGGCGACAGTCGGATCGGACATCTGATCGACGGCGAACTGCGCATCCGCGATCGCTTCCGCGTGACCGCCCGCTACCAGCGCCTCGCCGGCGATGGCTCCGGCGGCGACGACGCGGCCATGCTGGCGGTCAACCTGCCGCCGACCCGCGAGGTGGAATTGGACGGCTTCATCGCCCTGCGACCGGCACCAGACAAGCGATTCGAGGTCGTCGCGGCCGGCGCTCTACGCTGGCGATTCTGGCGTCCTTTGTACGTTTTCGTTGATTACCATCGCGCCTGGCACGTTATGGCCGAAGTGACGCCCCGCATGGACGTCACCGATGACTGGTCCTGGGGCCTGGGTGCCAGGTCGACGTTCTGAGGGCTGCAGTGATACGATGCGGCAGCCCAAAAAAGGGCGCGGCTGCACCGGCCGGGAGACGTGCCGCCATGAGCGGGCTTGATCGTCGCTTGCAGGTATGCCATCACCGCGATCGCGGCAATCGTACAGGGTCGTCTGACCCGCCCCGGAACGTGTTGGAGGTCCGCCGATGATGCCGAGTCGATTCGGTCGCCGAATCCTGCCAGGACGCGCCTTGATGGCCGCCCTGGTGGTCATCTGCTGCGCTTGGAGTGGCACCGCTGCGGCCCAGGCCCAACCGGTGGCCATGGTCTACGTGGTCCAGATGGTCGAGGTCGGCGGCATTCCCGTGAAGGTGATCGCCCCCGTCGAAGAGCCAGGGTTGATCAATTCAGGCATGGCCACCCGGCCCATGAAGGCCTTCGAGGCCCTGCGCCGGCGCCGCCCGAAAGCCTATGGCAACAGCAGCCTGCGCATCGATTCGGTGACCAAGGCGACGCTGGTGATCGATCAGAACGCAGACTCCGACCTGATCATCGCCGAGGTGTTCTGGACCCTGGCCTCGCTGGGCATCACAGAGTTGCTGGCGCCGCCGGCGGTGCGTGGAACGGTCTCGATGGAGCAGCTTGGCTATGGCGCCCACGTCTTGATCCTGACGCCTTTTGATCTGCTCGCGTTCGCCAGGACGTCGGATGTGCCTGGCCTGGCCTTCGTGATCGTGGGCGGCAAGCCGGTGCCGGCCCGGGAGGCCGCCGGTCGCCTGGCCAAGGGCGACGCGGCACTTCGTAAGCCGATCACCGACGCCGTCTCGGGAACCGCTCTGCGGGCCAAGATGGCGGTCATCGAGGCCATCTCGCGCAGCGACGTGCGGACCGCCTACAAGCTGCAGGTGCAGGATGTCATCCCGGCGCTTACGGACCGCTCGTTGACGGTGCGCGGCGCCGCCCTGGACGCCGCCATCCAGGCGGGCGTCAAGGGCAACAAGGCCGTGCTCTCGGCGCTGGAGATGATGGTCGAGAACGACAGCGATGGCGATCTGAAGCTGCGCGCGGTCAAGACCCTGAGCAAGGCCGGCATCGGCAAGTACAACGACCTGCTGCAGGCCGAGAAGCTCCGCTCCGGTAGCGCCGATGAGGCCCGCAAGGCCATCGCCGTCCTGGCCAAATCCAAGCAGGTCAAGATCGCCGCGCCGGCCCTGGTGGGCGTGCTCTCGCACAGCGACGCCTCGGTGCGCGACGCGGCCTTCAAGGCGCTGGTCAAGATGCAGCAATTCGAGGTGCTCTTTGGCGCCATCGATGGCGACCAGCTCACCGAGGCCATGCGGGAGCGCATCGCCATGATCTCGGTCGAGAAGGGTTCGGCGCAGGCCCGAGATCGCTCGCTGGAGTACTTGCTGACCAAGGGCAGCGAGCAGGGCGCCATCTTTGCCGCTCGAGAGTATGGCAAGCGCGGCTCCAAGGTCTCCACGCCGCTGCTCATCGGCGCGCTGAAGCATGACTCGCCGATGGTGCGCCAGGCTTCCGCAGAGGCGCTCGCCGTGCTCAAGGACGTGCGCGCCATCGTGCCCCTGGCCGACGGCGCCGCCGCTCGCCGCCGCGACGAGGCCTTCATGATGGCCGCCGCCGTGGACATCCTGAAGACGTTGCGCTTGCAGGACGTCAAGATCCTCGTGGGCTCGAAGAACCAGACCGTGCGCCAGATGGCCATTCGTTCGCTGGCCAATTTCGCCAAGGGTTCGCGGCCGCGGCCCGACGTGGTCGCCCTGCTGCTGCAGGCGCTCAAGGATCCCAACGGCGCGATCAAGCGCTCGGCGGTGTTCGCCCTGGCGCGGATCAAGGACGATGGCATCGCCCGCGACCTGGCCAAGCTCAAGGCCGATCCCGATGTCGAAGTGCGCACCCAGGTGGCGTTCGCCCTGGGCGCCGCCAGCGCGCGCTATGCCGAGGCCGGCGATGTGCTCATCACTATGTTGCGCGACACCGACAAGGGCGTGCGGGTCGCGGTGATCGACGCCATCGCCAAACGGCGGGTGGTCAAGGCCTTCAACCAGCTGACACGCCTGGTGAAGTACCCGGACCCCAAGATCAAGCGCGCGGTCTACCGGGCGCTGCTCGCCCTGGGCAACCAGAACAACGCCATGCTTTTGCGGCCATTGTTCCGGCAGGGAATGGGCATCAACGACTCCAAGGTGCGCCTCTCCTGCATCAAGTACCTGGCCACGAACACGGAGCTTGGCGACATGGATGCCCTGCGCCAGGCTGGCTTCGACCCGGATGGCAACGTCAAAAAGGCCGCCATCAACGTGCTCAAGAAGGCGGGCTTCCCCGAGGGCATGGAGGTGATGGCGTTGTGGTTCGGCGATCCCGACATGGCCATTCGCGGCCTGGCCCTGGACGCGCTGGCCGGCATCGCCGCCGGACCCGACTGGAAGGCCAAGAAGAAGCGCTACATCAACGACTTCATCAATACGCCCGGGCAGCCCGCGAACCTGGTGAAGAAGGCCAAGGCGCTGCCGAAATAGGCGCCACCGCCGCCCGGGTGGGTGCCCGGGCCCGTGGCGGCTCCCCTGCAGGAGGCCGCCATGGCCACAAACCGCGCAACAACACGACGAGTCACCATCGGCTTGCGGACACTGCTCAGCGTCCTGTTGGGGCTGAGCCTGACTCTGCCGGGCGCCGCCGCGTCCGCGGCAGGAAAGACGGCCAAGGGCAAGCCCTCCACCGCCAAGAAGACGACCAAGAAGCGCAAGACCAAAGCGAAAAAGGGCGCCCGATCCGGCAAGACGAAGACACCCCCAACCCTGCCTCAAGCCATCGCTGGCGTGCGCGCCCACCTGGCCGCTGCGGGCAAGGCGAACAAGCCGTCAGATCTGGCCACGTTGATGATCGGCGGTCTGATCGAGTTGGGTTTCGTACAGGCCATCCACGGCCACTACGCGTTGGCGGGGGTCGGCCAATCCCATCGCTCCGGCGCCATGGCCGGGCCGGCGACGCAGCTGGCGGCCCGGGACATGGCGCGTAACTTCGATCGCCTGGCCCTGGCCTACGAAGGCCTGGCGGCCCAGAAGGAGTTCCGCGGCCAGCTGGCGACGCTCTATGGCGACCTGGCGAAGCTGCTGCGCAAGGCGCAACTGGCGGCTGCGGCGCTGACCCACTGGTCCGACGCGCGTGGCGATACCGCCCGGGCCAAGGCCTTCGAGGCTGCCGTGGAGAACTATCGAAAAGGTGTGGCCGCCTTTGCCAAGCAGACCCGAGGCGGCTGACGAACGCTCGGCCGGCTGTCACTAGCGCCGGTTCTTCTTGCGTGACGAGCGCGCTTGCTTGCGCTTCTTGTTGCGCTTCTTGCGATCGAATTTGCGTGCCGGCTGGTAGGCCTTCTGCGCCTGGGGCTCGGGCGACTGCTCGAGTTCGTCGAAGAACTGGCCCACGTCCATGTTCTTCATCTTGGCCAGCTGGCCCATCTGCGAGAAGCCGGGCAACTTGGCCAGCAGGCCCGGGCTGTCGCCGATCCGCGCCATCATCTGGCGCATGACGTCGTAGCGCTGCAGCAGGCTCTGGATGTCGGTCGGCTTGTGGCCCGACCCGCGGGCGATACGGCGCGCCCGGCTGGGGTCGATGATCGAGGGGTTGTTGCGCTCGGCCGGCGTCATCGAGTGAATCATCGACTCGATGCGGCCCAGCTCCTTCTCGTCGAAGTTGGCCCCGTCGGCCATCATGTCGGCGAAGAAGGGCAGCTTCTCCATCACGTCGCGCAGACTGCCCATCTTCTTGAGCGTCTTGATCTGCTCCAGGAAGTCGGTCAGCGAGAAGTCGCCCGAGAGCATGCGCTGGGCGTCTTCTTCGGCCTGCTTCTCGTCGACGACCTTCTCGAAGTCGCTCATCAGGCCGACGATGTCGCCCATGCCGAGGATGCGGCTGGCCATGCCCTCGGGACGGAACTCTTCGAGCTTGTCCAGGCCCTCGCCCATACCGACGAATTTGATCGGCGCGCCGGTGACCATCTTGACCGACAGCGCCGCGCCACCGCGGGCGTCGCCGTCGAGCTTGGTCAACACCACGCCGTCGATGCCCACCTGCTCGTTGAAGGCCTTGGCGGTCTGCACCGAGTCCTGGCCGATCATGGCGTCGACCACCAGCAGGGTGTGGTCGGGGGGACGGCGGGCGCGGATCTGGCTGAGCTCGTTCATCAACTGTTCGTCGATGGTGAGCCGGCCGGCGGTGTCGAAGATGACCAGATTGCGGCCGTTGCGTCGGGCCCACTGGAAGCCCTGGTCGCAGAGCTCGGGCGGGGTCAGGCCGGGCTCGCTGAACACCGGCACATCCAGGCGCTCGCCGAGCACCTTGAGCTGGTCGATGGCGGCGGGACGGTAGATGTCGGCGGCCACCAGCATGGGCCGGAAGCCCTGCTCCTTGTACAGATGCGCCAGCTTGCCGGCGGTGGTCGTCTTACCGGAGCCCTGCAGACCGACCATCATCACCGTGGTGATGCCCTTGCTCTTGAGGTCCAGGCCGGCGTCGATGGGCCCCATGAGGCCTTCGAGCTCGTCGTGGCAGATCTTGATGAAGTGATCCTGCGGGGTGACCTGCAGGGTCTCGCCTTCTTCGCTCTGGGCCTTGAGCTGGACCACCTCGCCAAGGGCCTTGTCCTTGACGTGGTTGATGAAGTGCTTGACCACGCCGAACTCGACGTCGGCCTCCAGCAGGCTCGATCGGATATCGACCAGGACCTCGTCGAGGATTTCCTCGTCGATCTCCCGGTAGCCTTGCAGGCGGTGCCGCGCAGAGCGGAATCCCTTGGTGATCGTCTCGAGCATGGGTCAGACCTCCGTCCGGACAAGCGCGGCAGACTAGAGCGCCGCATGGGGATTTTCAAGCGCAGGCGGGCACATCTGGTCCAGTGGCACACCCTTGACCCCCCGCGCCCGATCGCGTGACACTCAGCGGCCGCAATCCGAGTCGGCGCCGCCGCGCCGTGTGGTCAGGAGAGCCCGATGTCCCAGTCCGAAGTCCTGCTCGTCGGTGGCACCAAAATGGTCGAGCGCCACCTGCGCAAGGCGCTGCCCGAAGGCACCTCGCTCAAGGTTCTGCGCACGATGGAGCAAGCCATTCGTCGAATGGCCGAGCAGCCCACCGATCTGCTGGTTCTGGGGCCGTCCATGCGGCGCAGCCTGGCCATGGTGACCACCATCCGGCGTGACAGCGACCAGTCGTTGGGACTGGTCGTGGTCTATCGTGACGACCAGCGGGAGAACGTCAAGCGACACCTCGAAGGGCGCTACACGGCCGACGCCTACGTGATGCAGTCCAAGGTCAGCAAGGAGATCGGCAACGCCCTGGAGAAGGCACTGGCGGCCACCCGCGAGTCGATGGTGACGGCCATCGATGAGCTGCACGAGATCGAGGAGTTGGAGGAGCTGCCCGTGGAGGCCGTCTCCAACGTCACCTCGGACCTGTCCCGTGACGCGTCGGACGCCCAGGATGCGCAGACCGTGCAGATGGATGTCGTCTCGGCGGAGGAGGGCGACGAGAGCCTGGATGAGGACGCCACGCAGGTCATGGACGTCATCCAGGGCCTGAACGCCGACGCTGACGGATCGGCTGAGGCCGCGGCGGGAGACGAGGTGCTTGGCGCTTTCGAGCTCTCGGACGAGGTGCTGGTCGAGGAGCTGGAAGAGATCGAAGAGCTGGAAGAGATCGAGGAGTTGGAGGAGATCGAACCCTTCGATGACGGCGCAGATACCGAGGTGGTCGAGTTGGATCCGGAGCTGGTGGCCGAAGATCTGGGTGCCGAGGTCGACGACTTCGGCGCGGACGAGGAGATCACGGTGCAAGCCGAGCTGGTCACCGACGACGACGCCGAAGACCTCGAAGAGATCGAAGCCGAGCTGCTCGAGGAGTTGAGCGGTGACGAGTTGGACGAGGATCTGCCGACCCAGCTGCTGGTTGAGGATCTGTCCGAGGCGGTCGCAGAGATCGACGTGGACAGCCTCGACGACGCTGCCGATGCGCCACTGCTCGAAGAAGACGCGCTGGAGTTGATCGAGGATATCGAGGAGATCGACGCACCGCCCGTGGTCGATATCGACGCGCCGCGCGCCCCGGTGGAGGAGATCCCTGAGCCGCCGCCGCCGGCCGCCCCCCCGCCGGCCCCAGAAGAACCCCCCCCGCCCCCCGCACACCAAGCCCCCCCCACAGACCCCCCCCACAACCCCCGCCGCTGACCACCCCGCCGAGACTCCCCCCGCCGAAACCGCCGAAACTCCCGCCGCCGAAACCGCCGCCGCCGCCGAGGTCGCCGAAGAAGCGACCGAAGAAGCCGCCGCCGAGCCCGAGTCACCGCAAGAGCCGGTCGAGTTGGAGGCCGAGGTCGTGCCCGCCGACGAAGAGATCGCCGATGAAGAGATCACCGAGCTCGAGCCCGAGATGATCGAAGAGGTCGTCGAAGAGGACGCCGCCGACGGATCGTCGGACGACGCGCTCACCGACATGGACGACAAGAGGAAGCGCCGCCGCAAGCAGAGCAGCATCGAGGTCATCTCGTCGAACTTGTCCGAGTTGAGCAGCATGCTCAGCGGGCTGCAGCAGGCCACCGCCGAAGCCTCTCGTCTTGAGAAGGATAACGCCGCTCTGCGCGACCAGTTGGAAGCGTCGTTGGCCGCTACCGGCGGCGAGGACGGGGCAGCGGAACTCGATGGTCTGCGGGCCGCTCGGGACGCCGCCATGGAGCAGTTGCAGACGGCCCAGGCCGAGACGAGCCAGGCGCGGCAGGAGTTGGAAGCCAGCCAGGCCGCCCTGCAGACCGCCGAGCAGCAGGCCGCCGAGTTGGGCCAACGGGTCACCGACCTGGAGGGTCAACTCAAGGAAGCGCGGGCGCAGCAAGAGGCCAGCCAGGCCGGCGCCGCAGAAGCCGCGCAAGCGCTGCGCGAGCTGGCCGACAAGCTCCAGGGCTGAGCCCTTCGATCAGCGGGCCAGGGCAGCGTCGAGCAATTCCGCAGCCAGGTTCGGACCGCCCAACGCGTGGATTTCCTGGATGCCGGTGGGGCTGGTGACGTTGATCTCGGTCAGCTTGCCGCCGATCAGATCGATTCCGCAAAAGATGTGACCGGCCTGTCGCAGGGCTGGCTCGAGCGCATCGCAGACCGCCTGCTCGACGGCATCCAGGCCGGCAAGTTCCACCGCCGCGCCGGTGTGGATGTTGCCCCGCAGGTCATCGGCGGGGGGGATGCGCAGCAACGCGGATCGGGCCACCCCGTCGACGAGGATCACGCGCTTATCGCCCTGGCTGACCTCTGGCAGGTAGCGTTGCGCCATCACAAAGGTCGTGCCGAAGCCGGTCCAGGTCTCGATCAGGGAGCGCGTGTTCAGGTCGCCCGGGTGCAGCGCGATGATGCCGGCTCCGCCTGACATGTTGAGCGGTTTGAGCACGATCGAGCCGCCGACCCGGCGCTGAAAATCCAGGATCTCGGCCATATCCCGGCTCAACAACGAGGTGACCGCCAGGTCGCCGAACTGCATGATGGCGGCCTTTTCGTTCCAGTTACGCAGGGAATCCGGGCGACTGGCCACGCGCGTTGTCGCCGGCGCCAGGTCGAGGATCCAGGTCGCCGCCACGTACTCCATGTCGAAGGGTGGATCCTTGCGCATCCAGACGACGTCGAAGTCGCCCAGGGGACGCATCTCCGGCGGCCCCAGCTCCACATGTTCGCCCTGCACCTGTCTGGTCGTCGTCTGGCGGCAGTTGGCGCCCGCCTGATCACCCTCGGCGCGCAGGCCATCCAGTTGGCAACTCCACACCCCATGACCGCGAGACTCTGCCTCGCTCATCAAACCGAAAGACGAGTCCTGGTCGATGCGGATGGTCGTCAGTGGATCGACCACGAAGAGGTGTCTGACCATGGGGTTGCCGTGGTTGACCCGAACTCAGCGGGTGGTGGTGGTGGGATCGCCGGGCTCGGCCACGGGGGCGGGCGCGTTCAGCGCTGTCGGCGCTGGCGGGGGTCCGAGGGCGTCCTCTTCGGGCAAGAGCGCCTCAGACTCCAACTCCAGCACCACCGCATCCTCCAGGAGCACAGGGTGGGCGCCGCCGATACGGAACTTTCGGTTGACGCTCACGCGCCCTTCGAGCAGCAGCACCTGGCCCGGATCGACGGGCCGATCGATGACCACGGCGAGGGTCGCATCCCGCTGTTCGCCGCTGCCGTCTCGCAGCCAGATCCAGTTGCGATCGCGAATCCGTGGCATCACCCGCAACACCTGGCCGCGGATCTTGACCCGGCGGCCGGCCAACTCGGCGCTCTGGGCGTTGACCTCGGCCAGCAGCAGGTCGGCCTTGGCGATCTTGACGCGGCGGATCGACACCTCGGTCATGGTCACGCCCGACGCCGGCAGGACGGGATCGACCGCCGCCTCTTCGCCGGTCTCCTTGAGCACCACGCCAGCGCCATTGACCCGCAACGCGACCAGGACGTGGTCGAAGCGTCGACCGATCTCCAGGGCCTCGAAGTCGCGCATATGCACATACTGTTCGATGGTGATCTCGGCCTTATCCGGCACGGTCAGGGCGGGGGCGACCACCCAGCCGTTGGACTCGGTGTCGTGCACCTTCAGGTAGGTGTAGGAGGGCCCCTCGACACTCTCGTCTACGGTCACCTCGAGCGCCTCGCGGGTGCGTTCAGCCAGGGCGTGCCCCAGCGTCGGCGTCACCCGCTCGATCTTTGGCGCCGGTGGTGCCGGTGGAGGTAGCGGTCGTTGGGGCTTCTTCTCGTCTTTGCCGCAGGCGGCCAGCAGCAGCATACCGACCAGGCAGACCATGAAGCGGGATGGAAGACGCTGGCTCATGAGAGCTCCTCCGCGGGCCTTGTTGCGGCGTAGCGGTGTGTCCTTTCTAGCAGAACGTCGGCCTGAGGCAATTCCGTGGCGTCACCAGCGCCGCGACTCGTCAGCCGGTGTTCTTTCGGCCCGATCCCCCTTCGTGTATCGTGCCGCGATGGCCTGGTCCGTTCGCCTGGTGTTGTTTTTTGGGCTCGTCGCCAGCGGCTGTGGCCCTGACGATGTAGTCGGTGAGATTCCCGATGGCGGCATGGTCCCGGACGGCGCCAAGGTTCACCAAGGCGTGCACCTCTGCCCCGTGGAGTCCGCCGAGCTGGCCTGGCCAGGCCTGCCCGACCCTCCCTCGCCGTGCGCCCCGCTCTTCGACACGTTCAAGTTGCCCGAGGTCGCGCTCGCCGAGGGGGCGATCGAACTCGAACCCTCCGCCGCCCTGCAACCCCTGGGAATCCCGGAGCAGGTCTCCATCAGCGTGCGCGTGGCGCCGGGCGGCAAGACCGACAAGGACGCACAGGGCACGCTGACAGCCGAGACCGACGAGGGCGTGACCGTGTTGTCCATCGCGCCCCTGGTCAAGGGCAAAGCCAGCCTGCGGGTTCGAGTCGACACGCCCGGGCCCCATTGGCTGAAGGTGAGCCTGCCAGGGGATGTGCGGGTCGGCAGCGTGGGGCTATGGGGATTTTCCAGCAAGCTGCCCATCATCCAGATCTTCCTGGCGCCGGACGATCTGGACACGATCCTGGATACGCCCAAGGAGAAGATCTGGATCCCGGCGCTGGCTGACCTGGAAGGCAAGACCGTGTCGGGCAAGTTGCGTCTGCACGGCGGCAGCAGCAAGGAGCATCCCAAGAAGAGCCTGCGTTTGAAGCTGCATTCCGGCCTCGCCACCGCTGATGGTCGCGACACCTTGATCCTGCGTGCGGAGTGGAGCGATCGCACGCTGCTGCGGTACTGGCTCGGTCTGCAGGTGTTTGGTGCTGCGACGGTTGAGGTGCCGCTGACCCGGTCGCGATTCGTCCACCTGCGGGTCAACGATCGCTACCACGGAGTGATGTTGGACGTGGAGCGGATCGACAAGGACTTCCTGGTCGCCAATGACATGAGCAGAACCGGCAGCCTCTACGAAGCCGATCCGCCCTTTGTATTGAGCACACCCGGCGGCAACCTCACGCCGCTGCCCGACGACAAGACCTACCGATCGGTCTACCAGCACCATGCTGGCAAGATCGATTACAGCGACCTGGTTTCGCTGATCGCCACGGCGTTGGAGTGGCCGGATGACAAGCTCGCTCAGCTGGGCGACGAGGTGTTGCGGATCGACGAGACCTTGCGTTACCTGGCGATCATGGCCGTGATTCAGAACCAGGATCACATCAAGAAGAACTACTACCTGTACCGCGATCCCAAGGCAGCCGACTGTCGATGGCGCCATATCCCGTGGGATCTGGACATCAGCTTCGGTCGATTGTGGACGCCCGAGAACGACATCCTGGACGACCAGCTCTTCGTCGACGGCGATCCCTTCGCTGGCGTGTACAAGGGCCACTCCTTCTACAACGGCCTGGTCGAGCGCCTGCTGACCATGCCCCAGTGGCGGGCCCGCTTTGTGACCATGGCCGATCGGGTGGCCCAGGAGGTCATGACCCCGGCCTTCATCAAGCAGCAGGTGGATGTGGCGGTCTGTCGGATGCAGCCGGACCTGCTGGCCGACGACCACAAGCGGTCCGATAACGACGACTACATCAAGCGGGTCGAACAGCTGCATTCCTTCGCAGTGGGCCGACGCAAGGCGCTGCAATCCCTGCTGAAGGTGCCGTGATGGCCGAGCGGCCCGGCGGGGGAGAGGGGCAGCGCCCCGAGGCCGCGATCGCGGTCGATGGCCTGTCGATGGAGCCGCTGCACGAAGCGATCGAAGCCACGTTGAGTGACCTGGATGCCCAAGATGGAGACGCCGCGGTGCTGGCTACCATCGCAGGGCTGCAGGAGCGCATGGCGACGCGCGGGTTGCCTGCCAGCGAGGCCTGGGCGGACGGTCGACGGCACCTGCTGTGGCGTCTGGCGGCGTCGCAGCCGGCGTTCGCTCCCGGTCATCGACAGGCGGTGCTGATCTCCGCCTGCCTGGTCGCCGGGCCGCCGACGTCCCCGATCACGCCCACCGGCCATGCAGCCGAACACGCCCAGGCGGTGGCCCGCGGCGGATTGTTGGCAGGGTACGGCGCGGCGACGCTGGTGGCGGTGGACCAGCTCATCGCGGGCGGCCTCAGCACGGGGCGGGATCTGGTCCTGTCCGTCGAGCATCGGTCAGAACCGGCGCCTACCGGAGAGGTGGCCGACGCAAACGCGGTCCTGGAAGATTGTGCGTTGGTCCTGGCCGAATCTGGCGGCAGCATCAACCGATTCGATGGCCTGCCCATCATGCCGGTTCCCGTGGCGCAGAAGGGTGTCGTCGTGCTCCGTCTGCTGGCCCGCCGGGACGAAGGGCACGGTCCATCTGGCGACAGCTGGCCCGCCGAGACCATGGCCCGGGCCCTGGCGCGACTGGCCGACACCGCCTTGCCGTTGCGCCCGACGGAGTCCGCGCGCGCCTTCCTGCGAGGGATCGCCGAACGACATGGCGGCCTGGGCAGAGGCCTGGCGGCGCGCGGGTTGCTCGGCGCCGCCACCCACGCAGGCATCGCCCGTCGGCTGGGCGAGGTCGATCGGGCCCTGGTGCACGCGCTGCTGCATGATACGGCCGTAGTGCGCGGCATCGAGGCCGTGCCCGGACCCTCGGGCCGACCACAGCGCTGCGAGGCCACGCTGGATTGTCGGCTGGTGCCGGGCCGCTCCACGGCCGAATGGGTCGCCGATCTGCAGGCCATCGTCGGAGGGGAGATCGAGATCACCGTCCTGGCGCAGCAGGATGGGGTCGAGGCCCCGCTGCATGGGCCGATGTTGCAGATGTTGTGCGAGGCGTTGCAGGTCGCCGATCCGTCGGCCATCGCCGTGCCGACCCTGCAGATCGAAACGCGCGATGCCCTGGGCTGGCGTCAGCGACAGGTCCCCTGCTATGGATTTGCGCCCTGGAAGTTGGCTTCATCGGATCACGCTGCCGATGCATCACGTCGTTCACGCCCGGCGACGGCCCGTCCGGCATGGATTGCAGGGGCTGAGGTGTTCATGAAGACCGCCGCCCGCCTGTTGATCGAAGGCTGAGTGCGGCAAGGCGGACATGGTTCGGAAGGGGAGGATGGGCTTGGGGAATCGAGAGTCGGCCAGGAGGTTCACTGTGAGCGCGCGCTCGTCGGCGTCGCTTGCGGGTGTGCTGATCGTCTGCGCGCTGGGGTTCGCTGCACCGCATGCCTGGGCTGCGGGTGCTTGGCCGAACTCCGCGAAGAACGCCCCATCATCGGAGCGAGTCGCGCTGCAGGAGGTGGCCAGCCGCTTGCGCAAGACCTCAGCAAGCCCGCTGGCGCTGGCCGACTGCCTGCGCGTGATCAACGCCTTCGATGCCCTGGCTCCCGCCGCGATCGCCGAGATCTTGCAGCCGGTCGCCAGACGCTGGCTCAAAACCGGCGCCGCGATCGCCTTGCCTGCCGGCACTACCCTGCGCGCGATCTTGCGCGAGGCCACTCGGCGCAGCGCTGGCATCACCGGCCAGGCGGCGTGGTTGGACCGGCGCGGCGAGGTCACGCGCTGGTCCTGGTTGGGTCCTTTCGATGCCGCTCATGGCTCGGCGTTCGACCGCGTCGATCCCATCGAGGAGGAGGTGGGCGCGGCGCTCAGCTATGCGGGTCGGGACACAGCCGTGCGCTGGCAGGCCGTGCCGACGGCCCTGGTCCAGGACGTCACGGGCTTGCGCCTGGAGAGCCTGGTCGAGCGACCGGCCGAGGCCATCATCTACGCGCGCAGCTACGTGCGCCTGGCGAGCCGGACCTCCGTGCGACTCAGGCTGGCGACAGCGGGCTCGGCGCGCCTGCTTGTGGATGGCAAGCGGGTGCTGGAGGTGCGCCGCCCTGGCGCCCTGGGCCCCGCCCCGCTGCTGCTGCCCCTGGCCGAGGTCGAGGTGCTCCTGGCAGCGGGCTGGCACCAGGTTCGTATCAAGCTGAGCTCCGGCCAGGGCCAGGCCTGGCTCGGCTTGGAGATCCTGGATAGCAAAGGCAAGCCGCTGGTGCTGGCGCAGAGATTTGATCCGCCGCCATCGACCTCCCCAGGCGCCGCTTCGCCGGCGCCGCCGGTTGTGCAGGCGGCAGACTCGGACTGGCGGCACGCGCTCGTACAGCGCGCCGCTGGGCCAGCAAAAGGCAGAAAGGCGCAGGACCGGGACCGGGCGCTCGCCGGCCTGGCCCTGGCGCGAAGTGCCGGCTGGACGCTGCCCGAGGGGACGTCAGGGGCCGTCGACAAGTCGTTGAAAGCCCACCCCTCGCCGGCAATGGGTCTGCTGGCGGCCATGTCCGGCGAGGCCGGCGATCGCGTGGCGCGACTGCGCGCGTCGCTGACCGCCCACCCGGAGCATGTGGGGTTGCGACTGGCCCTGGCGGCCGGGCTGGACGAGATGGGCAAGTCGGCCGAAGCCCAGCAGGTGTGGCTGGGCGCCAGCAAAGTGAGCGCCCTGGAGCGCGGTTCGATCCGAGGATGCGCGCTGCGCACGGATCTATGGTTGCGGCTGGGCGCCGACCTCGCGGCATTGAACGTCGCCCGCGGTTGCCTGAAGCGTTGGCCCGACTCGCCGCTGGCGGTCGGACTCGCCGCGAGACTGGCCCGAGCGCGCGACGATCTGGCCGGCGCCGTGACCTTGCAGGGTCGACTGGCGGCGCTGGAGGCCAGCCGGCCCTCTCGTCGCAGCCAGGAGGTCGCAGCGCTGATCCAGGCTGGCGAACTCGCCCGCGCGCGTGCGACCGCTGAGCGCGTCGCAAAGCAGCTGCCCGGCCTGACCCGTGTGGCCGAGATGATGGCGGGCGCGGCAGCAAACGGGCGGGATCCGGCGGCGGCGCGCACCTGGCTCGATCGCATCCCACCCTGGCGTTGGCGCAGCAGCACCTGGGAATTGTCGGCGCGTGTAGCGGCGACGGCGGGCGATCGCGAGCGTGCCATCCACGACCTGCGCACAGCGCTGCGGCGAGCGCCCGCCCGCTCGGAGCTGCGCGCTCGTCTGCGCCTGCTCGAGCCAGCGGGCGACTTCTTTCAACGCCATCGCCGGGACCTGGTCGCCATGGCCCGCGCCCGCAAGGGCAAGCCGGTGGCCGCGCCCCTGGCACGGCGCTTCCGACACACGGTGATCCGCGTACTCGGCGGCGGTCGGCAGGCGCGTTACGAGGCCGAGGCGGTGGTGATCGGCAAGGGCGGGCCCAGCGAACACGAGGTAGAGATCCCCTACGTGCCTTCGCAGAGTTCGGTGCAGATCCTGCGCGCCGAGATCGTCCGAAGGAATGGCCGCATCGATCGCCGGGTGCGCCAGGACCTGGAGCAGCTGAGCGAAGGCTGGTCCGGGCTGTACTACGACCTGGAGCAGATCAAGCTGCGTTTCGAGCGCCTGCAGCCCGGAGATGTGGTCGTCGTGGAGGCGGTCACCCGTGACTTTGTCGGCGACCCCTTCGGCTTCGTCTTCGGCGAGCTGCTGCCGTTGGTGGGCCATCGACCCATCCTTGAGACCGAGATCGTGGTCGAGCTGCCCGCCGGCACGCCCCTGCACCACGTGATCTGGGATCCGGGCAGCGGCAAGTCCCGGCCGGAGACCCTGCGTCGGGTGATCAAGGCGGGCTCGGGCGGACAGAGCGCGGGTCGATGGGATGTGTGGCGCCTGCGCCTGGGCGAGCTGCCCGCGGTGCCGGCAGAAGAGGACATGCCCGGCGCGACCTCGGTGGTGCCCTACCTGCACATGTCGTCATTTGCATCCTGGACGGCGGCGGCGAGCTGGTATGCCGGTCTGCTGCGACAGTCTCTTCCGGCCCGGGGTACTGAACCCGGTCTGACCCGGCTGGCGCGCAAGCTCACGGCGGGCCAGGTCGACCTGCCCGGCCGCGTCAACGCCGTCTATCGCCACGTGGCCGACCGGGTCCGCTATGTAGGCCTCGAGTTCGGCATTCACAGCCTGCAACCCCACGCCCCGGCCCTGGTGCTGCAGCGTGGATTTGGCGATTGCAAGGACAAGGCGACGCTGATCGTGGCCTTGCTGCGCGAGCTGGGTATCTCGGCTGAGGTCGTGTTGGTGCGCACGGCCGATAACGGTCGGCTTGGCGATGGTGTGGCTTCGCTCGGCGTCTTCGACCATGCCATCGCCTATGTGCCGGCGCTGGGCTGGTGGTTGGACGCCACGCTGCAGGGGCACGCGCCGACGGAACTGCCAGAGGGAGACGCCGGCGGGGTCGCCTTGCGGGTGCCCGAGGCGGTCACGCGCAGCACTGCCGAACCGTTGCCAATGGCCAAGGCCGGGCGAAACCTGCGGCGGGAGATCGTACAGATGACGTTGCGGCCCAATGGCGATGCCCGGATGCACCTCGAGCTGCGCTTCACCGGGCTGCCGGCGGCCGATGTGCGCGGTCGACTGCACGCTCCGGCGACTCGCCAGGAACGGCTGGAGGAGGACCTGACGGCCCGGTTTGCCGGCCTGTCCATCGAGCAGCTCAGCGTGCAAGGCGTCGATCCGGTGCTGCCGGAGGTGGTCGTAAAGGTGCGCGGTATCGTGCCCGGCTGGGCGCGTGCGACGCGGGCGGGCCTGCAGATTCAGCCCCTACGGCGGCGGGTGCCGCTGGTTCGTGCCCTGGCCGCCACGCCAACCCGGAGCCATGCCCTGGTCTCCCGTTGGCCCGGACGATCGGTGCAGCGTCTGCGCATCGTGGCGCCCGCCGGCATGGTCATCCAACAGGCGCCCATGCCGATGAAGGCCCCCTCACCGCTTGGGCATTTCGAACTGGTCGTGCACAAGCCCGCGCCCAACATCGTCGAATTGAAAAAGGACTTCGAACGAGCTCGGTGGCAGGTCGCGGCAGCCGACTACGCGGCATGGCGGGCCTGGTTGGGCCGGATCGATGGAGCGCTCGGTGGACTGGTCAAGGTCGGTGCGGCGGCCGGGGGGCCGCCATGAAGCGCTCGCTGCGTACCGCTATCACCGCCATCTGGCTGGCCAGTGGTCTGCTGATCGGTGGCTGTGGCGCCAGCACTTCGGTGTGGACCCCCGACGGCGGCACCGACGGGTGGGCGGCCGAGCGCCGGGCCGGCCTGGACGAGCCAAACGAACGCGCCCAGGCCCACCTGGACCTGGCCTGGGCCTGCCTGTTGCACGCCCGCGGTTGTAAGGGGCTGGCGGCCCATGGCGACGGGGCGGTGCGTGGTGCCCCGGACATGGCGCTGGCCCAGTTCACGCGGGCGCTGGCCAGGCAGGTAGAGGGCGACGTCGGACATCGAACGCAAGCCTGGCTCGACCTGATGTTGTGGCTCGACGTTGGATCCCGCGACCATTCACCAGCGCTTGATGCGGACCTGACCACCGCGGCCGCGGAGGCCATCAGCCGTCTGGCGGTGCGCGATCGAGTCGCTGTCCGGCATCGATTGGGTCGAGCCGCCTGGTTGCTGCAACGGAGCCTGACCCGCGGTCCTGTTCTGCATCGATGGCGTCGGGGCGGCGCCCTCGCGCCCCTGCTGCCGGCGGCGACGAACAAGGCCCTGGCCGGCTCGCTCCACGCGCCCATCCTGCCTCGGCTGCGCTATGGCCGCCTGCCGCTGCATCGGCGGATGTACTCCGGGCTGGCGCTGCTGGGGCCGCCACCCTGGCGGCAGGGCTCGGCGACAGTACGCGCGCTCCCGTTGTCTCCGGTCGATGCCCGCACCGCGCCCGCCCTGCGTCACGGCCGACACCTGTTGCCCGCGGCCGGGCCGGGCGTCTTTGGCTTCACTGGGCGATTGGAGGTGCCTCGGAGCGGCGAGCGACTGCTGGTGATTCGCTGCCGTCGCCCGCTGCGAGTCTGGCTCGATGGCAAGGAGCTGCGTGCGCCGTCGGCCGACGGATCCCGGGCCTCGACCCAACTGCGGGTCCACCCGGTTTCGCTGAGCGCCGGCGCCCATCGCCTCCACCTGGCCATCGGCCTGGCGGCCAGCGGCGAGCCGCTGGATGTGGCGCTGCTCGATGGCGGGCGGAAGGTCCCCGGTCGAGAGACCGCCGCCCTCCGTGCTTCCTGGCCCGGCCCGGCCCGCGCGGTGCTCGCTGCGCTGGTGCGCGGCCGTGGCGTGGCGTCGACCTTGCCGCCGCCCTGGCGATCGGCACCCGTGGCGGCCTTGTTGGGCCTGGAGCGTCCCCTCGGCCTGGACGTGCACGATCGCGCCACGGAACCTGTGCTCGATCGCGTGTTGGACGCCTGGCCGAGTCACGTCGACGCGCGAATCGATCGGGCCGGTCGCGCCCGGGAGGCCGGCAACAGCGCCCTGGCCCGGCGAATGTTGGCCCCCCTCGTGGGAGCGGCCGCCAACACCGTCTCGCTGGCGCGTCGCGCCGATCTGCGTCTGGAGCAGGCCTGGCAGCACCTGGTCGATGGCCTTGGGGACCTGGCGTTGGGCGCGGTGGAAGAGCTGGTAGAGCGGCAGCCGGAGGATTGCCGGGTGTGGCGGCAGGCCGTGCTGGTCGGCCAGGATACGTTGGATCGCGCTGCCCTGCGCAGGCTGTTGAAGCGAGCCCCGGACTGCCCCGATTCGCTGCCGTTGAAGGCAGAGGTGCTGGCCCTGGTGGGGCGGCTGGACGCGGCCAGGCGGACCGCGCTCGTGGCGACCGCTCAACCCGCCGGGCAGCGCGCCGCCCTGACCCGAGCGCGGCGGCTGTCGCAGACCCTGGCGGTGCCCTTGTCCTCTGCCGTCACCGCGGGGAGCGCGTTGGTCGCCGATGAGCCGGTCGCCAAGACGCGCTGGCGCCAGTTGCAGAGGGCGATCTCCAGCGACGATGCCACGGCCATCGCCCGGCTGCGTGCGGCCCTGCTGCTGGGCAAACATCGCGACATGGAGCTGCGGCGACAGGCCTGGCAGGTCGGCGCGCGGCTGCCCTGGCCCGACCTGCTGGTGGATGGCCGGGCGCTGGCGGGCGCCCACGCGGGCTCGCCCCCCAGCGGGGCGCCGCTGACCTGGTTGCTGGATCAGGAGATCGCCGTGCTTCTGCCGGGTGGCGGCGCCCTGCGGCGGGTTCACCAGGTGGTTCGCGTGCACACGGTCAAGGCGGCCGAAGCCGTTGGCGAGATCCGCGTGCCGCCGGATAGCGAGTTGATCTTCGCCCGCACGATCGCCGCCGATGGCCGTGTCGTGCTGCCGGCCGAGACGCCCGACAAGGAGACGGTCAGCCTGCGCCAGGTGGGGCCGGGAGCGGTGGTGGAGTATGCCCAGGTGCAATTCGTCGAGGCCGAAGATCCGGCCACGGGCGCCACCCGCCTGGCCCCGTTCATCTTCCGCTCCACCGACGGTCCAGTGCTGCGCAGCGAGTACGTCGTCATGGCGGCGCCCGGCCCCGGCACGGTGCGGCTGGACGCCTCGCCCTCGGCGCCGAAGCCGAAAAAACGGACGCTGGATGGCTGGCGACAATGGACCTTCCGCCAGCCGGCGGCGCCGAGGGCACGCAGCGAACCCCGCGCCCAGAGACCGGAGTGGCAGCTACCCATGGTGCGTACGACCCGCGGCGCCGGGTTGGACAGCGTCTTCGGTCCCTACAACGAAGCCCTGGCCGCATACGATCGCGCCGATGATGCCCTGCTGGCGCCGTGGCGTGCACGTGCGCGGGCCGCCGGGCATGACGTCGAGAGATGGCGTCAGCTGGTGGCCGGGATCGCGGCGAACGTGGAGCAGAAACGGCTCAACCTCTTGCCTGGCCATCCAGCGGCAGCGTTGCGCAATCGAAGTGGTGATCGCGCCAGCCTGCTCTACCACCTGGCGCGCGGGGCTGGCCTGGACGTCTGCCTTGCCCGGCTGGTGCCGCTGTCACGGCAGCCCGCTTATGGAGCGCCCGATCCGCGCGATTATCGGCTGGATGCGGTGGTCTTTCGGCTGCCGGGCCCGCGCGGAGCAGCGACGCGATCGGTGTGGTTCGATCCCGGTATCGATGGCGGACTGGTGGACTTCTTGCGGCCCGGGCTGCGGCGTCGACCCGGCCTGCTGCTGGGCTGCACAGTAGCCGGCGGTGATCGACGGATGGTCTCGCCGGACCTGGGCAGCGGCCGGGAGCGTCGACAGGTCAAGGTGTCGCTGGACTGGCATGGAGACGGCCGGGTAGAGGTGAAGATCGTCGACACCCTGCGTGGCGCCATGGCCGCCCTGGTGCGGACCTGGCTGCGGACCGCCAACGCCGAGCAACGAACGGCCCTGCTGCGCCATCTCGCCAGCGCGTCCTTGCCCGGTTACGAGTTGATCTGGGGCGCCGCCGACGACGTGGATGATGATCGCCAGCCGCTGGTGTTGCGCTACCAGGCTCGAGCGGTCGCAGATCCGGCGCGAGTTCGAGCCCTGGACATCGGGCTCTTCAGTGCCGCGTTGGGCCGGGCCTACGCCGCGCTGCCACGGCGACGTACCGCCATGCGTTTCGGGCAGGCCTGGGATGTGCAGGTGCAGGTCCAGGTGCGCAACCACGGTCCGGCGCTTGGCCCGCTGCCGGAGCCGGTGACCATCGACCACGCGCTGGTGGTCTACCGCCGCAGCGCGCAGGGGGGCACAGGCGGTGTGGTCGTCAAACGCCATCTCCGCTCGAAGATGGGCGTCGTCCCGGCCACGGACTATCCCGCGCTCGCCACCCGTCTGCGCAAAATCGATCAGGCCGATCACCTGCACCTGGAGCGGCCGGTTGCGGTGCCGCCAAGACGCTGAGGGTGCGACGGGTCAGCTGTTGTTGTCGGCGCTGAACGCGCCCGTGGCGCCCAGCGCCGTGACCGCCATGGCGCCCGCGGCCGCGGCCCGCTCCGCCAGGGCGTGCAGGGGCCCCTCGTCGAGGGCCGCCAGCGCCACTGGATCGAGTGCCTGCTCGCAGATAGCGGCCAGCACCGTGCCCATGAATGCGTCGCCTGCGCCGGTGCTGTCGACCGTGCACACCGCTGGCGGATCGAGCGCCACGCGGGCTCGCCGGCTGGCCACCAGCAGTCGCTGTGGGCCGTCGGTGAGCAGGATCAGCGCCGGCCCCAGGGCCAGCATGCGGTCGAGCAGTTCGTCATCCGAGCCGGTCTGGCCGACCAGGACGGCGGCCTCTTCGCGGGCCGCCTTGACCACGTCGGCACCGCCCACCGAGGCCAGCGCTTCGGCGCGCAGGCGGTCTGGATCGTTGTACATCTTCGGCCGCAGGTTGACGTCCACCGAGACCGGCACACCCGCCTGCCTGGCCAGATCGGCTGCTCGGCGGGTGGCTGTGCGTGCCGGCTCGCCGCGCAGGGTCACGGTGCCATGATGAAGCACGGCTGCGCTGCAGATCAGCGCTCGTGGCAAGCGATCTGCCGACAGGAGCAGGTCGGCCGCCCGCTCGCGCCACGGATGGAAGTGCCGCTCCCCATCGGAGTCTACCTGGATCAGGATCAGGCCGGTCCTGGCCGTAGCGTGGCGCTCGATGTGGTCGATTCCGACGCCGGCCCCGGCCAGCAAACGCAGGACGCGATCGCCCATGGGATCGGTGCCCAGGCCGCTGATCAACTCGACGGGCCAGCCGTGTCGGGCGACCTGGATGGCCACGTTGGCGGGTGCGCCGCCGACCATGGGCACCAGGTGCTCGGCATCGGCCAGGTCGACGCCTGGGGCCGGGGCGAAGAGATCGCAGATGGCCTCGCCGAAGATCACGGCCGGTCGTGCCATGGATGCCCCACTTCGCCGGCCCATGGACGGGCGCCCCCGGCCGGCAGGCAGGGAGCATTCCGCTCACCCCACGATCGGTCAAGCGACCGCGCCCGAGCGGCGCTGCCCCCTCGCTTTTCGGCAGGCGGCGTTTGTCCTACTCTCGCCGCCGCCTGCGCTGCCGCCGGCCGATGAAGGGCAGTCGCACTGGCAGGAGGAGTCCATGTCCCTGAGCACGTTGCTGCAGCAAGCCCACGCCTTCCTGGCCGAAGATCCCGACGCCGATACCCGTGCCGAGCTCGCTGCGACGATCGCCCGGGTGGAGGCTGGTGATTCGGAAGCGGCGGCCGACCTGCAGGAGCGCTTCGCCGGCACCCTGAAGTTCGGTACCGCCGGCCTTCGTGGTCGCATCGGTGGCGGCAGCGCGCGCATGAATCGAGTGGTGGTGATCCGCGCCGCCTGGGGGCTGGGTCGCTACCTGCTGGCCGAAGGCGCTGCCGCTGGCATCGATCCGCAGCGGGGGGTGGTCATCGGCTTTGATGGGCGCCGCTACAGCCGACAGTTTGCAGAAGATACCGCCGCCGTGCTGGCCGGGCTGGGCATCCCGGCGCACCTTTTCGACGACGTCGCCCCGACGCCGCTGATCGCGTTCGCCATCACTCACCTGCGGGCCGCGGCCGGCGTCATGGTCACCGCCAGTCACAACCCCCCGCAGGACAATGGCTACAAGGTGTACATGGACAGCGGCGCACAGATCATCCCGCCCTGGGATGTGGGCATCGCGGACTGGATCGGGCGTGCGCCGACGTTGTCGGAGATCGAGCGACCGGCCCCCTTCGACGCCGCCGCTCACGGGCTGCGCCACGCCATCGAAGACACCGTCACCGCCGCCTACCTGGACGGCGTGGCCGCCGGCTGCCTTCACCCCGACGTCGGGGCCAGCCAACCGCTGCGCATCGTCTACACGGCCATGCACGGGGTCGGCCATCACCTGGTCGTGCGGGCCTTGCGACGGGCTGGCTTCTCGGCGGTCGCCAGCGTGGCCAGCCAGACGGAGCCGGACGGCGCCTTCCCCACCGTCTCCTTCCCCAACCCGGAGGAGGAGGGCGCCATGGACAGGGCCCTGGCGCTTGCCGATGAGGTCGCCGCGGACGTGGTGCTGGCCAACGATCCCGATGCCGATCGCCTCGCTGTGGCCTTGCCCGACGGGACCGGCGGCTGGCGCATGTTGACGGGCAACGAGGTCGGTGTGCTGTTGGGTGCTGACGCTCTGGCCTACGCAGACTCGGGCGGTCGCCGCAAGCTGGCCATCACCACGGTGGTCTCCTCGACCATGCTGGGCCGCATCGCCGCCGACCTGGGGGCCAGCTACGCCGAGGTGTTGACCGGCTTCAAGTGGATCGCGACCACCGCGATGGCGCGAGAGGCCTCCCACGACGAGTACTTCGTGCACGGCTACGAGGAGGCGCTGGGCTACTCGGTGGGTCCGCTGGTCCGCGACAAGGATGGCGTCAGCGCGGCCGTGCGCATGGCCGAGCTGATCGCCTGGTTGGGCAGCCGGGGGCAGACGATCTTCGAGGAGTTGGATCGCCTCGCCCTGGCACACGGTTTGAGCTGCGCTGCCCAGTGGTCGGTGCGCCTGCCGGGCCAGGAGGGTCAGGCGCGCATCGCCGCGGCCATGGCGACTTTGCGACAGGCGCCTCTGCCGGATCTGGCCGGCACCGCGGTGGTCCGCCGACTGGACGTCAGCGACGGCAGCGGCTGGGCGCTCGAAGGGGACGCGCCGACCAGCGACCTGCCGCCGGCCGATGTGCTCGTCTATCACGACGCCGAGGGCACCCGACTGGTGGTCCGACCCAGCGGCACCGAGCCGAAGATCAAGTTCTACCTCGACCGCGTGGTGCGGCCGA
>CAYTLW010000001.1:125690-185971 GCA_964438735.1 uncultured Enterobacteriaceae bacterium | reverse complement strand
CAGGATCTGGTCGAGGGCGTGCAACTGGCGAGGGGAGATGCGATCAATCCTTAGGACTGCCCCTGTACCGAAGACGCCGACTGCGACGATGACAACCCGTGCACCAAGGTCTCCTGCACCGACCAGGTCTGCCAGGCAACGCCACTCGATGGGGCCAGCTGCGACGCCGACGACAACGCCTGCACCGAGGGCGACAGCTGCAAGGACGGCAAGTGCGCAGCCGGCAGCATCAAGGTCTGCAATGACGGCAACGACTGTACCTTGGACGGCTGCGACGCCGCGGCCGGTTGCACCGCCACCAACGCCGACGGGGTCGGCTGCGATGACGACAATCCGTGCACCACTGGAGACAGCTGCGGGGGCGGGGCCTGCCAGGCCGGCTCCGCCAAGGCGTGCGCCAGCGGCAAGGATTGTGTGGTCGGCGAGTGCAGCCTGGTGACCGGCAAGTGCGCCTGGAAGAACGCGCCAGCGGGCAAGGCCTGCGATGACGGCAGCCTCTGCACCAGCGATGACGGCTGTGACGAGGGCCAGTGCGCCGGCAAAAAGGTCGACTGCGACGACGCCAGCCCCTGCACCAACGACGCCTGCAAGGCCGACAAGGGCTGCACCCACACCGCCAAGACGGGCGATTGCGACGACGGCAGCAAGTGCACCGAAAAGGACGCCTGCGCCGAAGGGAAATGCGTCGGCACTGCCGTCCTCTGCTCCGACGATGACCCCTGCACCGATGACGCCTGCGATGCCGCCAAGGGCTGTACGTACACGCCGAACAAGGCGCCCTGTGACGACAAGGACGCTTGCACCGACAAGGACACCTGCGCCGACGGCAAGTGTGCGGGAGCAGCGATCACATGCGACGACGCCAACCCATGCACCACCGACGCCTGCCTGCCCGCCAGCGGCTGTACCGTCACCGTCAACGACAAGGACTGCGATGACGGCGACTCGTGCACGGAGAAGGACGCTTGCGTCAAGGGCAAGTGCGTCGGCACGGCCAAGGACTGCGATGACGGCAATCCCTGTACCACCGACAGCTGCGAGGACAAGGTCGGCTGCGCCTTTGCGGCCAACACCAAAGCCTGCGCCAGCTCGGACCCCTGCGTCGGCGGCATGGCGTGCAAGAACGGCAAATGCCAGGGCGGGGTGAAGAAGGATTGCGACGACAAGGATCCCTGCACGGCGGACAGCTGCGACCCCAAGACCGGCTGCGTACACGCCGTCGGCGGCGCCACCGCCGGCAAACCTTGCGATGACGGCAACCCTTGCACCAAGGACGACAAGTGCGACGACAAGGCCGGCAAATGCTCCGGCACCGACACGGTCTGCGACGCCGGAACGCCGTGTCTGAAGGGCGCCTGCGATCCCAAGATCGGCAAGTGCTCCTTCACCGCCAATGACGGCGCCGCCTGCGACAACGATGGCACCGCCTGCACCGCCGACACCTGCAAGACCGGCAAGTGCCTGGCCGGGCCGAAGAAGGACTGCAACACCGGCAACGTCTGCGTGGTCGGCAGTTGTGTGGACAAGACGGGCAAGTGCGACTTCCAGTCCAAGGATGGCGCGTCCTGCAGCGATGGCGACGGCTGCACCGACCCGGACCTCTGCAAGGGCACCAAGTGCATCGCCGGGGCGCCCAAGAGCTGCGATGACAAGAGCGCCTGCACCACCGACAAGTGCGACAGCAAGACGGGTAAATGCGTGTTCACGCCACTAAAGGAGGGCGACGCCTGCGACAACCTGCCCTGCCAGGACAAGCAGACCTGCAAGGCGGGCAAATGCCAGGGCGGCCAGCCCAAAAACTGCGACGACGGTGACAAGTGCACCATCGACAGCTGCGACGTGAAGACTGGCAAGTGCGCCCACGTCACCGACGACAAGAACCCCGCGTGCTGCAACAAGCAGCCGTGGCTGGAGGATTTCGAGAAGGAGTTGAAGGGCTGGAAGTCCGATCCGCCCGTGCAGGGCGTCGCCTGGAGCCGCTACACCTTCAGCAAGTCGGGCTACACCAAGAGCGGCAAGTCAGCGCTCAAGCTCGGCGCCCCCAAGGCGGAGACGTTCAGCGGCTTCACCAGCTCGAGCAAGTTCATGTGGATCGAAGGCGGCAGCGTCACCGTGCCGGCCGGCAAGCAGGCCTCGTTGACGGTGGACGCCAAGATCGACATCACGGGCTACTACGCCAACTACCACCGCCTCTACGTGTACGCGAAGTACAAGGGACGCAACTTCCTGCTCGCCTCCATCTACGGCAAGCCGGGCCAGTGGCAGACCGTCACCAAGGACATCTCGGCGCTCGCTGGCAAAGCCTTCAGCCTGCGCATCGGCGGCCGCATCTATGGCACATCGTTCTCGTCCGCCAGCGGCGTGGGCATCGTGGTGGATGACATTCGCGTGACCTCCACCTGCAAGACCAAGACGTGCGCCTACACCTCCCAATGCGGCACGCTGCTCTGCCTGCAGGGCACCTGCAGCAATGGCACCTGCTCGTACGTCGACAATTGCTGCCAGACCGCCAATGACTGCAAGACCGACATCTGCACGACGGCGACCTGCTCGTTCTACACCTGCCAGTACAAGAAGAAGCCCAACTGCTGCGCCGCCAAGGACGACTGCGATGACAACAACCCCTGCACGGTCGACGCATGCCCCGCGGCTGGTGGTCCGTGCTCCCACACCAAGATCAAGGGGTGCTGCCTGAGCAACTCGCAGTGCAACGACAACAACGCCTGTACAGTCGATGCCTGCAAATCCAACAAGTGCAGCCATACCAACGCCTGCTGCAAGGACGCCGGCGACTGCGACGACGGCGACGACAAATGCACCAAGGACACCTGCGAGTCCGGCAAGTGCAAACATACGCCCACCGGCGCTCAGGGTTGCTGCACACCGGAGGTCGCTGCGTGGCACTTCAACGACGCCAAGCAGGCCGACGGCTTCACGTTCAGTAAGTGCAAGCCAGGCAGTTCGTTCTACTTCCCCTCGGGCTGCCAGAAGGTCAGCGGCACATCGCCGACCCAGGGCTGGCAGGTGTGGACCAACGCCATGTCGTCCACGTCACCGGCCGGCGCGCTCTACTACGGCGATCCGAAGTCCAATACCTACAACTTCGGCGCCAGCGCCGGCACGGTGCGCACCCCGGTGATGAAGGTGCCCGCCAAGGGCAAGAGCACGGTGGAGTTCCAGATCTGGTGGCATCACGAGGCGTCGTACGCCTACGATCGCAACTACGTCTCGCTCTGGGTCGACGGCAAGCGCCTGTACGTGCCGCCGAATAACTACCCGAAGTATGGCTACCTCTGGTACGCGAACATGAGCGGCTACAACAGCCAGAAGCAGTGGAAGAAGTTCAGCTACGACGTATCGGCGCACGCCGGCAAGTCCATCCAACTGGAGTTCTATTTCAACTCCGTCGACGCCGCGAGCAACGTGTACGGCGGCGTGCTGGTGGACGACATCAAGCTCCTGCGCTCCTGCAAATAGCCGCAGTTCGCGACCGGGCGTGGCTGGATACGGGTCAATCGACCTGCGCCATAACACGTTGAAAGCCGGTCTCTGCGGTACTTACATGTTCGTAAGAATCGGGCGCGACAACGTGGCGGCACCATTGCATTCGTACCCGTGCGGACGGCCCACATCGAAGGCGCCCGCCCTCGTCGCCACCGCGCCTGAGATCGATCGCGGAGGTGAACATGAGAGGCCGCCCGGCACAGACGCCCCCCAGGCTGATTTGTGCGGTGCTCGTTCTGCTTGCGTTGGCTTGCAACCGGGAGCCGGATACACGGCTCGAGCAGGTCGACACGCCACTTCCCCCGGCCGTCGCCGACGTGCTCAAGGACATGAAGAAGGGCTTCAACGAGCAGATCGCCAACGTGCTGTCTGGCCGCACCAGCCTGGTCAGCATGCACGCCCATCGCGACGAATTGAGCTGGGCCAGCAGCGGGGCTCAGCGGTTGAACGTGCGCTTCGGCCGGACCAGCAACCGGCTGCGTCACCCGGCCAACGAGGCCCCCTTGTGGGCGGAGCGCACGGTCGACAAGTTGTCCGACGAGAAGGTGCACCGACTGGACCGGTCGGCCTATCACTACGACCTGGGCACGGGCCGCTACGGCTATATGGAGGCCATCGGCGCGGCGACGGTCTGCACCCGCTGCCACGGCCGCGACAAGGACCTGCACCCACACGTCAAAGAGGTCATCCAGAAGCGCTACCCGGAGGACCAGGCCGTCAACTACAGGGCCGGTGACCTGCGCGGCTGGTTCTGGCTCGAATACGACGTCGAGAAGGCCGAGTAGCGGTCCATCGCCTTTGCCACGAGACGGCCATCGGGCGACAATGCCCGCCGGCCGACCGCACGATGAGTCCGTGCGAGCGGCAACGGGATCCCCATGGCCACCGCCAATGGACTGAAATCGCGCGCCCCTTGCGTCTGCAGGCTCTGGCCAGGTATCGCCCTCGTTGTGGCCGTGGTGGCTTGCAAGGAGCCACCGCCCGAGCCGACCGAGGGGCCGGTGGTGGTCCAGGTCAAGGTCGATCCGCGCCCGCCCAGCCCCGTCTTCAGCTCGAGCGCCGAACAGGCCCCTGAACAGGTCGACGGCGCCGCCCTGACCCCCGGCTTCGTGCGCATCCCGGCCGGCCGATACGACATGGGTTCGCCCGGACTGGAGTTGAAGCGCTCGCCGGACGAGGTCCAGCACCCGGTGCGCATCAGCCGAGCCTTCGAGATGCAGGCCACAGAGGTCACCCAGGCCGAGTACACCGCCTTGATGGGTCGCAACCCGGCATATCACAGCGAATGTGGCGAAGCCTGCCCGGTCGAACAGGTGAGCTGGTACGACGCGCTGCGCTACTGCAACACCCTGTCCGGAAGACGTGGCATGAAGCCTTGTTACACCATCAAAGGCACGCAGGTCAGCTTCGACGGCCCCGGCTGCCTCGGATTCCGACTGCCGTCGGAGGCCGAATGGGAGTACGCCGCCAGGGCTGGCAGCGTAGAACCGACCTACGGGCCGGTGCACGAGGTCGCCTGGATCGACCGCAACTCGGGCATGAAGCCCCACCCGGTGGCCACCCGGCGAGTCAACGCCTGGGGGCTCTACGACATGTTGGGCAACGTCTTCGAGTGGACCTGGGACTGGATGGATGACTATCCGAGAGTGCTCAACACCGACCCCTTGGGGCCGCCGTCGGGCGACAACAAGGTCTTCCGTGGCGGCGCCTACCGCTGGACGGACGGCGAGGCCAGGCACGCATTCCGCAACGCCTACGGCCCGGCCAACAAGGTCGAATTCATCGGTTTTCGCTGTGTGCGCACCCTGCAGACAGGTGGCGGCTCATGACCGGTCGCTCCCTGGGTTGGCTCGTCATCGGCCAGGGTCGGGCAGGCCGTGCTCGCGTTCGCGACATCAGCGCGGCGCCTGATCATCGCCTCGTGGCGGCCTTGTCGGCGCGCGAACTCGACGCGCCAAAGGGGGACGATGCGCCGCCGGCGGAGTTGCTGGACCCGGCGGTGGACGCTGTGGTCGTCGCCACCGCCAACGACAGCCACGGCGCCTGGGTCCGAGCCGGTCTCAACGCCGGCAAACACGTGCTCGTCGAGTTCCCGCTCTGTGCCAGCAAAGCAGAGGCCGAGGCCCTCTTCGCATTGGCCGCCGACCACGGCAGGGTGCTGCACGTGGAGTTGATCGGCTTGCTGACCAGTCCCCACCGTCGTTTTGCCGACCGCCTTGTTGCGCCGCTGGGCGAGCTGGAGAGCGTCTTCGAGGGCGGTCTGGAGCGCTGGCTGCAAGTCGAGATGCAGGCCGGTCACCTGGGTCAACTGGCCATCGGGCGGCTGCACGCGTTGTGGCAATTGGCGGGCCCCCTGCGCCTGGTGGACGCGACCGCCGCCGTCGAAGGGGGCGGCTACAGGCTGCAAGCGACCATGCGGGGACAGGACGGGGCGACCGTTCGCCTGCTGGAGACGCGATCGCCGGGCGGACGTCGAGCGGCGCGCCTGATCGCCACATTCCCGGATGGCGAGCGGGTCGAGCGCGAACCATTCGAGCCCGGCCAACCCCTGTTTGCCCAAGACCTGGCGGCCTGCGCCCGGCGAATTCGTACCGACAACGCTGCCGGCGGCTATGTCAGCGACCAGGATGTCATCGACGTGGTTGCCCTGGCCGAGGCCATCTCCGCCGCCTGCAGGTCATGAGTCCGCCGGCGAGACAAAGGCCCTTGCGGCCTGCTATTGGTTGAGTCGCCCGCCACACGAGGGCAGCGCTTCGCCAGGAGAGCCCCATGCCCGATGAGTCGAAATCCGCCGCCAAGGCCGCCGCCAAAGACGCCGACCCGCCCCCCGTCGACCAGTCTGAAACCGGCCAGCCCAAGACCGACGAACCCAAAGCGGAGCCTCCCGTGCTCCAGGACTGGGTGCCGCTCACCCAGTGCTTCGACTGGCACCTGGGCCAGATCGCCTTCCAGCAGCGCGGCTCGCAGGCGTTCACCACCAACGAGGTGCCCAACCTGATCAACCAGGGCGGCATGAGCGCCTACCGGGCCGCGGAGGTGCTGTATGCCAACTGCGCCGAAGCGGACGCCGCCGGCACGCTCGAAGACGACATCTGGTGCGTGGAGATGGCCATCGGGCTCGGCCTCCACTCGCTGCAGCTGCTGGATCGCTTCCAGGAGATCTGCAAACGCAACGAGCGCGACTACTACGATCGCCTGACCTGGTACGCCACCGACATCACCCCCAAGATGCTGCACGACGCGCGCGACCACGGCGTGTTCGAGCGGCACGAGGGTCGCGTGGTGCTGGCCGGTCTGGACGCGCTGCTCCCCGAGACGTTGATTCGGCTGGAAGACGGCGAATCGGTCGAGCTGACCGGCAAAGTGCGTGCGATCTTTCACACCTACATGCTTTGCGTGCTGCCGGCGAACGTCTTTCGACGGACGGAACTGACCGCCGACGCTCAAAATCGGGTCGTCTGGGGCATCTTGATGGCCCGCACGGTCCTGCGCCACCACGAAGCGTTGGGCAGCTTCACCGACCTGGACGTGCCCACCATCCGGGCCATGATCGAAAGCGGCGAGGCGGGACATCACCTCAAGCTCACGCACCTCTACCCCCTGCTGGACCTGGATCTCACCCTGGCGCCGCTGGATGAAGCCAGCCATCCGGACCTGTGGGAGCTCGAACGCATCGCACAGGTGATCGAGCAGAACATCGACAAGCCCGAAGAAGCCGAGGCCGAACACCACACCTGGGTGCTGCACTCCGCTGGCGCCATGCAATCCCTGGCCGGCTCGCTCAACGCGTTGCGACCCGACGGCTTCCTGCTCTACCGCGACTACGGGCCGGCCAGCGCCAAGGCGGCCAACGGCACCCATCTCTACCAGCACTACGGCGCCACGACGGCCATCGGGGTCAATCACTTCGCCCTGGACACCTGGCTCGAGGAGCCCGGCGAGGACGGCAAGCAGAGGGCCTGGGTCACCGCGCCGGAAGGGGAGGGGGAATCGGCCATCAAGACGCGTCTGGTCAGCCCGGTGGCGTTGAAGGCTACGTCTGAATCGTTCGTGCGACAGTTCGATCCCAAGGACTTCGACGCGCTGACCGAGCAGATCCAGAAGGCCCACCAGGCCCTGCAGCAGCCAGCCCAGGCCATGGAGCATTATCGGCTCGCCCTGGCCATGGAGCGCGACAACTGGGCCCTGCTCAGCGAAGCCGCTGAGGTGGCGCTGCGCTACGTGCGCAATCTCGAGATGGCCCACATGCTCGTCAACGAGGTGTTGCGCATCAACCCGTGGTACTGCGCCGCGGCGTGGAATCTGCTCGGCGACGTGTTCTGGTTCGCCGAAGACGTGGATCGCTCCGAGGCTGCCTACGAGGAGGCCGTCAAGTGCAACCCGGAGCACTATCGCGGCTACTTCAACCTCTACACCATTCACCGGCAACGCGGACGTTATGACAAAGCGGTGGAGATGGCGGCCATGGCGCTGGCCATGGATCGGGCAGGCAACGAGGGCGAGCGCACCGCCGCGGCCCTGGAGGACGCCACCCGCCTGCTGCGCAAACAGAGAAAGCTCGCGATCGAGTGGCGCAAGGCGCGCCATGCCGGCTCACCGCTGTAACATCCGCTGTCGATCGAAGTCGTTGTGCATGCCATGCGTATGGGATCGTGAAGGTCTTCGGATGGCGCTTGCTGCCGAACGACCGCCTTTGCTAGCTTACGTGCGCCGCGCCCGCGGCCCCCTCGCAGGAGACATCATGAACGTCACCACGAACGCGCGACTGCGCCCCCTTGCAGCGCTGGCAGCCGGCGTCGCGGCGGTCGCCATCCTGGCCAGCGTGCCCACAGACGCCTCGGCGATGACGGTGATGTACGCCGAGCTGCCGGATCTGGTGCGCACATCGGAGCTGGTCCTGCACGGCAAGATCATCGACGCCAAGGTGATCGATCGCCGCAAGGCGGGCAGGGCGGTCTGGACCGAGTACACCCTGTCGGTACACGACGTCTGGAAGGGCGATCGCAAGGCGGTCGGCAAGATCTTCCGCTGGCGTCACCTGGGCGGCAATACCACCGACGGCATGACCCTGCACGTGCCCGGGATGCCCAGGTTCATCGTCGGCGAAGAGACGGTGGTGCTCCTGGAGAAGCACTCCGAGGGCCACGTCTTGACCGGCGCCTCGCAAGGCAAGTTCACCGTCGCCACCAACAAAAAGGGTCAGAAGTTCGCCACCCGCCACCTGGGCGGCGTGAATCTCGTCCGGCGCGCCGCCAATGGCCGCCTGGTGGGCGTGCACGAGCACAATCATCGGGGCGGGCGGGCCCATCTGCTGCCGCCCCCCGAGGCGCCTCAGCCCATCCAGGTCCTGCGCAAGGCTATCTTGGAGTGGGTCGCCAGTGACGCGGCCAATCGCAAGGTCACCAAGCCCGCCGCGCCCTCCGTTCGCAAGGGTGTCCCCGTCCGCTCCAACACCAAGGTCAAGCGCTGATGCACAAAACCAAGACCTCGGCGGCGACCGTATGGCTCGCCGCCGTCCTGCTGCCGGCTGTCGCGCTGGCTTTTTCGGTGACCACGTCGCCGCAGAAGTCCCAGACCATCAAGCGCTACACGGTGAGCAAGGTGTATTACCACCTGCACCCGCAGTGTTCCGCGGATCTGCCCAAAGCCAAGTGCCTGGACATCCTGCGCGAAGGTTTCGACGCCTGGATGGCGCCCTCCTGCGGCGCCTTGAAGTTCGTCGAGGGCTACCACTGCAACCTGGCCTCCAAGACCTGCCTGTACGACAAGAAGTACGGCAAGGCCCTGAGCTGCAACAAGGACGAGGACTGTCCGGCCAAGTCCAACCTCAAGGTCATGCCCATGGGGTTCAACCCCAACAAGCGCAATGAGCTGGTCTTCATCGAAGGCAATATGTGGAAGATGGGCTCCTTCGTGCTCGGCGTGACGGTGGCCTGGAGCTCGAGCTGGAATGGCTCCATCAGCGAGTCGGACATCGCCTTCAACGGCAAGCACCACAAGTGGACCACCAACCCCTTCGAGGCCAAGCAGAACCTGCAGGATCTGCTCAGCGTGACGATCCACGAGCAGGGTCACTTCTTCGGCGTGCAGCATGTCCTGGGCAACTTCGACATGAAGGATCTGCCCACCATGGCGCCCAACGTCTTCCCCAAGGGCATCTCGCAGACGCTCAGCGTCGACGACAAGAAGTCCATCTGCTTCCTCAACCCCGCCGGCGGCACCTATACCTGCAACAATGACGGCGACTGCCCCTACGTGGTGCACAAGTCGCAGCAGACGGGCCAGGAGAAGTACTCGGCCAAGTTTGTCTGCAAGTCCGGCAAGTGCATCTGGGGCGGCGTCAGCGCCGCCCCCAAGGCACCGCTTGGCGGCAATTGCGCCGACAACGACGGCTGCGAGGCGGGGCTCTTCTGCCAGCCCTATGGCGCCCAGGGCTTCTGCTCGAAGTACTGCAACGTCAAGACCAAGAACTGCCCGTCCGGATTCACCTGCTTCGGCTACAAGAACAGCACCTCCGGACAGGGCGCCTGCCTGCCCGAGCAAGGCGGCGGCCAAGGCGGAAAATCGCCGGGGTCTCAGTGCAACTACTCCAGCGAGTGCAGCACCTTGATGTGCCTCCAGGGCGTCTGTCGGGTGCCATGCACGGGCTCCAATGCGGCCACGAAGTGCAACCTCGCGGTGGAGGTGTGCACGCCTGTTCCCGGCACCAATACCGGTGTCTGCATGCCCAAGGCGTCCTCGGGCAAGAAGGCGCTCGGCAAGGAGTGCTTCGGGCCGGAGGAGTGCGACTCGAACCTGTGCATGAAGGATGATCTGGCGGCCACCGTCGGCTACTGCCGGCTGAGCTGCACCGGGCCCAATACGTGCCCCATCAAGTTCCACTGCGTGCAGCAGCCCGCCGGCTACCAGGGCTGCCTGCCCGGCTCGGAGAAGCTGCCCACCGGCAGCCCCTGCAAGTACACCATCGACTGCAAGAGCGGTCCGTGCATCGTGCCCGATGGCGGCGGCGCGTTCTGCACCCAGACCTGCAAGATCGGCGACACGGCGAGCTGCCCCTGCGGCATGGAGTGCAAGAGCACCGCCGCCGGTCCCCGTTGCTACGTGGGCCAGCCCCAGGGCTGCCTGGAGACCGACGCCAACTGCAACAGCGCCAGCGAGTGTGCCTCGGGCCTCTGCGCCGGTGGGGTCTGCCGCGCTGGCTGTGACGTGTTGGCCGATCCGCTCGCGGCCGGCTGCAACCCCGACGAGGGTTGCGTGCGGGTGGCCCCCGGCAGCAAGGAGGGCATGTGCTGGACCCCCGGCACCCAGGCGGACGGCGCCGAGTGCGGCGAAGATAAAGCCTGTGTCGGTCTCTTCTGCGCTGGCGATTCGTCGGCCAATGGCGCGCTGCGCTGCATGAAGCCGTGTGCGCCCGGTTCCGAATCCTGCGGTGCCGACAAGAAGTGCGCAGCGCTGTCGGACAAGATTGGCGTCTGCCAGGCGGGCGCCAGCGATCCTCCGCCGGCGGACACGGTCGGCGGCCTGGATACCGGCGGCGGTTTCGTGCCCACAACGGTGCCCCAGAATGCAGCTCCCTCATCAGGATGCAGCGCGGGCCCAAGCAGCGGTCAGGGCGTCGGATTTGCCGCACTCCTGCTCGTCGCGCTCGGCCTTGGGCTGATGCGGCGTCGCCGTCGTGTGGCTGAAGCCCATTGATTCCGGGGCCTCATCCCCCTCATCGATTGACACCTTGGCGACGCGGCGCATAGCCTCCGGTCGCCCCCGAACCCACGTCTGCGTCCGTCGCGGGGCATTGCGCAAGTGCGCGAACCACAAGCCAGACATCAGGATCACGTTATGATTGACAAGGCCCTCCGAATGCTCGATGCCCAACTGCCCGCCCAGACCGCCGAAGCGCACTGTGACGGTCCCTGCGGCGTCTACGATCCCTCCTCGGCCCGCATCGCCGCCGAGGCCGCCCTCTCGATGACCAAGAAGCTGCTGGCCCTGCAGCCGCCGACCGGCAATGGCGGCGCCGCCTGGGCCGCGTATCTGAACACCGTGTCGCGTTACGTGACCATCAAGGAGGAGCAGGCTCACCTGGCCAAGGAAGAGCTGCTCGTGCTGTGGACGGACTACTTCAAGCCGCCGCACCTGGACGCCTATCCGGATCTGCACAACACCTTCTGGCAGGCCGCCAAGCTCTGCTCGTCGGTCAAGGTCGAGGTCAACCTGGCCCACGCCCAGGAGCTCATGGCCGCCATCGAGACGATCCACGGCATCTTCTGGGCCACCAAGGGCCGTGACGTGACCTGGTACACCGCCAGTTGATGAACGCGGCGGCTGTCGCAATCGGCGACCGAAACGCGACGCCGCCAGCCGTGCCGGTCGCCCGTCTGCGCCACCTGCTGCGCTGGTTGCTGCGCCGCTATCAACGCGTGCGCGTCCAGGGTGCCAGCATGTCGCCCACCCTGCGCGACGGTGAATCGGTTCTGGTGGAGCCGGACGCCCGCCTGCAACGCTCACCACAGGTCGGCGACATCATCCTGGCTCGGCACCCCTACCGGGCCGGCGTCAAGATGATCAAACGCGTCACCCGCATCGAAGACGACGGCGCCTGCTTCGTGGTCGGCGACAACGAGAGCAGCACGGACAGTCGCGCCTTCGGTGCGCTGCCCCAGAGTCTGCTGCTGGGCCGGGTCGTGGCGCGATTCACCGGCTGATCGACACACCTGTCGCACCGCTGCAGCGCGGCCGATGATTCAGGCGCCAGCGGGCCAGCTCTGCACCAGCCAGACCACACCCACAGCGATGGCGAGCACACCGCTGCCCGCCATGATCATGCGCACCACACCAGGTCCGGCGCGTCTGGTCACGACGCCGACCAGCAGGCCAAAGCCAGCCATGGAGGCCACCGCCGCCACCAGGTAGGCCACCAGGTAGACCACCGCCTGCGCGGGCGGCAGGGCGAGTGAAGGCACGATGCCCAGCAGGTGACCGGTACCGGCGACGCCGTGCAACATGCCGACACCGAACGCAGCGTGGTCGTGATGGTGGGGGAGCTCGGCATGGTCCTCACGCCACGCTGCGGCGCTCTCGTGGGCGTGCAGGTGTTCGTGGTCGTCTCCGTGACCGTGGGCGTCACTGTCTCCGTGCCCGTCGCCGTGTCCGTGTCCGTCGCCGTGTCCGTGTCCGTGTCCGTGTCCGTGCCCGTGCCCGTGTCCGTGTCCGTGCCCGTGCCCGTGCCCGTGTCCGTGTCCGTGCCCGTGCCCGTGCCCGTGTTCGTGACCGTGTTCGTGACCGTGCCCGTGTTCGTGGCCGTGACTGTGTACGACGGTGCGACGAGCGCGCCACAGCGCCCAGCAGCCGATGCCGATGAGCAGCCCGCCGACGGCGAACTCCGCCCACGCCGAGATGGCGTCCACCGGCACCAGGTCACGCAGGGCGATAGCCAGCAGGCCGATGATGACCACTCCGATGCCGTGTCCGACGCCCCAGGTGGCGCCGGTTCGCAGGGCCCGGGTCGGGTGCCGGGCCGCCAGTGGCGCCAGGGCGACCAGGTGGTCGGGACCGGAGACGACGTGCAGCATGCCGGCCGCGAAACCGGTCAGAGCGGGCAACAACATGTGACGTATTCGCCGGGATCACCCGTCTGGGGACATGGCGTCCAGAGACAGGGGTGCGCCGTGGCGCATCGTGTTGATCGCCACCGTGCGAACATGCAGGTGGCATCGCAAAAGATCGGCCCAGCGATGGGCTGCCGGACCGTCGCCGACCCCGTACAAGGCCCATACATGGTCGCTGGTGGGGCCGCCGGCCAGGGCCGGGCCGAGCATGTCGGCGCATTCGGCGAGCGGCTGGTCGAAGATCGCCGTCACCGCCTCGCGTTCGCGCAGCCACTGGGGCACTGCGGTACGTGAGCCCGGTTCGTCGACGACCAGGCGTTCGGACAACGAGCCAAAGCGGCGCAATGCCTCGACCACGGCCGGCCAGGCGCGCGCCGATGGCAGCAACGCCAACCGGACGTTGTTGCCGGCCACCAGGGAGGCCACCAGGTGGTGCACGGTCACCGGCATCACGTCGGCTTCGGCGACGATGATGCCCGTCCGTCCGCGGGCCAGGTCCCAGCGCTGGTGGCTGTCCTGACCCGGGATCCAGCGCGTGATGGGTCGGGAGTCCAGGAGCGTCTTGTGGGCCTCGACGGCGGCGCCCACGGTGTCGGAAACCAGGCGGTTGACGGCGTCTGCTGACAGGTGCGGCCAGCGCACCTGATAGACGGGTGCCGATTGATAGAAAGCGCGCACGTAACGCCTGCCGCCGGCCTTGGGGCCGGTTCCGGACATCTTGAATCCACCGAACGGTTCGATGGCTACGCGGGCGCCGGTGTTGCTGCGATTGACGTAGAGATTGCCGCACTCGGCGCGCGCTGTGAGGTGCTCGGCCTCGTCCAGGCTCTGGGTGAAGATGCCGCCAGTGAGGGCGTACTCCGTGCTGTTGAAGAGCGTCATCGCCTGGTCGAGATCGCGGTATGGGATGACGTGCACGATGGGCCCGAAGTGTTCAGCCTGGGCCTGCGATTCCTCTCTCAGGGCCACCTCTGCCGGCAGCAGGAAGATGGCCGGACCGACTCGGTGGCCGGGCTCGTCCACGTAGCGATCGGAGTGATCGAGGAGCACGCGCCCGCCTTCACGTTCGCATTCGGCGCGACATAGACCTGCTACATCGCGCAATCGCTTCGCCTCGACGGCGTTGATGACCGGGTTGATCTGGGTGCCGGGATTCAGCGCATCGCCCACATGCCAGTCGCCGGCGGCGCCCACCAGGCGGGCGGTGAAGGGCTCGATGATGCGCGCGTCCACCAGCAGACGGCTGGCGGCGGAACACTTCTGACCGGCGTGGCCGAAAGCGCCATACAGACAGCCGGCGACGGCCTCGTCCAGGTCGGCGTTGGCGGTCACGATGACCGCGTTCTTGCCGCCCATCTCGGTGATGACCAGGGGCGATCGACCGTCGATGTTGCGCGCGCTCAACTGTTCGTGGATGCCCGTGCCGACGCCCTTGGAGCCGGTGAAGACGCAGCCGGCCACGCGCGGGTCGGCCAGCAGGGGCGTACCGATACGCGAACCCTGGCCCGGCAGGTGGATCACCACATCCTCGGGCACGCCGGCCTCGTGCAGCAGGTCGACCAGGGCCTGGCCGATGAGCGGCGTGGGGCGCGCGCTCTTGAGGATCGCCGCGTTGCCCGCGGCCAGCGCCGCGACCGTCATGCCGCAGGGGATGGCCAGGGGGAAGTTCCACGGCGCCACCACGGCGACCACGCCCCGGGCCTGCAGGACGTCTTCGCCGGCGTCCGCTTCTGCCCGGATGGCCTCGCGGCCGTAGAACTGCAGGAAGTCGATGGACTCGTCCACGTCGGCCAGGGCCTCGTCACGCGATTTGCCGCCTTCCAGGGCGACCAGCACGGCCAGATCCAGGCGGCGGGCGCGCATCCGCTCGGCGGCGCGCACCAGGATCGCGGCCCGTTTCGCCGCGCCCAGGTCTGCCCACGCTGGCCATGCGGCGGCGGCGGCGGCCACAGCGCGCGGCACATCGTCGCTGTTCGCGAAGCGGATCTCACCGACTACGACGTCGGCATCTGAGGGCGATGTGCTCGAGGAGACGTCACCGCTACGATGGGGACCCTCGGCCACCTGGCCCGCGCCCGGCGCCAGTCGGCGACGCGTCGCGGCCTGCTCGAATGCGAGCCGATGTCGCGGTCGATACAGGCGCACCGGCCCCACATTCTCGAAGGGCGGCACGTCTCCGGGTTTGATGCGGGCGCCCTCGTGGCGCGCCATTCGGCCCACGTCCTGCACGCCGAGTCGGGGCGGCACCAGCGCTTTTCGCAGGTCGACGCCGTGTCGCGCCATGGTCAAGACGCCGACCTGGGAGCTGTTCTCCATGATCCGACGCACCAGATAGGCCATGCCGACCAGGAGCGAGCCCACCGGCACATAGTTGCGTGTCGGCCAGCCCAAACGGGCCATGGCCGAGCTGAGCGCCTCGTAGGTGGCGTGCAGGGCCTGGTGCTCCACAATCGGCGCGTTCGGATGACAGAGCTCGCGGGCGGCGCGGGCAAAGCAGTGGTCGCGCAGGTTGTGGCTGCCGACGCAGAGTTGAGCGACATCGCCGTCGGCCAGGATACGCAAGCAGAGCTGCTGAAAGAGGATGTCGGTCTCGTCCTTGTTGAGGAATTGCGGCGCGTCGTAGCCGTGGGCGATGGCCTCGGCCCCCTCTTCGTCCCAGTAGGCGCCTTTGACCAGCCGGATCGGTACGCGCACGCCGCGCTCGCGGCAAAACGCCAGCAACTCCTCCAGGTGATCACCCCCATCGCGAAGGTAGGCCTGCACGACGATGCCCAGCCAGGGCCAGTCGCCAAAACGGCGGCCCGGACCGGCCAGGCGGGTGAACATGTGGAACGTCAGGTCACGCACCGCGTAGTGCTCGGCGTCCAGGTTGATGAACACGCCGCGATCGCGGGCCTCGTTGCAGATGCGAAGCAGTCGCGGGCCGACCCGTTGCCAGGTCCCGTCGATGTCGTCGGGATCGTAATGCGCGCACAGGGCCGACACCTTGACCGAGACATGGCCCAGGGGGATGCCGGCGTCATTCAACTCCGGTGCCTGGCCCTGGACGCCACAGCCACGCACCAGCTCCACAACCCGGTCGCAATAGCGGTCTGCCTCGGCCTCGCGAACCACCAATTCGCCCAGCTGATCCAGGGTCGCGCTGCGCCCGCTCTGCTTGAGCCGAAACAGCGCCGGTTGCGCCTCGGCGATGTCCTCGCCGGCGATGAAGGATCGGGCCATTCGCCGCACCGCGGTGCGTGTCGCGATCGAGATCCAGCGGGCGGGCAGGGCGCTCGCGACGGCTCCGGCGACGCGACAGGCGGTCTCCAACAACACAGGAAGGGGCCCCGCGCTGCCGGACCACCCCTCGCCACGGGCGCGTTCGGAGTCGTGCACCATGCGGCGCAACATCTCGACCAGCAGTTTGCGCACCTCGACGCCGGCCGTGTCGTGGTCGAGCGAGGGCAGCAGGGCGACGAATCGAAGGGCGTGGATGCGCAGGACAGCGTAGTCGGCCTGCAGGCCGAGGCCGAACTGATTGATGCGCTCCCACAGGCCGGGCCGATAGCGCCCCATCTGGCGGGCCAGTTCGCTGGCCAGTTCGTGCACCCTGCGCAACAGCGGCCCGTCTTCATCTGCGCCGTCGGCAGCGGGATCCAACAGGTCGGCCAGACCCAGCCGGGCGGTGGATCGGTCGATATCCGTCGACGCCGCGGCCGCGCTCGCGGCCATCCACGCGTTCACATGAGCCCGCCATGCCGGCGGCGCATCGTCCAGGGTGACCAGCAGCAAACGTTCAGCGGAGAAGCGCGGCGAGCCGAGATGCAAGGTGTCGCTGGCCGGATCGACCGCCATGCCGAGCAGCATCCCGTCGACGTCGATGCCCAAGCGCCAGGCCACGCTGCCCGGCAGAATCAACGCCTCGGATAACGCCTCGATGGCGCTGGGGGTCAGGCTTTTGTCATCTGCGCTATCACCGACAAGGCCCTCAGCCAGGTCCTCGCTGAACGTGACTTGCCACGCTCGTCCTGCCACCGCAGCCGGCACCTGTCGCAAGGCCGGCCACACCGCGTCGCGTGCCATCTGCCCCCTCCAGGCCGGTTGGCGCGCTGCCCAGCGGCGCGCGCAGGTCTCGGCATGTCGCCGAACCGGCGGGGCAAGAATAGGGCCGGATATGCCACACGGCAACGGAGGCCGGCAGCGCAGCCCGCAAAGAGCCTGGCGGCGTGCGCGTGGCCGCTTGCGCGGCGCCCTCTTCGAGAACGCCCGCGGGTGCCGGCCATTCATCCATCGATGAACGCCGACATCCTCATCGTCTCATTTCGCGTCCGCCTCCCGAACCAGAGCGGCTCGAAAGGCCTCCACCTCGGCGGGCTCCAGCGCCTGCCAGCGTCCGCGCTCGGTCTTGCGATGTACTTCGTTGGGCCGCAATTGTAGCGAGGTCACGTGCCAGCCATCGGCCGTGAAGACGTGCGCTCGGCCCTTCTTGCCCACCGCCACGATCGTCTCCCGCTCGCGATCTCGTAACAGCCGATTGGCCGGTGCCACGCGCGCCTCGGCCACCGCGGCCATGGTCGGTCGCTCGCCCTCGCGACGACGTAGATCGGCGTGGCGGGTGCGGAAGCGATGTCCCCGAAAGATGCGCTCCACATCGCGCCGCAGATCTTGCAGCAGAGGCAACACGACCTCTGGCAGGTTCGGCGCGCGGCCACGTCGTTCACTGCGCTGGGCATCGCGGGCCCTGGCCCGAAGTTGTCGACGCGCAACACCCAGCGCGCTGGCCAGGGAGGCGGCGCGTCCGCCCGGTCCCTCGTCGGCCACCACCGCCGCCAGCGTCGCCCAGGATGTGCCCAACAGGTTCAGTCGGAGCCGGCGGCTGCCCCGCTGGCCGTGGGTCTCGACCACCTGGATGGCCACGGCCACCCGCTCATGGCTATCGGGCAGCGCGCCGTACACCTCGGGCAGCAGCCCGGCGACCACCTGGCCGAGCACAGCCAAGGAGCGGCCATCGCCGCCGAACTCTGGCATCTGGCCGGACTGCAATTCCTGCGCAGATTGCACGAAGGCGATGACCTGGGGCGGATCGGCGTAGACCTTGGCCACCCGGTCGTCACCACGCTCCATGCACAGCTCCGCGAAGCCCTGCATCATCGGTTTGCCCGTGCCCGAGTAGCCGGCAAACGTCTCGGCAGGCGTACCCGGCCTCGCATGCCCACAGCCCGGCTGGCCGCATTGGAAGCAGTAGACATGACCGACCCGATAGCCACCCAGCGCCCGCGTGGCCTCGGCGACGTGGGTCTCGATGGCGCTCAGCAGGGCAGCGCCGTCCTCGGCATCATCCCGGCCGTCCAGAGACAGGGAGAGCGGCATGGCGACCCGCTCGACCGGCAACCGCTCGCCCGGCTCCAGTCCCTGGGCAGCGGCCACGTCCGCCACCACCCGGCGCAGCTCGGCGAGCACGCCGCGAACCCGTTCCGCCGCGCTTGGCTGGGCTTCCTCGGGACGCTGCGACCCTTCCGAACGATCGCCCTTGTTTGCAGTGGATCTGCGACGGCGGCGGCGACGACGACGGCGGGCAGGTGCTTGCGGCGGGCGCTTCTCGAGTTCGGCCGTTGGCGTCGTTTCCGCAGCGGGCGCGCCGGTCTCGTCTTGCGATTCGCCCATCGTCCGTCCCCGGAGCCCTCAAGCGCATATTCGCTGTCAGCTTGGCCCGTTTCCACGTCGGTGGCCAGCCCTGCAGGCAAGTGATGTTCGCACGCCGGGCCCCTGATGCCCGCCAAGCACAGATAATCACAGGTTCATCTCGCCGAATGCAGCCTCTTTATGGCATCCTCTTGTCCGAGAACGGCGTTTTCGCGCGGCCGCGAGGCCCCGGAAACCGTTCCTCGACCGCGAGGTAGATCATGATGTTCAGACCTGTCCCGATCGCGCTCATGACGCTGCTGACCGTGAGTCTGCTCGGTTGTAGCAACGAGGCGACGACGCCACCGAACAACCAGATTCTGATCCCCAGCGGCTACGGCAACCCGACCCTGGACACCGCCAACAATTCAGGCAACGCGGATACGCAGGGCACGACGACCGGCGCGGACACCCAGGCAACCAACGGCAATCCAGACGCTGGCAGTGGCGGCGGCGGGCCCGACGTGGGCAATGGCGGCGGTGGCGGACCGGACGTGGGCAATGGGGGTGGCACACCCGATACCAATGGCGGCGGCGGCACGCCGGATGTCAACGGCGGTGGCGGCCAGCCGGACAGCGGCGGCGGCAATACCCAAACCTGCGTCGACAGCGACGGCGACGGCTTCGGACAGTACTGCCCGGCTGGCCCCGATTGCGATGACGGCAACAAGAACTTCGCCGCGGTCTGCCCCGACTGCACCAAGAAACCGGCCGCGGGCTGCGCCTGCACCGGTGTGGCGACCAACTGCTACGAGCAGAACCCGGCCTTCATCGGCAAGGGCGTCTGCCAGGCCGGCGTGCGCATGTGCAAGGGCGGCTTCTGGAGCGAGTGCAAGGGGGCCGTGGAACCCAGCCCCGAGGTCTGCGATGGCAAGGACAATGACTGCGACGCGGTCATCGACGAGGGCGTGTTGTCCAGCTGTGGCACCTGCGACATGAGCTGCACGCAGCAGACGCTCGGCCCCGACTACGGCACCCCCTTCGATCCTGGCAAGGACAGCTCCAACGGTGTCGGCGTCGACAAAAAGGGCTACATCATCCTGGACAAAACCAAGGTGAACGTGGACTTGAATCACCTCTGGGTGGCCAACTCACCCGAGGCCTCGGTCAGCAAGGTCAACACGGACACCGGCAAGGAAGAGGGTCGCTACAAGATCTGCAGCAACCCATCGCGCACCTCGGTCGACCTGAACGGTGACGTCTGGGTCGGCTGCCGCGGCGACGGCGGCGTGGCCAAAATCATCAACAAGAAGAGCAACTGCGTCGACAAGAACAAGAACGGCAAGATCGAGACTTCTTCCGGCCCCTCGCCGCTGCCCAAGGGTCAGGACGAGTGCGTGGCGTTCATCGTCTACCCCGACGGCAAGACCATCGCCCGCGCCGCCGGCGTGGACAAAGACAACCACGCCTGGATCGGCTTCTGGTCCAGCAAGCACCTGCACCGCCTCGAGCCCAAGACCGGCAAGAGCGTGGCTATGGTCAACCTGCCCTGCCGCTCGTACGGCCTGGTCATCGACCAGAAGGGGATCATCTGGATTCAGGGGGCGGGCTGCGGGCTCGTTCGCGTCGACCCCAAGACCAAGGCGACCAAGCTGCTCAAGCCGCCGTTCAGCTACCAGGCCTATGGCATCAACGTGGACATGTTTGGCAAGATCTGGTTCGGCGGCGGCTGGGGTTCGGCGCGCTACGACCCGGTGACCAACCAGTGGCTCAAGGTCAACAAGAGCCAGGCCGGTAGCAGCAGCGCCGTGGCCACCGGTACCGACGGCCACACGTACATCGTCAACGACGGGCCCAGCACGGTCACCAAGATCAACTCGGTCACGGCCACGGTCATGGGCAAGATCAGCCTGGGCAAGGGCCGCGGGCCGCACGGCGTGGCGATGGACTTCAAGGGCTACGTCTGGGCGGTGAACCTGGCCAAGGGCACCGTATCCAAGTGCGATCCGAAGACCATGCAGCTGATCGGCGAGTACCCTGTGGGCAAGAACCCCTACACCTACAGCGACATGACCGGCTACACGCTGAACAACTTCACCGCGCCCAAGGGCCACTACACGCACCTCTTCGGCGTCTCGACCACCGGCGGCGTCGTGGCGGAGGCCAAGGCTACGACCGTCTGGGAGACCATCGACCTGGAGTTGGACACGCCCCCCGGCTCTTACGTCAAGGTACGCTACCGCTCTGCGGACACCTTCGCGGGTGTCGACAAGGCCATCTGGTCGAAGGATCTCGGGCCCTTCCCGCCGGCCACCTTCCCCATCGACCTGACCAAGCAGGGCAAGGTGCAGGCGAAGTTCCTGCAGGTTGAGGTCTTCCTGCAGGCGGCGCAGAAGACCAAGCTGTCGCCGGTGCTCAAGTCGCTCAAGGCCAAGGGCAAGCAGGTCTTCGTCAAGTAGTCGACTGTCGACGCGTTGTCCCGCGCCCGAAGGTCATCGCCCCGGCGGTCGGCCCCGGCGCCACAACACCACCGAGTAACCGAAGAGGCACGCCGTGAGTGCGGCTGTCATCAGGTGCCAGCGCGCGCCAGCGTCACCAAAGATGCCGCCGAATACGAAGAGCGCCGTGGTGGCCCCACCGACGACCATGCCCTGGATGCCCAGACGTCGCATTCGACGGTGGTACACAGCGGCCATGCGGCGTTCCAGGGCGATGATGTCGGTCAGCAGGGCCTCGGCGGTTTCAGGTCGCAGTCCGGCGCTGACCAGGGCCTGGCGCAGGGCGTCGCATCGTTTCGAATCCAACGTCAGTGGATCGTCAGGGTCCCGGATGTAGCGGCGTGACGCCGCCAGGGCGATGGTCACGTACTCATGATGGCCGCTGCTGCTGGGTCCGCCGGCCTTGTCGGCATCCTTGCGCACGTCGCTGAGCATCATGGCCGCAGTTGGCGACTCCAATCCTTCGCGGTCGAGGCCGGCCAGGATCTCGTCTTCCCCCCAGTCGGCGACCAGCGTGTCCTCGACCTGCGACAGCAGGTCTTCGGCCGTTTCGGCTGCCGTCCAGGGGCGCTCCATGTTGGCGGGAGTGGCCATGCGCAATGCCTCGGCGCCTTGTCAGGCGGTGGATCGGCCCGTACTCTGCGCGACCCGCTCGGGCGACGATGCCCGCGGGCCGTCGAGGAACGCGACCATGCCCCGCCGCCTGCCCCTGGTCAACAGCATGATTCAGCGGGTGGGGCCCACAGTTACCGCCATCATCCTCAGCAACGCGGCGGTCTTCCTGGCCGCCTTCGTTGGCATCCACGTGGTCGATTCGGCCGCCTTCGAGCATTTCTACCACCACTGGCTGGCGTTGTCGGTCGGCGCGGTGGTGTCCGGCAAGGTGTGGACGCTGTTCACCTATGGCTGGCTGCACGACGTGGATACGGCCATGCACATCGTGCTCAACATGGTCGTGGTCTGGTTCCTGGCCCCGCCCCTGGAAAGACGTATGGGCAGCCGGCGCTTTCTGCGCTTCTGGTGCGTCACGGTGCTCGGCGGCGGGCTGCTCTGCTTCCTGGCCGGCTTGTTCAGCGACGCACAGGCCACCACCGTAGGAGCATCTGCTGGCGCGGTGGCGCTGGTCGGCGCCTGGTCGTGGCTCTACCCCGAACGCAAGCTGCTGCTCATGTTCGTGCTGCCCATCAAGGCGCGCTGGCTGGTCTATGGCGTGGTCGCCGTGGACGTGGTCATCGGCCTGGTGGGCTCGGATGTGGCCGTCTGGGCGCACTTTGGCGGCCTGCTGGCTGCGTGGCTGTTCCTCAACGGCTGGACGTCACCCGAGAAGTTGTGGCTACGCTGGCGGCGCTGGCGTTTGAGCCGCGACTACGCCCACAAGGCCCGAATGCGGGCCAGCTTGAAGGTGCTCAAGGGCGGCCGCGACGACGACGAAGACGATGGCCCGACCATCAACTGAGTCGACCCGAAGTGTACTCAATAATTACAAGGTGATCCTGGCCGGCAATCTGGCCATGGACTTCATGCCGCCGGTGGCGTAGAGGCGCCCCTTCTCGTCGATCAGGAAGCCCTCGGCGTTGGACAGCGACTCCAGGTGTCGCAACCCCTTGGCGGCACCCATCACCATGACCGCTCGGCTCAGCGCGTCGGCCAGGAGGGGATCCGGGCTGATGACGGTGGCCTGCAGGACGCCGCGCGCCGGTTGACCCGTGCGTGGATCGAGCACGTCGTGGTAGCGCACGCCGCCACGGACGAAGAAGGTCTCCGCCTGGCTGCGGGTGGCCACGGCGTGGCTGCTGACGTAGACCTGGGCGACATCCTTCGCCGGATCCAGAGGATGCGGCACCGTGAGGAGCCAATGACGGGTGCCGGCATGGCCGCCCACGTAGGCCTCCTTGCCAATGCGAATGCGGAAGCTGGAGATGCCTTGTCGGCGCAGCTGCGCTGCGGCTCGCTCCAGGGCGTGGCCGCGAACCATGTCGTCCAGGCCCACGCGCATGTCCACTTCCAACAGGCGCACGCGTCGCCCGGGCTTCAAGACCACCTTGTCGCAGCGGGCGAACCCAGCGCGGACGCGCAATTCGGCAGCCAGCGGACGCACCGCCGGTCGACGGCCGAACTGCCACAGGTAGTCGAAGCTCTGCACGGTCGGATCGAACGCGCGCTTGGTGGAACGGCAGAACTTCAGCGCTGACTCCAGCAGGCTGTAGGTCTCGCTGCTGACGAGCGCTTCCTCGCGATCGGCGATGCGGTTGATCAGGGATACTTCGGAGTTTCTGTTGGCGGAATCGAGCTTGCGCAGGATGCGGGAGATCTCCTCCATGGCGTTGGACAGGCCGGACCTGGCCACGGCAGCGTCGGCATGCCAGACGGTGATCTTGGCGTCCGTGCGCCCGATGGTGCGCGCGTCGTCGTATTCGGCCGGCGCCGCAGCGAAGGCGGTCGACGCAAGCATCAGGCTGGCCAGCAGCCCCACCATCGTCGCACTTGATCGTTTGACCATGTCGTCCTCCGCGGTCCGCGCGGCCCGATTCCTATCACCTTTGTAGGCGAACTGTCAGGTTTACAGGGTTGCGTCGCGATGCCCGGACCAGATGGATCGGGGCTCCTGCCCGGCCCGCTTGTCGCCCTTGCCCAACAACACGGAGACCGCCTCGACGATTCCGTCCAGGGTCATGGGGAACATGGGGAACAGCTCACCGACCGCCCGAATCGTGTCCGCATGCCACCAATTGTCGGGGATCGGATTCAGCCAGACGCGCTTGGGATAGGCCGCCGCCAGCTGGGCCAGGCGGTCGATGCCCGGCACGGGGTCGGTGGTCACCATCTCCAACGAGCCCTGCGGCGCGTAGAGCTCGTAGGGGCCCATCCAGGCGTCGCCGACCATGAAGAGATGGGTATTGGGCGGCACGCCGCGGCAGACCTCTTCGATGGGTTTGGTCTCGAACTGGGCCATGTCGGTAAAGACCACCTGGTAGGTGCAGTTGTGGAAATAGTAGCTCTTCACCTCGCGCAGACCGCCGGACCGCATGAGAGCGGAGAAGAACGACTCCACCACGCGGGTGTGAGGCTCCATGGAGCCGCCGGTATCCATCATCAGGACCACGCGCGCCTGGTTGCGACGCTCGGGGCGCTCGATGATCTCCAGGTCACCGGCGTTGGCCGCGGTCTTGCGCACCGTCTCGGCCACGTCGAGCTCCAGGCGACGGCTTTTGCGCTCCAGTCGACGCAGGCGGCGAATGGCCACGGCCAGCGCGCGGGTGTCCAGCACCCGGTCGGGCCGATAGTTTCGGAATCGACGGGCCCGGGCGGCGGCGACTGCGGTGCCTCGACCACGGGCGCCCTCGCCGACGCGCATACCCGACGGATGGGCGCCGCCCTGACCGAACGGGCTGCGGCCACCCGTGCCGATCCAGCGCTCGCCGCCGTCGTGTCGCTCGGTCTGTTCGGCCAGCCGCTCCTCGAACAGGCGGCGCAACTCCTCCAGGCTCAAGCTCTGAAGCTGCGCCATCTCCTCTTCGCTCAGTGCCGGTCGCTCGAAGGGTCGCGAGAGCCACTCCGACAGGTCTTTCATCACCGGTTCGGGCAGCTCGGCGCCCTGAAACGTGGCCGCAAAAGCCTGGTCGAAACGGTCGAAGTCGCCCTCATCCCGACAGACCAGCGCGCGGGAGACGTTGTAGAACGACTCCAACGACGGCGGCACGCGATCTTCTTCCAGCGCCTTCACCAACGCCAGCCACTCCGTCAGGCCGATCTTCAGGCCGGCCGCGCGCAGCATGCTGTGGAAGCCGATGAACATCGCTATGGCCCCCTATGACCACCTGCTGCGACGGCGATTGGCGCTGTCGGCGGCGGGCGCGGCGGTGGCCTTGCGGGTGTCGGTCTCATCCTTGAGCAGCACGCCGGCGAAGGGCAGGTGGGCGGACAGCTTGTCGGGGTCGATGCCGGACAATCGCAACGCGGACAGCCAGTCGATCAACTCCGAGGTGGACGGTCGTTTGCGCAGGTCACGCACGCTGCGCAATTCCATGAAGCGGCGCAGGGCGGCGCTCAGCAGGCGCTCGTCCACGTCGGGATGGTGCACCCGGCAGATGCTGGCCAGGAGCTCCTCGCCGGGGAACTCGATGTAGTGGAAGACGCAACGCCGCAGGAACGCGTCTGGCAGCTCCTTTTCGGCGTTGGAGGTGATGACCACGATGGGCCGCTGCTTCGCCACCACCTCGCGCGAGGTCTCGTGGATGACGAAGCGCATGGCGTCGAGCTCATGAAGCAGGTCGTTGGGGAACTCGACGTCGGCTTTGTCGACCTCGTCGATGAGCAGCACGCTGCGCCCCTCCTGCTCAAAGGCCGTGCCGAGGGGGCCCATGCGGATGTATTGGGTGATGTCGCGCACGTCCCGGTCTTCGAAGCGGCTGTCGTGCAGGCGGGCGACGGTGTCGTAGATGTACAGGCCATCATGCGCCCGGGTCGTCGACTTGATGTGCCAGGTATGCAATGGCAGACCCAGACCTTCGGCGATGGCGTGGGCCAGCAGGGTCTTGCCCGTGCCCGGCTCGCCTTTGACCAGCAGCGGGCGCTGCAGACCGATGGCTACGTTCACCGTCGCCTGCAAGGGCGTGTCGACGATGTAGCTGTCGGTTCCGGTCCAGCGCGGCAGTTCGGCGGTGCTCATGGGGTCTCCTCGCGGCCTGCCGCGAATTCGGGTGGCGCAGGATCGCGTTTGCGCCGCCGGCCGTCAAACGGAAGCGGCACAGGGCGTTGATTCGAATCGTCTGCCCGTCAACGCAAGGGGGGATCGATCTCCAACCGCCACAGGCCCTGCCGGGTGTCCACCTGCAGCGCCTTGTGGAGCAGCGCGGAGAAGGTCGACCGGGCGACATTGGCGGCGCCGAGCGACTCCAACAGCGGCGTATGCACCTGGCAGTCCACCAGCTGGAAGCGCCAGGCCTCCAGCTGACGCACCAGGTGCACCAGGGCGACCTTGCTGGCGTCATCGGCGCGGCTGAACATGCTCTCGCCGAAGAATGCAGCACCCAGGGAGACGCCGTACAGGCCGCCGATCAGCTCGCCGTCGAGCCAGGTCTCCACGCTATGGGCCAGCCCGCGGCGATGGAGCTCCACGTAGGCGTTGCGCATCTCGCTGGTGATCCAGGTGCCTTCCTGGTCAGGTCGATCCATCGACCGGCAGGCGTCGATGACCGCGGTGAACTGCCGATCCATGGTCACGCCGTAGCGACGAGATCGCAGTCGGCGGCGCAACGTACGCCCCACGTGCAGCTGCCCCGGGCGCAGGATCATGCGCTCCGGCGGCGCGTGCCAGAGGATCGGCTCGCCATCGCTGTACCAGGGGAAGATGCCCATGGCGTAGGCCATCACCAGGCGATCCACCGAGAGATCGCCGCCGACCGCCAGCAGGCCCGAGGGGTCGGCCAGGTCCGGATCGGGAAAGACCACCTCGTCCGGCAGGCGAAAGACCGTCATGGGCGGTCCCGGCCACAGCTCGCCGCCCGCGACGGCTCAGAACGCATACTTGAAGCCGGTGGTGGTCTTGTGCTCGGTGCCGATGACCTCGGCGGGCGGTTCGGAGTCATAGGCCAGCTTGTAGGCCACCGACAGGCCCAGCTTGTCGGTGATGCCGACCACCAGGGAGGCCTCGAACAGCGCGCGCAGGTCACCAAACGCGTCGATTCGCGGCTGGAAATAGGCCGAACCGCTGATGGCGGCGCGCTTGTTGAACTTGTGGCTGAACGTGATGTAGCTCGACATCCTATGCTCGAGCCAGCCGCTCAACGGGTCGCCATCTTTGGGTTTGAGCAGTTCCTCGTACTGGGCCATGTAGGCGATGCCCAGGGCGAGGTGGTCGTCCTTGCCCAGGGTGATGTCGAAGCGTGGACCGGTGCCGGCGAGGGCGCGCAGGTTCAAGCGCCGCCAGCGATCGTATTCGTGTTGCAGGAACGCCTCCCACGAGATCACCTCGGTGACGTCGCGGCGATACCGCAGGTGCTCGAAAGTACGCTCGCGGAAGGGGTCGTCCTTCCACTCACCGGGCGGACCGTTGAGCCCGTAGGCGCCCGAGGCGGTGAGCAGGAAGGTATTGCCGCAAAAACGATAGAAGCCGGTCGCCGCCGCCGAGGCCAGGACCAGTTGGGTATTGCCCTGCTGGTAGTTGACCGACAGCTTGGCGCTGCCGCTGAGCCCGTCCTTGACCGCCTTGCCGGCCAGCGAGGACACGTTGACGATCTGGGCCTGGGCGACGGGGGCGATCAGCAGCCCGGCCAGGAGCGCGGCCAGCGGCAACCACCGCTTCGAAGTGCACGTCGTCATGTTGGGGATCTCCGAGTCCGTGGTCAGCCCTTCTTGCCCTCGGCGAACTTGCGGATGTGCTTGTCGTGGGCCTTCTTCCAGGCCTTCTGCGCCTTCTTGAGCGGCTTCTTGTAGGGATCCTTCGGGCTCCATGTATCGCTCTTATCCTCGATGTAGCGCTTGTAGCTGTTGCGCCAGGCGGTGAGCACGGTCTCGACCGCGTTCAGGTAGTCGACGAAGACGGCCTTGCGCTTGTCGTCCAGCATCTTGACGCTGGCCAGCCGAGCGCGGTCCTGCTGCACGTGCTTGGTCGGGATGTCGACCCAGGCGCGGTAGCTCTTGAATTTGATCATGTTGGGGTGCTTCCAGCTCTCGGCGGCGAAGCGATCGTAGGCGTCCATCGCGTCGTCGAGGAAGAAGCCGTAGTGGCTGCCGAGCATGGCGGCGTATTCATCCGGCGTGAGGGCCTTGGCCACGAGCGCGGGATCGTCATGGGGCAGCTCATCCTCCTTCCAGGCGGCGATCTCACGGGCCGCCTGATCCATCAACATGCCGGCGGCGATGGCGCGATCCCGGGCGCCCTTGGCCGTCTCGGTGACCAGCGCGATCTCCGGCGCGCCGACCTTCTTGCACATCAACGACAGGATTCGGAAATGCTCGCCTTGATCCAGGGACAGGGCGATGAAGCGATCCAGCGTCGGGTGCTTGCCGATGTGTTCTTTGGCCAGCCAGCTGGTCAGCCGCCAGGGGCCGCGCTTCTTTTTGCCGTCGCCCTCGCGGCAGACGCTGTCCATCTCGCGCAGGCTGAGCCATTGCACGTCGCGGCGGCGCATCTTGCCGAACTGAAACGGCGCCAGGAACTCGTTGCGGCACCGAACCAGGTCGTCCTGGATCTTCTTGACCGTCTCCTGGGTGCGCGTCGCCCAGGTGTCGGCCTTCTTCTGGACCACCACCGGCGGCGGCGGCTTGGGCACCTTCACCTGCGAGTAATCGACCTTCTCCTTCTTCGAGAAGAGATTGATCGGCTTCTTCTTCTTGCGCTCACCGCATCCGACCTGGCAGGTCAAGGCGATAGCGAGCGTGATCACGGTCAGCGGGATGGCGGGCCGGAAACTATGGAACATCGCGTCCTCCCTCGTTCGAGCCCCGGGGTTGTAGCCAGCGGGGCCGTCGCTGGCAACCCGTCTGACCAGGACCGGGCGCCGCGTGACACCCGGCGGGACCGTGGCTGCTTCTTTACACGCCGCTGTAAGCCTGCTAATGCCAGCCATTCGAGGGTGGCGACTGTAGGAAACCGACCGACGGGTCGCGAGTGGCTCCGCGGACGCCGTCCCCTTCCGCGTCGAATTGCCTCGGCGCAGCGTCTAGGAGCAAGCCGTGTGGCGCATCTGCACGCAGTGTGGCACGCGGACAAATGACATGGCGTGTCCTGGTGACGCGCAGATGACGGAAGTCATCACCGCCGAGACGCGCTTCCCCGGTCGCCTGCCCCACAAACACCTGCTCCGTGGCCAGTACCGTGTCGACACCCTGATCGGCGTCGGCGGCATGGGCGCCGTCTATCGGGCCGAGCATCACCTGACCCGCCAGATGGTGGCGATCAAGGTCCTGTGGCGCGATCTCGCCAGCAACCCGGCGGAGGTCAAGCGCTTCACCCGGGAGGCGCGCGCCGCGTCGGTCCTGACCCATCCGAACACCGTGCGGGTCTACGACTTCGGCCGTGATCGGGATACCAACGCCATCTACATGGTCATGGAGCTGCTCGAGGGCGTGAAGCTCTCGGACGTGCTGCGCAAGACCCCGGTGCTGTCGCCAGCGCGCGTGGTGCACATCGGCACCCAGTGTTGCAAGGCGCTGGAAGAAGCCCACTCCAAAGGCCTGGTCCATCGCGACCTGAAGCCGGATAACATCTTCCTCCAAGAGGTGGCCGGCGAGAGCGACTACGTCAAGGTGCTCGACTTCGGCCTGGCCAAGTTCGTCAAGGGTGACTTCGAGCGCGACACCCTGACCAAGTCGGGCTATGTGGTCGGCTCGCCCGAATACATGGCTCCGGAGCAGGCCATCGGTTCGGCGATCGGTCCGGCGGTGGACATCTACTCGCTGGGCATCGTGCTCTACGAATGCCTCACCGGGGACCTGCCCTTCGACGCCGAGACGACCGCCCAGGTGCTGCGTAAACACATCATGGAAGATGTGCCGCGCATGTTCGACAGCCCGAACTCCGGCGTGCCCGAGGCGCTCGAGAAGCTGGTCATGCAGTGCCTGCAGAAGGATCCCAAGGCACGCCCTGCGTCCGCCGAGTCGCTGCGCATCCAGCTGCTCAAGGCCTACGACCGACGCCGACAGCGGCGACGGGTCGACACGATGGACGAGGACGTGCCGATGGTCGGCGCCGAGGATACCGAGCCGATTCCAAAGCGCGCCATCCAGTTTGCCAATGACGACGCGCCCACCGCCCCGCTGGTGATGGCGCCCGGTGCGGTCGCTACCCGTGTCGATGCGGCGCCCGATGACGAAGAGGAAGCCTTCGACAACGACACGATCGACGACGACGACGAAGATTCGGAAGCGGACAGGACCGATCCCGAGCTGCGTGCGCGCCTGCGAGTGTCGACCGAACGTGACCTGGATCCGCCCGATATGCACGACGACGATGACGAGGATCGGCCGGTCTCCGGTTGGATGCTGATCGCCATCTGTGCAGCCATGGCGCTGGGTATGGCAGTCGTCGCCTTGTTCATGAAGGGTTGATCCCACGGCGGTGCGGCGGCATCGTTCCGCCGGGCTGACAGCCAGCTCCCACAACGAGGTGCGAACATGAGCGAGACGCCAACGCCCGCCGCCAACAGCCCCATCGTGCAATTGCAGGGCGTGAGCAAGATCTACGCCCTGGGCAAGGTGGAAGTGCCCGCGCTGCTGGATATCGACCTGGATATCGCCGCGGGTGAGTTCACGGTCATCGCCGGTCCCTCGGGCAGCGGCAAGACCACCATGCTGAACCTGATCGGCTGCGTCGATGTGGCCACGGCAGGTCGCGTCGTGGTGGACGGCCATGACACCGGCGAGCTGGCCGAGCGACAGCTCACCCGGCTGCGCCTGGAGCGCCTGGGCTTCATCTTTCAGAGCTTCAACCTGGTCTCCGTGCTCGACGCCTTCCAGAACGTGGAGTTCCCCCTGCTGCTGCAGGGCGGCATCAGCAAGTCCGAGCGTCGCGAGCGGGTCATGGACCTGCTGCGCAAGGTGGGCATTCACGAACATGCCCATCATCGCCCCAACGAGCTCTCCGGCGGTCAGCGGCAACGCGTCGCCATCGCTCGGGCGCTGGTGACGCGGCCGCGCATCGTGCTCGCCGACGAGCCGACGGCCAACCTGGACTCCAAGACCGGCTACCACATCATCGACCTGATGAAGCAGCTCAACGACGACGAGGGCACGACCTTCATCTTCTCGACCCACGACCCGAAGGTGATGAGCCGCGCGGGTCGACTGGTGGAGCTGATCGACGGTCGCGTCGCCGATGACCGGGTGCCGGACGCCGCCGACCGCGCCATGGTGCCCGAAGCCCCAACCGCCCACGCCTGAGCGAAGGCCCGCTGGAGGTTCCCTCGTGTTCCGCACCCTGCTCGGCATCGCCCTGCGAAACCTGCTGGCCAGCAAGGTCAAGACCGTCGTCGTCGGCGGCATCCTGACCTTCGGCACCGTGCTGGTGCTCCTGGGCGCCAGCCTCTTGACCACCCTGGACATCTCCATGGCCGAGAGCCTGGTCGGCTCGGTCGCCGGCCACATGCAGATCTCGTCGGCCAATGGCAAGGACAAGCTGGTTCTCTTCCCCTCGCCCATCGACGGCACCGAGATCGGCAACCTGGAGAACTTCCCGACCCTGCGCAAACGCATCGAAGCCATGGATGAGGTGCGCGCCGTCGTGCCGCAGGGATTCGATGTGGCCTTCGTCTTTGGCGGCAACCTGCTCGACGTGAAGCTGGAGGAGCTGCGCAAGGCCCACGATGGCAAGACCGAGCGCTACCAGCCGGTTCGCAACCACATTCGCCGCATCATCGAGATGCTCAGCGTCGACCTGAAGAACGTCGAGGCCCTCACCGACAAGGAAAAGGGCGACAAGGAGCTGCTGGCCGGCATCGCCGACGTGCGCAAGGCGGCCGAACCCGCGTTCTGGGCCGACTTCGACGAGAATTACGCCGAACGCCTCGAGTTCCTGGAGAACAAGGTGGCCCGCATGGCCATCGGCGAGGACATGATCCCGATTCGCTATATGGGCACCGATACCAGGCGTTTTGCCAAGGAGTTCTCCCGCTTCGAGATCGTCGACGGGCAGGCGATCCCGGAGGGACAGCGGGGTTTCCTCTTCGCCAAGTTCTACTACGAGGAAGTGGTCAAACATAAGACGGCGCGCCGCCTGGATAAGATCCGCGACCGCCTGGCCGAGGGCTTCACCTTCAACGACGCCAAAGTCTCCGAGTGGCGGCGCCAGAACATCAGTCAATACAAGGAGATCACCTATCAATTGGACACGCCAGCGACCAAGATCGTGCGCCAGGCGTTGCAGTCCGAGCTGGCCACCAAGAAGGACGACATCATCGAGCTGGTGAAGGACTTCATGGACCTGGACGCCGACAACTTCGCCGCCCGCCACAAGCTCTTCTACGACGTCATCGCGCCCCACTTGATGCTCTATCGCATCCCGATCGGCAGCACGATGACCATCCGCGGCTTTTCCAAATCGGGTTATGCCACCTCGGTCAACGTCAAGGTCTACGGCACCTTCCGCTTCCGCAGCCTGGAGAAATCCATGCTCGCCGGCGCCGTCAACGTGATGGATGTGATGAGCTTCCGCGACCTGTACGGCATGATGACCGCCGACCGCGAAGCCGAGCTCGAGAAGATGCAGCAGAACAGCGGCATCGCCCTGGTCAAGCGGGAAGAGGCCGAGGACGCGCTCTTTGGCGGAGAGGGCGACGACGCCGAGGACGCCCCCGCTGCCGCCACCGCGACCGGCTTCGACGAGTTCTCCGGCATCGACATGAGCGCCGGCGCCGAAGGCTATCGGGAGGCCCTGCTGGACCGGGTCTACAACCAGGGCGATATCGATGGCGGCGTGGTGCGCAACGCCGCGGTCATCCTACACAAGCGCGCCGACATCGCCCGCGTGACCGAGAAGATCATGGCCATCAGCGACGCCGAGGGGCTCGACCTGCAGGTCATGGACTGGCGCGAGGCCAGCGGCATGATCGGCAAGTTCATGGGCGTCATCTACATGGTGCTCATCGTCTTCATCGGCGGCATCTTCGGCGTGGCGTTGTTCATCATCAACAACTCCACGGTCATGGCCACCATCGAACGGACGCGCGAGATCGGCACCATGCGGGCCATCGGCGCGCAACGGAACATGGTGTTGACCATGTTCCTGATCGAGTCGGTCTTCCTGGGCGCGGTGTTCGGTATCGTGGGCGCCATCATCGGCGGGCTGCTCATCGCGCTGCTCAACTCGGTCGGCATCCCGGCCTTCAACGACACCCTGGTCTTCCTCTTCGCGGGCCCACGCCTGCACCCGATCATGGAGGTCTGGCACGTGGTCGTGGCCATCGGCCTGGTGTTGATGGTGACCGGCCTGTCGACGATCCACCCGGCCTGGCTGGCGACCCGCGTATCGCCGGTGGTCGCCATGGGGGAGGGCGACTCATGAGAACGCTGCTGCTCGTCGCCATCCGCAACCTCTTCGCCAGCCGGCGGCGCTCGCTGCTGCTGGGCGGCGCCATCGCCGTGGTCACGCTGCTGCTGGCCACCCTGTCGGCTGTCTCCAACGGCATGCAGACGAACATGCTCAAGGTGGCGACCACCCTGTCCACGGGACACGTCAACGTGGCTGGCTTCTACAAACTCACCAGCGGCGACTCCACGCCCATGGTCAACAACTACAGCAAGCTGTTGGAGAAGCTGAACGACCCTTCGCTGGGCATCGACCACTACGTCGTGCGCGGGCGCGGCTGGGGCAAGATGATCAGCGATGTGGCCAGTCAGCAGGGCGTGCTGGTGGGTGTCGACATCGAAAAGGAGCATCGCTTTCGCGAAGTCGTGCAGGTCCTGGAGGGCAACCTCGAGGACCTGAAGAAGCGTGACGCGGTCATGCTGTTCAAGAAGCAGGCCGACCGCCTGGAGGTCAAGGTGGGCGACCCGCTCACTTTGAGCTCGCCGACCTTCCGCGGCGTCAACAACACGGTCGATGTGACCGTGGTGGCCATCGTCAAGGACATGGGCATGACCTCGGCGTGGTCCTTCTTCTTCAATGACCAGGCCCACCGCCGCCTCTACCAGATGGGCGACGACATGGCCGGCGCCATCCACCTCTTCCTCAAGGATCCCAAGCGCGCCGACGAGGTGGCCGCGACGCTGCGCAAGACCTACCAGGCGGACGGGCACCGGGTCATGGAGCCGGCCGGGCTGCCCTTCTGGCAGAAGTTCCAGTCCGTGGCTCGCGAGGATTGGACCGGCCAGAAGATCGACGTCACCACCTGGACCGACGAGATGCTCTTCATGCGCTACACGCTGCAGACCTTCGGCATCGTGACGATGATCTTCATCACTGTCTTGCTGGGCATGATCATCCTCGGCGTGGTCAACACCTTGTACATCGCCATCCGCGAGCGAACGCGCGAGATCGGCACCCTGCGCGCCATCGGCATGGCCCGACGCTGGGTGCTGGGCATGTTCGTCATCGAGACGGCCACCCTGGCTTTCGCCGCCACCACCGCCGGCTGCCTGATGGCGGCGGCGCTCGTGGCGGGCCTGAACGCCATGAAGATCGAGGTCGGCGAGGCCTTTCAAATGTTCCTGATGAGCGACACGTTGAAGCTGGAGATGGACGTCACCACCGCGGTGGTCTCCATCGTGGTCATCGGCACCGTGACCACCATCGCCTCGCTGCTGCCATCGTGGCGCGCGGCGCGTAAACCACCGGTGACGGCCATCCAGCACGTCTGAGACGCCCGACGGCAGGAGATCGAGATGACAGCCAAATCGCGCAGGAAACTGACCACCTCGGCGGCTCCCATGGTGGGTGCGCTGGCCGTTACCCTCGTCGGCGCGCTCTTGCTGCCCGGCGCAGCGTCGGCGGCCGACGCACCCAAACCCCTGGATCCGGCCGGGGTGAAGGCGCTCGTGCAGCAGATCGACGACCGGCAGCGCAACAGCGGCGACTACAAGTCGCTGGTCTATATCGAGCGCAAGGAGCGCGGCAAGAACACGGTGGTCTACGAGGCGGTCATGTACCGGCGCGACAAGGATGACCGCTTCATGATCCTCTTCCTCAAACCCAAAAGCGAGCGCGGCAAGGGCTATCTGCGGGTGGACAAGAACCTGTGGATGTACGACCCGACGGTCGGCCGCTGGGAGCGACGCACCGAGCGCGAGCGCATCGGCGGCACCGACAGCCGGCGCAACGACTTCGACGAGAGCAACCTGGCCACCGAGTACAGCGCCAAATACGTCAAGGCGGGCAAGCTGGGCCGCTTCGGCGTGCACCAACTGGACCTCAAGGCGCTGCCCAAGGTGGACGTGGCCTTTCCCAGGCTCAAGCTCTGGGTCGACGCCGCCTCGAACAACATCCTCAAGCGCCAGGATTTCGCCGCCAGCGGTCGCCTGATGCGCACCACGTACATGCCCAAGTGGCGGCATGTGTTCAGCGCGTCCAAGAAGTCCAGCGTCTGGGTGCCGCGTGAGATCCGCATCTTCGACGAGATCGAAAAGGGCAACTCCACCGTGGTGCTGATCAAGCAGACCGACCTGCGGCCGCTGCAGCGAAACATCTTCAGCAAGGCGTGGCTGGAGTCCAAGAGTCGATAGGCTGCGGCGACGTGGTTCGACCCAGGAGAAGGATGGCCTCGCGACCACGATTCCGACCATTCGGTGTCGCTGTCCTGTTGACCCTGTTCTGGGCAGGCCCCGCCATGGCCCAGGCCGAGGCGGATCGCGAAGCGGATATGTTCGGGCCAGAGGAACCCGCCGATGCAGAGTCGCCTGTTGCGAAGCCGGCTGAAGCGGCAGCGCCCGCGACCCCGGTGGACGATTTCGGCGACCCGCGCATGGCGGGCCCCGTGCGGGAGCGCCGGGACCTGCTCGACGACGACAAGCTGCAGCTGGGCGGCCTGCTCTATCTGCGCAACGGCCTGTTCATCGATGACACCCACCGCTGGTCCCGCCAGGCATTCACAAACAGCAACTTGACGGATATCTACTTCGACGCCCGCCCCAACGACCGGGTGCGCGGCTTCATCCGGGGCCGGATGTTGTACTCGCCGGTGACCTCAGGCGGACAGAGCAACGCCTTCCTGGGTCTGGGCGACACCTCCGAGCCGGTGCAGATGCAGCTGGACCAGCTGTGGCTGAAGTTCGATATCGAGCATCGCGTCTACATCACCGTCGGCGCGCAGCATGTCCGGTGGGGGGCGACGCGGCTGTGGAATCCGGTCGACGCCATCTACGCGACCCGGCGGAACCCGCTGACGCTCTTCGACCAGCGCACCGGGCTGCCCATGCTCAAGCTGCACGCGCCCTTCGAGGTGGCCGGCAACAGCTGGAATGCCTACCTCATCGCCCTGGCCGACGAGGCCACCGACCTGGCCCATATGGGCGTCGCCGCCCGGTTGGAGGCGGTGGTGGGCACGGCGGAGGTCGGCCTGACCGCCTCCAAGCGCTTCGACGCCTGGCCACGCCTGGGATTGGACCTGTCCGCGGGGGTCTGGGAGTTCGACCTGACCGGAGAATTCGGCCTGCGTTTCGACGACGACGGCGACCCCCACTGGCAGGCCAGCGGCGGCCTGTCGTGGTCGTTCCACATCAACGATGAGGACGTGGTCATCATCGGCAGCGAGTATTTCCACAACCCAGCCGGCCACAGCACGGGCGCCGCGGCGGCCTCTTCGCTGGCCACGACCCTGGTCGACCAGTTCCTCTACGGCGACAAGTCCAGCTACGTCGGCCAGAACCCGTTCAACTTCTTCTACATGGGCAAGCAGTACGCGGCGCTCTTCGCGGTCGCCATGGGTCCAGGCAGCTGGAATGACACGGCCTTCACCCTGTCTGCGCTGGCCAACATCAGCGACCGCAGCGGTCTCGGGCGGCTCGACGTGAGCACCCTGGTGCTGACGGACCTGCGGGTGGAGTTCTACGGGGCTGTACACGTGGGCACCGGCGGCGAATTCGGCTTCTACAGCAGCCGACTGTCCGACGCCTTCCAGCAGGCGGGCCTGGAAGCGGCCGCCAACCTGCGACCGGCCGACCTGACCCCCGAGGCCAAGGAAGCCATGACGGGCGGCGGTGGCATCCCGGCCGTCGCGTTCCCGGCGCCGGTGGCCCAGGTGGGCATCAATCTCAGGATGTCCATGTAGCCGCGCTATTTCGCCGTCTCTTCGGCAGGCGGTGGCGACGTCAACAGCAGCTTCAACAAGGTCTGCAGGCCGCTCTCCTCGGGCTCCGATTCGTGCAAGCCGATACCGCGCAGCATGGCGTTGGCGGCGTCGTCGATTCGCTGTCGCCGGGCGAGCTCAGCCTCGGAGGGACGGGGCCACTCCGCCGGCTGCGGATTCCTGAACACCTGCCAGCGGTCGCGGCGGTAGATGCGCTCCCATGACCTCAGCGAGCGCTCCCAGGCGCCCGGCCCTTCCTCCTGCGGCCGGTAGATGACGATGTAGTCATAGAAGCGGCCGTGGGCCTTCATGCTGAAGGTGCCGTGATCGAACCAGACGGGGCAGGGCAGTGCGGTTTCGGCGTTGCGCAGCAGCGGCTTGCTGCTGCTGTCGGCGAAGGAATAGGGCACATAGCCGCCCTGGAAGACGGCGTAGTATTCACCGATACCGGTGAAAACCGGCTCCTTGAGGTAGCGGCTGTGTCGACGCCAGCGCAGGGTCAGCACGGTGCGATCGGGGGGGATGGTGCCGTAGGCCTGCCGAATGCTGCCCATCTCCGTGCGGGCGAGCATGAAGGCGCCAGCGGTCTGCAGCGGCATCAGCACAGCCACCACGGCCAGCAGCGCGGTGCCGATTCCGACGGGCACGCGAAGGCTTGGCCGGGGTGAGAAGGGGCGCAAGGGCAAGGCCACCACGCTCATGACGGCGAGCACCTCGATGAGGCGGAAGTTGACGCCATAGAGGTAGATGGGTCGGCTCAGGTGCTGCGGCAGGTGGAAATACGCCAGCGCCACCAGGACCAGCGCGGCGCCGGCGTACACCGTGCCATCCAGCGCCGGTCTCGGCGGGTCGTCGCGACCTCGCTGACGAATCACCACCAGCACCCACAGGCCCAGGCCCAGCAGCCACAGGGCGCTGAGCAACTCGCCCGGTCGATTCACAAGCAGATCCAAAGGACTGCTGATGCTGCCCGACTTGAGCATGAACTGGTTGAACATGCGCTGAAAGAGCTGCTCCAGGTTGGACAAGGGCGTGAGGTGATTGCCGGCATACAGTCCCTGCAGTCGAGCCATGATGCTGCCGCTCGCCGCCAGGACCAGGTCGCCGGTACGCCCGGTGTCGGCCTTGACGAAATAGCTCCAGAACCAGGGCACCAGCAGGCCGATGGAGGGCAGGCAGAGGGCCGCCTCGCCAAGGGGCCAGAGCAACGCCCGGCGGCGTCCCACGCGCCAGCCCATGACCACGGCCATCAGCGGCAGCAGGCACAGGGAGATGGCCCAGAGCAGGTAGTGGGTCACCGCCAACAGCATCATCAGCCCGGCGACCAGGGCGGCGTTCTTCCACGTCCGCTGGCGCAGGAAGCGCAGGTGCGCGGCCAGCAGCCAGAGGAAGAAGGGGATGCTCATCAAGTAGTTGAAGAAGCCGAGGAAGAAGTCTCCGCTCAGGGCCCAGGGGAAGACCCCCAGCACCAGCCAGCGGTTGTGACCCAGAGTGCGAAGAAGATGCAGCGCGCTCACTGGCAACATGGCCAACACCAGCGACAGCGCCACCCGGTGGGCCCACTCCACGCCGCCGAGCCAGGCCAGCCAGTTCACCACCTTGTAGTAGGTGATGTAGGGCACGATGACGTCGACCTCGTCGTAGTAGTGCTGGTAGGTCGCCGAGCCGCCGTACTCGTGCAGGATGGTGATCAGGTGCTGGTGGGGCGGGGAGTCGAGCACCGGCAGGATGTCGGTCACCCAGACGGGCATCAGGTTCAACGCGATCAGCGCGGCGAAGACAGACCAGAAGAGCAGATCCCAGCCCTCGACCTTGGAGTCGGGCACCGGAGCGGGCGGGTCAGATGCATTGTGGGGGTCGGTGGCGGCCACGACGTCCTCGGCCGGCTGCCAGCGTGGGGGCAGGGCGGCGGCGGCGCCGGAGACTACGCGATTGGCTGGCGGGGCTCAAACGGTTGGATGGCTCTCGTTCCGCAATGCCGTAGTGGCCTCGCCAGCCCAGTCGGTCGATTGACTGGGCGGGGAGCAACCTGCATACAGTTCTCAGCATGGTCATAACCGAGAAGTGGTGCCCCCAATGACCGGAGCCCGCGGGACAGCCGTCAGCGTGGTCGTTCTGGCGGCGTGCGCCTGGGTCGCGACCGCCACCGCCGCGCCTGAAGGTCGAATTCGCGGCGTGGCTGTGACGACATCGCTCGTGGCATTGGCCCGGCCGATGGCGACGCTGCGTGTCGAGGTACCGTTGGAGCCAATGCTGTCCATGCACCTGGGCCTGGGCGTGGGCAATCGGAGTGGAGAGGCGTTACAGCCGCTGACGGACCTCGAGATGGCCGGCCAGATCCGCTGGTATCCGAGCGGTCGAACGGATCGCGGCCTGTTCACCGGCGCCAGCCTGCGCCAGCTCTGGACCTGGGGCGAGCAGCCTTATGTGCTGGGCACGATCAGGGGCAGTTTCTCAAGTCAGCGGCTGCACGGACTGGTCGGGTTCAAGTGGACAGCCTCCGGAGGCACGGTCTTCGAGGTCCTGATTGGCGCTGGCGGCGATCGCTCGGCGATAACGCTCGAGCATTCGCATCGGACGACCGAAGACACGGTCTGGCGCCAGTCGATGCACCTCGACCTGGCGATCGGGTACGCGCCATGATCGGCGTGGCGCCGCGACCGCTGAGCGGTGGACCGACGCCTGCATGGCGACGTGCTGCCGTGCTGGCGCTGGCGCTGGCGCCGACGCCCGCCGCCGCAGCGCCTGAACCTGCCAGCGGCTGGGACATGTTCTTCGTCTACGCGGTCAACGGCGTCGGCGGTGCCCTTGAGTTGGGCACCCTGGGCCTGGTGACCCATTCGGAGGCTGGCGTATTCGTCGGGGGCCTCTTCGGAGGCATCGCCACGGCCGCCTACAGCGGCTACCTCCTGGGCGATGCCCCGACCGCCGGCCACGCTCGCCTGGTGACGCTCGGCGCGCCGTGGTTGGCCGGCCAGGGCCTGTTATTCGCCGTCAACTATCCGACGGAAGAGCTGGGGCTGACCCTTCTGCTGACCGCGCCGATGTTGGGGCCGCTGTTGGGGACAGGGATCTGGCGAGTCGCCCAACCGGACGCCGGCTCCGTGTGGTTGGGTGTGTCCGCCGGATTGTGGACCGGTTTGCTGATCTATCAAGCGGCCATGGCCGCTGGCCGACAGGAGGATACGCGCCTGGCCGTGGCGATGTTTGCCGGCTCGAACCTGGCGTTGGCCGCCGGCATGGGCCTCGGGAGCGACCTGGGCCTGTCCGGTGGCCAGGTCTTCATTGCCAATGTGGGCGGCCTGGTCGGCTGGCTGATCGGCACTGAGTTGGGCAACGACATGCTGGATAACGAGGCTCTGGGCGGCGGAGTCGGCGCTGTGTTCGGGCTGAGCGCCGTGGGCGCCACGGTCATGTTCGTCGGCGGAAAATTCGAAGCCCCTCCGGTCAGCCTGGCACCCATGCCGGTGGACGGTGGCGTGGTCCTGGCGCTGCACGGGGCCTGGTAGGGAGGCGCGATGGTCGGTCGGATCACATGGCGTGGCGTTGTCTGCATCGGCCTGTTGCTGGTGGGCGCGCTGCACCCCACGTCCGCCGGTGCCGTGGGCTGGCTGCTACCGACGAAGGCCGGCCTCGCGGACGCGGTGGAGCCGGAGATGCGCGCGGTGCGTGTGCTCATCCAACCCGGTCCGACGACGGATACGCGCCAGAAATGGTTCGAGGTGGAGTTCACGGGCGGCAGCCATGGCCTCGCGTGGGTGATCCCAGCGGCCGGCGACGCGCAGCTGAGCTGGGGCGCCCGCTATGCACTGGACCACCTGGACCTGGCCACCGCTATGCGCATGCAGGCCATGGCGGACGACCTCGCCGAGGGCAGCCGTCAGGGTTGGTGGGGCGGCGACGACGCCTGTGGCGCCGACTGGGGATGGCAGGGCAACAATGGCCTGGGCGTGGTCGGGCAGGCCGCCCCCATGGCTCTGCCAGACGCGGCGACGGTCATGTACGCCGGCGGCCCGCAATCGGGCAGTGCGTGGATCGCGGAGACCGGCTACGTGATCGACCCCGGCGTGAGGGCGGCGATGGACGCGCACCTCACCACCGGTGGAAGTCTGGTCGTGCTGCGCTTCGGCCCCGGTGCCGACCGGGCGACCACACGCCCGATCATTGTGCAGTCGACAACGTCTCCGCTGACCGTGCCCCTGCGCCGGTCGGCGGGTGGCAGCGGGGGCAACGTGGACGTGTCGGTCGTGGTCATCAGCGACGGCCGGGCGACGCCAGCAAACATGTTCGACATGGACGTGGTGCCCCTGGCCCTGGACTGGTTCGACGGCGTGTCCAACTACCGCGACGTACTCAAGGAGGCCGCGATCGCTGCGGGCGGCCGGGCCTGGATCACCGAACGACAGGCAACGGTGGCGACCGTTGCGGGGGCGACAGCCCTAGCGGTTGGCGAGCGGGCATTCTTCCGGCCGCCCTTGGCGTGGGGCGGCAACGTGTCGTGGTGGGCGGCGTCTCCGTCACCGGTGATCAGCAACCTGGGGTGCACGTTCAATGGCGCTGACGTGAAAGACGGCAGGGCCTTCGCCGACCTGATCAACAGCAGCCAGATTCCGATCACCGATGAGAGCGTCGAAGTGCTCGAGATGGCCAGCGGATTGCGCGCCAAACTGCTCGCCCAAGAAGGCATCGATAGGACGAATACTTCACAGGCGTTGTCGTCGAACATCACCTTCTATGGCTGGATTCGCTGGGGCTGGAGTGGGCTGAATGCACTGCTGTCGGAGATCGGCGTGGACGGGGCCCTCGCCGCCGCAAGCGTCGACGAGCAATTCTGCGCACCGCTGCGCCACGTCGCAGCCAACATGGCAAAACCGCTCGAGCTGACCCGCCTGGTCAGCCGACTGAGCGCTGGAGCGATCGATCGCGAGCTTGTCCTGCGCATCCTTCCCGTCGACGAACCCGTGAGCAATGCGCGCACATGTTGGGCAGCAGAACCGCCGGGCAACGAGGACTGGGGCCGCCTCACGCTGCCTGGATTGGGCACCTGGTTGGTGTCCGAGGACAGCATCTTGCCCGGGCAGCCGCCTGATCGCTTTGACGACCAGCCGGCCCTGCGGCGCGCCTCGTTGTACAGCGTGGACGGCCAGCGTCACGACGTGCCAGCGAGCCAGTACGTCGCCATCGACCAGCAGTTGCGCAACGTGCAACCTGGCGACTCCAAGTGGCCTCTGGGCTTGACTGTCGACGAGCCGGATCCGCCCTGGCTGCCGCCGACCTCGGACGCCTGGCTCGTCCCCAGGATGGTCGAGAGGGATCTGGATGGAACCGCCTGCAGCATCGGGCTGCCCAGCGATTTGCCCAGGTCGCCCTTTCTGCTCCTGCTGGCGTTGGTCTTGCTGCTGAGCCAGCGACGGGCACGGCCGTCTGAGCGTCCATGAGTTCACATTGCCCTGACCATCGGAAAATCGGTACGGTGACGAGATGATAGCACGCCTCTTCCCCCTGCACGGCATCTGCCGCCCGCTCTGGATCGGCTGCCTCGTCCTGCTGGCGCTGAACGACCACTGGCTGAAGTTTGCGGGCCTGGCGCCGGGCTGGTTCACGGGCAAGCTCAGCGACGTCGTCGGCCTCGTTGTGGCGCCGGCTGTTCTGGCTGGAGTGCTCGGTTTGCGCAACAGGCGCGGGCTGCTGGGCGCGCACCTCGCCATCGGCATTGGCTTTGCCGGCATCAATGCCTGGCCGACGATGGCCGTCATGGTGGAGGCCGCGACCGCATGGACGCCCTGGCCCTGGGTGATCACCTGCGACTGGACCGATCTGCTGGCGCTGCCTGCGCTGCTCATCTCCTGGCGCTACTTGGTGCCGGCCATGGGGCGGCCCATGGCCGTCTCCCAGACGTCTGGTCGGCTGTTGCTGGCCGCGGGCGCGCTCTGTTGCATGGCCACGTCCGAGGAACAGCTCGTGCCGGATGATTGGCAACCGACGTTCCCGCAGGTCACCGGCCGGGTGGTGCTGGTCAACGACGGCAACAAACCCATCGTGCTGCGCGTGCGTCCCATCCGCAGCAACGTATCCCTGTCCTGCACGGCGACGCTGAGTGATCCCGGCGCCACGCTGTCGCGCAAGCTCTTCGCGGCTGCCACCACATGGACCATCAGCGGCCAGCGGGCGGTCGCGTTCGAGGACGGAATTGGCGCCCTGGAGAGCAGCGGCTGCAGCGCCTGGCTGATCGACGGCGGGCAACTGGACCCGATGGTGGTGTTCATCGACTACGCCAACAGCACCCACAAGGACATCCCCAGCACAGCCGCCGATGTGCCCGCTGCCGACGGCATCCGGATCAAGCCGGTGGCCGATGGCGAAGGTTGGGCCTGGACCGACCACGCGATGCTGTTTGCCCCGCCGCCCTTGAACGACCCAGCGCCGACGCCGGCGTGTGCCATCGCGCCCGCCGAGACCGGGCTGAGTTGGGCACCGGAGTTGCCCGTGGGCCAACAAACGATGCAGGAGTTGATCGTCTCGCCAGACGGCTGCGCCGGGCTGGTCCTCGACTCTGCCGGTGGTTCGACCACGTGGCATGTTTGCGCGCCGGTTGGAGCGCTGCCGTTCAAGAACGGCGATGCGTTGACGTTCATCGCGATCGATACTGGCCACGACGGCGGCAAGATTGACGGCGTTCGCATCCAGAGCGCCAACGCCACCGTATCGCTGGCCCGTGGCCTGGACCTGGCACCATTCGGCAGCGGCACCTTCACGGCGACCAATCGCAAAGGGTGCACCGCCATCCACGATTCGTGCGGCGGGCTCACCCTGCCGCTTTCCGTGACCCTGCCCGGCGCAGCCACGGCGGGTGCCGATGCCGTCGCCACCGGCGGTGAGTCGATCCACCTGGGCAAGTCCGGGACCCTGTACATCGTCCAGGCGCGCAGGCCACTGGTAGCCAGTCCGCTCTGCGCCACGGCCGATGGTGCCGGCAAAGACAACTTCCAGTCCGCCTGGACCTCCGTGGAGGACAAGCCATGACCAACCCACTCCTGTCCGACGGCTGCACGCGTTCCATGCCGTATGCCTGGGTCGCCATTGTGGTCTGTGCCGCGTCGATGATACTGGCGGCAGGCTGCTCCTCGGACACCGCTGCAGGAGGCGGTTCCATGACCGCCGAGGGCGGCGGACGAATTGGGCCGGGAAGCGTCGGCACACCGGGGCAGGGCGGCACGACTGGCGGCACGGGCGTCACGCAGGCGGGTGCCCAGGACTTCGGCCAGTTCCGCAAAATCCTCGAAGACGGCAAGGTGCCAGGCCCATCGACCCTGGACGCCATGGGCTTCTTCGCCGAGCACAAGCTCGACTATCCGTCGGCCGACTGCGGCGGCAAGCTCTGTCTGCACGGCCTGCTGGGTGTGATGGGCAACATGATCACCGGCGCCAACTGCACGCTGGTCCAGCTGGGCATGAACACGCCGATCGACGTATCCAAGCTCGAGCGGCCGCCCATGCACCTGGTCGTGGCGGTGGACACCAGCATGTCCATGGACGGCCCCAGCATGGACTGGGTGCGCGACGGACTGGTCGCGATGCTCGGCGGTCTCAGCGACGAAGACCACGTCTCACTGGTGCGCTACAGCACGGGCGCCAAGACGGTCTTCGAACACCAGGCCATGAGCGCCAAGGCGGACATGAGCAAGGCGTTCAAAGCGCTGCAGCCGGGCGGCCTGACCAACCTCTTCGGCGGCCTCTTCCGGGCCTACGCCGTGGCCCGCAAACACAACGCCAAGGGCGTGCACAGCCGCGTATTGCTGCTGTCCGATGGCGTCGCCTCCAAGGGCATCACCGACACGGCGAAGCTGAAGTCGCTGGCCATCGCCCACGCGCTCGAAGGCATCGGGCTGTCGACCATCGGCGTGGGCACCTCGTTCGATGTGGTGACCATGCGCCAGCTGGCCGAGGTCGGCGCGGGCAGCTTCTACTTCGTCGAGGACGCCAAGGCGGCCGAGGAGGTCTTCACCGAGGAGGTCAAGACGATGATGTTCCCCGTCGCCCTGGATGTGCACATCGACATCTTCATCGGCGACGGCTACCTGCTGCGCGGCGCCTACGGCACCAAGGGCTTCACCGCCACCGCCACGGGTGGCACGATCCACATCCCATCGCTCTTCCTCGCCCGCAGACAGGACTCCAGCGCGCCCATCGATGACGGTCGCCGCGGCGGCGGCGGGGCCATCATGCTCGAGCTGATCCCGCTGGAAGGGGCCGGCGGCAACCAGGAGCTGCTCAAGGTGGCGCTGCTCAAGATGCGCTACACCGACCCGGAGTCTGGCGCCATCAAGAAGGTCAACAAGACCGTCAACAGCACCCTGATGCCCGGCAAGCTTCCGGCGTCGGGCGCCTTCTTCACCAACAAGACGGTCGAGAAGGGCTTTGTGATGCTCAACGTGTTCACCGGCTTCCAGATGGCCACCGACCTGGCCAAGGACGCCGATCCCGGCGCCGCCATCGGCGTGCTCAAGGCCATGAAGCCACCGCTGTCGGCATGGCTGGTAAAATACCCCGACCCGGACATCGCCGACGACGCCAAGTACATCGACATGTACATCGACGTACTGGAGAAGCAGCCCAACCAGACCCAGGTGGCGCCACCGCCCGAGCCCTGGCCCTACGACTGATCGGGTCGCCAGCGCGTGCGAACTACGGCACGGTAGACGGATGCATCGGCACGCATCTGCCCGCTTGAATCTGCTCGCATGCACACTCGTCGTGGCGCTACCCGGCGTTGCTCCGGGCTGTTCCCAGGAATCGGAACCGCCGTCGGCAGCAGATGTCGCACAGAAATGTAGCGGGCCCCGGGCTCGCGCCGACGGCAGCTGCTGTGCCATTGGCGAGTTCTACGCATTCGAGACCGACAGCTGCCACGCGGTCGGCCCCGCCGAATGTGCCGAGACCATGCTCGACAACCCCGACGCCTGTACACCGCGCTGGTGCTTCGCCTGGCGCGATGGTGATGGCGCGAAGTGCGATGCCGACGACGTTTCCTGCCGCGCCCGGCCCATCGACTGCGAAGTGGCTGACCCAGGCCATCATTGCGCCGCCGGCAGCTACCCGGACGGAGATGGATCGTGCAGACCGGGGGGCAGCCTGGTCGCGCAGCCCGACGGCGGCGGTCCGATCCCACGTGGCCCGCCGATGGTCGGCGATTCATCGAAGTGCCCGCCGGGGTTTGTCGCCAGCGCCGCCGACTCAACGGCCACCTGCGCGCCAGATCCCAAGGACTGTGGTGACGACGCGTGGGGTGGCGTGCAGGACGGGGCTGGCGTTGTCTTCGTCGACCCCTCGGCGGGGGTCGACGGCAAGGGATCGCGGGCGCAGCCGTACGGCAACCTGGCTTCGGCCCTCGCAGTGGTGCCCGCCGACGGCACGGTGGCCCTGGCGGCCGGCACCTACAGCGCCACCATCGCGCCCAAAGCTGCACTCAAACTCGTCGGGCGGTGCGCGGCCCTGGTAGCCCTGGTCGGCCAACCGCCGGTTTCGGGGGGAGTCGCCGCACCGGTCGTCGATGTGACCGATGTGCCCGCGCCGGGGCTGGTCTTGACCGATGTGCGCATCGTCGCCGCCGGCGCAGCAATCGTGGTGCACAACGGCCACACCACGTTGCGTCGCGTCGCCCTGCAAACTCCGAATGGCGATGGCCTCACCGCCATCGGCGGCAAGACTGTCGTCAAGATTGAGAATGTCATCTTGAGCGGCCCGGCCGACGCAAAGCTGGAGGCGAAAGATGTGGCCGCCGTACGCGTCCGGGATGGAGCCCGGGCCACGTTGTTGCGCGTTCGACTGGACCGTCCCGCCGGCGGCGCGGTGCTCGTGCGTGATGGCGGCAGCTCTCTGCAGGGCAGCCAGGTGGCGGTCCTCAAACGGCGGCCGCGGTCAGTCTGGTGGCCGGGCACGATCGAAGTCATCAAGGGCGCACAGGCCAACGTCTCCGGGCTCTTGCTGCAGGGCAACGACGGCGCCGGCGTATACGTGCACGGCCCGAATAGCGAAGCGGTGATCGAGGATCTGCTCATCAAACCGCCACCGGACCAGGCGCCCGCCGAAGGCGCAGGGGCAGGCGCGGCGGTCGCCGATGGTGGCCGCCTGGAGTTGCGGCGCGCGGCGCTGTACGGAAGCCGGGGCGTCGGGTTGCGCGCGATGGGTTCGGGAAGTCGACTGCTGGCGACCGACGTGCTGGTCGCCGACACCGAGGCATGGGCCAAGACCGGGTTCGAGGGCTACGGTGCGCTGGTGGAGGGCGGGGCGAAGATGACCCTGAGCCGGGTTCGCATCACGCGAAGCCGCATCGCAGCACTGGCGGTGGCAGAACCGGGCAGCGAAGTCACCGCCACTGACCTGGTCTGCGATCACACGCGACCGCATCATAACGCCCACACGCTCGGTCATGGCGTGCAGGTCAGCTCCGGTGGATGGGCAACGCTGCGGCGCGCCCGACTGCTGGCAAATCACAGCGACGGGCTCCTGGCGCTGCACGCCGACACACGGGTCGACGCCACCGACCTGCTCGTTGAGGGCACGCTGCCCGAGCCCGCAAACGGCAAGTTTGGCGGCGGCGTCGGCGCGCACATCGGCGCCCGTGTGGTCCTCCGTCGAGCCTGGCTGAAGGGCAACCGACACATCGGCTTGTTGGCCTCCGGTGAGGGCGCTGTCTTGCGCGCCGATGACGTGCTGGTTCAGGGCACGGAGGCTGGCAAAGGGGGCGAATATGGCTGGGGCGGGCACGCGCGCATCCACGGACGCCTGGAGTTGGTGGGCACGCGCATTACTGGCAACCGCGAATGGGGGCTGGTGGCAGGTGCAGCCCGCATGGATGTAGCCGGCTCGACAGTCGCGGACACCCGGGTGCAAGCCAAAGATGCAACCTCGGGCGGCGGTGTGGGCGCCATCGGCAGGATCATCGACGGTCAGTTGGTGCAGTGCGACGTGCGCCTGGTCGACAGTGTGTTGCACAACAACCGCACCGCCGGCCTGGCGTTCGGCTTTGGCCGAGCCACCGTGCGTCGCTGCCGGATCACCGGCACGCGGGCCTCGGCCTTCGACCCGCTCGACACGCTTCCCGGCCCGAAGGCCATGGCCGATGGCGTGATGGCGTACACGGCCGCCCAGTTGACCATGTCGCACTGTCTGCTGCACGACAACAGCCGCGCCGGACTGCTGGTGGGCGCCGGCTCCACCGCCGACGTAGGGGCCAGCGCGCTGTCGGGCAGCGTGTGGGGCGTTGTCACCCAGGACGGCGGCGTCGCGGCGCTGGATGACACGCTGCTGCACGACAACTCGCAGGCGAATGTGGCCGGCGATCTTGGGTTGGCCGTGCCCGAGCCACCGGCCATCGTTGAGGCGTCGCCGCCTTAGCGCTATCGCCCACGGCTGGCGGGGGGCGCGTTGGTAAATCAGATTTACAAACCTGCCCGCGCCGGCCATCGGAGACCCCGCAAACCGATGCGTTAATAGTTATTGTTTCCACCAGTTATGCCGGCACCCCCCAATCTGACATACACCTGCCATCTGTCAGGTGGGCTGCGAATCGCCTGGCACCTCGCGGGGCGCACCTCGCGGGGCCCGGGCACCTCGCAGGTGGACAGGCTGTGTCTCGATGGCGGCGAAGGGGCATTGTCCAAACGCTGGCGCCGGGTGATCATCTTGTGGCCCTGAAGTGCCCTCAGCGCGAGGTGTGAGGTGTCCGTCCTGTCCCGATTCCAGCCGGCCACGCGAGCGTGGTTCGAGGCCGCGTTCGCGACGCCGACGCGTGTGCAGGAGTTGGGCTGGCCGGCGATCGCCGACGGGGACCACAGTCTGCTGCTGGCGCCCACGGGCAGCGGCAAGACGCTGGCCGCCTTCCTCGCGGTTATCGACCGACTGGTGGCCACGCCCATCGACGCGCCCGATGGCGTGCGGGTGCTCTACGTCTCGCCGCTCAAGGCGTTGGTCTATGACATCGAACGCAACCTGCGGGCGCCCCTGCGCGGTATCCAGGTGGCCGCTGAGCGACTCGGCACGCCGCTGCGCGACATCCGAATCGACATCCGCACAGGCGACACCCCAGCGAAGGCCCGCAGGCGTCAGTCCAGGCGGCCGGCCGACATCCTGGTGACCACACCCGAGTCGCTCTTCCTGCTGCAGACCTCAGCCGCCCGGGCCACTTTGGCGTCGGTGCAGGCGGTCATCGTCGACGAGATTCACGTCATGGCGGGCACGAAGCGCGGCGTGCACCTGGCGCTGGGACTGGAGCGCCTGGCCGCCGGCGCCCACAACGAGCCGCAGCGCATTGGCCTGTCGGCCACCCAGCGTCCGGTGGAGACCGCGGCGCTCTGGCTGGGCGGTGACCGGCCGGTGAACGTGGTCGACGCGGGCGAACCGCCCAATCTCGACCTGGGTATTGTCGTGCCCATCGCCGACATGGAGCGGCCCGAGCCAGTCGTGCGCGAGACCGTCAAACCGAAGAGTGGGCCGCTGCTGGCGACGCCGCCCACGTCCTTCAGCAACAGCGCCACGAACGCCGAGGGCGGCATCTGGCCGAGCGTCTATCCGCGCCTGCTCGACCTGGTCCGCGCCCATCGCTCGACCATCATCTTCACCAACAGTCGCCTGCTCTGCGAGCGACTGGCCCAGCGCCTCAACGACCTGGCCGGCGAAGAGCTGGTCCAGGCCCATCACGGCAGCATCGCCCACGAGCGTCGCCGGCAGATGGAAGAGGCGCTCAAGGCCGGCGAGTTGCCGGCCATCGTGGCGACCAGCTCCCTGGAGCTGGGCATCGACATGGGGGCCGTGGACCTGGTCGTGTTGGTTGAGTCACCCGGCTCGGCGGCGCGCGGCTTGCAGCGGGTGGGTCGGGCCGGCCACAACGTGGGCGACATCAGCGTCGGACGGATCGTGCCGAAGTTCCGAGGAGACTTGCTGGAAGCCACGGTCGTCGCCGGACGTATGGTTCTGGGTCGCATCGAGGCCACTCGCATGCCTCGCAACTGCCTGGATGTACTGGCCCAGCAGATCGTCGCCATCTGCGCCCACGACAGCCCGACGGTGTCGGAGTTGGCCACGCTGGTGCGGCGGGCGGGCCCCTATCACGAGCTGGGTGACGAGGTCCTCTCGGCAGTGCTGGACATGCTCTCGGGCCGTTACCCCGCCGAGGCCTTCAGTTCCCTGACCCCACGCTTGAACTGGGACCGCCGGACCGACGTGTTGAGCGCCCGGCGGGGCGCGCGCATGTTGGCGGTGCTCAACGGCGGCACCATCCCCGACCGCGGCCTGTTCCGCGTGCAGTTGGGCACGGACGGCCCGCGCCTGGGCGAGCTCGACGAGGAGATGGTCTACGAGACCCGCAGCGGCGACACCATCGTGCTGGGCGCTTCGAGTTGGCGGGTCGACGAGATCACCCGCGACAAGGTGCAGGTCTCACCGGCGCCGGGACGCCCCGGACGGTTGCCCTTCTGGCGCGGTGAGCGACCCGGGCGACCGTTGGAGATCGGCCGCGCCATCGGCGCGTTGCTGAGCGAATTGGCGCCCATGAATGGCCGCCAGATGGCTACCAGGCTGCGCGCCAACGGCATGCTGGACGACTTCGCGGTGGGCAACCTGGTCGCCTACTTGCAGGAGCAACTGCGGTGCTGCCAGGCCTTGCCCGGCGACAAGTCGATCACCGTGGAGCGCTTCCGCGATGAGCTCGGCGACTGGCGGATCTGCGTGCTGACGCCCCTCGGCGCCCGGGTTCACGCGCCCTGGGCCATGGCCCTGGAGGTGATCCTCGGCGAGCGGACCGGACGCACGGTGCAGACCATCTGGAGCGACGACGGCATCGCCCTGCGCCTGGGAGATGCCGATGAATTGCCCGCGACCGACGACCTCTTCCCGGATCCGGAGTTGATCGAGGAGCTGGTCCTGGAGCGGCTGTTGGACTCGGCGCTCTTCGCGACGCGCTTCCGCGACAACGCCACCCGGGCGCTGCTCCTGCCCCGCAAGCGACCACAGGGCCGCACGCCCTTGTGGCTGCAGCGCAAGCGCTCGTCGGAGCTGCTGGATGTGGCCCGGCGTTATCCCTCCTTCCCCATCGTGCTCGAGACCGTTCGGGAGTGTCTGCAAGAGGTGTTCGACCTGCCTGCGCTGATCTCGGTACTGCGCGGGGTGCGGCAACGGGAGGTCCGTGTGGATGCGGTGGAGACCGCGTCCGCCTCGCCCATGGCCCGCTCGCTGCTCTTTCAGTACATCGCCGCGTTCCTCTACGACGGCGACGCGCCCCTGGCCGAACGTCGGGCCATGGCGCTGGCGCTGGATCGCGACCTGTTGCGCGAACTGCTGGGCCAGGAGCAACTGCGCGACCTGCTCGATCCGGAAGCGATGGCCGAGATCGAGGCCGAGTTGCAGCACCTGGTCGACCATCGGCGGGCCCGCCACGCAGACGCGCTGCACGACATGTTGCGACGCCTTGGCGACCTGGACGCCGAGGAGATCCGAGCCCGGTGCGAGGGTGACTCCGACACTTGGTTGACCGAGCTGTCGCAGGCGCGACGGATCATCGAGGTGCGCATCGCCGGCACCCCCCGCTGGATCGCCATCGAAGACGCCGCCCGCTACCGCGATGCGCTCGGGGTTGCCCTGCCGGGCGGACTGCCGGCGCCATTTCTGGTCTCGGGCGAGCGACCTGCCGAGGAGCTCCTGGCCCGCTGGGCGCGCACCCACGGTCCCTACCTGGCGACGGAGCCGGCGGCGCGCTGGGGGCTCGCAGAACCGCTGCTGGCCGCCATCTGCCGGGCGATGGCGGGCGTCGGACTCCTGGTCCACGGCGAGCTACGACCGGGCGGCCAACGACGCGAGTGGTGCGATCCAGACGTGCTGCGCCGGCTGAAGCGACGCTCCCTGGCCCGCTTGCAACGGGCGGTCGAGCCGGTCGAAGACGCCGTGCTCGCCCGCTTCATGCCCCGCTGGCAGGGCGTCGACCGGCAGCGCAGCGGCCTGGACGGGCTCCAAGAGGTCATCCGCCGGCTCGAGGGCCTGCCAATGCCCTATTCGGCCCTGGAGACGGAGATCCTGCCGGCTCGAGTCCGCGACTTCAGCAGCGGGCTGTTGGACCAGCTGGGCGCCATGGGCAACCTGGTCTGGATCGGCTGCGGTCCTTTGGGCGTACGCGACGGCCGCATCGCGTTGTATCGCCGCGACCGGGTACGGCTGCTGGTGGCGCCGCCCGACGAAACGCCGGCCCACGCCAGCCCGATCCACGAGGCCATCATCGGCCACCTGGTCGCACGGGGGGCCTCCTTCCTGGTCGAGCTGCAGGCTGCGACGGGCGATGCGTCCCCGTCCGACCTGAGCGCCGCGCTGTGGGACCTGGTCTGGGCAGGCCTGATCACCAACGACACCTTCATGCCCCTGCGCGCGCTGGCCGGCGGCCGTCGGAGGCGACGGGGCAGGGTGCCGGAGGCTGGCGGTCGCTGGTCGCTGGTGAGCCAACTGCTGGGCGAAAGGCCGTCGGCCACGGAATGTGCCCTGGCGCGCGCCGGCACGCTGCTGGAGCGCTACGGTGTCATGGGCCGCGAGGCGGTCAACGCAGAGAACCTGGACGGCGGTTTCAGCGGCCTGTACCCGGTACTTCGCGAGATGGCCGGCGCCGGTCGCGTGCGGCGGGGCCACTTCGTCGAGGGCCTGACCGGCGCCCAATTCGCCCTGCCAGGGGCGGTCGACCGGCTGCGCGATTGCCGCCGTCTGGACGGCGAGGTGCGCATGTTGGCGGCCACCGACCCGGCCCAGGTCTGGGGCGGTTTGCTGCCGTGGCCAGTGCAGCACGATGCCCTGCGACGTCAATTGCGGCGCGTGGCCGGTGCCCGGGTGGTGCTGATCGACGGCCTGCCGGTGCTCTACCTGGCCGCCAATGGCAAGCGATTGGTGGCCTTCCCGGCGGCTCGTTCCGGCGGCCCGGAGTTGGCCCGCGCGGTCAACGCCCTGCGCGACGAGTTGGGCCACAAGATGCTGCGAATCGAACGGGTGGACGGCGGGCCCGCCATGGAGTCCGATCTGGCCGCGCCCCTGATCGCCGCCGGCGCGGAGGCGGATCTGCGCGGCCTGTTGCTCAATCGCCTGCCGCGAACCCACCAGGACGGCGCCTGATGCCCGAGGGGGACACAATCCGAAAAGTCGCGGCGGCGCTGGAGCCAGCGCTGTTGGGGCAGCGCCTGGTCGCGGCCGAGTGTCGCTACGACGGCGTCGTGACGGGGTTGTCGGGCCGCATCGTCGAGGCACTGCGGCCGCGCGGCAAACACCTGCTCATCGAGATCGACGACGGCAGCGCCGTGCACGTGCACCTGGGCATGAAGGGCAGCTGGCATGGGTACGAACCTGGCGAACGCTGGCAAATGTCGCGCGACGCCATGGGCCTGGTGCTGGTCACGGCAGACCGGGAGCTGGTCTGCTTCTTTCCGCCGACGGTGGAGCGGCTGCGACTGGACGCCTTGCACCTGCATCCAGCCCTTGGTCGGCTGGGCCCCGATCTGTTGGACGAGGCCCCGGACTTCGAGCGCATGGTGACCGGCGCCATGGCCGAACCCGAGCGTGCGTTCGAAGAAGTGCTCCTGGATCAACGCATCGCCTGCGGCATCGGCAACGTCTACAAGTGTGAGTTGTTGCTGATGGCCGGCCTGCACCCGCGGCGCGCGATCGGCAGCGTTTCCTCCGAACAGATCGGAGACGTCTATCGCAACGCCGCCACCTTGATGGCCGCCAACCTGGGCCCGGGCAAGCGCAATACGCGAGGCGGTGCGCTGCCGCGGCACTGGGTCTACAAGCGCCCCGCCTGTGTCCGCTGTGGCGAACGTGTCGCCGTCACGACCGCCAAAGCGGCACGACCCCGAACCACGTGGTGGTGCCCCAGCTGCCAGTCGTAGATCCGCGGACTTGCGGTGCACCCAAAGCGCCCTGGCGAACCTGTTCACAATCAGGCCGGCCATTGTCCTAACATTCTCAGGACACTCCGAGCAGCTTGCAGGGGTGCAAGCACGCGTCAATAGACTTTCCCATGAGATGATTTGATAGTTGGTTGGCGCTCCCCCGACCGATCGATGCGAGGAAGACGATCATGCAACACCGCACCTGGCGAACCCTGTTGTTCTGGGCCCTCATCCTGCCGCTGGCCTGCGGCACCACCGAGGACGGCAACGGCGACGGCGACGGCGACAAGAAGGAAGACGTGGTCGTCGACGCTGGCACGACCGAAGACGCCGCCGCCGAAGACACGGCGAAAGCGGAACCAGACGTGGTGGAGAAGGTGGACCTCGGCCCGCCCAACAAGCCGCCAGTGGCCACCGACGACCTGGCCGCCACATTCTCCGGCAACCCGGTGGAGATCACGGTGCTGTACAACGACATCGACCCGGACGGCGACAAGCTCAAGATCAACGAGACCACGCAGGGCAAACACGGCACGGTGGGCATCATCTACGGCGGCACGGTGTTGGAGTACACGCCCATCGACGCGGCCTGGGTGGGCATCGACTCGTTTACCTACACGGTCACCGACAACAAGGGCGGCACCGATGTGGGCAACGTGGCGGTCAACTGCAAGGGCCTGCCGACCCTGGAGATCATCAAGCCGAAGGACAACGAGGTCATCACCGGCGAGACCGTCAAAATTGAGTTCAAGGTGACGGGCTGCAAGTTCACCCATCCCAGCAACAGCAAGGCCGGCTGCCACGCGCACACCTTCCTGGACGGCAAGGGCTGGAAGAAGAAGGGCAGCAGCGGCATCGGCCACTACGTCACGGCTCCCGTGTCCGTGACGCCGCTCACGGCGGGCGTGCACAGCTTCGGCCTGCAGCTGATCCGCAACGACGGCAGCGACGGGCCGTGGCAGCCGTCCATTGAAGACGCCGTGAAGTTCGAGTTGAAGTAGACCAACGGCGCTTCGCAGCGCTGCGCAGGGGAGGTCATTCGATGAGCAGATCACCAATTGGAAGGCTGGCAACGAGGTGCCGGCCGGTGCTGGCTATCGCGGCGTTGGCAGGCCTGTTCATGGCGTGTTCCAACGGTGACGATGGCGGCGATCCACCTGCAGAGGACAGTGGCCCCGCAGCGACCGTCGACGCAGCGGTGGACGTCAACGCGGAGCCGGACGTCGCCGAGGAGCCGGACATCCCCCCCAAACCCGTGGTCTACACCTGCCCCAAGCGGGCCAAGTGCTTTCGGGGCTTCTGCGACCAGGTCCTGATCCCGGAAGGCGAGTTCCGGATGGGCACCGAGAGCGCGCCCGACCCGAACAGCCACTTCCCCAGCGGCGACGCCCGGCCGCCGCACAACGTGGAGCTGGATAGCTACTGCATCGACAAGTACGAGGTGACGCTCGAGCGCTACGAAGATTGCGTCAAGGCGGGCATCTGCTCGCCGGTCGGTCTGCAGTTCAAAGAGGACAAGATCAAGACTACGGTCAACCACTACCCGAAGTCCTGCTATCCGGACCTGAACAAGTGCAAGCACCGGGCGGTGAACGGCAAGAACTACTTCCAGGCCCGCGACTACTGCGAGTGGGTCGGCAGCCGCCTGTGCACCGAGGCCGAGTGGGAGCGCGCCGCGCACGGCCCGGGTACGGATCCAAGACTTCATCCCTGGGGCAATGCGCCTCCCACAGGAGAGATCGTCAACGTCAAACCCATCGGCACCGGCTACATCGAAAACGTGGACAGCTACCCCAAGGGCGTGTCACCCGAAGGTCTGTACAACATGGCCGGCAACGTCTACGAGTGGACCTCGGACGCCTACGCGCCCTATGACCCACCGTCGGATGGCTCGCCCGAGGTCAACCCGAAAAACCTCCCCGCCTCTCCCGACGTCCAGATGATTGGTCGTGGCTCCTGCTTCTTCACCGCGCCGACGCATACGGTCACCGACAGGTCGATGTTCTGGATGACCTTCGACTGGGGGTGAATTGGGATCCGGTGCTGCAGTTCAGCAGTACAGCAATAGCGAGCGACGAGACAGACGACGGCAGGGCCGCCCGGGGGCGGCGGCGGTTGTGCACTTGTGCAAACAACGCGTCAGGACTTCGTCGTTGCAATGACCTGGGGGCCCCACTACCCTCACGCACCCCCTACCGGATAACGGTATGCGGTGTGTTCATGCGGAAAGTGACCAGATGGTCAGGGGAGCGAACATGAGACCTTTCACGCAGGCTGGCGCCGCAGTCGTCGCCGCGACCTTCCTGCTGTTATGCGCTTGCTCCGTGCAACAAGGTCAGGCCGCTGATCCGACCAACAACCCGACCGGCAACACCCAGACAGACACCAAAGCCGCTGCGGTCGACTCGGGCGCTGATCCGGGCGCCGCCGACGCAGGGGGCACAGCCACCGCGGACGCGGGCGGCCCAGCCGATCCCCACGGTGCTGGCACCCCGTGCACGGACAATGACGGCTGCACCAGCGGCGTCTGCTATCGCGGCGCCTGTGCCGATTCGTGCTCCTCTGAGCTGGATTGCGCCATCGATCAGGACTGCAGCAGCGACGACGGCAAACGCCTCCTCTGCGTCGATCCGGTCTACGACGTCGCCGTAGGAGCTTCTTGCGCGGCGGTGGGGTCATGCGCCGGCGACTTGAAATGCAACGCCGCCAAGGAAGTCGCGTCGGCCGTCTGCACAGCGGCCTGCACGGACGACACCGACTGCCCGATGGACATGGCCTGCACGCAGAAGACCAAGGGCAAGACCTATTGCGCCAAGCGCAAGTTCTGCGGCGGTTGCATGCACACCGGCAACTGCGCGCCTGGTGGCGCCTGCGTCAAGATGGCCTCGGGGCGCTTCTGCACCACGCCCTGCACGCCCGGCAGCACCGAATGTCCGCGCTACGCAGCCTGCCAGGATATCGGCGACGGCAACTTCCAGTGCATCCACAAGTCGGGCGATTGCAGCGCCACGGGCACTCAATGCGACCCATGCACAGTCGACGAGCAGTGCAATACAAGCAGCCAGTGCATGAGCTTCTTCTTCTCCAAGGAGTCGTTCTGCGCCGATGACTGCACCTCCAAGGAGTGCCCGACTGGCTACATGTGCATCCCCACCAGCCAGACCGGCAAGAGCTGCATCCCGAACTACAAGCCGCCCACATTGCCCACCTGCACCAAGAGCCTCTCCCCGAATATGGAGGTGGGCGACATCATCAACGACTACGCCATGGTCGGGCTGACGGATACGGACGGCGACTACAACCTGCTCGACGAGCAGCTGCGCCTGTTCCGCTTTTCGCACTTCGCCAAGCACCACAAGCTGATCTACTTCAACGTGTCTGCCGGCTGGTGCGTGGCCTGCCAGGCGGAGACCAAGCACTTCGCGGCCATCAACCACAAGTACTATCCCAAGGGCGTGGTCATCTTCCAGGTCCTGTACGACGGCTTCACCAAGGGGAAGTGGACCTATCCCAGCGAGAAGGTGCTCAAGAACTGGATTCAATGGTTCAAGCCCCAGGGCATCATCGGCGTGGATCCGGAGCGCAACTGCATCCCCTACAACACCAAGGGCGGCACCCCGCTGAACATGATCATCGACGCCAAGACGGGCATGGTGCTGGAGAAGTGGAATGGCTACGGCCAGGGCAAGGCCGAGTACCTGTTCGAGAAGCACCTGGCCAACATGTAGGGACGGGGGAGTGAAGATGCGCATGAGCGCCCGATGGGGCGGACTTTTCGTGCTGGTTGGCCTGCTCGTCCCGACGACCGATGTGGCCGCCCAATGCGCCACCTGTGGCAACCCGGCGTTCGTCGGCGCCAACCGGGACATCTCCCAGACGCTGTCCACCACCGGCGCGGATCTCTGGCGCAGCCATGCGGCGTTGCTCTACGGCATCGGCGGCTCGGGCGGCTACTTCCAGGACACCGCCGCCATCGAGAACCTGGACGAGTTTCAAATGACCATGCACGTGGTCAGCCTGCTCGCCGGCGCAGAGGCGCCCTGGGGAACCGGCGTGCAGGTCTCCGTACCGTGGGCCCGACTGGACAGCGATCGACAGGTGTACGGCGAGAGCTCAGACCAAGGCCTCGGAGACGTGGAGCTGCGCCTGGGTCAGGACGTGATCGGCGGCTTCGGGTTGCGCAGCAAGTGGTTGAGCCGCGCTGTGGTGAGCGTGGGCGCGGTGATGCCCACCGGTGTGTACGTAGAGCGCAAGGACTCGGTCCAGAACCAGAAGGTGGACGTGAGCACCGACCCCGCCTGCCAGACCTGTGGCGACTTCTGCCCCGACCATTGCGCACCCGTGAAGCGAGACGACTCGGCGCCGCTGATCGAGCCCGGCAGCAGTCGCTATCTCAGCATCGGCCGTGGCTCCTGGTGGCTGGTGCTGGATGGCGAGATGGGCGGCTCCCTGCACGACCGCGTCGGCTGGTACCTGGGCGCCACCTGGCGCAAGGCCCTGACCGACGCGCCCGATGGCTTCGGCTGGGGTGGTGAGCAGCGTGTCGGCATCGGCTTCAGCGGCGTCATCTGGCCGCAGCTCATCTCTGCGCAATTCCTGACCGAATATGACCGCCGCGAAATGAGCACCGATGGCGGCGTGCTCTTCGACAATGGCGGTGGCCACTTCGTCACCGTGAGCCCGACCATCCAGGCGATGCTGGGCGAGCAGATGACGCTCTCCGTCACCTGGCGGCAGCCGGTGCATCGCGACGTGATCGGCGTACAGGTGGTGGAAGGCCCATCCGTCTGGGTCTCGCTGGGCGGTCGGCTCTCGTTCGGCGGCAAGCCGGCGGTCGCAGCCGCTCTGCCAACGGACGCCACGGCAACAGCCGGCGCTGAACCTGCCGATCGCAAGCGACTGAAGAAGGCGCTGGCCGCCTCGCCGGGGCGTGCCCAACCGGGCGCGCCGCCGGGCAACAAGGAGATCGCCGACCTGCTGGTCCCGGGCAAGACCACCATCGTCGACTACTGGGCCGATTGGTGTCAGCCCTGCGTACGCCTGGGCGCCGAGCTCAAGGAGTTTGCCGCCAGCGGCAGGGAGGACGTGGTCCTACGCAAGGTGGACGCCACCAACTGGAGCGAGGCGCAGTGGGTCCGGCTGTTGCCGGATGTGCCCACCATGCCGGCCGTGGACATCTACGGACCCGACGGAAAGCTCATCGTGCGCCTGCGCAGCGACGGCGCCTTCGACTGGCGCAATCATCTGCCCGCCGCGCCGTAAACGAGAGCACACCCTTCAGGAGCAGGCCGTGGAAGATCTGGAGCGTCGGATGGTCGACCTGGAGTGTCGCTATGCCGAACAATCGGCGGCGATGGACGAGCTGTCCGCGGTAGTGGCCGAGCAGCAACGGCTGATCGACGCGTTGCGTGCAGAGGTCGTCGAGCAGCGCGGACGATTGGCGGATCTGCCGACGGCAGGCGAGGACGACGCCGACACGGTGCACGCTCACGGTGCGCTGGTGACCAACTCGGATCTGGCCTTCGACGACGACGCGTGGTGAGTGACCCGGTAGAGCCCCAACAACAGCTGCGGTTGCCGCGGATGGTAGGGCAGGCCCACGTCGCCTTGATTGGTCACTGTGCGCTCGAGCACCGGCGCCAGGCGTCCCGATGCCCGAAGGGAAGCACATGCCGGCAACTGCCAGCGCTCGGGAGCAGGTTCGCCATCCCGGCGAAAGCGCGTGTAACAGCGCATCCCGAGCAGAACCCGATCGGCTACCGCGGGGTCGGTTCCTGGATGAGCGAGCTCGGCCAGGTCGATGGGCACGGCGGCTGGGCGACGATGGCGAAGCAGGTAGTCCGGAAAGAAGGCGTGCGTATGGCGATCGGGAGCGAAGTCCCTGCGACCGGGTCGGGCCACGCGAACGGGCCCGTCCGGTAGCGCCGCCAGCGCCTCTCGGATGAACGATTCCTCGGCCTGCTCGTTGCTCGGCTGCCACAGACGCGCAGCGCTTTGCCAGCCGCCCACCAGAAGTCCGGGCGCCAGGATCACCGCCAGGCCGACGCGCCAGGACCTGCCCGAGCCTGGCAGGAAGACCAGCTCCGCCATCCACGCTCCGGCCAGCCAGGCGGCCGGCAGCGCCATCACCACTTGCAGCCTGGGCTGCGAAGCGGGTGACAGGTCGATGTAGTACATGCACATCCAGGCCAGCCCCACGGCGAACCAGCCGATGCGCAGTCGCAGGACGGCTGGCGAACCCAGGGAGACCAACGCGCCGATGGCCGCCAACGTCAGGGCCGACGGCAGCAGGGTGCGATCGAGCAGCACGTTGCGTTCCAACAAGGAACCCGGCAGATGGACCAGCAGTTCGGCCAGGCTGCCCGGCCAGGAGTCGGCGGGGGGGGGGGGGGGGGGGGGGGGGGGCGGGCGGTGGGGGCCCCCCGGGTCGCCCCC
>CAYTLW010000001.1:0-125680 GCA_964438735.1 uncultured Enterobacteriaceae bacterium | reverse complement strand
GGGTGGGGGGTGCCGCCGGGGGGCCACCCATGGCCCGGGCGTATAGCGCCTGCGGCGCCACCAGGAGCGCAAACACCGCGGCCATACCCAACCACGCCAGGAGGCCGGCGCGCGGGTGAAAGGTCGCACCTTCGGTCTGCCCGCCAGCGCGCATGGCGGCGATCATCACGCCGACCCACAGCGGGCCGAAGAGCACATGCTCCGGCCGTCCATGAGCAGCCAGGGCGAGGCAGACCACGGCCGCCGCGGCGTCGATCCAGCGACCATCGCGTGCAAAGGAGATGGCCGCGAGAAGGGATGCCGCCGACCAGAACAGGATCAGCACGTGCAGGCTGTCCGATGCGTCCGACCAGACGAGCAGCGGCAGCCAGGCGATCAGGGCCAGGCCGCCCAGCACCTGGCGACCGGGCCATCCCGCACGCAGCAACGCCGCGGCCAGCAGACCTGCCGTGGCGACGCCGACGAAAGCGTGGGTCCCGATCAGGTGCGCGTGATCCGCACCCAACAGGCGCAGGAGCGCGTGCCACTGCACCTGCACGCCCACTCCATACCGGAAGATCTGGTCCAGCGTGTCTGCGGCGTCGACCAGCCGATAGCCCACGTACATGGTCACCACCTGGTGCGGCGCGATGATCACCCGCAGCACGGCGGCCGCTCCGAGCAGCAGGAAGAGCACAAGACGGGACCTGCGGTCGAGTCCCTTGAACGCCTGCGCAGCGCGCCAGGCCACCACCGGCAGGAGCAGCAGCGCCAGGACCAACAGCCCGAAGCCGAGCCCCAGGTGCTGACGTCGCCACGGACCAGCTTCCGGGTGAGCGTCGCGGGCTGTGCGCTGCGGCAGGCGCCATTGGCCCGTGTCGACTTCCTTCAATCTGTTCACCACGGCGTCCAGCAGCGCGCCCACCTGGGTAGCGTCGGCGCCTGGCGGCAGCCGACGGTGGTACAGGCGCAGCGACGGCAACGTGGCGTAGGCTGGTTCGTCGCTGTCGGCGGGCACCAGCACCATGTGCAGGGCACCGCCCGATGGCAGTCGGTGACGAATCACCGCGCGTCCAGGCGTCACCTCCACATGCTCCAGGCGGCCGCGATGATCGGCGTCCAGGGGAGTCAGCAGCGTGCTCAACATGGCCGCATCGAGTGCAGTCGAAGCGCGCTCGCTCGCGGAGCGACCGGTCGAGGTCGAAGGCAGGAACAAGGCCGCGCTCAGGCTTGCCAGCAGCAACAGCCGGGGTCCGAATCGAAGGCTCCGCGCCCCCGTCCCTGTTGTCATCGCGACTTCCGACGCCACCACCAGGCCACGACCAGCAGGAAGGCGAGCGCTCCGGCGGCCCACGGCCAGTGGTCGGCGGGTCCCGAAGCGACGTCTCGCGGATGTTCCCAAGGCCCATCGCAACGCGCCGTGCCGTCCCGCTCGCAGGCCTGCAGGGCGTCGATGAGTTGGCGAACGCGGGTGCGTTTGTCGGCGCTGGTGAAGGGGCTGCGTCCGCTCGCTCGCAGGTAGCGCTGCAGGTCAGCGATGGCCTGCTTGCGCTCGGTGTCGCGCTGAATCTCGGCCCGCGCATACCAGACATCGGGATCGGTCTCGTTGTCGTCGGTGCCGGACGCGGCCTCGGCCAGCCGCGCCAGGGCAGCCTCCCTGCGGCCGAGGTTGAAGTCATTGAGGGCCAGGTAGACCGCCAGGCGGTCGCCGCCGACGACTTCGGCCAGAGGCAGTAGCAGGGCGTTGGAGGCCTCGAAATCGGCTTCGTAGTGGCGCAGCACACCGAGTACGAAACGTGCCACCGGCCAGTTCGGCGTGCGCGCGAGCACTTCCTTCAGCCGGGCCTCTTCGGCCTGACGGGCGACCGGATCGCCGTCGATCGAAGCCAGCACGGCGGCGGCCAGCTGGCGCAATCTGCCGGCGTCGGCGGGATCTGCCTTACCGGCTGCGTAGAGCGCCTTGGAGGCGAGGTCGGGGCGCCCGGCGCGCATAAACACCGCCGAAGCCGCTTCGAGCACCAACGGCCGATTGGCAAAGCGGGCGACCGCATCTTGCGCCTCCTTCACCGCTGAGGCGCCTTCGTCTTGTCGGGCCAGGGCAAATAGCGCGGTGGCCCAGGCGGCATGGCACATGGGCGATCTGGCGCGGATGGCGCTGGCAAGTTGTCGCACAGTGGCCCAATCGCCGGACTCCTCCAAGGCGCGCAACGCTTCGGCCAGGGCGCACACCCGGTCTTCGGGAGTCGCCGCAATCAGCGCAGACGCGGCGCCGATATCGCCGGCGACGAGCAGTTTGCGAAAGACCTGGGGCTGCCGTTCGGGGTGCTTCGGCGCTGGCGGGCGCGTCCATGGCAGCTTGCCTTCGCCGGCACGCAGCCGGTCGGCGACCTGTTCGAGCAGCGCCGCAGGCACAGGTCCCGGCTCTGGTACCAGGGCCGTGTCGCCAACCGGCATGGCTGGAAAGCCAGCCGCGCTCTGATGTCGAAGGGTGATGGACAACTCGGGCGCCGACCTGGCGCCGACCCAGACGCGCACCCGATCCTTCTCGATGGCGGCGCTCAATCTCTTGCCATCCTGTAGAGGCCGATCGACATCGAGCAGCGCGGCCAGGGTCGATGCGGCCTCGGGCAGCAGGACGTAGAGGTCACCGTCGGCAGCGGGCGCCGCGTGGGCGGCCTCCGCGGAGACCAGCAGCGCCAGGCAGCTGCACAGGGCGATCCCGACACGTGCACTCGCCATCTGCCACCTCCCATCTTCCACGGTATCGGAGCCTACCCGCGCCGACCCGGCGCCCACAAGCGCCGTGATTGTGGTCAGACAAGCCATGATTCTCGCGCCAGGATCGCACGCCGGGGGTTTGAATCCTGCCGCGGGCGCGGTACCTTTCTTGGCGCACGGAGGCCCGATGAGCGGCAACGGGATAGACGAGACCTTGCATGGCAACCCGGCTGAGTTGGCGGCATTCGCAGCCACGACCGCCGCGGACATCTCTGTCCTGCAGGCGATGATCCCGGATCGTCCGCACCTGCTGCAGATCATCGCAGGGGGCGACGGCCAGACGCTGTCCATCCGGTTGCTCGACCAACCCGTCGTCGTCGGTCGCTCCGCCCAGGCGGATGTGACCCTGAACGCTGCCTCCTTGTCGCGCCGCCATGCCCGCGTCGAGCGATGCCGTAACGGCTTCAAAGTGACCGACCTGATGAGCAGCAACGGCATCTACGTCAACGAAGTGAGAGTCCACTCCGCCACCTTGCGCGATGGCGACATGGTCCAATTCGGCAACGTCGTGATGCGCTACTTCCGGGGCTATTGATGTCGTTCTACGTCACCTTCTGGGGTGTGCGAGGTTCGATCCCCACGCCGGGGCCGACCACCTCCGTGCATGGCGGCAATACACCCTGCGTCGAGGTGCGCTTCGGCGATTCGCTGTTCATCTGTGATGGCGGTTCCGGTCTGCGCGAGCTGGGCATCGACCTGCTGAGTCGAGGCGGCGGCCCGATCACGGCCCACTTCCTGTTCAGCCACATGCATTGGGATCACATCCAGGGATTCCCGTTCTTCGCGCCCATCTACATCCCCAGTCACACCTTCCACATCTATGGCACCACTGTCGGCGATACCCGCTACCACCGGCTGCTGTCCGGGCAGATGTCCAGCGCCTATTTCCCGGTCGACTACGGCGACCTGGGCGGCAATATCGTGGCCGCCGACCTGGGCGATGGCTCCAAGCAGATCGAAGGCGTGCAGGTCAGCTGCATGGCCCAGAATCATCCTGGCGGCTGCTGGGCCTATTGCTTCGAGAAAGACGGCCAGAAGGTGGTCTACGCCACCGATACGGAGCTGGATCAGTTGCTGCCGGACCTCGATAGTCCGATCAATCGCCCGCGCGATCTGCGCGTTCTGCCGGAAGATCTGGTCCAGTTCTGCCACGGCGCCGATCTGTTGATCGCCGACTCCCAATACACCGACGCCGAATACCCCAGCAAAGCGGGGTGGGGCCATCCGCGCGCGACGACCACCGTCGACCTTGCGGTACAGGCCGAAGTGTCTCAGCTCGCGCTCTTCCACCACGACCCGATGCACAGTGATGACGACATCAAGCGCCTGGTCGCGGGCTGCCAGGCGCGCGCTGAGCGCCACGGCAGCCAGCTCTTCGTATTCGCTGCACGTGAAGGATTCGAAGTGCGCGTAGGCGCCTGAAAGGGTCTCGCGAACGCTCAAGCGGGCGCGCTCACGCCCCCCTCCAGTTGCAATTCCGCGGCGGTCACCAGGCCCAGCCGTTCGATGTCAGATGGCGTCACGGGCGCACGTTTCAAGCCATGCAGGGCGGCGTCGACCACCTCTCGCGGGCGGGCTCGCGCTGTTTCGGCCGTCAGGTCCAACTCGACGAGTAGCCGTCCGTCATCGGCCAGGCGCAGCTCGATGACATCCCGGCGCAGGTCCAGCAGCCGCGGCTGGCCCCGACGCGTCACCTCGGCGATCCAGGAACCGGCGGCCATGAAGCGCCAGACGGCGCGTGCCACGGTCACGTGATCGCAGCTGTCGGCCACATCTTCGACGTCGCGCGGGCGAACGCGCACCGCATAGTGCGCCCTGCGAAGCGCCGCACCCAGGCGGGGCGCGTCCAGGGGCACGTGCTCCACGGCCAGCGGCTGCAGGCCAACCGTGGCGCCCCGCTGCAACCTCTGCAGCACCTCGGCGGGCTCAATCCAGCTCGTCAGGTCCATGTCCATGAGCTCGCCCTGGGACGACGTGCCCAACGGCAGCGCCGGGGCGAAGGCCAGGACCGGCTTGGGATGGAAACCATCGCTGTATCGCAGGGGCAGACCGGCCCTTCGCAGAAGGCGGGGCATCGCCCGAACCAGGTCCAGGTGCGACGTCAGGGCCTCGGCACCCTGGCGCGTGTAGCGCAAGCGATAGCGATACACCGGCCCGCGATAGGGTTCGCGCGGCGGCAGGTCAGCGGCCCTCTCCGGGCGCTTGGTATCCCGTGGTGGCGGTTGCCAGGGCTCCTCGGCGCCCAGTTGGGTCAGGAAGTCCAGGCGCTCCTGGCGCATCCCGTCCAGGTCACAGGCCACGCCGCAGTGGTAGCAGACCAGCTTTCGCTCGTCGGCGGTGGCGTCGGCCACGTTGGTGTGATGCACCTGGGCACCCACAGGTTTGCCGCAGGGTGGGCTCAACCGATCGCGCACGCTGCGCTTGTATTCGCGGGCCAGAAAGCCGTCGGCCAGGCCCACGTCGATGTGGTCCCAGGGCAGCGCGACGTCCTGGCGCAGGCGACCTGTGAAGCGCTCCAGCGGCACCTCGAAATGGGCAAAGGCGTCCATCCAGATGTCGAATTGCAGGTGTTCATCCCAGCCGTCGAACCTGGCGCCGGCGCGGAATGCATGCTCCACAGAATCCGCCAAGGTGCGATCGCCACGGCCCAGCACGCACTCCAGCAAAGACGTGCGCGGGTCATGTCGCCGCCACTTCAAGCCCTCCCGGAGGCAGCCCACGGCCAGGATTCGCTGCTTGCGAGCGATCTCGTCCAGCGAGTCCATGGCCGCCCACTGGAAGGGGGTGTGGGGCTTGGGCACGTGGCTCGACACGCTGACGGTCACCATCGCTTCGCGCTTGTACTCACGACCGATATCCCGCATCCTCGCGGCGGTATTGACGATACCTTCAACGTCTTCATCTTGCTCTGTTGGCAGACCAATCATGAAGTAGCACTTCATCTTTCGCCACTGCCGCGAAAAGACCCGATGGGCGGTGGTATCCAGGTCGCCATCGTCGATGTTCTTGTTGACCACATCGCGCATCCGCTGGGTGCCGGCCTCCGGCGCGAAGGTCAGGCTGCTGGCCCGGATCGAAGAGATGTCATCAAAGAGGTCTTCGGCCAGCCCATAGGCCCGCAACGAGGCCACCGACAGCGATGTGTTGCGCGGCTCCAGCTCGCGCGCGACGCGCTTGATCAGTGGCGAGATGGCCGAGTAGTCGGCTGTCGACAAAGTGGTCAACGAGACCTCGTCGTAGCCGGCCTGGTCCACCGCGCCCAGCACGCTCTTGAGCACCGATTCGGGAGAGCGCTCACGCACCGGGCGGTAGATCATGCCGGCCTGACAGAATCGACAGCCCTCGGTACAGCCGCGGGCGATCTCAATGCTCATCCGGTCGAAGACCGCCTCGGCAGCAGCCACGGGCGCGTCGTCGGGAAAGGGCCAGTTGTCGATGTCGGTGATAAAGGTGCGCTCCACGCGGGCCGGCGCGCGCGGCTCCAGGGGCTCGACCACCACCGTGAAGCCACCTTCATCGACCACATCGGCGCGATACAGGGCCGGGCAGTAGATTCCGGGCAAGGCGGACAACCTGGCCAGGATCTCGCGCCTGGGCAACTGGGCAGCGCGGCCATCTCGCACCGTCGCCAGGAGGTTCGGCAGCGCCTGTTCTCCATCGCCGATGACGAACGCGTCAATGAAGGGCGCCAGCGGCTCGGGATGGGTCGCGTTGGGCCCGCCGGCGATGATGATGGGCGCTTCTTCGCTCCGATCGGCGGAGCGCAGAGCGATGCCGCCCAGGTCGAGCATGTTCAGGAGATTCGTCCAGGTGAGCTCGTATTGCAGCGAGAAGCCGACCACGTCGAAGGCGTGCAGCGGCTGCCACGACTCCAGCGATACCAGCGGCAGGCTGCGCTGACGAAGTTCGGCCTCCAGGTCCGGCCACGGCGCGAAGATCCGCTCGCCCACCGCCCAGGGCAGGTCGTTGACGATCCGGTAGAGGATCTTGGTGCCCAGGTGGCTCATACCGATGTCGTACAGGTCCGGAAACGCCAGCGCATAGCGCAGCTTCACGTCCTGCCAGCCCTTGCGCACGGCCTGGAACTCGCCGCCGACGTATCGCGCCGGCTTGGCGAGCTCGTGCAGGAAGTCCTGGTAGGGGTGGGCCTGGCTCACGATGTCCTCGTCATGCGCAAGTTGGCCGGGGGCGCAGCATAGCGCCCCTGGAGCCGCTTGCCGGGGGTCGGCAGGCTATGCATCCGTGGCTGCACGTCAATCGGCGCGTTCGAATCTGCTGTATCGAGCCACGAAATCGAAGCGCGCCGCGTCATCGGGCGTGGCGAGGGCGAACCAGGGCGTGAACACATCGGGATGGGCGCGCACCAGGTCGAGCCAGGGGGCGCCGGGTTCCACCACGAACAATCGCGGGAAGGGATAGCCCTCGTAGAAGCGGAGCTCCGCTGTGGCGTCCTGCACCAGCGGCGACTGGGGGAAGGGCACCAGGTGGGAGTGGCGCGCGGTCACGCCCATGGCGGCCAGGTAGCCGATCTGCAGGAAGGTCTCGTGCAGGTCGTCCACCGTCTCGAAGGGGTAGCCCCAGATGTAGTGGGCCGTCACCTGCACGTAGCGCGTCAACATGGCGATGCGCGCGATCACCTCGGTCGATGAGAACGACTTGTGTACCTTCGCCCGGACCCGATCGGAGCCGGACTCGATGCCCAGGAACATGGACCGACAGCCGGCCTCGGCCATTGTCGTAACCAGGGCCTCGTCCAGGCCATCCAGCCGGGCCGTGCAGCCCCACTCGATACCGGGCAACTGCGCCTTCAGCACCTCGCAGAATGCCAGCACGCGTTGCCGGTCCAGGGTGAAGGTGTCGTCCTCCAGGTGCACGAAAGCGCCGGGTTTGCGGGCCAGCAACCAGGCGATGTTGTCGACCACGCGCTGCACGCTGTGGCGGCGCACCGTACGCCCCCAGCCGGCGACAACGCTGCAGAAGCTGCAGTGGAAGGGGCAGCCGCGGGCGGTGACCAGCGAGACGCTGTCGTAGGGGGCCGGATCCCAGGCCGCGCCTTCGGGCCAGGGCAGGGTGTCCAGGTCGGCGATGCGCGGTCGCTCCGGGCCGACGACGACCTCGCCATCCACCCTTGCGGTGACACCGGCGATGCCGGCGAGTCCCTTGCGGCCGCGGGAACGCACAGCGGTCATCAACTCGGCGACGGTCACCTCGCCCTCGCCGCGCACCACGGCGTCGATGTGGTCAAAGGCGGCCATGAGCGGGCCCGCCACTTCGGTCGGGCCCGCGCCGCCGAGGATGATGACCGTCTCGGGCTGTCGCTGGCGCACCAGCTGCAGCGCCATGACCGCTTCGGGCAGACGGTCGGACATCAAGGACAGGCCCAGGACCGGCGCGTCGGTCGCGCAGGCATCGGCCAACTCCTCCACCGTCGCCGGCTGGCCGCTCAGTTGCAGATCGCGCAGCTCCACAGTCCAGCCGCCCGCCTCCAGGCTGGTGGCGATGGCCAGTGCGCCAAGGGGCAACACCTTCTCGCCGGTGACGGGGTCGCCGGCCAGGTTGACCAGGGTGAGGTCAGCGCCGCTCATAGCGCGCTCCCATCGCCCCACTCTGCCCAGGTCTCATGCGCCCGTTCAGACAGCTTCGGATCCGCTTGCATGGCCGAACAGAGCGCGTCACGGGCCGCCGAGCGGTCCGTCAAACGAAAATGGAACGCCGCCAGGTTCAGCCAGATGGGCCCAGGCGCCTCCAGCAGGGGCAGGGCGTGCTCACACCAGCGAACGCCCTCCGCCCACTGGCCCAGGCGATCGAGCGCCACGGCGCCGTCTGCGATGACCGCGCCGATTTCGGCATGCTGCTCGTGTTGAGCGAGCGCCGCCTCATGTACCGCCAGGGCCTCCGCCGGCCGATCGCAGGCCAGCAGCGCCAGTCCCAGCTGCAACCGCGGGTCGAGCAGGTCCGCGCGCGCCTCTACCAGCGCCGCGAAGATGGGCACGGCTTCATCGGCCCGATCCAGTGCCAGCAGGGCCAGTCCTCGCCCATGCCAGGCCTTGAGAAAGAACGGCCGTTGCATGGCGTCAGGCCCCTCAGCGGCCGCCGCAAACGAGGCCTCCGCCGCCCCCGGGTCGCCGGCAGCCAGCCACATGGCGCCCTCGGCGAAATGTCGCTCGAAGGCGGTCTCCACGGGCACCGACTGGCGGAATCGCTGCAGGGAGGAGAGTTCCGGTCGCGATTCGGCCAGCGGTGCCTCCAGGATCCAGTCGCGTGAGTGTCGGGGGGCGGGAGCCCAAGGGTGACCCGCGTGGATCGGGTTGGCAACGGACAACCGCTCCAGGCACTCTTCGTCGGCCGACCAACAGGAGGCCCAGGTGACGGACGCGCGCAAGGACTACCCGGCCACGAGCCGCAACAGAGAGCCGATCCTGGAGGTGCTGCGCCGGGTGTTGCCGCAGCAAGGCCTGGTCCTGGAGATCGCCGCCGGCACCGGTCAGCACGCCGCCTTCTTCGCCAGCGCGCTGCCGCAGCTGAGCTGGCAACCCACCGACCCGGACCCCGAACTCCGGGCCAGCATCGACGCGTGGCGTGCTGAGGCGGCCCTCGACAACCTGCTGCCGGCGCTGGATCTGAAGACCACGACCCTGCCGTGGCCGGTGGCGGAGGCGGACGCCATCTATTGCGCCAATATGATCCACATCGCGCCGTGGTCAGCGGCCCAGGGTTTGTTGCAGGGCGCGGGCAGGTTGCTGGGGCCTGGTGGCGTGTTGGTGCTCTACGGGCCCTTCCACCGAGATGGCGGCCCGACATCGGAGAGCAACGCCAGGTTCGATGCCTCGCTGCGGGGGCGCGATTCTTCCTGGGGTGTGCGTCACCTGGAGGAAGTCGCGGAGGTGGCGCGGGAGAATGGATTGGAGTTGGACGAGGTGGTTGGTATGCCGGCGAACAACTTGTCGGTGATCTTCCGGCGTTGAGGGTGTGGACGGACGCGGGCACGGACACGGTCACAGACACGGGCACGGACGCTGACACGGGCACGGACACGGGCACGGACACGGGCACGGGCACGGACGCGGACACGGACACGGTCACGGACACGGTCACGGGCACGGACTCGGTCACGGACACAGACACAGACACGGGCACGGACTCGGTCACGGACACAGACACAGACACGGTCACGGACGCGGACGCGGACGCGAGGGCGGGCGAGGACGCCCGCAAGCCAACTCCGCCTTCGGCTCCGTCTTCGCTGCGCTCAGGGCGGGGACGCCGGCGCTCCTTTGCAGATACGGCGCTGAGCACGACTCCCGCGCCACCCCGATCTCGTCGGTCAGGCGCCGAGGGAGTCCTCAAGCGGCAGTCAGTCCAGACCACCAACGACGCCGCATAAGGAACACAAACGCCGCAAACGCCACCAACAGCGCCAACGGCAGACCGGCCGACCCACTGCGACCGGAGCCGCTGCAACCGCCAGAAGAAGCCGTCGGCGCAAAGGCCGTCATGGCCGCGCCGCCGTTGCCGTCCGCCGGTGCAATCCCCGCGTCCGCCGCTCCGCTGCCGCCCCCCGCATCGGCGGGCTGGCCACCAGTGGCGCCCTTCGCATCGGACTCGCCACCCGCACCTGCAGCGTCGGGACTCTTGTTCTGCGGTGCACATCCCGCCACGGCACCCGGCTTATGCGCCGGATGCTCGCAAAGGCCGACGCGACACATATCGGCCGTGCACGGGTCGCCGTCGTCGCAGGCCATGGCCACACCCTTGCAAGCACCCGCCGCGCAGGTGTCCTTTAACGTGCATGCATCACCATCGTCGCAGGCGGCCGACTTCGGAGTCGATGTGCAGGCGCCGTCCTTGCAGGCGTCGGCCGTGCAGCCATTGCCGTCGTCGCAGGCCTTGACCACGCCGCTGGCGCAGGTGCCGTTGTTGCAGGTGTCGTCCAATGTGCAGGGGTCGCCATCTTCGCATGGGCCGGCGGCCGCGTTGTGGAAGCAGACGCCCTGGGAAGCCTTGCAACCGTCCTGGGTACAGGCGTTGTTGTCATCGCATGATGCGGGGCAGGGCGGCTTGCAGGCGGCCTTGCCGGCGGCCAACTTGACGCAGACTTTGCCGCCGGTGCACTTGCTGGCGCTCAGTTTGCCGTTGCTGCACTGGCCCAGGCGGCCGTCGGGCAAGCAGATGGCGGCGCTGCCCTTGGCCGGGCAATAGACGCTCACACAGCGCAGGCCGACGCTGTCCTTGACGCACTTGGCGCCTGACTTTTTGCAGTCGATTTCACCGCACTTGGCGTCGACCATCTTGCTGCCCTTGCATCCCGGCGTGCAGACCGGGGGTGGGGCCACCAGCAGCTTGCGTTTGATGGCGATGTAGCTCGATGAAGCCGAGCGCAGCGAATAGGTGCAGCCATACTTGCAGCCCTTGCACTCCCACGCCCAGACCTTGCCCCAGGGGTTGCCCTTTTCGAACATGAAGATGTGGCCAGCGCCGTTCTTGTTGTAGGTGAAGGCATCGCCCACCTTGGCGTCATTGCGGCTGATCTTCGTCCACCAGGTGCTATTGAACGTGAAGTGTTTGGTCGCGTAGGGGTGGTAGGCCACGTGCAGGGGCTTGGCGACGGCGATCTGCCATGCCTTGCCGACGAATCCCGAGCAGTCCGCGCCCCATTGGCCCTTGTGGCTGCACTTCGGGCAACCGCTGCTGCCCGCGTTTGGCGTGCACTTGCCCTTGTCCTTGGCTCCGGGCAGCCACTTCGAACCGCCCCACCAGTAGGAGAAGCCCACCACCGTCTTGCTCAGCTTGACGATCTCGGCCCGGCTCATCTTGGGTGGCGCAGCGTCTGCCGGCGCGGCCACACCCGCGATCACCATGGCCGCCAGCGCGGTCCCGGCCAGGAGCCTGTATGGGCGGCGACCGGTCACGGCGACCACCTCTCGATGGTGGCGCCTTCGGGTCCGCGAGCCAGGTGCCAGAAGCTGCCGTCCGGGCCGGCTGCGAAGGTGCGCATCTGCTCTTCGGGTCCGCGCTCCAGGGTGGCCTCGTCGCGCAGCTGCAGTCGGCCATCGGCGCCAAAGCGCAGGACAGACGCCGCCAGGTCGACCAGCTGATTATCGACGCGCTGACCTTGGGCGGGCTGACCTTGGGCGGGCTGACCTTGGGCGGGCTGACCTTGGGCACGTTGACGTTGGGAAGGCTGCCTGGCCGTGGTCACCGCCAGCCAGACCCGTCCTTGCATATCGGAGTCGAGCGCCAGGATGGTCAGCACCGGGTTGTCGAACGAGGCCTCCGCCAGCCAGGTTGGCGCCGATGCCGCCGACGCCGACAGCTCGTGGCCGACGAGCCGAACTTTCGTCGTGCCGGCCCCGACCGCTGCCAGTCCCAGCCGGCCGTCGCGGGACGGGCGACCGGGCACGCCGAGGGCCAAGGTTGCGGGTACGCCGACCAACGAACCGGCCCGCCAGCTGCGCGCATTATCCCACTCGAGCCATACGCCACCATCGTGGGCGAAGACGCCGCTGATGCCGCCGCCATGTGGGATGCCGGGCGCCTTGACGGGCAGCCGCCAGCGCTCCTTGCCGTCGGCAGGGTCCAGGGCCACGACCGCAGCGTCCACCAGCCGGTCGAGCACGAGCAGCAACGAATCGGTGATGGCCAGGTCCTCGGCAGCGCGCAACGCCAAGGGCAGCGAGCGTCCCGTTCGGTCGCCGTCAAGCTGCACCACGCGACGCTGCACCTGGTCGAGGATCCAGAGCTTGCCGTGACCATCCACCGAGATGGACATCGGCGCCTCGGGGCTGCTCTCGTTGGCGGGCAGGCGGCCCAGGGCGTTGGCGCCGGGGCCCCATGGGATGGTCGCGATCACCTGGCGACGGGGCAGGACCGAAGGCGCCAGGGGCTGAGCCGCAGGCGGGGGCGTGCTCACGGGGGAGGGCTCAACCACAACCGATGGCGCCGGCTGGGTCGCCGCTGCTGCCCGCGCCGTCGGTGCTGGAGACGTGGCCTTGGCGGCAGGTGATTGTGGTGTCTGGACGTTTGTTGAGGGCGTCGCCGGCGGCGCTGTGGCTCGCTCGGTGCAAGCGCCCATCGCCAGCAACGTGCCGGTCAGAAGGACCAGGATCGCCCTGTGGTCATTCAGATTTCGACCGCCCTTGGTTCCGGCCATGGCCGCCCTCCCAGTGGACCGGCGGAGTGTCGCCTGCCCACGCGAGACGAAGCAAGGTCGAACTTGGGCGGCGGTCGTGGGGCGGGGGCTGCGATCCCCTGGCAGTCGACGCGGCAACCGGGTCGAGCTCAGCCGAGGCCGACGACGCGCCATGCAGGCCCGCCCCGGCTACTCCAGCATGAAGGGCTCCGGCTTGTTGGCCGCCTTCTTCTTCCGCTTCTTCTTCGACCTGGGCTTGCGGGGTCGAACGGCGGGTTTGGGCTTTTCGATCTTGTCCAGCGTCACGACCAGGTCGCCGTCGTGACCACCCTCCACCTCGACCTGAGCCATCTTGTGGCCTTTGGCGCTCACCTCGATGACGAGCTTGCCACCGGCCACGGGACTGTCGATGGTCAGCGGTGTGGTCCCCAACGGTCGGCCGCCCGCAAAAACACTGGCGCCCGGCGGGGTCGACACGATGCGGGTCTTCGCTGGCGCTGCAGGCGCGGCGACGACAGGCTTGACCGGCGCGGCGGGGGCGGTGCCGGTGCCGCGGCAGACACCGCTTCGGCCTGTGCTGCGGCAGCGGTGGGTTTTGACGGCTCTGCCGGCTTGTCCTGCGCGGGTGTGTCGGGGGCTGCAGGTTGTGTCTCGGCTGCCGTCGCCGTCTCTACGGGGCCGCTGCTATCTGACCCATCGCCCGAGAGGGCAAACCAGGCTCCCGCTGCGATCACGACTGCGGCGCCCAGGCCCAACACCAACGGTAGCGGTGAGGACTTCTTGGCGGGTGGGGCTGGCTGTCGGACGTCCTCAGCAGGCGTCGGGGAGGTGACGAGGCCGGGCCTTTCGACGACCGCGGTGGGTGCCGTCTCCACTGCCTTCTTCGCAGCCGCGGCCGCCTCTTCGGCCGCCGACGTGGCAGGTGCAGAGGGTTTGTCCTGCGCGTCGGCTGCCGGTGCCAGGGCGGCTGCGTCGACCACGTCAAAGAGGACCGTCGCGGTCTCTTCTTCTTCGCTTTTGGCGGCCTTGCCACCGCCTTCACGGGTCAACTCCTGCAGAAGGGCGGCGGCTGCCCGAGCATCCCCTGGCCGCTGGTCGCTGCGCTTGGCCAACAACTGGTTGAGCACACCCTGGACCGCGTCTGCGTGGGGCAGGTCGGGGCACAGCCGTCCGATGGGCGGCGGCGGCCGGGTCAGCTGCATGAGCAGGGTGGCCACCGGTGTGTCAGCCTCGAAGGGCACCCGGCCGCTCAGCAGCTCGTAGAAGATGGTGCCGACGGCGTAGATGTCGGCTGCAGGGCCGATGGGTTCGCCGCGGGCCTGTTCGGGCGACATATAGGCCGGTGTGCCGACCAGCATGCCGGTCTTGGTGACCTTGGACAGCTCGCTGTCGGTGAACGTCTTGGCGATGCCAAAGTCCATCACCTTGGGCAGATCGCCGCCGGTCATGCGCTGCATGAAGATGTTCGCCGGCTTGAGATCGCGATGCACGATGCCCAGGCCATGCGCATCTTCCAGGGCTTTGAGGACCTGCACGCAGACCTCAACCGCGCGCGGCAGGACCATCTTGCCCACCTCGGCGAGCTCGTCGGCCAGTTCACGCCCCTCGAGCAATTCCATCACCAGGTAGGCGAGTCCGTCGTCGGTCAAACCGAAGTCGTACAGCCGAATGGTATTGGGATGGGTCAGCTTGGAGGTAATCTTGGCCTCGCGCTGGAAGCGCTTGATGGACTCCAGGTCGGTGGAGAACTCGCGCGAGATCACCTTGATGGCGACGGTTCGATCGATGGAGACCTGGGTGCCGCGATAGACGGTGCCCATGCCGCCCTGGCCGAGCACGCTGACGATCTTGTACTGGCCGGCCAGGGTCTGGCCCAGCAGCGGGTCTTCCTCTTGCTGCAGGGCGCTCGTGGGGATGGTCTTGAGGTTGCACGTCGCACAGACGAGGTCCGTGCTGTGGGCTTCGCACTCGGGGCAGATGCGTTGGGATGGGGGGGTGGCCGATGCCGGGCCGGTGCCGTCGCTCATGGACGCCGACCATATCAATCGCTTGCGGCACCGACAACAGCCGTTGCCACGCTGATTGACGGGCGTTGGCGTGCGCGGCCATACTCGATTGCACGTCGAGCCGCCTGATCGAAGGCGCTCTCACCAGGGAGCGACGCTTGAGTACCCGACACTCACCCGAAGCACAGCGCCTGCGCACCCTCGCCACGGCGCTGACCCTGGCCACGTTGCTGGTTGCGTGGCCGGATCGGGGCCACGCCGCCCCCCCCCAAGGCCGCCACGCCAAAGTCCGCCACCCACAATGCTGAACAGGGCCTGGCCGCATTCCAACTGGGCGTGTCGCTGTACCGCAAGGCCGAGTACGGCAAGGCGGCGGGGCTGTTCCACACCGCCTTCGGCCTCGACCCCAAGCCGGTCTACCTTTTCAACGCCGCCCGCTCCGAGCACAAGGGCGGCTTCCTGGACGACGCTCTGCGCGACTACGATCGCTGCACGAAGGTGGCGGGCGCCGATGCGAAGGTCGTGGCCAAGGCCGCAGAGCTGGCCCGTGGCATCCGCGCCGAACGCAAGAAGAAAGCCGCCGCCGAGCAGGCCCTACGGGATCAGAAGGCCGCCGCGCTCAAGAAGGCCGCCGAAGCCCACGCCTGGCGTACCCCAACCGGTTGGGCGGGTGTCGGCGTGGGCGCTCTGCTCATCGGAGTGGGCAGCTGGATGATCCTGTCGGCCTCCTCGGAACGCGACGATCTGAACAAGAAGCTCGACAACAAGGACAAGGACGGCCTCTACGTCGACATCGACTACGAGACCTATGACAGCCAGATGAATGACCTGGATCAGCGGTCGGCGATCGGCGTCACGGCGGCTGTCGGCGGCCTGGCGGTCGCGGGTGTGGGCGCCTGGCTGGCGTTCAGCACACCGGACGCGCCAGCGGTCGCGTTGACTCCAGCCTGGAACGGTCGCGGACTTCGCCTGTCTCTGCGCTTCTGAACAACGAACAGACGTGGCCGAAGGCTGCCTGCGCCTATTCCAGCGAGAAGCGGTCGTCTACCTGCTGACGTGCTGCCGACAATCGCCCGCGCCGCCCATAGACCTGCCTCGCCGGCTTGCCCGGTAGCCAGATGCGCACTCGCCACGGCGCTCCGACCTGGCCAGCCAGATCGATCCGCAACCGAACCTCCCCGGGACGAGCGGTATGCACCTGCGCTTTGCCACGCCAGATATGCTCCTTGCGCGTCAGTCCGCGAACCACGGACGCGGCGCCTGGATCGCCCGGATTGAGTCCCTGGAGGTAGACCACGACCTCCCCTTTTCCTTTGGCTCGGCTGGAGAGGCTGACCTCGATCACCACCATGTAGGACTTCTGGGCGACCTTGCGATGGCTGGCAGAGTGGCGCGCTCGCGTCGGTCGGCGAGGCAGCCGCGAGCCCGAAGTGCGGCGAGCCGCGCCATCCACGGCGCGCAGGCGTGCCGGTGCCGGCGTCGGCTTTGGGGGCAGGTCCGGCACCACGTCCAGCAGCACGGTCTCGGTCTCGTCCTCGTCGGCGCCGTGGGTCCGCTCCAGGCCGTCGAACTGATCCAGCACCGCCTTGGCCGATGGCAGTCGATCTTCGGGGTCCTTGGCCAGGAGTCGGTCCAGCAAGGCCTGTAGCTCCGGATGGCCGGCCAACTCCGGGTTGGCCTCGGCCAGGGTCGGTGGAGCCGCCTGAATCTGGCACAGCAACAGCTTGACGGTGGTATCGCCGACGAAGAGGCGGCGGCCGGTCAACATCTCGAACAGGATGACTCCGAAGGCGTACAGGTCGCTGCGCGCGTCTGTGGTGTTGGCCACCGCCTGCTCGGGCGCCATGTAGGCCGGAGTGCCCATGACCACGCCTGTGCGTGTCAGCTTTTCAATGCCGGGATCGGAGTGCGAAGCGGCGAGGCCGAAGTCCATCACCTTGGCGTGATCATCGGCAAAACCCTCGCACATGAAGACGTTGGCCGGCTTCAGGTCGCGATGCACGATGCCCAGCTCGTGCGCTTCGTGTAGCGAACGCAGCACCTGGCGGCCGATGCGCAGCGCGCGGGAGATCGGAAACGGGGCGTCCTCGCTGATATCGGCCGCCAGTTCGCGCCCCTCCAACAGCTCCATGACCATGAAGGGCATGCCGGCTTCTGTATGGCCAAAGTGCTGCAGGCGGATGGAGTGGGGACTGGCCAGCTTGGAGGTCAGCGTCGCCTCGCGCACGAAGCGCTTATGCCAGTAGAGCGAGGCGCCGCCGCTGATGGCGATCACCTTGATGGCCACCGGTCGCCCCTGGGGCAGCTGCACGCCTTCGTAGACCCGCCCCATGGCGCCCTGGCCGAGCAGCCGCTTGACCTGGTAGCCACCCTCCAGTCGGGCGCCCAGCAGGGGATCGGGTTGAGTCGTGGGCTTGACCATCTCGTGCGCCTCGCAATCGTCCAACCACATAGCACAGGGCAGGTCATCCGCGCACGGGCGGAGGCGACTCGACAGCGTGGGTCGCAGGCCCCTAGGCTACGGCACGGAGCCCTTCGCGACGTGACCCCACACGACCGACCCCGCGCCCGCCACCGGAGCCCGACATGACCCACATCGCCCGAATCGAGCTGTACCACGTACGCGTACCGCTTCCGGCCACCTTCCGGCCCAGTTGGATCCCCGGATACCCGCAGAACGAGAATCGTTTCGATGTCATCCGGGTCATCACCGACGAGGGCGTCGAGGGCTGGTCGGCGGGCCCCGCCATGGGCCGCGAGCGGGATGGTTTTGGCAAGCTGCTGGGGCCCTACCTGATCGGCGAAGATCCCACCGACATCCCGCTGATGCAGCAGCGTTGCCGCGAGGCGTCCTACATCGGCTGGCGGAACTGGTGGATCGAACCCGCCTTCTGGGACATCAAGGGCAAGCTGGCGGGCAAGCCGGTCTGCGAGTTGCTGGGCGGCGCCCCGCGCGATGTGCGCTGCTACGCCTCCACGGGTGAGGTGAAGGCGCCCGAGGAGCGCATCGAGGAGTGCCTGGCCCGCTACGAGGAGGGGTTCGACACGGTCAAGCTGCGCGTACATGACTTCGACGAGGCCGTGGACATCGCCCAGGTCCAGCAGACCGCGCGGGCGCTGGGCGACAAGTTGAAGTTCGGCGTCGACGCCAACCAGGCCTGGCGGGTGACCATCATCGGCGACGCACCGCTCTGGGACCTGGCCCGAGCGAAACGATTCGCCGACGCCTGCGCCGAGGTGGGCGTGTCCTGGATCGAAGAGCCGCTGCCCATGGACGACTACGAAGCCCAGGCGGCGCTCACGGCCTACAGCAAGGTGCCCATCGCCGGCGGCGAGATCCACACCGGCGGCCTGGCCGAGCTGCGCTACATGATCGAGAAGCGCTGCTACAACATCTTCCAGCCCGACGCCATGTTCACCGGCGGCATCGCCCAGACCATGGAGGTGGCCCGCCTCTGCCGGCAGCATGGGCTCATCTATACGCCGCACACCTGGACCAACGGCTTCGGCTTCGCGGTCAATCTGCAGCTCATGGCCGCCTCCGGCTTCGCCGACGAAAAGCAACTGGAATACCCCCTCAGTCCGCCTGGATGGACCGTGGAAGGCCGCGACGGGATCCTGGCCGAACCCTTCCACCACAACCGCGGCGTGGTTGCCGTGCCGGACAAGCCGGGTCTGGGCATCGAGGTGGACAGGCGCGCGCTGCGTCGTTGGGGCAAACGCACCTTCGTCATGGATCGGCGCCGCCTGGTCTGGTTTGCTTTGCGCGACCGCGGCTTGAAGGCAGCCAAAGAGATCGACGCGGTGAAGAAAGCCCGCAAAGCCGCCGCGACATCGGCGACCGACTGAATCGCCAACTGCGGCCCGCCGTTCATCTTTTCATGGCGGGGCTTGTCCCAACCGCCGCCACAGCTACCCTGGCGCGGATCGACGCCTCGATCCAACGGAGCCCGCCATGATTCTTCGACATCCTGCCATCCTGACGACCGCCCTCATCGCCCTGCTCGCCGCCGCCGGCTGCGACCAGATCGGCGACGCCATCGATGACAACAAGGACGTGCTGAACGTGCCCATCGAGACCGACTACACCTTCAAGACGGCGTTCGATATCGGCGCCGCCACGGGCAAGCTGGCCGGCCAGAAGGCGCCGGATAAGATCGACGAGGACCTGTCCCTGCCCGCTCAGGACGTGGACCTGGTCAAGGAGGCGCCGGCGCTGAAGGACGCCAAGGGCCGTGTGAAGTCGCTGGAGATCACCAAGATCCAGGCCAAACCCTTCAGCAACTCGGTGACTGGCACGCTGCCGTCATTCGATATCTATATCGGCCAGCTCGGCGAAAAGGACGTCAGCAAGGCGTTCAAGATCGCCACCATCCCGCCGATCCCGCCGAAATCCACCGCCGCGGTCAACGCGACCATTCACGCCCAGGGCACAAAGGACGCCCAGCAATACCTGACCACGCTGGCCTTCAGCCAGTTCCTGGTCGCCAGGCTGGTGGTCGAAAAAGGCGGCGATGTGCCGGGGGGCAAGGCCAACCTGGACGTGACCCTGGCCCTGAAGGCCGTGCTGAATCCGCTCAAGTAGTCCGCAAGACCCGCCCGCTCAGAACGTGACCACGAGCCAGACCTTCACCGTCTGTCCGGTCTCGTTGGTCAGCACGACGTTGCCGGCCGGCTTCTGGTCGATGCGGAACTTGTTCTGCACCGGCGGCGACAGTCCGGTCGTATCGCCGCTACCGAACTGCGGGTTGGTGGCGCCATTGAAGGGGGTCGACGAGTCGATGCGGATGCGACCCTTGCCGCCCACGCCGCCATCGCCGCCATCGGAGCTGTGGTTGGCGTAGGCGTCGCCCTTGCCGCCTCCCAGGGCGGTGATGTTGCTGCCGGCGATATTGACCTTTCCGCCGCGGATCCAGATTCCGCCACCGGAGCCGCCGCCACCAGCGCCGCCGTCGCAATTGCTGGTCATATGCGCGCCGCGACCGCCGTTGGCCGAGATCTTGCCGCTGATGACGATGTCCGGCGCTTCGAGCTTGACCGCCCCGCCGCCACCACCGCCGCCAGCGCCGCCAGAGTTGTAGGCACCGCCGTAGCCGCCGCCGCCGCCGCCGCTGCCGCCCACCAGCTGGCCGCCGATGACGCCAGCATACGTCGAGCCACCCTGGCCGGGCGAAGCGCCAGAGGCGCCCTTCTGGCCCGCGGAGCCATTGGTACCATAGCCACCGCCACCGCCGCCGCTGCCGTAGCTGGAGTTGTTGCCGCCGCCGCCGCCGCCACTGCCACTGCCTTTGGAGCCGCTGCTGCCGTACTGTCCCTTGCCGCCGTTGCCGCCGCCTGGGCCACCCTTACCGGGCGTGCTGGGGCCGTTGTTGCCGGAGCAACCCTGCTGGTTGGGCGACACGTTGGGCCCATGGCCGCCATTGAGCAGCAGCGAGCCATGGATCTCGATTTTGCCGGTCGCTTTCATCTGCAGCGCGGTGCCGCCCGTGACGGTGATGTTGACACCCTTTGGAATCAATATGCTCTTGAAATTATACAATTTTCCAGTCAGATTCTGGCTCTTGGCGGGCTTGTAATGGCCGTCCACGCCGCTCCCGCAGGCCGTGCAACCAGACGCCGCCGCCGAACCGGCGTTGGCCTGCACCCAGCGCTTGTTCTTGTCCTCCCAGAACCACGCCTGGGCGAGGATGCCCGGCACCGTCACCGGGGTCTTCAGCGTCAGCGCCTGGCCGTGCTTGAGGGCGTCGGCGCTGGCCGACATCACCCGACCCATGGGTTTACCCGACGCGTCCACCAGGGTGCCCTTCACCTGCACCTTCTTGTTGGACAGGGTCTGCACGCGCACGCTCCAGCTGTTGATCTTGCCGTCGAAGGTGTTGTTCTTGAAGCCGGTGTCGATGACCTGGATGCGCCACTTGCCCTTGGGGTTCTTGCCGACCCACTTGGTCAAATCACCGCTGATGGTCTTGTTCTGGGACGGCCAGACGCCCTTGAGCGTGCCGCCTTTGCCGCCCTTGTTGTAGAGCACGTACTTGGCGTTGTTGGCGTCGAAGAGCCAGACGGTGACCTGGGCGATGTTGGAGTTGCTCAGGTCGACCAGCACGTCCAGCTTCTGGGCCAGCCCCACGTCGGGGAAGTCCAGGCTGTCGGTGGTGCCGGTGGGGTTGTTGTCGGCGATGGGTTTGCCTTTGGTGCCGAAGGTCTCGTCGACGAACTGGTTGGCCAGCAGGCCGTTGCTGATCTCATCGAGGCCGTCAGGGGGCAGGTTCGAGGCGTCCATGGCCTTGATGCAGACCAGCGAGCCGTCCGGATTGATGCCCTTGACCACCTCGCCCTTGACCTTGCAGGTGCCCGACGCGGTCTTGAGTCCGGTGAGCTTGCTGCCGTCGCCGACGAAGGTGCCCGCGACGACGGTCTTGGCCTTGAGCGCGTTGCCGCCCAGGTCCAGGTCGCCGTCGATCTTGAGCTCGGATACGCCCACGCAGCCGGTGCACTGCAGGTCGCTGGCGGGGCCACCCTTGGTCTTGCTGCCGGCGTAGGTGAAGGCCGCGGACTCAGCAATACCGGCTCGCAGGGCGAAGGCGCCCGCGTGAATCTGCTTGCGAGGCAATTCGGGCTCGCCGCCCACCTTGGCGCCCAGCCAGGTGCTCTTGGAGGTCAGCGCGCTGGCCATCAAGGGCTTGCTGCTGCCCAGCACGTGGCTGAACTCGCCCTTGGTCACCTTCAACTTGACCGTCTCGCTCCAGGTGGCCGAGCCGCCGCTGCTCGCGGCATAGATGGCGAAAGTCACGTCATAGGTGCCATCGGCCACCGGACCGCCGCCCTTGGCGTGCAATACGCCCTGGGCCAACACGCTCGGCGGCACCGCCGCCAGGGCTGTTGTGGAGGTCGCGCCCATCGCCAGCGCTACCAGCACTGCCATCGCTCTTGCTCTGGTCATCGCCTCATCCCCCGCTGCCCGTGGCAGCCGCAGCAGCCGCCGCCTCACCAGCCGATCACTTGTCGAATCCACCGATCCAGGCCCCACGTCGCCAGCACCTTGTTCTTGCCGCCCGTCGGACCCGCCACACCATCGCCGGCCGCGCGCAGGCGCATTCGATAGCTGCCCGCGGTCGTGTCCATGCGCACGCCACCGAATCCAACCCGCATGCCGCCGGCGGCGCAGCCCACGTCGACCTTGCCGTCGCACGTGTCGTCCTTGCCGTTGCAGAGTTCCAGTTTGGCCGGCACCACCTCGCCAACGCACGGGCCGAAGCTGGCGTCTGCCTTGCAGGCTCGCTTGCCGCCGACGCAGAGCCCGACTCCCTTGGTGCCCGCCTTGCCGCTATAGCAATCGTGCTGCGTGACGGCGTCGACCACGTGGGTGCAGCCCTTGGCTTTGTCGCAGGCGTCCTTGGTGCACACATTCTTGTCATCGCAAGCGGTGGGCCCGCCGGCCATGCAGGCGCCGGCTTTGCAGACGTCGCCAGAGGTGCAGGCGTCGCCGTCGCTGCAGGATTTACCCGTGTTGGCGGGCTGCAGGCTGCATTTGCCGGTCTTGGCGTCGCATTGGGCGGCGGCGCAGGCGGAGTCCTTGGAGGTGTCGCACTTGATGATGGTTTTGACCGCCACCTCGCACTGGTAGGGCGCCTTGGCGGTGTTGCAGAACAGGGTGCCGTTGCACAGGTCGCCATCTTCCTTGGCGGCGCAATCCTTGGTGCTCAAGCAGGCGCAGGTATTGGTGCCCGAGGTGCACTTGCCGGCCTTGCAGCTGTCGTTGACCGTGCAGGGATCACCGTCGTCGCAGGGCCCGACGGCGGCCTTGTGCACGCAGCCGGCCTTGGCGTCGCAGCTGTCGGCGGTGCAGGGGTTGACGTCATCGCACTTGACCTCGGTGCCGGCGGCGCAGTTGCCGCCCTTGCAGGCGTCGTTCTGGGTGCAGACGCTGCTGTCGGCGTCACACGCTTTGCCATCCTTGTCGGCCAGCATGGCGCACTTGCCCGTCTTGCCGTCGCAGGTGTTCTTCAGGCAGGCGGTGTCGGCACCCTTGGCGCAGGTGATCACCGTCGCCGGGTTGACCTTGCACTGATAGGGCGCCTTGGACTTGTCGCAGTACAAGGTGCCGTTGCAGACGTTGTTATCATCCTTGGCCGCGCAGTCGCCGTCGACTTTGCAAGCGCAGGTATTGGTGCCGGCTTTGCAGGCGCCGGAGTCGCACACATCGCCCACCGTGCAGACGTTGCCGTCGTCGCAGGCGGCGGTGCCGTTGAGGTGTGCGCAACCCTTGGCCTTGTCGCAGAGGTCCGTGGTGCAGGGATTGCCGTCTGCGCAATCGACGGTGACGTTCTTGGCCAGACCGACGCACTTGCCCCCGGCGCAGCCGTCGCCATCGGTGCATGCATCCCCGTCGCTGCAAGGAGAGGTGTTGGGCACGCTGCTGCACCCCTTGGCCTTTGCGCAGACGTCGGAGGTGCAGGGGTTCTTGTCGTCACAATCCACCGCCTTGCCGGTGCAAAATCCCTGTTTGCAGGCGTCCGCCTCAGTGCAGGCGTTGCCGTCGTCGCAGGGCGCGTCCAGCTCCAGGAAGGCGCACTTGCCAGTGGCCGGGCTGCACTTGCCCACCAGGCAGGCCTCCTCGGATTTGCAGCTCTTGGCGGCGCCCGACACGCAGGCGCCCGACTTGCAGGAATCGCCGACAGTGCAGGGGTTGTCGTCATCGCAGGCCGCGTTATCCACCTCGGTGGCCTTGCAACCGGCCGCAGGATCACAGGTATTGGAGGTGCATGGGTTGCCGTCGTCGCAGTTCAGCGCCTTGCCCAGGCAGCTGCCGGCGGCGCAGGCATCGGCCTGGGTACAAGCCGAGCCGTCATCGCAGGAGATGCCCTCGGGCAGCTTGCTGTGGCTGCACTTCTTGGCCTTGGCCTCGCAGGCGTCTGCCGTGCAGGGGTTGTCATCGTCGCAGGTCTTTTCGTCGATCTCGCCATCGCAGTCGTTGTCGACGCCGTCGCAGATCTCGGCGGCGGGCGGCGGTCCCTGGCAGGGGCTGAGGCCGTCGGCGGTGCAGGCTCGGTCGCCGGGACATTTGCCCACCACCTGGCCCTCTTCATTCTTGGCCGCGATCCAACATTTCGTGGCCAGCTTGGCCTTGGCGGCCGCTTTGCTGCAGGTACAGGTGCCGAAGCTGATCTGGTCGCCCTCGGGCTCGACCACGCACTGCTTGGCCTGGCCGCCTTCGATGGTGTCCACGTCTTTGCACTCGTAGCCGGTCGGACAGCCGCCCTCGATGTCGCAAGGCACGCCGCAGAAAGCGCCCTTGTCGCCATAGTCCACACACGCAGCGCCGGACAGACCCACCTTCTGGCACGCCTTGGACTCGCTGCAAGGGTCGCAGAGCCAGTCGTGAACAGGTGCGCAGATGTTGATGGCGTCGCCGCCGCCGGCCGTAACCGAGACGCATTGATACCCGGGCTCGCATTTGTCGACGCAGGTCTTGGCACAACGCTTGCCATCGGCGCCGTCGACGCAGAAGCCCAGGTCGCAGTCGATGTGGCCGCTGCAAGGGCAACCCACGCCGCCAGGGCATTCGATCGGCACATCTACGAGGCCACCCGTATCTTCGGCGTCGACGTCGGGGGTTGCATCGGCGGCGTCCACCGAGGGCGAGCCAGCGTCCTGACCGCCATCGCTGCCGGCATCCATCACGGGCACGTCGTCGAAGAGGGCGACATCGGGGTCGCCGGCATCCTGCGAAGATACGGCGCCCGCATCGCCCTGCGTGCCCGGATCGTCCCCGCAGCCTGCAAGCAGCAGGGGCAGGCAGAGGGCGATGGCTTCGAGTCGCGGTGAGCGCGCGCTGATCATGGTGATCCTTCGCGGGAGGGACGAGCAGTCTATCGATCATGTGCCGGCGACGCAACGTGGCGGGGGCGCACGTTGCCGTTTGGGGACATCGGATGACCGGACCAGGCGGCAAAAGTCGGGGCCCATCGCTGGCGCGCTGGGCTTGAAGAACCCACAATGGCCGGCCCCCCCGCTTGGGGTGCCACGATGCCAGGGATGCCTTGTGAACGACACGACCCTTCGTCTGCACAAACTCGACATCGGCACGGTCATCGACCTCGAGGCCCCACGGCCGCTGTGGACCGAGCACTTCGTCACCAGCCGGGGGCACGGACCGTCCTGCAGCCTGGCGGACGCCAACGCCCTCTTCGCGACCACCGCCCGTTGCCTCGCAGAGGACCGCATCGCGCCGATGCAGGACAAGGTCTACGGCACGGCGGCGGCGCGACAATCCCTGCTGGCCGCCCGACGGGGTGCCTGGATGGCCGCCGGGCTCGATCCCGAGCTGCCGGTGACCTACATCGAGTACCAGCTGCTGGGCGATGACGTGTTCGCCGGCCAGCAGGTCTGGGGCCTCGCCCCGCGGAGCGGTGCCGACGTCACATTGGAGACGGTCGATGCGGCGGAGCAACGTGGCCGCCTGCTGCGGGCGCCTGGACTGCGGGCGTTGATATTGCAGGCCATCGACGGCCTGCCGGCCACATCCGAGGTCGACCAGGCAGCGGCCATGTTCCGGCGTGCCAGCGCGGCGCTCGCCACCGTCGACCTGCGCTACCGCGATACCATCCGCACGTGGCTCTATTTCGACCGCTTGCTGGATTGGTACGACGACTTCAACGCCGTGCGCAGCGCTCACCATAAGCTCGAGGCCGTGCCCGACATCGGCATGCCGGCCAGCACTGGCATCCAGGGCAGCGCTGGCACGCGCGCCTGCTTCATGGACCTGCTTGCCCTGCAGGTCGCCGACTCGGGCCCTCTTCAAGTCCAATTGATCCGCCGTACTGCGCGACAGGACGGCGCTTATGCCTACGGCTCTGCATTCTCCCGCGGCATGTACTGGCAAGCCGGCGCCGGGCGTACGGTCTTCGTCTCCGGTACGGCCAGCATCGACGCGGCCGGCAACAGCGTGTACATCGGCGACGCTGAAGCGCAGGCGGTGGAGACCCTGCTGGCCGTCGCCGGGGTCCTGGCCGAGGCGGGCGCGAAGCTGTCGCAGATCACCATGGCGACCGTCTTCTGCAAGACGGTGCAGGCCTGGGAGGCGTTCGAAGAGGTGATGAACCTGCTGGGCATCGACCGCTTCCCGCATATCAGCGTCATCGGCGATGTCTGCCGGGATGACCTGCTGATCGAGATCGAGGCCATGGCCGCCTGCGCGTCGCCCGCCGATGCGAGCGACGAGGGGCTGTCATGACGACGCGGACGACACGGACGACACGGACGACGCAGGCGCCACTGGCCACCTTGCTCGTCCGATTGACCGACGACGTCACCGAAGCGGAGGTGGGTGCCCTGTTGCGCGCATTGGACCTGCCGACGACGCCACACGCCAACTGGCGCCGCCACCTGCGCGCCCTGCTCACCGCACGACTGCCGGCCCGACCCGACGCGGACCGCCTGGCCGCGCTCGCCAGCCTTCCTGGCGTCGAACGGCTGCGGGCCCTGGCGCCCGGCGAACACCTGGTCACGGCCCTGGCCGGCGATGGCACGGTCCGCCTGCCGAACGGCGCGGTGATCGGCGGAACGTCGCCGGTGGTCATCGCCGGGCCCTGCACGGTGGAGAGCGAGGCCCAGGTGTGTCGATTGGCTGCGGCGGTACGGGACGCCGGCGCAGGCGCCCTCCGAGGCGGCGTCTTCAAACCCCGCACGTCGCCCTACAACTTCGCTGGAATGGGCCTGCAAGGGCTGGACCTGCTGACCCTGGCGGGGCAGCAAACCGGGCTGCCCGTGGTCACCGAGGCCCTGGACCCCAGCCACCTGGAACCGGTCACCGCCCAGGCCCAGGTGATCCAGATCGGCTCGCGCAATATGCACAACTTCCCCTTCCTGCTGCAGGCCGGCAGCCACCCGTCGGGGCGACCAATCCTGCTCAAGCGCGGCTTCGGCGCCACGGTAGACGAGTTCCTTCTGGCCGCCGAACACGTGCTGCTGGGCCGCTTCCTGGCCGGCCGTGATGGTGGACTCATCCTGTGCGAGAGGGGCATCCGGACCTTCGAACAGTCCACACGCTTCACCCTGGACGTGGGCGCCATCCCCGTGCTGAAAGAGCGCTGCCACCTGCCCGTCATCGCCGACCCCTCCCACACTGCCGGCGCCCGCGCCTACGTCGCCCCCATGGCCCTGGCCGCTATCGCCGCCGGCGCCGATGGATTGCTGGTGGAGGTCCATGACAACCCCGACACCGCCCTCTGCGACGGCGAACAGGCCGTGTCGCCCGTCGAATTCGCGAGGTTGATGGAGCAGGTGGTGGCCGTGGCCGAAATCGTCCGGTCGTAGAAGAGATGCAAAAGGGCACTGGTGCCCTTTTGCGTCACTGTAGCAACCATAACCCGTAGAAACGCACCCCCAGGTGGACTACCCTTCGCGCGCGGAGGGAACCGGCCATGATGAGACGACCGGCCACAACGAGGGCCCAGATGGCGGCGCTGCTGGCCATGGGGTGCCTCTTTTGCAGCGCCATCAGCGGCTGCGGCAACGACGACGCATCCGGTAGCGACTTTGCGCTACCCGACAGCGGCATGGACGTGTCGACCAGTACGGCCACGGATGGCGCTGCTGCCGACGTTGGCGCAACGGCTGACATCGGAACCGGCGCCGACAGCGCCGCGCTCGTGGACACCGCCAAGGCAGACGTGGGCACGCCAGATGCCGGGCCGCCCAATACGCCGCCCGAATTCGCCGCCATCACCGCCCTGATTTTGGACCAGGGCGCCTCGACGACGCTGGACCTCAATCCACTGCTATCGGACGCCGAAGACGCCAAGGACAAGCTGGTGCTCAGCTGGAGCGCCAAGAAGGTCGCCCTGCAGGATCCCGGCACCCATGTGCTCCACGTGGTCGCGCCCACCACATGGTTTGGCCAGGAGCTCATCGAACTGACGGCGACCGACAGCGCTGGCGGGACGGCCATGCAGGTGCTCACAGTTACCGTCAACGAGGTCGTCGTGGAGCCGCCCAAGCCGCTGGACACCTGCGGCAAGGTCATCTTCTCCTACGCCGCTGGCAAGGGCGATCACGAGGTGTTGCTGTCCGGCTCATTCAACGGCTGGGCCGACAAGCCGGACACCGCCGACAAGCTGACCGATCCCGGCGGCACGGGCATCTGGAAGGTGGAGAAGACGCTGAAGGCCGGTGTGTATCAGTACAAATTCCTCGTCGATGGCCAGTGGAAAGCTGACCCGGACAACGCCAACCAGACGCCGGATGGTTTTGGTGGCCACAACAGCGTCATCGAGGTGGCCAAATGCGATCCATGACAACCGCGCACAGCTTGCGTTCGGGCCTGGCGTTGTGGGCGACGCTGGCTGCCGTTGCGCTGCTGTTCGGTACTGTCGCCTGCAGCGATCCGCCGCAAGACTCCGGTAGCGGCGCCGACACCGGGCAGACGGGCGATGCCCCCATCGGCTCGACCTTCGGCGATGCCACGGTCACGGACACGGGCGCGGGCACGGATACGGGCACGGGCACGGACGCGGTCACGGGCGCGGGCACGGACGCGGTCACGGGCGCGGACTCGGACACGGGACCCCCAAAAACCGGCTTCGACTACGAGTGCAAACCGCTGACCATCGAGTCCTGCGTCACCGCCTGCGGCTCCGCCGGCCATCGCAAATGCCTCAAGGAGTGGGGAGGCTGCGCGCCGCCGCCCGAGTTCTGCGGCAACTGCGTCGACGATGACTGCGACGGGCTCATCAACGAGGGCTGCCCACCCAATCCCAAGTGCTCGCCCACACCGAAGAAATGCCCGGTGGCCATCATCACCATCACCGAGGGCAAGAGCGTGGGCACGGGCAAGACGTTGCACCTGTCGGCGAAGGGTTCGTTCGCCAACGGCAAGGCCAAGATCGTCAAGTGGGCCTGGTCCGTGCAGGCGCCAGCTGGAGCGGCGGCCAAGTTCATGCCGGATGCCACCGTGGAAGAACCCACTTTCGAGGTCGACGCCGCCGGGACCTACCTCTTCCAGCTCGATGTCTGGGATGACGCTGGCATCAAGAGCTGCGTATCGGCCGTCACCGAGGTCAGCGCGGTGCCGGACCCGCCGGTCAAACCCACCGTGGGCTGCGCCGACGGTCAGCGCGAAGGTTTCCTGGACCAGACTGCCTATGCCCAGATCGCCGCCTGTGCGGGAGCCTGGGATCAGCCCGGCATCACGCCCGATTCGGTCAAACCCACCTGCAATCGGCAGGGCGGCGATGACGGCGCCAAAGCCGACGGCAAGGGCTGCTCATCGGCCGACCTCTGCGCCGAGGGCTGGCACGTCTGCAAGGGCTGGCAGGATGTGGCCCAGAAGTCGACCACCGGTTGCGCCGACGCGACGCCGCCCGGGGCCAAGAACAAGTCGCTCTTCTTCGCCATCCGTCAGCCGAGCGAAAACGGCAGCGTCTGTGGCAAGTGGGGCGACGGCGTCAACGACGTCTTCGGCTGCGGCAACCTGGGCACCGCCCTGGCGCCGGAGAAGAAATGCGGCCCCCTGGACCGGGTCATGGCGAGCACCTCGCCCAATTCCTGCGGCTTCAACGAGGCCATGCCCAAACACGGCCCCTGGGAGTGCAACGGGCCCGGTAAAAGCGACCTGCAGGAGGGTGCCAACGTCACCAAGACCGCATGCCAGGGCAAGTCCTGCCAGTACGATGGCGACGCGGTTGGCCCCTCGGACAAAGGTGGCGTCGTCTGCTGCCACGGCGACTGATCCGGGCGCGCAGGGCCGCCCGATTCCGACCGCCGCAAGCGATCTTACGGCCCCGGTTGTAACGCTTGCAAATGTTCAAAATCCCGTGTCTCCTACCGTTGCTGATCCCACCCAGCGATAGCGGAGGCGCCCTTGGCGGCGGAGTCTCGACGTGTGATGTGGCAAGCCGCCGCGGTCGGCGCGGGATCGGCCGGGCTCGTGCTGGTGGTGGCCTGGCTGGCCACGCGCGGTGAACACGTCGCGGTGCCCATCGCTGCGCCCGCGCCGCCGGCCGTCGCGACTGCACCCGCCTCCGAGGCCGCGACGGCGCCGGCCACCGCGATGCAACCCGTGGCGGACGACCGACTCACCACATTGACGTTGGATCCAGCGCCGCCCAAAGAAGCGGACGGCCCCGATCGGGACGGCTGGAAGACCGAAGTCGCCGGGTCCAACGCCGGCAAGAAGCTGGGCAAGGTGGTCAAGCTACTGGGCAAGGGCAACGCGCCCGACGCCGCCGCCCTGACCGGTCTGGCAGCGACGGATGTGCAGACCACGCGACTGCGTCCTGAGGCCCTGTCGCCGGTGCTCGAGGGTCCAGCTTTCCGGATCCTTCGCGGCGGGCCCAAAGGGGGCGACGAAGCCGACCTGCCACAACATCGCGGTCTGGCCGGGCTGGCGACGGCGCTGGCCGACCTGCACGCGCCCTTCGCGGGCGGCCGGGCGCCGAAGTTCAAGCTCAAGGTGGAGCGGGTCGACCTGGGCGACAACCTGCTGACTGTGCAGGTGCGCTACCACGCCATGGGGGCATCGCCGAGGGGGCCGCTGGAGCAGACGGCCGGCTGGACTGTTCGCTTCCGCGAGGACACCAAGGCAGGCGGCGCTGAGGACATCAAAGGGATCGAATTGGCGGCGATCGAGGTGCGCGATTACGAGGAGGTTCACGGTCGCCTGGACGGCCCCCTGTTCCGCGATCTGACCGCCTCCGTGGTGGGCAGTACCAAGGGTTTTCAGGAGCGAATCCTGCGCGATGCCGATCACTGGCTGGACCGCATCGAAACGGTCCAGGGCGCCGATCCCATCGGTCACCAGGGACTCTCCATCGCCGACGTCAACGGCGATGGGCTGGACGACGTCTACCTCTGCCAACCCAGCGGTGTGCCCAACGCGTTGTTCCTTCAGCAGCCCGACGGGACGGCGCGTGACGGCGCGCCCGCTGCTGGCCTGGACCTGATGGAGATGAGTCGCATGGCGCTCTTCGTCGACCTGGACGGCGACGGCGATCAGGACGTCGTGATCGCCACCCTGTCGGGCATCGGGGTCGGGCGTCGCCTGGTGATGATTCTGCGCAATGACGGCAAGGGCCGTTTCGACCTGGCCGCCAAGGTGCTGGACGGCATGGATGTGCACTCCATGGCAGCGGCGGACTTTGACAACGATGGCGACCTGGATGTGTACGCCACGCAGTTCAATCCGGGCATGCGCGCAAACGCCGGCCTGGGCATGCCGAGCCCCTATCACGACTCCAACAACGGCGGCGCCAACGCATTGCTGCGCAACGAGGGGGAGTTTCGCTTCAGCAACGTGACCAAAGATGTGGGCCTGGACCAGAACAACCGTCGCTGGAGCTACGCGGCGTCCTGGGAGGACTACGACAACGACGGCGACGATGACCTGTACGTGGCCAACGACCACGGTCGCAACAACCTGTATCGCAATGACGGCGGCCGCTTTTCGGACGTCGCGGCGGCCGCCGGCGTCGAAGATATTTCAGCTGGCATGTCAGTCAGTTGGGGGGACTACGATCGCGACGGCAAGATGGATCTCTACGTCGGCAATATGTACAGCGCCGCCGGCGGTCGAATCGCATTCCAGCGGCGCTTTCTGGCCAGCGCCGACGAGGAGACCCGGCTGGAGTTTCGGCGCCACGCCCGGGGCAACTCCCTGTTCCGCAACATGGGCAATGGCCGCTTCGCCGACGTCAGCCTGGCCTCCGGCACCACCCTGGGCCGCTGGGCTTGGAGCTCCATGTTCGCCGACATCAACGGCGACGGCTGGCAGGATCTGGCGGTGGCCAACGGCATGTTCACGCGCGCCGATACGGACGACTTATGAAGCTTCTATTGGCGGCAGGTCGTGTCGCAATCACCATCCAGCGCGGACAAGAACCAGTCGACCGAAGCCTACGATCGCGGTTGGGTCCAGATGGGCCATCGCGTCTTGCAGGGGCGTTCCTGGTCAGGGCGTGAGCGGCACTGCGCGTTCCTGAACACCCGCGGCCCGCGCTTCGCGACGGTCTCTCACACCGCTGGCATCGACTTCCCCGAAGACGGCCGCGGGCTCACCGTGGTCGACTGGGATCACGACGGCGATCTCGACCTCTGGTTGAGCCATCGCACGGCGCCGCGCATCCGCTTCATGCGCAACGAATCGCCGGTCGGGCAGCACTATGTCGCCGTTCGCCTGCAGACCCAGGGCGGCAACCGGGACGCCATCGGCGCCCGGGTCGCCGTGGTGGCCTCGCGCCAGGACGGCACCCTGGAGTCGCCCCAGATTCAGACCCTGCGCGCCGGCGAGGGCTTCCTCAGCCAGTCGAGCAAGTGGCTGCACTTCGGCCTGGGCGCGGCCAATGGCATCGCCCGCATCGAAGTGCGCTGGCCAGATGGCAAGCAGGAGTCGTTCAGTGGCATGCCGGCGGATCGAAGATATCTGTTGGTCCAGGGAAGCGGCGTCGCCAGCGCCGCGCGCGTGCGCCCGGCCGTGAATCTCAAAGCGGCCGACCTGGTCCTGCCGGCACCAGCGACGGGCGCCCGCACCTACCTGGCCGCGCCCGTGCCCGCCCCGCCAGTGCGCTGGCGGGATGCATTGGGCAGCGAAAGGACGCTGGCTCACGTGGCCGGCAAGGCCACCCTGGTCAATCTCTGGTCGCGCTGGTGCAAGGCTTGCGTGGCCGAGTTCAAGGAGTTGGGCCAGCGGAGCGCCGATCTGGACAAGGCCGGCCTGCGGGTTGTGGCGCTCAACGTGGACGAGGTGGCCGGCAAAGGGCAGGGCGGCAGCGATGCCAATCACTACGCTGAGGGACTGTTGCGTGGGCTGGGCCACAAGGGCGAGATCGGCAACGCGGACAAGGACCTGGTCACGCGCCTTGAGATCATGCACCGCATGTTGATGACCCATCGGCGCGACCTGCCCTTGCCCACGAGCTTTCTACTCGACGACAAGGGCTGGCTGCGGGCCATCTACAAAGGCCGCGTCTCCGTTGACACCTTGCTGGCCGACCGCGCCACGCTCGATGACAGCGGTGAGAAGCAGCGCGCAGCCTCGTCGACACAGTCGGGGCGCTGGTACTCGCCGCTGACCGTCGCTCCCCACGGCCACATCGGTCTGACCATGCTCAAGCGGGGCATGAAGGTGCATGCTCAGGCGCTTTACGAGGCGGCCGTCGACGCCAACGACGACGACGAGATCTCACACAACAACCTGGCCCTGCTGCTGGCGGAGAAGGGGCGCAACGACGAGGCAGAAGTGCACTTGCAGCGAGCGATCAAGCTGAACGCGAACTATGCCGAGGCGTACACCAACCTGGGCAATATGCGAAAGCGCTCTGGCAGGCTGCAGGAGTCGCTGCCCTACTACGAAAAGGCGCTGATGATCGCGCCTGATCACGCGGCCATCCACAACTCCTATGGCATCGCGCTGGCCGAGCTCGGCTGGCTCGACAAGGCCAGCAGAGAATTCGCCGAGGCCGTGCGCCTGAAGCCGGACTACATCGTCGCCCGCCAGAACCTGGACCGCGCCCGCGCCATGATAGATTCAGGGGGCGCACCACCGCCCCCCTGAGCGTTGTCGGAAGCGGGCGTGCCAGGTTGACGTGGAGCCGTCATCACCTGTACATTTGTTCAGTGAATCGCCGGTGGCGTGATGGCTCCTTCTTCCAACCCTGCACGCATCTGCTGCCTCGACCTGGACACCTTCTTCGTGTCTGTGGAGCGATTGCTGGACCCCAGCCTCGTCGGCAAACCGGTGGTCGTTGGGGGTCGGGCAGGGCAGCGAGGCGTCGTCACCGCGGCCAGCTACGAGGTGCGCAAATTCGGCGTACGTTCGGGCATGCCCATGGGCGAGGCGACCCGGCTGGCCCCACATGCCATCTTCCTGCCGACCCGACACGGCACCTATACCCCATACGCCCGCCAGGTCCGGGCCATCCTGGACCGCTACACGCCGGTGGTGCGCACGGCCAGCATTGACGAGTTCTTTCTAGATTTCGGCGGTTGCGAGCGACTCTACCAGCAACCGGATGATGTAGATGGCGACGCGACCATCGAGCGGGTCGTGCGACAGATGCGCGTGGCGATTCAAGACGAATTGGGCCTGCCGGCGAGCGCAGGCATCGGGGCCACCCGGGCCATCGCCAAGATTGCCAGCGGCCGCGCCAAACCCGCCGGCGTGCTGATGGTCCGACCCGGTCAGGAGCGCGCTTTTCTCGCTCCCCAGCCGGTGCGCCGCTTTCCCGGCATCGGTCCGGTGGCCGAGAGGCGGCTGCTGGACTACGGCATCGAGACCCTCGGGCAGCTGCTGGACATGCCGGCCGGGCGGACGCGCGACCGCTTCGTGGGCATTCGACAACGGGTCCAACGGGCCATCGATGGGCGGCGCTCGGGCAGCCTGGCGCGCGAGCGGCCGGCGTTCATCGAGCATGACACCAACGGCGCCATGGCCGGCAGCGTCTCCAATGAACGCACCTTTCGGGCCGATGTGGGCGATGTGCGCAAGGTCCTGGACCAGCTGCGCGGCCTCAGCGAGCGGGTCTGCTGGCGCATCCGACGCCGCGACATCCGCGCCCGCACCATCACGCTGCGCTTGCGCTGGTCGGACTTCCGCACAATCACGCGGTCGCGGACCATCAAGCCGACCAGCGACGACGGCGTGGTCTTCGACGTGGTGCGAGACCTCTTCGCCGGCGCCAACGACCGCCAACTGCCCATTCGCCTGGTCGGAGTCGGGCTGTCCAACCTCGTGCCGCCGGATCGGCAGATGCAACTGCCCTTGGAGCCCGATCGGCGACCGGCTGTCGGTGGCGCCCTGGACCGGGTCAGGGACCAGTTCGGCTACGACGCCATCCGCCTGGGCGCCGCTGGAAGTCGCTCCAACTGGCTGGTGCAAGCTCCCGGTGACGACGCGGACTCGGGGCGCTAGACTCGCGCCATGGTTGCGCCCAAACGCCCCCATCTCCCCTTCGTCAGCTTCGCCAGGGCATCGGTTCACTGATGGCCGGACGCCCCTTATGGCAGGCCCTCGGGCCGGGCCTGCTCTTTGCCGGCGCGGCCGTTGGCGTCAGTCACCTGGTGCAATCCACACGGGCCGGGGCCGTTTATGGCCTGGCGCTCGTGGGCGTGGTCTTGCTGGCCAACGTGCTCAAATACCCGGCCTTCCGCTTCGGCCCGCTGTACACGGCGGCCACCGGCCATTCGCTGCTGGAGGGCTATCGCCGCCAGGGCAAGTGGGCCCTGTGGCTGTATGCGGGCTTGACCGTAGGCACCATGTTCACGGTGCAAGCGGCCGTCACCCTGGTCACGGCGGGCCTGGCCAAGGTGCTGTTCGGCTTGAGCGCCAGCCCGATCCTGATCTCGGCCGTGATTGTGGCCAGTTGCGCCGCCCTGCTGGCAGTCGGCCGCTACCGGTTGCTGGACCGACTGATCAAGGTCGTGGTCGCGGTGCTGACGCTGTCGACGCTGGCCGCCGCGGCGCTGGTCCTGCCCCAGGTGGATTGGACGGGCTCCTGGTGGCCGTCCAGCGGCCAGTTGGACGCCCGCGCGCTCTTCTTCGTCGCGGCGCTGGTGGGCTGGATGCCGTCGGCCATCGATGTGGCCGTGTGGCAATCCCTGTGGGTCAAGGCGCGCAGCCGCGACGCCGGCGTACGCCCGTCCATCCGTGCGGTGATGCTCGACTTCGAGATCGGCTACGTCGGCACCGCCCTGCTGGCGCTCTGCTTTCTGCTGCTGGGCGCCGGTGTGATGCATGGTCGCGGGGCGGAGTTTGCCGGCACGGCGGGCGGCTTCGCAGCGCAGGTGATCGAGCTCTACGCGGCGACGCTCGGCGATTGGGCGCGACCTGTGATCGGTGTCTGCGCCTTCGCGGTCATGTTCTCCACCACCCTGACCGTGGTGGACGGCTTTCCGCGCGCACTCTCCGGGTTGGCCCTGCGCCTGAGAGGGCCGGAACTGGATGACGAGCAAGGCACCGAGGCGGGCACGGGGCGAAGTGTGTACTGGGCTGCGCTCGTCGTCCTGGCGGTCGGCTCGGTGGCGGTGCTGACGCTCTTCATCCACTCCCTCAAAGCGATGGTCGACCTGGCCACGACGCTGTCCTTTCTGACCGCGCCAATCCTGGCGTGGCTCAATCACCGCGCCGTGCACGGCGAGGAGGTTCCCATGAGCGCACGTCCTGGCGCTGCCCTGCGGGTGGGCTCCCTGCTCGCCATCGTGATCCTGGGCGCATTTGCCGCCTGGTACCTGTGGCTGCGTGCCAGCACGCCCACGACCCCGAAACCCAAACCCGCCGCGCAGGCAACCGCAGACCCCGACTCGCCACCGGCTGAGGTCACCGCGACCACCGGCGCAGTAGAAGCGTCGTCGCAGGGTCTCGCTGGCGTGCCCCGAGGGGCGTTCAACCGCATCGCTGCGGAGCTCTACCTGCCGCTCTTCTGGCGCGACGATAGCGACAAGGATGAGCGTCTGGATGACGACGAACTGGCCCTGCTGCACGGCTATGGGACGACCGATCGAGGCCACTGGCTCGACGAGGCGGGCAAGCCAGGACCGCGCGCTGTGGCCGCCTTCGAACGCATCGCCCAGGTGCACCGCGACGGTCACGACCTGACGGCGTTGACACCGGAGGAGCAGGCCAGACGAAAGGCGGTGCTGGCCGAACTGGCCCAGGGCCGGCCCACGCTTATGGAGACCGACCTGCGCAAGGCAAGCGCAGCCGACCTGGCGCTGGTACGCCATATCTCGCGCGCCGCGCAGCTCATCGAGGAGCTCTATGCCCATCAGCGGGGCACCACGGGCATGGCCGCCGCCATCGCGTCGGACGATGTGGCCAGCCAGATGCTGCTGCATCGAAACCAGGGCCCCTGGTGCGAGGCGCCGGCGACCGAAGGGGACGCCAACTGCACGGCCCACCCGGGCCGACCGCTGCGGCGCTCCGGTCTGTACCCGTTCTCGATTCAGTCCGACAAGAAGTTCTGCGACGCGCTGGCCAAACGAAAGGACGCGCGCGAGCTGATGGATCCGTTCAAGCTGGTCCGCGGCACGGGCATGCACGACCTGCAGGGGACGCACTACTCCATCGCCTGGCCGGAGCTGATGCAGGCCATTTCGGCCGAGCTCCTGGCCGCGGCGGAGGCCCAGGGGCCCGAAGAGCGGGCGCTGGTGCGCTACCTGCACGCCGCTGCTGCGGCGTTTCGCGGCAACGACTGGTTCGCCGCGGACGAAGCCTGGGCGGCCATGGATGGCAAGAACTCCCGGTGGTACCTGCGCATCGGACCGGACGAGGTCTACTTCGAGCCCTGTGGCCGGAAAGCGGGCTTTCACGTCAGCTTCGGCCGCATCGACCCGGCCGCGATTCGCTGGCAGGACCGCCTGTCACCGCTGCGGAACGACATGGAGAAGGCGCTGGCCACCCTGTCGGGTCCGCCCTATCAGGCGCGCGAGGTGGCATTCAAGCTGCCGGATTTCGTGCGCATCACGCTCAACGCGGGCGAGTCGCGGAGCGCGCACGGCGGTACCGCCGGCCAGAGCCTGCCCAACTGGGGACCTGTAGCCAGCCAGGGGCGCGGGCGGACCGTGGCCATGACCAACCTGGGTGAGGATGCCGACAGCCGGGCCGCGCGGCGGACGCAGGTCCAATCCCTGTTATGTCCCGAGGTGATGCCGCTGGTGGACGACGATCCGGAGCCGGCGTTGATGAGCACGATCCTGCACGAGGCGGCCCACAACCTGGGGCCCTCCCATGACTACAAGGTCGGCGGCAAGACCGCTGCCGAAGCGTTTGGTGGACCGCTGGCGTCGGTAATGGAGGAGCTGAAGGCCCAAACCGCGGCGCTCTGGCTGGCCCACTGGCTGGCTGACCGCGGCGTCATCGACCACAAACTGACCCAACGAAGCTGGATCCGAGACGTGATCTGGACCTTCAGCCATATCGCCCGTGGCCTGAAGACGCCCTCGGGCAAGATGCGCACCTACTCCCAGCTGGCGGCGATCCAGTTGAGCTGGTTGATGGCCCAGCAGGCGGTGGTCTGGAACGCGGAGAGGACCGCGGCGAATGAGAAGGACGTCGGCTGCTTCAGCCTCGATCTCGAACGCTTCGCGCCGGCCATCGTCCTGCTGGCGCGGCGCATCTTCAGCCTCAAGGCCAAAGCCGACAAGACCGCTGCCGTCGCGTTACGAAGCCAGCATGCCGACGGCGAGGCGGCGACCAGCGGCATGTGGAATACGATCCAGGAACGCTGGCAACGGGCGCCGCGCTCGACCTTCGTCTACGCGCTTCGCTATTGAGCCAAGCCGCTGGCTTTCGGCAGCTTCAGCAGGCTGCAGTCGAACGATTGGATGAAGCGCAGGTTGTCGGCCTCGAAGCCACCGGGGCGGGCTTCGCTCTGCCAGGCGACGTGACGGCGATAGTCCCGTGTCAGCGTCGCCTCCTTGGCGCCATTGATGCAGCGGTCCAGCACGCCGACGATCATGCCAGTTCGGTGCATGCCGCCGCCGCAGTGCACGTGCACGTTTCCCTTCGGCAGGGCGCCGCCGGGTCGCAGGATATTCTCGTTGATGATGCGCGCCACGGCCGTCATCGCCGCCTTCCGATCCGCCGGCGAGGTGCCATGACGCAGGCGATCGCGCCAGGAGCGCAGCGGCTCGGCCGCCTGGCGGGCCAGGAAGTAGCGCCCGCCTGCGGCTTTGACCGCGCGCTGTTCGGCATCCTCCAGGTCGCCGGTCACCATGGGGCCAGCGTAGAGATTGAGCACGTGCCGAACTCCGCCTGCGCCCACCAGGCTGCCAAAGCAGGATCCGGATGCAGCGGGCTGCGGCGTGAGTCCGCTGCGAAACAGGATGACGGGCTGGCCGTCTGCGCGCTTGACGCCGCGCAACGGGATGACGCCCAGGTTGTTGTTATCGCCAGCGACGATCAGGGCCCGTATGAGGCGCCACATCATCGCCTTGCGCAGGGGTTTGCGGGCTGCCTCGAGCTGGGCCGGATCCAGCGTCACGCCGGCGGCGCGCAGGGTGTCGATGGCCTGCCCGGCGGTCGCGGCGGCTTCAGCGCCGATTCCGTGGCTCCAGACGCGGTCGGTATTGCACCGGATGGCGGACCGCTCGATGCCCGCCCGTGCCAGCGCCCCGTCGTCGCGCGTCGAAGGGGAGCCATCGCTACCTGCCTGCTTTTGCGCGGCACCGCATGCCGGGCCCAGCGACAAGAGCGCGACCGCCAGCAGGGCTGTGGGCGGATTCATCATGGTTTCACCGGGGCCGTCTTGGTGGCGGGACGGTGGCTGGCAGCCACCGAGGCGGCCAGCCAGGCGCGCAGACGAGCCACTTCGGCGCTGTACTTGCCGCGCACCTTGGGTACCCGTTTACGCAGCCCGGACAATGACGCGAAGGGGCCGTTCTTGGCCGTCCAGCGTACGATCCAGTCGGGAATCCAGCCGCCTGGATCGCCGCGAACCTGCAGCTCCACTTCGGTGCTGCCGCCAGGTCCGTGGCGCAGGTCATAGTGGCCCCGCATCACGGGCATGCGAACCACTCCGTCGGGCACTGGCGTCCGCGGACGCGCGGCCTCGCGGAAGTCGACACGAAGCCGCTTGCCGCCCTCGAGAATGCGCGTGACAGCGTTGAGTTCGAAGTCTCGATCGCTGATCGGCCAGGGCGCCGAGCGCAACGAATACAAGCGGGTTCGCACCCCTTCACGGCGCAGGATTCGAGCCACCACACAACGTCCCGCCCACGCACAACTGCCGTTGACGTCATTGATGACCGCCAGGACCGCCAGCGGTTCTGCGGCGATGCGGGTGCGGGCGCGTATCAGGGGCAGGCGGGCGCCGGCGATGTCCTGCATCCACACCTTGACGCCCCGGCCCTGCTTGACCAGCTCCCACGCCGGTGGCGCCGCGGTGGCGACAAGGGTCGCCAGGCAAGCAGAGAAGAAGAGAAGGGCGGACCGATTCGTTAGCAACAAGGGGGCTTCCGGGCCAGATTTGGTCTGGCCCACTACCGCCTTCGGCTTCGATCGCCTACGGCGCTCGACTTGCTCGCCGGCTCGCAAGTCGCCTTCAGTTGCTTCCCCTCGGCCGAAAAACGTCGTTTTCGGGCCACACCCCATAGCTTCGCCGCCTCTGGCGGCGGGCGTCCGGCGTTCGCCGACCGCCGATGAGTCGGCCGTTTCATTGTGCGCTGTGTGCGGAGCCGGTGGGCAACTCATCCGCTCTCGGCCGCCTCGCGCTGCTGCTCGAGTTGTCGCCACGAGCTGGCGAATGCATAGGCACGGTGGGCGTCGCCCGCAAGGGCGTAGGCGAGGCTGAGTCCCCTGTGGGCCTCGATGCAGTCGCCATCGATGGCCAGCGCAGCCAGGAAGGCGTCGATGGCCGCCTCCGGCACGCGCTGCGGCGAGATGAAGGACCAGCCCAGTTCGGTTTGCGCCGTAGCTGACTCCGGGCGACGCTGCGCTTGCTCGAGCAGGGCATCGTGCTCGACGTTGTCGGCCGCCGGCGCGGTGGGTTCGGCGTGTGTGCCCAACTCGACGAAGCGGCGCAGCTCAGCTCGCCGCTCGGCGTCCGCCTCACTGAACCCGACCTGGATGCCGGCGCCGTGATGTTCGTCCGCATCCACGGTCCGTTGTACCGAAGCTTTGAGGTGGCACTCGCGATCGGTCTCCGGGTGCACGAGAACGATCACCACAGACTGGCCGACCCGGGCAGGCTCTTCGATACGCAACAACACGGGTCGACAACCGAGTCGGCGGACTACGAAGCCGTCCAGTTGTTTGCGATCCCCGGGGCGAACCACCACGTGCAACGACGGCAGGTCCGCAACATCGGTGGACGCTGCAGGCGCGTCGGGTTCTTGCTCGTCCTCGGGCAAATCGGGTAGCGGAGGTGGCGCGTCGTCCTGCCGCCGCGCCGCCGACGTGATGGGCATGGTCTGGCCGGGGTCGACGCCTTGTGGTGAAGCCTCTGAGGCTGAAGTGTCGGCCGGTTCAGGTGTGTCGGACGTGTCGCTCTCGTCGGCGCCTTCGAGAGCCTGAGTCAGTGCGCCGGACGCTTCATCGAGTTGGGCCTTGGCCTCGGCCAGACCGTCGGCCACGGCCTGCTGCACCTGGCCACGCGGGATGCCGAGCATGGTGCGCTCATCGCTGGGGCCCTCGTCGACCTCCTCCTTGTTCGGCAGGTCGATGTCCAGCGGCACCGCGGCGCCAGGCGCGAGCGCACCTTCACCCGGTGCTGTGCCCGGGTCGCCGTGGGGCTGAGACAGCACGAAGCGATCCCACGCATCCTGCTGGGGCTCGGACATGACGAAGAACTCGATGCCCATGCCCGGCCCGATGGGACTCTCCTCGCGAGTGGCAACGCTGCGCCGAACACGACCCATGACGTCCAACGCGTCCTCTCCGGGCAGTTCGATCCGCATCTGGAGCAATCGATGGAGCGGGCTCGGCTCGTCGGTTCGCAAGAACACGCCGCGGCGGGAGACGTCCACGGTGCGATAGTGGACCCAACCGTTCGTGTGGCGGACCGAAACGTCCAACGAGATGGGGTGACGGGTGTAGTAGCGCTTACGAAGCGACATGGACTCCTCGACGTGCGCTGCGGGCGTGGCAAGCCCCGGATTGCAGGTTAGCCGGAGGGAGCCTAGCGCCGCACGGCGCCGACCCGCAAGTGTGCGACCCTTGCCTACATCTCGTCCTCCATCGGCCCGCCTTTGGAGAACCGGTCGCATTTCTTCACGGGCTGGCCATTGCAGCAGATCGGCGCCATCGATAGGCTGGCCCGGCGTCGGCGCGGACCGCGCACGGTTGATGTTCCGGACACAATGGTCGGACCCATCGGGCGTCGCGGGGGCACGGCTCGACGGGGGACAGACTACATGGCCAGGAAACTCTTTGTGGGCGGGCTCAGCTGGAACACCACGGACGACGGGCTTCGACGCGCGTTCGAACCCTTCGGCGATGTCCGAGAGGCCACGGTGATCCGCGATCGGGACAGCGGACGCTCGCGGGGTTTCGGATTTGTCACCTTTGTCAGCCGACAGGAAGCCCAAAAGGCCCTGGACGAACTCAACGGCGCCAGCCTCGACGGCCGCCAGATTCGCGTCAACGAAGCCATCGACCGACGGCGCGAGGAAGGCGCCGGGTTCGGCCGTGGCGCCGGCGGACGCGACGGCTTTTCCAGCGGTGGCCGCGGGCGCTGGTAGGCAGCGGTTGTAGCCAGACTTCAACAGAACTACCGCCGAATCCTCGCGCAGGCCGTCTTGTGCTGTGAGCGTCACAGCGTATGTTCGGGGACCATGGTCACGACCGCCCCATCAAAGCGCCCACACTTTCGCGCGTTGGCCCTGGCGGCGGGCGCGCTGACGCTTTGCCTGCTGGCGCCCGAATCAACGGCCGCCGATACACTCAGCGGTCGCGGCTGGATCATTCACTGCACAATCCGCGGCGATACCCCGGCGTCCATCGCCCGTCGTTATGGCGTGAGCCGGGCGTCGCTGAGGGCCAGCAGCGGGCGGATTCGGCGCGCCGTCGCCGCGGCACGAAGAAAGAAGAAGGGCGGCAAGGGCGGCTGGTCGATTCGCCTGCCGCGCAATCGGCGGGTCAAGGTCAAGCGACCTCTCCGCGTGCCAGCCACGCGCGACATGTTTTTGCGACTCAAGCGTGGCGCATCGCTCGCCTGGCTGGCGCGCACCTACCGCACAAGCGCCGACCTGCTGCGCTGTGTCAACGACCTGGGAACCCACATCACCAAGGTCCGGGCCGGCCGGGCGAGACGGGCCAAAGGCAAACGTCAACGCATCGCGTGGCGCCGCTCGGCCATCGTGCGAATCCCGATTCCCGCCAGGACCGCTCGGCCCCGCGGCAGCCCACGCAAGGGCAGTTTGAAGGGAGCGGAGAGATTGCCGGAGGCACCGGGGGTCTACGTGCGCTCGCCAGGTCAGGCCTGGGGAACGCATCACCTCATCACGGGCATCCTTCGCTCGGCGGCGGCCGTACAACGACAATTTGCCGATACGCATCCGCTGGTGGTCGGCCACCTGTCGAAGCGCAAGGGCGGCTACATCGCGCCCCACAAGTCGCACCAGAACGGGTTGGACGCCGACCTGGGCTACTACCATCGCGGCGCCGTGCCACATGACCGCTTCGTCGTCGCGACGCGGCGCAACCTGGACAGCAAGCGAACCTGGGCGCTGGTCCGCGGGCTCCTGGACAGTCACGGCGTGCAGTACATCTTCATCAACACCTACCTGCAGAAGGCGCTCAGGCGATACGCCGCGCGCGCCCGACGGCCCACAGCACGCTGGTGCCGGACCTGGCTCTCGAAGCGCCGGCGTCTGGCCAAGAAGAAGCGCAAGAAACGAAGACCGGCGACCCTGGAACGCTGCCTGGACACGATCTTTCAATACCGTCGCAAGGGTAGCAACGCCGGTGCGTTGATTCGCCACGAACGGGGCCACGATGACCACCTGCACGTGCGATTCTGGCCCGCGTCTTGATAGTGGCAGGGTCGTTATCACTGGGCCGCGCACCTCCGCAGTCTGTCGGCTGCGACTTCAACGCTGGCGACGGGCCAGCGGTTATGCTATTGGCGAGCGCTCAACGCACGGGGGTCCTCCGCATGTACACACGATTCGATCGCATCTGCCTTCTGGCGACCGCGGCACTGTTCGCCGCTTGCAGCACCTCGACCGGAGGCACCGGCGCGGCGCCCATCCAAAACGTCGACACCGGCTCGGCGAAGGACGTCACCGGCAGCGATGGTGCGGCGCAAGTGGACAGCGCCACTCAGGACGTGACCGCGGCCAGCGACACCGGCGTGAGCGACGCCGGGAGCGCCGGCGACGCCGGCACGGTCAACGACACGACCACGGCGCCCGACGCGACAGAGGTTGTGGACGGGGGCACCGCCGCAGACGTGACCAAGGCCCAGGACGCAGGCGCTGCAGATACCAGCCAGCCGCCCAAGGACATCGGCCCGATCACGCCCGAGACCTCGTGCAAGGACAAGTGCGGCAAATTCGAGTCGGGCGCCAAGTGCCAGTGCGACAGCGCCTGCGTGACCTACAAAGATTGCTGCGCAGACTATGAGTTGCTGTGCAAGTGCAAGTCCGACAAGGAGTGCGCGCTGGACGGTGACCTCTGCAACACCGGCTGGTGCGACGCCGGCGATTGCAAGAAGAAGGATAAGTGCAACGACGACAACCCATGCACCACCGATTCCTGCGACGCCAAGACCGGCGGCTGCACCAACGAGGCCAAGAAGGATGGCGCCTATTGCAGCGATGGCAACGACTGCACCACCTCGGATTCCTGCAAGGCAGGCGCGTGCGCCGCTGGCAAGCAGAAGACCGATGGCGGCTATTGCAGCGATGGCGACAGCTGCACCACGCCGGATGGCTGCAAGTCGGGCAAGTGCGTCGGCGGCGCGGCCAAGGATTGCGACGACGACAACCTCTGCACCACCGATTCCTGCGATGCCAAGTCGGGCTGCAAACACGCGCCGGCCAACGAAGGCAAGAACTGTGAAGACGGCAACGACTGCACCGCCGGCGACAAGTGCACCAAGGGCAAGTGCGCCGGCACCGACAAAGCCGACGGCACCGTCTGCGAGGACAACAAGGATTGCACCGAGAAGACCATCTGCACCAAGGGCGCCTGCAAGGGCAAGAACGTGGCCAAAGACACCCCGTGCAACGACGACAACGCTTGCAGCAGCGATGATAAGTGCACCAGCTATGGCACCTGCTCGGGCACCAACAAGAGCTGCGACGACGACAATCCGTGCACGGTCGACACCTGCGACAAGAAGACGGGCGCGTGCAAGAACACCAAGAAAGCGGACGACGCCTACTGCAGCGACGGTGAGAACTGTACCGAGAAGGACACATGCAAGTCTGGCAAATGCAAGGGCACTCCGCTGGCCGACGGCAAGAGCTGCTCCGACGGCAACCCGTGCACCAACAACGACAAGTGCGCCGCCGCCAAGTGCGTGGGAACGCCCGACGCCGCAGCCGACGGTAAGTCGTGCAGTGATAGCGACCCGTGCACCAAGCCTGATAAGTGCGGCACCGACGGCAAATGCCACGGCACGCCCGACGCGGCCAAGTGCGATGACGGCAACGGTTGCACCCTGGACAGCTGCGTCAAGGTGAGCACCTACACCTCCAAGTGCGAGCACAAGGCCATCGCGGCCGGCGGCAAGTGTGACGACGGAGACCCCTGCACCCAGAACGATGCGTGCACCAACGGCGTCTGCAAGGGCGGCAATGCCTGCAAGTTCACCACCCTGTTCACAGATGACTTCGCTTGCGGCAAGGCCGGCAAGTGGACCATCGATCCGATGCCGAAGTCGGGCGAGACGGGCTGGGCCGTCGACGACACGCCGTCCAAGCCGGCTGCACACTCGCCGACATGCTCGCTCAACTTCAACAACGGAAAGGACTACAAGGGCGTTGACGCAGCCGGCAAGGACGCCAAGGTCACCGGCACCGCAACCAGCGCAGAAATCAAGCTGCCGGCGGACGGCGTCATGACGCTATCCTTGTGGTCATTCGACGGCGTCGAGCCCTCCAACTCCTACGATCTGCGCAAGGTGCAGGTGTCCGAAGATGCCTTCAAGACCACATTGAAGGAGTGGCAGCTCAACAATGGCGAGAACGCCGGCAAGTGGATCGAGGTGAAGTACGACCTGACGCCCTACAAGGGCAAGCAGATCCAGTTGCGCCTGTTCTTCGACAGCAAGGATACGCTCAACAACACCGGGCCCGGCTGGTTCGTCGACGATGTGCAGATCACTGTCGGCACGTTGAACGCCGGCTGATTCGCCGCCCGCGCGCTACACACGCCGCAACAGGAGCGCCTGCGCGGTGTAATTCGCCGTCATGCGGTCGTGCACGCGAATGGCCCAGGGCAGGGCGTCCTCTGCGTGTTGCAGGCGCAGACTCTCCAAGAATCCGGGCACCAGGGCCCCCGTCAACAGACTGCTCATCTGCCACGCATGGGACTGGGCCGGGTCGAAATCCCGGTCCAGGCGGCGCTCCGGCGCGGTGATCCCGTCGACCCAATGCCATGGCGAGGCCAGGACGAGGGCGCCAGAGGGCTGCAACAGCGCCTCACATTGCCTGAGCAGGACAGCCGGATCGGAGACCGAATCGACCAGGTTCAGACAGATGATGGCGGCGAAGGACTCCGCCTCAAATGGCGGATCCAGGGCATCGCCACAAAGCAACGTGGCATCGGCCATCCGCTCTCTGCGGTCGTCTGGCAGTGCCAGCGGGAGGTTCCCTGGCCACGCCGCGTTTCGGCGGTAGGGCAGGGTGGCACAGCCGTCGGCCACCGCAGCGGCCCAAGCCAGCAAGATCGGATTGGCCTCCAACGCCACGACCGCGCGACCGCCCGCCGGCAGGGCAAGAACCTCGCCGCCGGTCGCCGCGCCCAGGACCAGGATCGGGCCCTGGGGCAGGTCGTCCAGGGCCGCCAGCCATGCGCCGGGCCAATCCAGGTTGGGCGCCGGCAGCGGGGGTTGCGCATAACCGCCAAAGTGAGCCGGCGCCCAGGTCAGCAAAGGCTCCAACCAGGGGCGCAGCGAATCACCCTCGGGTCCGGACAGAAGGCCGGCAACATCGTGCAGCCCGGCCAGAATGGTGTCGGCCGCCGCGACGGCCTCTTCGTTGTTGTAGGGGTCGGGCAACAGCAGGGGCAGCGCCCGTCCAGGCGTCTGCAAGGTGGGCCATTGCAGGCTGCAGGCGCTACATCGACCGTTATCGTCCAGGCGACCGACATGCAGCTCACCTTCGCTGACGCGACGGCAGCGGGGGCAGATCAGCGGGACGGGACAGTGGGCGAAGGCGGTCACGATTTCGCCCCGGGCCGGGCTCGATTCAGTCGAGTTCGGCGTTCAGCTTCTCGAGGATGCCGAGGGCGGCTTCGGCGGCAGAGTCGATCTCGGACTCGGGCCCGGACATGACCAGACGCCCCGTGGCGCCGAAGGGCCGGATGCTCACGAGCTTGATGTTGGCCGCCTTGAGGGCCTCGTTGCAGGCGATGGTCAGGTAGGCCGCCGGCGTCGTCTCCAGGACGAGGACCGACTCGCCGGCCAGGACCATGTAGCCGCGCGAGGTGCCGGTGAAGTAGATGGCGTGATCCTGCTCGACCCCGCGAATGACCATCGATGTGACGATTTCGCAGCGGGCCCGATCCTTGGTGGTCAGCCCCGCCTGCTCCAGCACCGCCTCGCCCGCGGCGACGACTTCGCCCTGGTCCGCGTGCTGAATCTGCATCAGACCAAAACGGCGCTCGGTGACCACGGAACCCAGGCGCACCTGGGTGGCCTTGAGGGCCAGGTCGATCATGCGGTGGATTTCCATCGCAGGGGCAAGCTCCAACATGATCGCCGCGTCGTACTCGCTGGGATCGTAGACCCGGTTGTCCTTGGCGACGAACTGGGCCAGTTGGGGCTGGAGCTGGTCGATAAACAGGAAGGTGCGAAGCTGGAATGTGTTGTCTGCCACGACGAGGCTCCCGTTGGGTCGGGCGGCCGCGGCCGCCACAGAGGGCCTCCTTCCTAGCACGTTCGGTGGCGCGGCGAAAAGAGGGCGGGGCCCACACCATGACATGGCCGATGGTGCCCGCTATGGTCGGCCGATGATCGACCCCGGGACCGAGAGCCAGGACGCGGTGTGGCGACGCCTGGCGCCGGTGGCGGTCGTCGCGGCGGCGCTGTTGAGTCACGGCACCTACCTGCTCAACGGCTTCACATGGCTTGATCACGGCGACATCGAAGGGGGACGCGCGCTCGGAGCCATGGCGACCTGGCACCTGGGCCTGCTCAGCCGCTTCGGCGAGACCGGATTCTATCGACCGGTGGTCGCCTGGTTGCACGCGCTGGATGCCTGGGCATGGGACGGACACGCGTGGGGGTTTCACGCCACCAACGTGATCCTGCACGCCCTCGCCGCCCTTGCCGTGCTGCGGCTGGCGCGTTCGTTTATCGGCCTGTCCGCCCGCGGTGCGGCGTTCGTGGCGCTGGCCTTTGCTGTACATCCCCTGTCGTGGTTGCCCGTGGGCGCCATCTCCTATCGCTCCGAGCCGGCCCTGGTCGCCACGACGTTGCTTGCCCTGGACCTGCACATTCGATTCCATCGAGACGGCGGCGTGCAGCGCTTGCTCGGCGCAGCGGGCCTGCTGGCGTTGGCATTGGCGACAAAAGAGACGGCGCTGGTCTGGTTCGTGGCCCTGCTGGCGATCCAGCACGGTCGATCCCCCCTGGCGCATGGGCGGACGTCGGGTGCGCGGCGTGCGATCGCCGCCACGGCGGTCTACGCGGCGGTGATCGCCGGGTGGGTGGCGCTACGTCAATACGCGGTGCCGGAGCTATGGCGGGTGGAGGCCCTGGGATTGCGCGGGCTGGACGGCTTGTGGATGCGTTTGCAGGCGATCGGGTTGCGCCTGCCGGAGTTGGCTGGCCTGGGACTGCCCGCACTGAGCGACGCGTTGCCGAAGGACGACATGGCGCCGCTGCCCATTGTGGCCGCCGTGCTGCTGGTGATCGCGTGCATCGGCGCGGCAACGCGATGGGGCACCCGGGCGCCGACCACCCGTGCCCTGCTCCTGTTGGCGGTCATCGCCGCGCCGGCGCTCAATATCGTGCCGTTGCCCCGCTTCACGTCGCCGCACTACTGGTACCTGGCGCCCATGCCGGTCGCGGCGCTGGCGTGGCTGGCCGGGTTGGAGGTCCATCGTCGTCGGCCGCAGCTGCGTTGGGCCATGGCGGCGGCAGGCGCTGTCTGGTTGCTCGTCATGGCCGCCATCACCGCTGGCGGTGGGCCTCGCTTCCGCAATGATGTGACGTTGTTTTCACCCGAGATCAAGCAAGACAATGACTACCTGGAGGGCCATTTCCAGCTGGCCGAGACCGAGGTGAACGCGGGCAGGCTCGAAGAAGCCGCGACACGCTATGAACACATCCTGGAGCGCAATCCCAAGGTGATCGCCTACGTCGATGGCGAAGCGCTGCTGACCAACCTGGCGGCCGTGCGCTTTCGGCTGGGACGATATGAAGCGGCTGACGAATTGCTGGCCGTGCTGGTCGAGAGCACCCCGAGTCCGCGGCGGGCGGTCTTTGCGCTGCAACGAGCGCATATCGCGGCCGAACGTGGCGACCATGCCGCGGTGGATTCTCTGCTGGACGAGGAGGACGCGCTGGTCGATCGGCCGGAGGTGTTGCTCCTGCACGCCCGGGCCCTGCATCGATTGGGTCGGCACGACGAGGCGATCGGAAAGCTGCGTGCTGCGTTGCCGTTGGTGAAAGCAGAACGTCGCGCAGACGTGCAGGCGCTGATCGATGCGCTCCAGACCCGCATCGACGCGGGCGCTGCTCAGCCCACCGAATAGGGGGAATCCGGAATCGGAGCGCCGGCCGGTGTGGCCTCGGCTGCGGGCCCGTTTCGCCAGCTGAACACAGCCGCCAGCAGCGCGCCGTCGATGCACAGGCCCAGAACCACCCGGATGAATCCGCGCACGGTGGCGCCCGCCGCGTATGCCTCCCAATCCCACCACTGCGCCTCGACGCCGACTCGGACGACCAAGATGATCGATATGCCGATGGCGACCCTCAGCAAGGACAGGGCCGAAGCCGCCAGCACGGCCATGCCCGCAGGTCGACTGCGGCGGAGCAGCCAGACGCCGACACCGCCGATAGCGCACCAGGCCAGGATCCACAGGCTGTAGCCGATGATCAGACTGAAGAACTCAGACAGGAGGCTGCTGCTCATGACGCCCTCCCATCCGCTGCCGCCGTCGCCGGGTCGCGCCCCACGAACGCGGCCGCGACCACCAGGCCAAGTCCGAACAAGCCGGGCAGATCGGTGGCGAGAGAGACCACCTGGAAGAGCCACTCACCGCCGTCCGGATCCTGCAGCAATTGAAACAGGGGGCCCCACGCAAAGGCCATGACGACGCCCCAGACGAGCAGAACGCCGAAGCCGCCCAATGCCAGGAGTGAGACCGTGCGATGGCGACTCAACGTGATCAACGCGATGATGATGCCGGCCAGGCACATCAACCAGTGGGGCAGTTGGAAGAGGAGCTGGGAAAGGGGTGGAAACAGAGAATCGTCCACGATGCCTCCGATGTCGTGCGCAAGCAGGCGCCAGCATCGCCTTGTTGGCACGCCGACGCAAAGGGTAGGCTGAGGCCCATGCACGGACTCCGACTGGCCCCCCTCATCGCCCTGCTGGCCTGCACGAGCGCTCCGGCGGGGCTCGGGGTAGCGCCGGATACGGGGCGAGCGGAGGCGGACACGGTCATACTCGCGGACGCGGACGCGGACGCAGTCACGGACGCGGACGCAGTCACGGACGCGGTCACAGACGCGGTCACGGTCACGGACGCGGACGCGGACGCGGCCACAGACGCGGGGCGAGCGCAGCGAGGCGAGCAGTGTGACAGTCGATCACATTGTGGGTTGGACACGGGCACCGTCGCCGACACGGACACGGATGCGGTCACGGCCCCGGACACGGCCAATGGCCCTGACGCCACCTGGAGCCAGCCGCCCATCTGGGACATGGCCAAGATCACCGATCCCACCACCGCCAACTGCACCTTCACCAAGCAGAAGACGGCGTTCAAAGACGGCAAGATGTTGACCGTCTGGCGCGTGAGCTACACCGCCTGGGAGTCCATCGACGGGCAGTTGAAACCCATCACCATTGCCGGCTACGCGGCCCGACCGTCCAGCGCTGGCGGCAAGCTGCCCGGGGTCGTGCAGGCCCATGGGCTGGGTGGGCACGCCAAGGAGAGCCATGCCACTGGCCCCGCGGCGTTGCTGGGCATGTTCGTGCTCGCCTACACGGGTCCCGGCGGCGGCGATTCGGCCGAGAACAAGTCCGGGGGGCTGCCTTCGGGGCACGATGGCGGCAAGCGCATCTTCGACGTGATTCCAGATGTGCGCGGGTCGTGGTTCTGGGGCCATAGCGTGGCGGCCATGCGTGGCCTGACGTGTCTGGAGACGCGCCCGGACGTGGACGCTGCACGCCTGGGCATCACCGGTTATTCCGCTGGCGGCGTGGTCTCCTTCATCGCGTCCGGCCAGGACAAGCGGATCAAGGCGGCTGTGCCGTTGAGCGGTCTGCTGGCGTGGGATAAGGCGACCCTGGGACCCAATGCGTGGCAGCACGTGCTACTCGCCAAGGCAGGGTTGTCCACGGCCAGTCCTCGGTGGAAGAAGATGATGCAGACCCTGATCTCGCCGAGTGTAGCGTTGTCGGGCCTGCAGGCTGCGGTCTTCCTGGTTGACGGCTCCATGGATGAGTTCTTTCCGCTCAATGCCGCCAACGCCACCATGGCGGCGGTCAAGACGCCGCACCGGCTGTCCATCGCCGCCAACTACGACCACGGCTGTTTTGCGGTGTACGGGCCGGCGTTGCCCGGCGGCGCCAAGGCCATCGAAGCCGGCGCGTCGCTGCGGGCCACAGGGGCACAACGGGCGTGGTTCCGTCATCATTTCAAGTCAGACCCGGCGTACAACTCCCTACCCAAGGCGCCGGTGGCCACTGCGCAGACCGCTGGCGCGGCCACCCTGCTGGTGGCCAACGTGGATCCCGGCCCGCCCGCGCTGGCGGTACAAGAGGTCCGCGCCTGGGCGAGCAATGACAACGGTTGGCTGTTTGCCTCGACGAAGCTCGACAAGAAGGGCGGCAGCTGGTCGAAGCTGGTGCCGTCGCTGGCCGGCCCTTCGACGGTGTGGTTTGTGGATGTGACCTACGTCACCACGGCCAAGTTGTTGCCGGAGCGGTTTTCCCTGTCGTCGACCCCAGTCCTGCCGGCAGGGCATATTCCGAAGCTGGCGAAGATGAGCGCGTGCACGCCCTGATGCCGTCTGGTGTTGCGGTTTCAGCAAACGGGTACGGTCTTTGGGAACCGTCGATCCGAAGCGAGGTCCAGCCGCCGTCGCGAAGATCGACTTTCGCGGCCACGGGACAGACGCTATCTTTCGCCTCCGCCATGGGGCCACCGAAGTGGCCCACGGCCCGGGAATGAACCTTGATGTGGCGCCTGTCGACCGTCTTCACCCTGGCATTGGGCTTGTTGCAAGCCGCCGGCTGCAGTGCGCCCGCGCAGGACAGCGCAGCGGCTGCAGAGGATGTTGCCGACCAGCAATCCATCACCCCAACGTTCGGTGATAGCGCCGGTTCAGGCAGCAACGGCGACGGCAGCGGGGCGATTGCCGGCGACCAGGCCGTGGCTCCGGGCCCTTCGGTCGACGCCGGGAGCGAAACCGAACCGGGCTCGGACGTCGGCGTGACAACGCCGCAAGACGGCGGCCATGGCGCAGATGTTGCGCCCGATGACGCCGGAACCGGAGATCAGCCAGACGACACGTGGATCGCCGATGCGGGCCCGCCCGCGGACGTGATTACCGATGCTGGCTCCGGCGTGGTGCCGACTGACGCGGGCTCGCCGGATGCCGGACCTGTCGATGCCGGGGCACCAGACATCGGCCCGCCTGACGCCGGCCCGGCCGATGGTGGCGCGGCCGACGCTGGTGGTCCGGCGAAAACCAGCACGGTCGCCAATCTGAAGATCGCCTTCATCGGTGACCAGGGGTTGAACCTGGCGGCGTACGCGGTGCTCGATCTCATCGTCAAGGAGAAGGCGGAGGCTGTGCTGATCCAAGGCGACTTCGACTACGAGGAAAAGCCAGAACTCTGGGAGTCCCTGCTGGACTCCACGCTCGGGCCCAAGTTCCCGGTCTTCGCCAGCCCGGGCAACCACGACATGCCCAAACTGAGCAAGTACCAGAAGATCCTCACCGAACGGCTCAAGAAGGTGCCCGAGGCCAAGTGCACAGGCACCGTGCTCCACAAGCAGACCTGCACATTCAAGGGCTTGCAGATGGTGTTCACGGCGCCAGGATTGGCGGGTACCGGGCACGCGGCCTACATCGACAAGCAGCTCAAGGACAGCACGCACACCTGGAAGGTCTGCAGCTGGCACGTGAACATGAAGGACATGCAGACCGGAGCCAAGGGCGACGAGGCCGGCTGGCCGGTCTACCAGACGTGCCAGAAACATGGCGCCATGATCGTCACCGGCCATGAGCACTCGTACGAGCGCACCAAGACGCTGACGGCTGTGGGCGACAAGTCCAAGGGCCACGGGGCGACCGGCGATCCGGCCAAGATGATCCTCGCCAAGGGCAAGACCTTCGTCTCGGTGACCGGCACGGGCGGCAAGGAGATCCGCAAGTACGAGAAGAAGCTCCATGCGGGGGATACGTGGTGGGCGACCATCTATACCAGCGACTACTGGATGAAGAATGGCGTCGATCAGTTCTTTCTGCCCTACAGCAATACACACGGCCCGTTGTTCGTGATCTTCAACGTCAACGGCAATCCCAACAAGGCAAAGGCCTATTTCAAGAACACCCTGGGCACCATGGTGGATGAGTTCGACATCACGGTGCAGTAGGGAGATTCGCGGCGGACGCGCCGCAGCGAGAGGTTGAACGGTCATGGCGAAAATGCGGGTTGGATTGGTGGGCTGGCGCGGAATGGTCGGCTCGGTACTGCTCGAGCGCATGGTCGCAGAAGGCGACTTTGCCGGTATCGAACCGGTGTTCTTTACGACCTCGCAAGTCGGTCAGCCGGCGCCGGATGTGGGCGTCACGGCGCCGCCGCTGGTGGATGCCTGGGACATCGACGCGCTGTCCGAACTCGACGTGGTGCTGACCTGCCAGGGCGGCGACTACACCAACTCCGTCTATCGCAAACTCCGCGCCACCGATTGGGATGGCTACTGGATCGACGCCGCGTCGGCGCTGCGCATGGAGGACGACGCGGTCATCGTCCTGGACCCGGTCAATCGCGACCTGATCCGCCAGGCAAAGGACCGCGGCTGCAAAGCGTTCGTCGGCGGCAATTGTACCGTCTCGCTGATGTTGATGGGCCTGGGCGCGCTCTTTGAGCAGGGCTGGGTCGAGTGGATGAGCTCCATGACCTATCAGGCGGCGTCCGGCGCCGGCGCGCGCAATATGCGCGAACTGGTCGCCCAGATGCGCGCGCTTGGACACGCCGCAGGCGCCGAGTTGGACGATCCGGCGAGCGCGATCCTGGCGCTGGATCGGCGTATACAGCGCAGCCTGGATTCGGACGAGTTCCCCGACGAGAACTTCGGTGTGCCCCTGGCCGGCAGCCTGATCCCGTGGATCGACCGCCTGATGCCCGACGGCGATACCCGCGAGGAGTACAAAGGGTTCGTCGAGTCGAACAAGATCCTGGGCAACGATCCGCCGATCCCGGTGGACGGCCTCTGTGTGCGCGTTGGCGCCATGCGCAGCCACGCCCAGGCGGTCACGGTGAAGTTGACCGCTGACGTGCCCCTGGCGGACATCGAAGCGGCCATCGCCGACTACACGCCGTGGACGAAGTTCGTGGCCAATGACAAGGACGCGACGCTCGCCGAACTGACGCCGGCTGCCGTGTCTGGCACGCTCACCGTGCCCGTGGGCCGGATGCGCAAGATGCGCATGGGACCGCAGTACTTGACCGCGTTCACGGTCGGCGACCAGCTGCTGTGGGGGGCGGCCGAGCCGCTACGACGAATGTTGCGCATGGTGCGTTGAGCAGAGCTGGTATCGGGCACTCTGGGGCTCAGTGATCCCATCCGCTGCCGTGGCCGCTGCCACCGCCACCGCCGCCGCCTGCGCCGCCTCCTGTTCCGCGGCCTCCGCGGGCTCCCGCGGCGCCGCCTCCGCCCCCGCAGCCGCCACCGCCTCCGCTGGAGCCACCGCCGCCGCCATAGCCGCCGCCGCTTCCTCCGGAACCACCACCGCCCGAGCCGCCACCGGGGCCCGGATCCGGCCCGCCATAGGCGCCACCGGTGCCCTGGCCGCCCTCTCCCCCGTCATCATTCGGTGACGGATCCGAGTCGCCCTTCTGCCAGGGTGGGTTCTTCTTCCAGACCTGCCAGACCCCGTCCTCGTGATGCTCCTGGGCGCCGTCGTCGTGACCGGTCTTGTTGGAGGGACCGCCGCCGCTGCCGCCGCCACCTGTGAGGCCGTCCCCTGTGCAGCTGCAGTGCAACTCGTAGCAGAAGGTGGCCCCGTCTGGGCAGAGATCGCAGTTGGACGTGCACTTGCACTTCTTTTTCTTGGGGGGGTCCTTGGGGGCGTGACCGAAGACCGCGGATACGAACGCGGGCGATCCACCGCTGAGCAGCATCGGCTGAGCCGAGGTCGGGTCGAAGAAGGCGGCGTAGATCTCCTCCGACTGCATCTCGGCCCATCCTCGAGCGCTCATCTTGACGCCATTGGGGCAGATCAGGGAGACCCGTTCGAACTCCTCCGCGGCCGGGCTCGCCTGCAGCATGTAGATCTTCTTGGCCGCCGTCAGGTCGATGATCAGCTCTTCGTCTTCAGCCAAGGCGGCGATCTGCTCATTGGAGACCATGACCATCTCGGTGACGTTGCGATTCGCATCGACGTCTACGCCTGGCGCCAACTCCTCGGCGCCGAAACAGCCGCTCAGCAGCGCCGCCGCCGCCATGATGCCGACCAACCACGCCGCAGAAACACATCGACGGCACACACGGATGCGTCCGTTCATCTTGAACCTCCTTGAGAAACAGTAACTTCCCGACCGATAACATGTACACCCCCACACGTCAAGCACGACTTACTCGCCTAGGCGTGTGGCGCGTGTGGCTGGACTGGACTTTTTTCGCTAGACTCGCCGCGATCGGGTGCCGATCGGGCCGAAGACCGAATCATTTGCGAGGAAGCAGCCAACCGATGCCAGATCGCACGCGGACCAACGGGCCGGCAACCACATCCAACGCCTCATCCCAGGAGCGCTATGGAGCAGCGCGCCGCGCGTGGCGGCTGCACGCGCGCCCGGATCTGGCTCGGCTGACGAAAGTCGACGAGGTGGCCGGTCTGCTCTCCTGGGCGATCCGCAACCGACAGTCGGGCTTCGATACCGGCGACCGGATCGGCGTCGCGGAGGCGGCGCGGGCGCTGGACACCTCGCGGGCGACGCTTGGGCTGGCGATCGAGAAACTGCGCGTGGACAAGTTGGTGGAGGCCAGCGGTCCGCGCGCGCCTTATACGATCCTGCCCTACGACGAACACGGACCCAGCAGGAATGAGCTCAGTGAGGAACGCATCTCCATCACCCGCAGTGTGGGCGGCGGCGCGTTTATCTGGCCGGCGACGTTCATCACGACCGCCGACCGTGCCCGACCCGAGGTGGATGAGGTGCTGGCCGCCCTGCACTCGTCGACGGACCCTGCAGTGCGCAGATCCCTGGGCGCGCAGGAGTCGGAGTCCGCCCGTCGGTGGCGGCAAGGAGAGCTGCTGCTATTCCGGCGCTTGCGCCACAGCGACAACGACGATGGCAGCAGCGCGTGGCTGCTCGAGAGCACCCTCGTCGCCCTGCCGACCGGGCAGTTGGCCGACCTGGCGGCGGTGATCGACGGGCAACTGGCGGACTTGTCGCTGTCGCATGTCTTCGAGGTGCTCGGTATCAGCGGGCTGCGCAGCGGCCGCACCCGAATCCTGCTGGGCCGCGTCCAAGATCATTCTCGCGACGCGCTGGTGCAGACCGATGGGTTGCCGAGCGTCGACCTCAGCGGTCTGCTGGGTGCCGACCCACGGGCAGGCGAGTCGCAGCGCCCGTGGCTGATTCGCTGGGAATACGGCTTCTTCGCCGCCGAACCCATGGGCCTGGTGAGCTACTCGGTCTGCCATGTCCTGCCGGGCGGCCCGGTTGAGATCTACTGTCGCGCGCTGACCTTCGACGCCGACGACCCCGGAGCTTGAATTCATGGGTCCTCTGGCGCACTGGCTGGCCCGGCGGGCGCTTCGAGGCTTCCCTGCACACGCTCGCGATGCGGCCCTGGCCAATGACCAGATCCGTCGCGTGGTGCGCGTCCGATTCGCCTACTTCTTCGCCGTTCACGGCGCGGTCGTCTTCCTGTTGCTCAAGGCCATCTCCGGCGGCGATGCGTGGACCATCGTGTCCTTTGGCCTGGCCTCTCTGATCATGGTGCCAGGCGAAATCGTCGGCGGTGTGCTGGCGGATCGGCACGGCCCAAAGTGGGCTTTGCGCGTCGGCATGAGGCTGATGAGCGCGCTCATGTTGGCCTTCGCGGCGCTCCTGGTCGCGCGCGCGCTGAGCGTCGACGATCCCACGGCCACCGGGCACTGGCCGCCTGGCGTGGTCGGCATCTGCGTGCTCGAGCTGGCGATCGGTGTGGCGCTCTCGCTCATCAATGGCGCGGATACGGTCCTGTTCGTGGCCGTGGCCAGGGATTGTGAGATCGAAGACCTCGACGCGTCGGCGTTCGAAGGCGTCGGTAGCGCGCTGCGCTATCACGGTACGCTGATCGCCGTGGCGATCGGCGTGGCTCTGTATTACGGCATCGAGGCGCTGGTCCCCGACCCACGGCTGGCGTTGGCGCTGCAGGGGACTGTCTTCCTGGGCACCTTCATCGCCCAGGCCTACGCGCTGTCCGTGTTGCGCGGCGTGCGCGAACCCCCGGCGGCCAGCACCCGCCGCGTCGGCGCCCGTCAGCTGCTGGAGGCGGCGGGCTCCCTGCGCATTCAACCGACCCTGCTACGCGCCGTCGCCGGCACCGCGGTGGTCATCGGCGCAGCCCAGTTCGCCATCTACTACTTTCAATCACCGCTGGAGTCCGTCGTCGACGCCCGCGGCGGGTCCAATCCCGCCTGGTATGGCGGCTACGCCATCGCGATCATGGTCGGCTACTGGACCAGCGTGGCGGGCTCCAAACTCTTCGCTCGCATCCGCGCCGGCGGCCGCATCCCCATCCAGCGCGGCAATGTGCCCCTGCTGCTTTGCACCTTCTTTGCGCTGCTCTTATTTCCGGCGGCGTGGGCGGGTTTCGGCGGCGTGCGCTCGCCGCTGGGAGATGGGCTGTACTTCGCGACCTGCGCGCTGGCGCTCGTGGCCTGCGGCGCGCTGCGCGGTCTGTTCGAGCCCTGGGCGCGCACCGCCCTGGTGGAGTTCTCCCGCCGCTATGGCCTCGGCATGCCCACGGCGCTGGTCTCGGCGTTTAATGCCGCCATCCGTGTCAGCCACTTCCTGATCGCCACGGCGGTGGGCGGGCTTATCGGCGCCAGTGCGGTCCACGCCGGGCTGGCGCAGGTGGCTACCGCCCTGACCTGGGCGTCACTGATCGTCGGCGCCCTGCTGGTGGCTGTCGGCATCGGCGCCTGGTTGCTGGCTGGCCGACGCGGGCGTCTGGACGACCTGCCCAAACGCTGCGACGTGGTCGTCATCGGCTCGTACAAGGACGACATGGACGGTCTGCTGGGCGTCTGCCGGCAGCTGCAGGACGCTGGTCATCGCGTATTGCATCCCCCTCCTGCCGCCCGCGTCACCGGCCAGGATGGCGAATTCGTGCGCCTGGCATCTGACCCCTCTACCGATGAAGGCGAGGTGCAACGCCGCGTATTCGCCCTCATGGAGCGCTCAGATGTAATCGTGGCGTGGCTGCCAGGGGGCAAGGTCGGCGTCAGCACAGCCATGGAGATCGGCTACGCCCTCGCCAGCGGACGACCGGTGGCGACGGTGGGCCAGCCGCAGGACGTGACCCTGCAGCGGCTCCTGCCAGGCCCCCACGACGCCATCGTCGAACACATCCGCTGACGGATTCGATTGCGGCCGTCCAATACGATTTCAGGCGCGCGCGTCCAGGCGCGGAGGCGACGCGCTGGGAGTCGTGATGAACCCCGTACATTCTGCGCCTCGATCCGTCCTCCTTGTCCTGTTCATGCTCCTCTTTTCCGGCTGCTCCTGCAGCGAGCCGCTCGAGTTGAAGGTGCCCGGCGCCCTGGGCTGGACCATCGAGGGAGAACTTCGCCAGGACTGGACGTTTCCAGCCGATCAAACCGGCGGCCAACTGACCCAGCAAGCTCGCGTGCTGCTCTACAACGCCGGCGGCTCCACGTTGCGCATTCACTCGGTGGATTGGCTGGGCGGCAACGACCAGATGAACCTGCAGACGCCCGCCCTGGGGGCCTGGCCGGCGGAGTTGTCTGGCAGCGAACACCTCGAGTACCAGGTCCGCTACCAGCCCGATATCGCCGTCGCAGATTCCGGCGTGGCGCAACTGCGAATCCGACACGACGGGGGCGTATTGACGCTGAGCTTTTCGGTCGCGCCTATGGGGGCCAAGGCGTGTGTAGACGCTCAAGACCTGCTTTTCATCAACCCAAAGCCGGGAGCGCCCCAGCAGCAATGCGTGACGGTCTCCAACTGTGGCGACGCGCCATTGTCCATCGGTTCGACCGCCATCGCGCCGGCGACCCCATATTGGGACGTGAGCAAGTCCCCCCCGACGGGCACGATGTTGGCGCCCGCGAGCCCCAACGGCACGCCGCCGGGCAGCGCCGAGGTGTGCGTACGGCTGACCGCCGATGATCCCGGCGGGGACTACAGCGCCACGTTGTTGATCGACGTCGACACCCCCGCGCGCAAAAGGCTGAAGCTCAGCCTGGGGGTCAAGTGGCTGATCGACAACGACTTCGCGGTGAATTGCGGCGCTGGCGCCGTGCGCTTCGACCTCCAGGATGCCACCCCGGGCAGCGAAGCCGTGTGCACCATCCACAACCTGGGTGAGGCACCGCTCAAGGTGAGCAGCATTGCAGTTCGCGCCTGGCATGCCGACCAACAGCCGCTGGTGGAGCAGACCTGGTCGGTTGTGGCCCGCAAGCCGAACGGCGGCAATCGCCTGCAGGGGGTGTTCGTGGTCGGCACCGGCAATGTGCGCGAGCTGGTGGTGACCGGTCCAGACCAGGTCGGCGCGCCGCCGCCGCCCGCGGAGGTGGTCATACGTTTCGTACACGGCCTGGTGCCAGACGTGGTTCGCATTCCTATCGCTGCCGGTGACTGCAGCCTGCCGAGCGCGGTGGTATCGGGGGCCAGCAGCGGCGTCTTCGTCAGCGCTGTGCCCGGCGGCAGCGCGACGTCGCGGATCATGGTCTCCAACCAGAGCTGTGCGCCGCTTCACCTCGTGCAGGCCTGCGTGGAACCGGCGGTGACCTCTCCGGACGGCATGCCGTGCGCCACGCTGCTGCCCACCGCAGACCTGGTCATCTCCGCAGGCGACGGCCCGCAAGATGTCGCCGCGTGGCGCCAGCATGGGATCGATGTGCAGTTCAGTCCGCCCGTCTCCGGTCCCGATGTCTCCATCGGGCAACTCCGCGTAGTCTGGTGCGCCGGAACCTGGCAAGAAGGCGCCTGCTCCGGGCCGCTGAAGAGTCGCGCCGTGCCGCTCCAGGGCCGGCGGGCGCAGGTGGACGAGGCGCCGACCGTCACGTTGGTGGCGCCCCAGGGGCAGCCCGGTCGCCCACTCAAGACCGACGGAGTCGCCAGCGCGGGCAGCCTGCCTGTGGGCGCCCAGGGGGGGTGGCGGTGGACGTTGACCGAGCGGCCAGACGGCTCGGCGACGCTGATCAGCCCGGACTTCGAGGTGGACACGCCGCCCTGGACGACGCTGGTGCCAGATCTGCCGGGTACCTATGCCGTCACGGCGACGGTTCGGGCGTGGGACGCCACCGATCCGACCGCGGGCGCCACGAGCGCGCCGGCTACGGTCCTTTTCAAGGTGACGCCTTGAGGTCGCCGTCGCGCGTGTCTATCGAATGCGGGGGTCCATATGTGCCGTGGCGAATTGGCTTCGGAAGGACTTCTTCAGCTTCAGCAAGGGCATGAACTTGATCCGCTCCCTGCCGGTGAAGTGCGTGCCGCCGGGGCCGCGCATGCTGGCCCGGATGATTCCTCCATCGAAGATGTAGAAGCGGCTCTGATCGGCCCGCTTCACGAACGTGTGCCCAGGCGGTGAGGCGCTGGCCGAAAACGACATCGCAAGGGCCACCAGCAGCGCGGCTGCGGCGGCGATGAGCCTGGTACTGAAGCGATGCATGGAATCCTCCTCGTGCGCCCAACAGCTTGGACGCCTGCGCATCGAGTTCGATCTACGCAGATTGGAGGGACATGAATTCGCCTGGCGAGCGCCGGCCTACTCCGTGCTGACCATCTCCGCTTCGCCACTGACCGCCGCCTGCATCGTATGCCAGGCCAGGGTCAGGCACTTGGCGCGCATGGGCTGACGGGCGCCGGTGGCGATGATGGCCAGTCGGTCCAGGTCGTCCTCGTCGACAAGGCCGCTTCGATCGACGACCAGCGCGCGGAAGCGCTCGAAGATCACCTCGGCGTCGGCGATGGTGCCGCCCTTGACCGCCTCGGTCATGGCCGATGCGGACGCGGTCGACATGCCGCATCCCTGCCCGGTGAAGCGAACATCAGCGATGACGTCACCCTCCAGGCGGACCTGGACGACGAACTTATCTCCGCAGAGTGGATTGTCGCCGCGGGCCTGGTGGCTGTGATCGCTCAGTTCGCCGTAGTTTCGTGGTCGGCGGCTGTGATCGATGATCAACTCTTGTCGGATCTCGGCCAGTTCGTCCATGAGGTCCTACCCGCGAACCTTCCAGATCCGCAACACGTATTCGATCGCCTCGGCCAGGCGGTCGAGGTCGGCTCGCGTATTGTAGGCCGCCAGCGAGGCCCGTGTCGTCGCCGGGATGCCGAAACGCTCCATGACCGGCTGTGCGCAATGATGGCCGGCGCGTACGGCCACGGCGCAGGCGTCCAGCCCGGAGCCCACGTCGTGGGGATGGACCGGGAACTCGCATTGGTCGATGACAAAGCCGAGCACGCCGGCCTTGCGGGGTGCGGTGCCGATGAGTCGTACTTCGGGGATGCCCTTCAGCAGTCCGGTGCCGTAGGCCAGCAGTTGGGCTTCGTGGGCGGCGATCGCCTCGATGCCGATGCCCTCGATCCACTGCAATGCGGCGCCGAGGCCAATGGCGCCGGCGATGTGCGGAGTGCCCGCTTCCAGGCGCGCCGGCAGCCGATTGTAGGTGGTCTCTTCGAAGGTGACCGACAGGATCATGTCGCCGCCACCCTGCCAGGGCGGCAGGGCCTCGAGCAGCTCGCGCCGTCCCCAGAGCACGCCGATGCCGGTGGGGCCGTAGACCTTGTGACCGCTGAAAGCGAAGAAATCGCAACCCAGCGCCTGTACGTCGACCGGGCAATGGGGCGCCGCCTGGGCGCCGTCGAGCAGCACCAGGGCACCCACGGAGTGAGCCGCGTCGACGATGTGTTGCACAGGATTGATGGTGCCCAGGGCGTTGGAGATCCAGGCCGCGGCCACCAGGGCGGTGCGCTCGGTGAGCAGGGCGTCGAAGTCGTCGACCAGCAGTGCGCCATCGTCGCCCATGGGCGCGACCTTCAGCACCGCGCCGGTCCGTTCGCAGAGCATCTGCCAGGGCACGATGTTGGCGTGGTGCTCCATGGCCGTGACCAGGATCTCGTCCCCTGGCTTCAGGTTCGCCGGCCCCCAACTCTGGGCCACCAGGTTGATGGCTTCGGTGGTGCCGCGGACGAAGATGCACTCCTCCAGCGCGGCCGCGTTGATGAACCGTCGCACCGTCTCCCTGGCTTCTTCATAGGCGTCGGTGGCGCGCTGACTCAGGGTGTGAACGCCGCGATGCACGTTGGCCGTATCGACCGCGTAGTGCGACAGCAGGGCATCGATGACCGCCTGAGGTTTGAGCGTCGTGGCGGCGCTGTCGAGGTAGACCAGGGGGCGACCGTGAATCGACTGCTGCAAGGCCGGGAAGGCGGCTCGAACGCTGGCGACATCCATGGAGGTCGTCTTTGAGAGATTGGATTCGCTCATGGGCAGGCTCGGGGAGGACATAGGCTCACTCCTCGTCGGGTACGGTGAGCCGGTCGGACAGTCGGCGGGCGAGCCAGGTGCGCAGCTCGGGCACGGGCAGGGCGTCGACCACCTCGCGAACAAAGCCCCAGGTCAACAGGCCGCGGGCGGTCTCTGCGTCGATGCCGCGGGCCCGCATGTAGAACAGGGCGCTGTCATCGAGTTGCCCGATGGTCGAGCCGTGTGTGGCTTTGACGTCGTCGTTGTCGATCTCCAACTGCGGCTTGCTGCTCGCGGACGCGTGTGGCGACAGGAGCAGGTTGCGATTGAGCTGTTGGGTGCTGGACTTGATGGCGCCCTCGTGGAACTCGATGCGACCGCGAAACACGCCGCTGCTGCGCTGGTCGAGCACGCCCTTGTACAGCTCGCTGCTGTCGCAATGGGGCGCCTGGTGCTCGATGACGCTGTTCTGATCGAGGTGTTGCTCGCCGGTGCCGACATACAGACCGTCGACACGGCAGGAGGCGCCCGGTTCTGCCAACGCCACCTGCACGTCGCTGCGGCCGAGCTTGGCGCCGACCTGGATCACGTCAGACTCCACACGGCTGTGGGCGGACTGTCGCACGCCCAACACGCCAAGGTGCAACGCAGCCGGGCCCTCGTCCTGGATGCGCACGTGACGGACCTGGGCGTTCTCGGCTGCGACCAGCTCGGTCACAGCGTTGGTCATGTAGGGCTGGTCGCGGAAGTCCAGGGCCAGGTAGCGCTCCACCACGGTCAACTCAGCGCCGCGCCCTACTACGATCATGTTGCGGATGGTGTTCTTCACCGGCACGTCGGTGGGCGCACCCACAAAGACCAACTCGATGGGGCCCGGCATCTTGAGACCAGCCGGCACGAAGAGCACGGCGCCGCCGTCAAAGGTGCCCAGATTCTGCGCGGTCATGGCGTGCTCGGCACCTTCGTGGCAGGCCACGGTACCCAGGTGAGCGCGCAGCAAGGGCGACCCGCCGGTGACCGCCAGGACAATGCTCTCCAGGCCCACCGGTCCGCCGAACTCGCCGGCGAATGACAACGTCGGCGACATGCGCCCGTTGACGAAGACAAGGCGACCAGCGGGCTTGTCCAACAACTTCGGCGCCAGCGCCGCCTCGCTCATGCCGGTAGCGGTCACGCGGGGCAGGGTGTGGAACCTGGTCTTGTCGAAGGGCCGCAGATTGGTGTGGCGCCAGGTTTCGAGGCGCGGCGTGGGCTGGCCATGTCGGCCAAACTCGGCCAAGGCCGCGTCGCGGATCCCGGCGATCCAATCGGCGCGCATGGGGTCGGCCTGTTTGCCGCCTGGGAGCGCTTGCATCATCGCATCTTCCTTGGTGTCTGGGCTGTTCACGCCTGTGCTGCCTGGCGGATCCAGTCGTAGCCCCGCTCTTCCAACTCCTGCGCCAGCTCTTTGCCGCCGGAACGGACGATCCGGCCGTCCAGGAGCACATGCACATGGTCGGGCACGATGTAGTCCAGCAGCCGTTGGTAGTGGGTGATGACCAGCATCGCCCGATCGGCTGAGCGCAGCGCGTTGACCCCGTCAGAGACCGCCTTCAGCGCGTCGATGTCCAGGCCGGAGTCGGTCTCGTCGAGCACCGCCAGCTTGGGATCCAACAACGCCATCTGCAGGATCTCGTTGCGCTTCTTCTCACCACCGGAGAATCCGCGGTTGACCTCGCGGGCGCCGAGCTTCGGATCCATCTGCACCAGCGCCATCTTCTTTTTGAACAGGGCCAGGAACTCGACAGCGTCCAACTCGGGCTGTCCTCGCTGCTTGCGTGTGGCGTTGACCGCATGTTTGAGGAAGACCTTGTTGCTGACGCCGGGGATCTCCACCGGGTACTGAAACGCCAGGAAGAGGCCCTCGCGGGCGCGCTCGTCGGCCTCTTTGTCGAGCAGGTCGTCGCCCTGGAAAGCGACGGTGCCGCCGGTGACCTCGTAGCCTTCCTTGCCGGCCAGTACATAGCTCAGCGTGGACTTGCCCGAGCCGTTGGGCCCCATGATGGCGTGCACTTCGCCGGCCTTTATCTCCAGGGTCAGTCCCTTGAGGATTTCCTTGCCGTCGACCTCAACCTTCAGTTCTTCGATGCTCAGCATCCTATTGCTCCCTTGCCGCCTCGCGGCCGGTTCGTCTTGCCGCGTTCGCTATCCGACCGCCCCTTCCAGGCTCACTTCGAGCAGCTTCTGGGCCTCCACCGCGAACTCCATGGGCAGCTCGCGGAAGACCTCCTTGCAGAATCCATTGACGATCAGGTTGACCGCGTCTTCGTGTTCGATGCCGCGTTGCAGGCAGTAGAAGAGCTGATCCTCGCTGATCTTGGACGTGGACGCCTCGTGCTCCACCTGTGCCGTCTGATTGCGGACTTCGATGTAGGGCACCGTGTCAGCGACGCAGGTATCGCCCATCAAGAGCGAGTCGCACTGGGTATAATTGCGTGCGTTGTCGGCCCCTTTGAGGATCTTCACCTGGCCACGATAGGTCTGCCGTCCGTGACCCGCCGAGATGCCCTTGGATACGATGGTGGAGCTGGTGTTCTTGCCGATGTGCACCATCTTTGTGCCGGTGTCGGCCTGCTGCCGGTTGTTGGACAGCGCAACCGAGTAGAACTCTCCCACCGAGCCGTCGCCCTGCAGGATGCAGCCCGGATACTTCCAGGTGATGGATGAGCCCGTCTCCACCTGGGTCCAGCTGATCTTGGAGTTGCGACCGCGGCAGGCGCCTCGTTTGGTGACGAAGTTGTAGATGCCGCCCACGCCGTTGACGTCGCCCGGATACCAGTTCTGCACCGTCGAGTACTTGATGGACGAATCGTCCATGGCGATGAGCTCGACGACCGCTGCGTGCAGCTGGTTTTCGTCGCGAACCGGCGCCGTGCACCCCTCCAGGTAGGAGACGTGAGCGCCCTCGTCGGCCACCAACAGGGTGCGCTCGAACTGGCCGGTCTTGGCGGCGTTGATGCGGAAATAGGTCGACAGCTCCATGGGGCAACGCACGCCCTTGGGGATGTAGCAGAACGAGCCATCTGAGAAGACGGCCGCATTCAACGCCGCGTAGAAGTTGTCCGTGTGCGGCACCACCGTGCCCAGGTACTTGCGCACCAGCTCGGGGTGTTCCTTCACCGCTTCGGAGAACGAGCAGAAGATGACGCCGACCGCGGTCAGACGATCCTTGAAGGTGGTCGCCACCGAGACGCTGTCGAAGACGGCATCCACCGCAACGCCGGACAGCGCAGCACGCTCGTGCAGCGGCACGCCGAGCTTGTCGTAGGTTTGCATCATGGCGTCGTAGTCAGCGCGTTCCTGGTCGGTCAACTCGTCCAGGTTCTTCATCTGGCGCACCTTCGGCGCCGAGTAGTAGACGATGTCCTGGAAGTCGATGGCCGGGTACTCCACGTGGGCCCAGGTGGGCTCGGTCATGGTCTGCCAGTGTCGAAACGCCTTGAGCCGATACTCCAGCAGCCAGGCGGGCTCCTCCTTCTTGGCGCTGATCAGGCGCACGATGTCCTCGTTGAGCCCCGGCGGTGCCGCGTCCGCCTCGATGTCGGTGACGAAACCGGGGTCGTACCCCTTGCTGGTGATTTCATCGATGGTCTGGCGCGTGTTGTCCATGGTGATTCCAGGTCGTTCCGGGCAGGTATGTCTAAATCGGACCAAATAGGTCCGGATTCAAACCCTATGCGCACGCGCGCGGCTGTCAACGACTGTTGAACAAAGGGCTACCGCTTGCGCCTGCTTGCGAGGCGCTGGGAGCGCCTGGCCGGGCGCGCGCGGAGTCTGGATCGCGCGCCCAGCGATGTCACCTGTTAATCGGCCCTGTGTGCTGCAAAACGCCCGGAATTCGGCCATGCGAGGTCAGAATCGACTGGTTTGAGAGGGCTGCGGCAGCCGTTTCGTACCTCGATGGCCGAAAAAGTCCTTGTTGCGTCCCATTTGTAAAGGTTAGTGTGGTTGCTGTAGGAAGTCTGGCGTCTCGATGATCCCCCCGTCCGGTCGCCGTCTCCCCCCAGAGACTGTGCCTCGGTGCGAAAGGAACGCCAAATCGGCGTGGTGCGCCTGTGTGCGCGCACCGTCGAAGCCATTCGGATGGCAACGACAGCTGGCCTGGCCGGTGTGGCTATCAGCCAGTTGATCGTGGTCGCAGCGCTTGGCCTGACCTCCTGTCTGGCCCACGACGAGGATCCGCCGGTTGCCGGGCACGCCCACGGCACTGACACGATTTCGGCTTCGGGCGCATCGACCTGGTCCCCCCGCCATGGGGCAGCCGCAGTGGCCGGCGGCCCGCACTCCAGCGACGACGGGCATCCCTCGCCGACATCGGTGAGCGCGCGCTGGCCATCGGTCGTGGTCGGCGGCGCCAGTGAAGACGGCAACGACTGGCAAACCCTGCGGCAGTGTCCGCGCCAGAAGGTCATCTTCGGGCCGCAGGGCGGCTTTCACATCTGGGTGTCCGCCCGCGTCCGTGCGCCGTCGTCGCCCCAGGCGCTCATCCGTGTGCGCATGACGCAGTCGGGCAGCGAGCCGCTGGCTCAGGCCGGCGAGCTGGCGTGGTCGGTTCTGCTCTCGGCTGCTGAGGCCCCTGTGTCGGATGCGAGCTCGCCATGGCTCGAGGTCATCGGGCTGCCCTACTACATCAAGCAGCCCTGCGCTGCACATCAACGACAGTTCGACGTGCGCGTGCGCGCCGTCGACAGCACCGGCGTCGAGCGCGTCGGACATGGCTGTCTGGTCGCGGTCCTCGGTCCGCAGTCCGCTGTGAAATGTCCATCTCGAGTCCCCCCGGGAGGTCCACCATGACGATTCTCAACGATCACGGAACCAGCGTGTGGCAGGCAATGACGGCGAATCCCACGCGCGTTTTCGCAGGGGGGCGGCCGGCGTTTGTCGCCTTGCTGATCAGCTGCCTGGGCATCGCCTTGAGCGCTGCGGCGTGCAGTCCACCGGCGCCGGTGGAGATCTACGAAGAAGAAGAGGAGGGGACCCAGCCCTACGTTTCGTCGTCCAAGAAGGCCAAGGGCAAGATCGTCGTGCACGCTCCGGCCGACGGCGAGCCGATGTCGAAGACGTTGAATGTCGTCGTCGGCAGTCGGCTATCGGACGGCGCCGAGGTCGACAGCTTCGAGGTGCGGGTCGCGACCAAGACGTTGCTCGAGTACGTCGTGCCTGGCAACGCCGGAGACAAGGTGCAGTTCTCGGCCAGCCTCAGCGAATTCCCAGAGGGGAAGCTGGCGCTGACCCTGGTCGCCTGGGCAGATGGCAAAAAGGCGACCTGGCTGCTCAAACTGCAGGTCGACCGTACGGGCCCGAGCCTTCATCTCGCGGCGCCGCAACCGGGGGCCTTGTCCGGCAGCGTACAGCTGGATGTGACCATCGCGGACAAGCATTTCGCCGAAGCCAGGTTTCTGCTCGGCGACAAGGTCCTCGCCGAGCGCAAGGAGGTGGGGCGATGGGTGGCGAACATCCCGCTGCCGCCAGGCATCACGGGCGATCACACATTCCATGTCCGGGCCACAGATCTGCCAGGCAACGCGACGGTCGCCTCGGCGGCGGTGCAGATCCTGGGCAATACGCGCTTCGCCAACCCACAACGGACGAGCAGCTCGGGCTTCTCCGGCGGTCAGGCCACGCTCACCAACGCCATCCCGGTCGATCTCGACGGCGACGGCAAGCTGGACTTTCTGGCCACCACGACGGGCGGCGATGGCATGTTCTATTGCGAATCCAGCTGCCACATGTACGCGCCGAAGCTGTTGCCGGTGAAGGATGGCGTCGCCTGGAACGCGCCCCTGGACACGGTGACCAAAGGCCTGCCGGCCATCTCCGGCGGCGCCGAGGTCGAGTTGCGATGGTACGTCTCGGCCCACGGCAAGGCCGCGACGGGGCGGCTCGTGCTGGTCGGCATGATCGGTCGCGAGGCCTATGTGGTCTCGGAGTTGCCGCTGGCCGGCGTCTTGACGGCCTGGCAGATGGTCGACGTGGATGGCGATGGAGACCCTGAAATCGTCGGCCTGCGCAGCCTGTCCGACCAGCACGATATCGCGGTGTACCGGGTCGACATTCCAAGCAAGGTCGTGCTCGATAAGGATGGACTGCCGCCTACACTTCCGAGCGCCATCACCGGACCTGAGACTTTCCCTGGAGTGGGTCACGTGGGCCAGGCCAGGCATGCGGACTTCAACGGCGACGGCGCGCAGGATCTGGTCTTCGGACGCACCGCCGGCTCCGTCTTCACCATCTGTTTCGCCGACGGCAAGGGCGGCTTCCTGGCGTGCCAGGACACGCTCCTTCAGGGCGAACCATCACCTGTCGTCGCGGCGCCCTATCGCGCCAGCAGCGACAAGCCGTGGGACCTCATCGTGGCCGGCTTCGGCAGCTCGTCAGTGATCATGTTGAGCAATGATGGCAAGGGCAAATTCAAGCAGACGGCCACCATGCCGTTGTCCACGGCGCCGACCAACATCGTCGTGCCGCCCTCAGAGGCGACCACGCAGATCTGCATCCTGGGCGGTTCGGCGTCATTTACGATGATGAACCCGACCACGGGCGTTGACGAAGGACCGGTCGGTGAAGAGTTCAAGAAGCTCTTTCTCTGCGGCATCGGCTATGCCACCTCTGGGCAGCCTACCAATGTGGTGGCCGGTGATTTCGATGGCGATGGTGCGACTGACCTGGCGGCAATCGTTCCCTCGACCGGCGACATGGACATCCTGTACGGCACGGCCGGTGGCGGTTTCGAAGCCCCGATCGACCTGCCATTTTGTGTCCTGCCCAACCAGACAAAGACCAAACCCACAGCCATGGCGTTGGCGGATTTCGAAGGCGACGGCAAGAAGGACCTGGTGGTCGTCGGGCGGTCCACCGCCAGTTTCCAAGACAACGATTGCGCGGGCGCTCCCATCGCCACCCCGGCGTGGCTCTACCGGGACCTCGCCTACAAGTCGACGACAGAGACCCGCTACGCCGAGTACAGGCCGTTGGACAAGGACAAGTCCACCGGCAAGCCAAGCTGCGAGGGCAAGCCGAACGTTGTCGGCCTGCGGGCAGCCGACGTGGACGGCAACGGCCACCCGGACCTGGTGGCCACCGTGGCGCGGGAGTATTTCATCGGCACCAAGGAGTCGGCGAACGGCCCGAAGGTGGCCCAGATGTGCAAGGTCGACGAGCAGAATGAAGTCGATTCCTTCTACGATGTTGGCGAGGCGACGACCTGCGATCTTGCAGGCTCCAAGAACGCCGTCGGCCCGGGCGGCGGCGCGCCGCTTCATCGGACGAGCGCGTTGATCTTCCACAACTCAGGCAAGGGGCTCGGCTTCACGGACAAGGACATGGCCGGTCAGCTGACTCCCACCTTCAGCTTGTCGGCGGGACTGGCACCCATCGCCATGACAGTCGGCGATCTCAATGGCGACCAGTTGCCCGATCTGGTGACGTTGATGAAGGCATGGGGCCAGCCCAAGGAGCCCGACTTCCTGCCTGCGCGGCTGCGCACCTTCATCAGCGAGAATCAGCAATTCAGCCACGCCAAGCAGGACGGACAGGCGACCTACACCATCAAGGGCAGCGGCGAGCTCAAGAGCATCAAGGGGACCTGGCTGTCGACAGGTCCGGCGCCCGTAGCGGCGCTCATTGCAGCAGACGCCCAAGGGCCGCGCCTGTTTGTGCTCGACGACCACAGCCAGGACGTCATCGTATTCGACGCCAAGGGCGCCAAGCTCTCCGTACCCGGGCTCATGCTCGCCACAGGCGGCCTGCCCACAGCATTCGCGGTGGCCGATCTCGACGGCGACAAGTGGCTGGACATCATCGTCGCCCGGGTCGGTTGGCTCATGGTCGTCTTCAGCGACGGCAACGGCAGCTACGGCCAGACCGCCAGTCATGCGCTGTGGAAAGGAACCCCCGCTGCAACGGGTGTGGGCGACTTCAACGCGGACGGTCTGCCCGATGTGGCCGTGGCCCTTCGCGATACCAATCGAGTCGGCCTGCTGCTCGGTACGGGCAAGGGAAAACTCGCCAAGCTGAACAACCAGCTGCCGGTCAACGCGGGGCCGGCCGAGATGCTCGTCGAGGACATCAACAACGACGGCTACGATGACATCATGGTCCGCTGCGTGGACGGCCGCAGCGTGACCGTGATCGCCAGCTCCAAGGCCCTCAAGGTGTGGAACTGACGTGCAAGACGCTTGACCCGCGCTCTCATGACGGCATATTTCGCCCGCCGCAGGGGTTCAGCGCCCCGTGGTGGGAGTTGTCATGAGCCTGGAAACCTGGATCCGTCTGGCCCGCAGCAAGGGCGCCAGTGATGTACACCTCGAGCCGGGCCTGCCAGCCGTCGTGCGGGTGCGGGGTCGTCTGCATCAGCTCGACCGATCCGCGCCCGCCCAGGAGCTCCTGGCGACAGCGCGTTCCGTCGTCGGCGAGCGTGACTGGCCCGCCTTCTTGACCCGTCGTTCGTACGACATGTCGCGGGTCATCGCCGGCGTCCGCTGTCGGATCAACGTGCTTCAATCTGCGCGCGGTGTCGGCTTTGCGATTCGCTTGCTGGCCGGATTTCAACCCACCATCGAGCGCCTCAACCTGCACCCCGACATCGGCAGCCTCGCCCGACGCGAGCACGGGTTGATCCTGGTCTCCGGCGCCACGGGTAGCGGCAAGTCGTCCACGCTCGCCGCCCTGGTCGAGCGCATCAACGGCGCTTCAGCGCGTCACATCGTCACCGTCGAACGCCCCATCGAGTACACCTTCCGGCCGCGGCTCTCGTTGATTCGGCAGCGAGAGGTCGGCCGCGATACGCCTTCGTTCCAACAGGCGTTGCTGGACGCGCTGCGCGAAGATCCCGACGTCATCGTCGTCGGAGAGATGCGCGATCCGCCGACTATGGCCGCGGCGCTGGACGCAGCCGAAACGGGACACCTGGTCCTGGCCACCATGCATGCGGCCTCTTCAAGCGAGGCGCTACAGCGGATCGTCGCTTCGTTTGCACCAGAGGCGCAAGCCGGCGTACGGGCCCAGCTCGCCAGCTGCCTCGAAGCGGTGGTCTGCCAGCGCATGACATCTCGAGGTCAGCCTCCTGTGCGCGTTCCGGAGTGCGAGGTTCTGGTCGCCAACTCGGCCATCAGGAGTCAGCTCCGCGATGGCGCCTTCTTCAAGGTGGGGGCGGCGATGGAGACCGGTGCTCGCGAAGGCATGTGGACCTTTGCCCGCTACCGCCGCTGGCTGGACGACAAGCGCCAGTGGCAACATCCGGACGACGAGCCGTTGCCAGAGGTCGCTGCGGAGGGCCGCCCGGCGGAGCGCTTGCGGGCTGGTGTTGCAGGCGTCGAAGCGGGCGGCGGCGGTTCGCAGGATGAGGGCGACGGTGCTGCGGTCGTGGTGGTGGACGATGATGCGGCGACCCTGGATGATCTGGTCGCCACGCTGAAGAACCGCTGACCGCGAACACCGGTGCCGATTATCAGAACCGGCATGCCAGGCGGCCGAATGCGTCAGCCGGGCTTCAGGCGTCCGGACTCCAGGTAGCTCACCACCATCTGGTGGACCCTCGGATCGCGCATGATCCATGTGTGGCTGGCATCCACGGCGACATGTTCGGCCATGCCCTCGAAACAGGTCTCGGCAACCGACAGCGTGCCGTCGTTGGGCACGCCTTCGCCAAAAACACCGAATCGATGACTCAGCCAACTGGCCGGGTTGCCGATACTCGGCGCGCGAGTGCCTGCGATGACGGCAAAGGGCCGGGGCGGCGGCGGCCACGGACCACCTTGGACGATGTCGCGCGCCGCAGGTCCCAGCGCTTTGGCAAATGAAGGCATTCGAAGCAGCCGGGCTGCCAGCTGACTTCCGCCATTGGGCGGGGCCAGCATCACGGTCTTGACGAATGGCACCGGTGTTCTGGTATCGGCCGCTTCGTTCATGTGCCGGACCAGGAGGCCGCCAAGAGAGTGCGTCACGGCCGCCGGCCTGTGCGACCCCAGATCGGCACGAATCCACTGGGCAACCAGGTCGGCCAACTCGGCGATCGGCATGCGCCGCGAGGGATAGGAACGGGCCCAGGTCTGGAACCCCCGTCGTTCGAGATGCCGGCGCAGCGAAGCCATGGATCGAGCCGTGCGGCCCAGACCGTGCAACAAGACCACCGGCGGTCGATCCACGCTCACTGTGACTCCGATATGCCGACGCTATCCAGCGCCTGATCCAGGAAGAGAGGCGCCATGTCGTCCGGCAGGTGGCGGCGCACAACGTCGATGACCTGTCGTCGCAACCGCTCCCGTTCGGTGCGGAGCGCCCGTACCTCGTCGCGAAAGCGCACAAAGCGCAGCGTGGAGAGCGTCAGGCTCCGCGCTGCAGCGTAGCGCTCCAGGACGCGCAATGTGGCGTAGCCGCTCAGGGGCAATAGCGGCGCCAGCAGGAGGGCGACGAGCGGCCCGATGAACACGGCCACGACCGCGATCAGAAACAAGTAGCACAGGGCCAGCAGAGCGAAGCCTGCGACCAGCTTGCTCGTAGCGATGACGTCTTTGCGAGGCGACAGATTCCAACCCAGCCACCGCGCGGCGATGGCCAAAGGTGCGTGCAGGACGAATCCCGGCACCGCGAGCGGCATCCACAAGATGACCCGCACCACGTTCAGGTAGAAGCGGGCCAGGATGTCTCGCGTGCGGAAGCTGCGCCGCAGGTCGCGGTCTCGCATGCCAACCAGGCTCAAGCGGGCATCGTAAAGAGCCAGGGCGCCCATGGCCTGCCGCACATCGTCGGCGTCCGCAACATCCCGATACGCATTGGTGAATCGTTGCGCCAACTCAACGCGGGCCTCCAGCGATGCGCCCTTGGGCTGGTACAGCCGACGCGCGGTATCCAGCAGCCGGATCGTCTGCCAGTCCTCGGCGTTGATGGTGAGTCCGCGCAAGCTCAGGTCGATCTGCTCGGTAATGGCCCGGCATTCGGCACGAGGGTCATCTTCATGGCGCTCCAGGGTCGCCTCGTCCAGCTCGATGGGTTCGCCAAACCGAATCAGCACGCTGCTGCGAAAATGACGTCGCCGACCATAGTTGAGTCCAACTGGGATGATGCGCACCTTGCAGTCGGGATGACGGCTGGCCACGCCGGCGGCGATTCGTGCGGCACCGGTCTTCAGCGGCGCAAGCTGGCTGGCGTCGTGGCTGATGCCCTCTGGGAAGATGCCCACGGCGCGGCCGCCGGCGAGCACCTCGAAGAGTTGATCGAACATCGAGGCGTTATCCAGCTTGCCATCGGGATGGTCCATTCGCCGCCGAACCGGCACAGCCCCCAAAGCGGCGAGAATCGGGCGAAAGGCTGCGCTTCGAAAGAGCACATCCTTGGCCGCGAAGTGCACGATACGGCCCGAAAACGCGATGACCAATGCGGGGTCGATGAGCGAGTTGGGGTGGTTGCCGGCAAACACCACGGCGCCTTCGCCTTCGGCAGGTATGTGCTCTTCGCCGACCACCTCGATCTGGCGAAAGAAGATGCTGAGGCACCAGCGAACGAACCAGCGAACAAGGCGATACAGACGCAAAAGACTCCCCCGAACCGGTGCTCAGCTGTCGGTCTCGGCCATGCCCGCGAGGGTCTGTACCGACTCCCTGGTACCGATGGCTATCAAGGTTGCGCCCACCTGGAGTTGAAAATCGGGGCCGGGGTTGTAGGCGAAGGCGAGGCTCTCGACGTCGCGCACGCCGACGATCAAGACGTTGGTTCGGGCGCGGATCTCGGAGTCCGCAAGGCGTTTGCCTGCCAGCCACGATTCGGCCAGCACCGGCACTTCCTCGATGACCAGGTCCTCACCCGTGGCCAGCAGGAGGCCGTCGACGAAATTGGTGACCTGCGGGCGGACCATCTCCTGGTACATGCGATGGCCGCCCATGGCGGCCGGATTGACCGTGTTCAAGACGCCGATCTGTCGGAATTTGCGCTTGGAGCGCGGCTCGTTGGCTTTGGCCACGATGCGTATGCGGGGGTTGAGTTCGCGCGCGCCCAGCACCAGGAAGATATTGTCCTGATCTTCGGCGAGGGCGGCGATCAGGCCGCGCGCGCGGGGCAGGCCCGCACGATGCAACACGGCTTCGTCGGTGGCGTCGCCGACGACGTAGGGCAGCTCGTGTCCGACCAACTCGAGGAAGTTCTGGATGGCGGATTCCGAACGGTCCACGACCACCAGGTCATGGCCGCCTTCAGCCATCTGCTTGGCGGCATATTCGCCATTGCGGCCCACGCCGCAAACCACGAAGTGATCGCGCATGCGCTCGGTCTTCCGTTCCATCCTGCGCCTCCTGATCGCCTCGTTGAGCTCGCCTTCAACGAAGAACGCCGTGATATTCGACAACAGGTACACCACAGATCCCGCGCCCACCAGGATCAATCCGATGGTGTAGCCGCGCAGCATCGGATCGTCGCCGATGGGCACCGCCTCGTGAAAGCCCACCGTCGACATCGTGATTGCGGTCATATAGGCGCAGTCCATCCACGACCAGATCCCGCCGCCGAGCAGCCAATAGCCGATCGTGCCCACGCCGAAGATGCCGGCCAGCACTGCGATCGGTTTGACCACCTGGCGGAGGGGAGCGCGGATGTCGAGCACGTCAAAGATCATCGCCGTCCCGCTGTTGGTGGGCAAGCCTGTGTCGCCCATGGGTCGGCGTCAAGGGTCGGGCGGCTTGACTTGGCGGCCAGCGACACCCATCCATCAAGGCGTGGGTGGGCCATGGACGAACGACGCATCACAGAAGCGGCCATCGAAGCGGTCACGCTGTGGCTACACGAACGCCATGAGGTGGCCGCGACCGTGTCCCGACGTGAGTGCCGCACGGTCGACGGGACGGGGCGGGCGGACGCGCTGGTGGCCGCTCGGGTGCTGTCCGGAGAGATCGTCGTGGTGGCCATCGAGTCAAAGTCCCGATTCGGTCGCCTGGCGCTGCTGCCTCATCTGGATGAAGCCCGGCTGGTTGCGGCCGCGGACGCTGACTCGTTTTCGCCCGTCGATGAGGAAGACGCGGCCGCCTGGGCGCTGAGCCACGCCCATGCGCCTGGTCTGCAACAGGTGGCCCGCTACCCTGCGGACCACGGCCTGCTGGCCATTCCTGAACACGTCTTCGAGGACCTGGACCTGGACAGCGACGTGGTCGACACGCTCTGCGCCCGCGCCGGTGTGGGCCTGCTGGCGGTGGACTACTACGGCCAGTGGCGCTGGCGAGTGGTCCCGGGGCGTCGTCCCCGACCGCCGCTGACATCCGACCTGCTGCAGTCCTACGCGGCAGGGGAGGAGTTGCGGGCCAGGCTGGGGCCCTGAGCTTGCCTGTTGCACCGGCAGCCACCAACATCGCTGCATGGCCGAGTTGTCTGCCAACGCTGAAGCCTTTGCCAAGCTGCCGCGCCTGGGGTGGGCAGAAGAGGCCACGCCGATCACCGAACTGCCCGAACTGGCCGTAGCCTTGAACCTGCCCTGGCTGGGCATCAAGCGCGATGACCTGTGCGGCCCGCTCTATGGCGGCACCAAGACGCGCAAGTTGGACTATCTCTTTGCAGCGCCGCCGTGGCGGGATGCGCCGGGTTGGCAGGCCATGGGCGCCATCGGATCGGGTCAGCTTGTTGCCTGCGCGAGCGCCGGCCAGCTGCTGGGCCGCGAGCTGTACGCCCATGTCTTCTGGGAACCGCTGTCTGCCGGCGTGGTCGACAACCTCGCGCACACCTTGGAAAACGCCACGAGGCTGCGATACCACCGGTCCCGCCTGACCCTGGCGGTGACGGCGCCGCAGCTGCTGAGCGGCCGTGGCAGCGCCCGGCGTCCGGTGATCCCACCAGGGGCGACCTGCGCTGCCGGCAACCTGGGGCTTGTTCGCGCCGCCCTCGAACTGGCCGCGCAGGTGAGAACCGGGCGGTTGCCAGAACCGAAGCGATTGTACGTTGCGCTGGGCTCGGGTGGCACGACTGCAGGTTTGGCGGTTGGCCTGGGTCTCGCAGGCCTGAAGACAGAGGTGCTGGCTGTGGCCACCGTCGAGCGCGTGCTCGCCAGCCGCGCGCGGCTGGACGGCCTGATGGCGGAGCTCGTCGCCCTGATTGGCCGCGAGGCGCCCGGCGCACCGCCCATCGAGCCGGCCCCCGTGCGCATCATTCGGAGCGAACTGGGTCCGGGCTACGGCATCGCCACGCCCGCCTCCCTGGCCGCAGTCGACCGAATCTCGCCCTATGGCGTGCACCTGGAGGCGGTGTACACCGGCAAAGCCATGGCCGCGTTGCTCGCAGATGGCGCCGGCCTCGACGGCGGGCCAACCCTGTTCTGGCAGACGGCACGTCGAGCGCTTCCGAATCCCCGACCCGATTGGCAAGACCGACTACCCAAAGCCCTGCGCCGGCGATTGGCGCGCGCCCAAAGCGACGTCGACAATGGCCGCCGCCGGCTGCTGGTCGCCGGAGCCGTTGCGGGCGCGGTGGCCATCGGCGGCTGGCGGCTGACGTGTCCGACTCCGCTGCGACGCTGGCGCGGAACCGCGCTGAGTGGCCGGGACGCGGCGACGCTGCTGGCCTTTGCCGAAGCACTGCTGCCGCCCCTGCCGCCCAAGACCCACCTGCGTCGCGTCGTCGATGGCGCGGACCGCTACGTGGCAGCCCTGCCCGAAGCGCTGCGCACCGACGTCGGGCGTGCCATCGCAGCGGTCGAGCAGGCCAGCGCGCTGCGTCTGCACTGGTCGACCTGCTCGAATCTGGACCCGGACGAACGCCTGGAGGTCTTGCAGGACCTGCACCAGCGGGGTGGCCTTGCGCGCGAAGCGGCGCGATGTGTTCGCGACCTCTGCCTGCTCGGTTACTACGCGCTGCCAGCGGCCTGGTCTCGCATCGAATGGCCCGGTCCGACGGTGCCGGCCGAGCCGCGTACCCTGCGTCCGGCCTACGCCGCGCTGCTCGCCCCGCCGGGTGTGCCGCCGCCCGGCGCCCAGCTGTTGGAGAACACGTGATTCACGACGCCGCCAGCCTGACTGTGCCGCTCACGGTGGTCGCAGACCTGTGTGTGGTCGGTTCCGGCGCCGGCGGCGCGGCGGCGGCCATGGTCGCTGCAGAGGCCGGATTGCGCGTCGTGGTGCTGGAGGCCGGCCCCTTCCTGGCGCCCGATCACATGACCCAGCGCGAGGACCGGATGCTGCCCCAGCTCTACTGGGACGCGGCGGCGCGCACCACCGCCGACCGCGGCATCCGCATCCACCAGGGGCGTGGCGTGGGCGGGTCGACGCTACACAACCTGAACCTCTGCAAACGCATCCCGACGCCGATCCTGAGCCAATGGCAGCGGGACCGCGGCCTGACACACCTGCCCGTGGCGCGATGGCAGGCCCTGTACGACGAGGTCGAGACCCTTTTGAGCGTGTCCGAAGTGCCGGCTGATAAGCGCAATCGACACAACCAGATACTCGCTGACGGCGCTACGAAATTGGGGTGGCGGCACGGCGGCATGAAGCACAACCGCAGCGGCTGCACCGAGAGCGGATTCTGCGAGATCGGTTGCGCATTCGACGCCAAGAACAACGCCGCCAAGGTGCTCCTGCCGCGCGCCATCCGCGCCGGCGCCACCGTCCTGGCCCATTGCCAGGCCGTGCGAGTGGAACATTCCCGCGACCGCGTGCAGGCGGTGTCAGCGGTGGCACGCACGGTCGATGGCGACGTACGCGGGCAGGTCCGCATCGTCGCCCCACGCGTCTGCCTGTCGGCGTCGGCCACGGGTACCGCGGCCATCCTGCTTCGCTCGGAGACACCGGCACCGGCGGGCTCTGTGGGCGACGGCCTGCGCATCCATCCGGCGGTGGTCGCTGCGGGCGAATTCGCCGACCCGGTGCAGGCCTGGAAGGGCATCCCCCAGTCGGTGGAATGCACGCAGCTGTTGGACTTCGACAGCGCTCATCCGGCCAGCGGCAAACCTGCCGTGGGGGCGGTGGATCGCGTCTGGATCGTGCCCGCGTTCGGCCATCCACTCGGCACCGCGACCATGTTGCCCGGCTACGGTCCCGCCCATAACGAGATCATGGCCAGGTACAACCACCTGGCGCCGCTCGCGGCCATGCTGCACGACCTGACGCGTGGCACCGTGCGCCCCGACGGCGACCTGGGCCTGACCATCCAGTGGTGGCCCGACGCCGAAGATCGACGCCAACTCACCGCCGGACTGCGCGCCTGCGCCGAGCTCCTGTTGGCCGCCGGGGCGAGCCGGGTCCTGGTGCCCACCCACCAATTGATGGTCATCGACGAGCGGGCCGGACTGTCCGCCATCGACCGCATGGAGTGGGCGCCGGGGACCATCGACATCAGCGCCGTACATCCCATGGCCACCGTGCCCATGGGCGACGATCCGTCCGCTGCCGCGGTCGACAGCAACGGCCGACATCATCGCGTGGCCGGCCTCTGGGTAGCCGACGGCTCGCTGTTCCCGACGTCGATCGGCGTGCCACCGCAGCTATCCATCTACGCGCTCGGGCTGCACGTCGGCCGAGCCCTGGTGGCGGCGGGATGACGAAGGATTCCGTTGGCCGAATCGAGACGCGTCCTGGCGCGTCGTCGCAGGGTGGACGCGCGGTGTACGGTGATGCCAGGGAGTTGGAGCATGAAGGGACGCGCGTTGCTGCAAACGGTGATCGGCACCTTGCTGGCCTTGGCCATGGCCGGCTCCATGCCGGCGAACGCCAAACCGGCGTCCGGATCGGACGCAGCAGAACGACGCCGTCAACGACCCGAAAAGACTCGTCCGCCAGCGGCCAGACCCAATCCCATGAGTCGCCAACTCTTCATCCGGATGCGTTGCAACGACTGCCACACCGTACGCAGCCAGCGCGTCGCCGCCAGCGCCCGCAGGAAGGGCAGGGTGACCGACCTGTCGATCACCGGCCGCAAGCGGAAGGCGCCGTGGCTGCGAAACTACCTCCGCGGCAGGGCACGAGTCCGCGGTCGCGCCCATCCAAGTCGATTCCAGGGCAGCCTGAGCCAGCTCGATCGCGTGGTTCGCTGGCTGGCTGCGCTCCGTTGAGCCTTTCCGTGCGCCTTGTCAGTGCTCTTGTGGCCGTCTGCCTCACGTCGACGTTTGCGGTTCAAGCGCAAGCGGCACGGCCGGCCATCGACTTCTACCAGGGTCCATTGGTCAACGCTTCTCGAGTCGTCGGGCTTGGGGGCGCCTATGTGGCCATCGCCGAAGGCGCGGCCGGTCATATGTCCAATCCGGCCTCCTACGCCGTGCGCGAAGCGGCGTTTGCGCACGACTGGTATGACTGGGACTTCAACTTAAGCTACTTCACCATCTTGGACAGCGGCGTCGACTACGACATGAGCGGGTCGACGCCGGAATTATCCAGAGCCAACGCGATTCAATTCGCTTTCGACCTCAAGTTCGGTCGTTTCGGCATCGGCCTGGCGATCCGGACCCAGGATTTCGGGGGTTCCGGCGGTCGATCCGTTGGGCCGTGATGCGACCTTCAACTATGGGCACACCCTGGGCGGCGTGGGCATGGCGTACGCCTTCTCCGATGGTGAACTGGTATTGGGCGCCGGTCTCAGCGGCAGCACAGCGGAGCTCCGTCTGGACTCGATAGTCGATGAGGAGGTCGTCGCACAAGAAGGAGTCTCCCTGGCCGAAGCCTCCCTGCTGGGCGGCGTTGGGGTTCTCTTCGCGCCCAAGGAGCAACGTTACCGACTGGGCTGCACCCTCCGCTGGCCGGTGGAGCTCAACCAGGCCAACGCCTCGCGCCTGGCCAGGGTCGACCACGTGGAGACCCTGGAGCTCGGCAATTGGCAGACGCCACGGGCCATCCTGGTCGGCGGCTCGTTCGCCATGGGGTTCAGCTACCTCTTCGGCCCCAAACCCGCCAACGCGACCCCCACCTACGGCGAACGTCCACCGCCCGCCGGCGACGCCGATCGACGCTATGTCCTGGTCACCGCCGACCTGGAGATCACGGGCAGCGTGGACGACGACGCCATCGGAGTGCTCAGCTACCTCGCCGACCAGCCGCTGTCCTCCGGTCGCGGCACAGCAGTATCGGTGCGGGCTGGAGCGGAGTCCGAGGTGCTGCCCAACCGCCTGCGCGTGCGCGGCGGCGCCTACTTCGAGCCCAGCCGTTTCGAGAGTGCCGTCGGACGACCCCATCTCGTGGCCGGCGCCGATGTGCGCATCACGGTGTTCTGGGATTGGAGCTTGTCGGCAGTGGCCGATGTGGCGCCGGGGTACAGAAACTGGTCGCTCGGCATGGGTTTCTGGCACTGAGTCGGCGCCGCCGAGCCCCTTCTCTGAGACGCTACAGACAGTAGTACTTGGCGCAGCATTTACCCGACTTGCAGGTCCACCCCGAACCACCGTTGCCGGTGCAGGTGTTGCCCTCGTTGGCCGACGACACGGTGCAGGTGCCGACAAACCCCTCGCAGATGAAGCAGGCTTTCGCCTTCGCCGTGGTCGCGTACGTGGTCCAAAGACCATTGGCGAACTGCAGGACCGCCGCGTTGCTCTTGGTGACGTAGATCTTCTTGCCCTTGGGCCAGCCAAACCAGGTCGCCTTCTCACCCGTGGTCAGCCACCAGGTGGCGCCGGTGGACTTGTCCTGCCACACGCCCAGCCAGAGGTTGGTATTGAGCGTGCACGTATTCTCCACCAACGCTCGCATGGCCACGTTATCCGCTTCGCTGCGCACGACCGCCAGGTGGCGCCCCTGGCCGGCGCAGAAGTGCCGAGCCTCAAACCAGGACAGGTCCTTGTCGTAGGCCTTCAAGCAGCGCCCGTCATGAAGCTGGCCATCGCATGCGGGCGCCTCCTTGCAGGTCTTCTTGCTGGCTGTACAGGGGTTGCCCGCCGGGCAGCGCAGCGGCGGATGCTGGCAGCCCGCAACGGGGTCGCAGGTGTCCATGGAGCAGGCATCGCCATCCTTGCAGTCCACCGCGGCGTGTTTGCAACCGGTCTCTTTGGCGCAGGAATCGACCGTACAGGCGTTGCCATCGTCGCACTCATGCGGGGTGAATGTGCAGCCCTTGGCCGCGTCGCAACTGTCCAGGGTGCAGGGATCGGCGTCCTTGCACGGCAGGGCTCCGCCGGGGTGGCACTTGCCGAGCTGCTTGCAGTTGGCGTTGCCCCAGCTATCCAACCGCAGCTGGGCGCCGCCCTCCTTGCCAGCTACCACCGCGGTGGCGACCATCACCGCCTCGTCTTTGGCCAACAGCGCGAGCGGGTTGTCGCCAACGCGCGTCACGTTGCCGATCAGGTGGGTACGATCCCAGACCGTCGCGCCAGCGGGAGTCACCACCCGCAACCAGGCCTTGTCGATAATGTCCAACGTCGCCTGCCCGCCGACCAGCACGCTGCCATCGCTGCGTCGTGCGAGACCCTTGATCCGGTGTGCGTTCTTGCCGAGGCCGAACCTCTGCCAGAGCACCTGGCCATTGGGAGCGACCCGGATGAGCCAGGAGCGCACCTTGCCCGATAAAATGTGGTGACCGCCGGCGTAGACCCCGCCCTCACCGTCGCTGCAGACCGCGTCCAGTTGGCCATCTCCGGCGCCCACGAGCCGGCGTTGCCAGGTGACCTTGCCGGCGTTGTCGAGCTTGAATACGAGCCCGTCGGGCGGCCCATCGAAGTTCTTGGCGTCTTCGAAGGGATTGTACCAACGCACGCTGCCGGCCACCACGGTCGAACCGCCGGTCACCACCACCGCGGCATGGCCCTCGGCACGTCGTCCGGACAGATTGAGTTCCGTGCCCCAGACAAGCGCCGCTGTGGGCTTGATGCGATTCACCACGGCCCGATCATGGTGCCGGCCGACCACCGCCAGCGTGCCATCTGGATAGGGCAGCAAAGTGCGCGCCACACTGTCGAAGGGGAAGGTGTCTTGGATGGTCTTGAGCCACACCAACTTGCCGTCCTTGTTCGTCAAGGCCAGCTGGTTGATCCACGCGCCCTTGTACAGGGCGTAGTTGGGTTGGCCGTTGGACAGGATCTGTCCACGCCAGAAGTGGCCGGCGAGGAAATACCCCCCGCCCGCAGCCGGCAGCACCGAAGTGCCCACAATGGGCCTGTGTTCGTACTGGTACTTGTCCGGTTGGTGGAACACCTTGGCGTGCCAGAGCCGTTTACCAGCGCCATCGATTCGGGTCAGGGTCGCTGAGCCTCGCTTCTGGCCCACCGTGTTGCCGGCCACGATCACACCATCGGCGAGCGCCTTCACGCCGTTGTAGGCGACCAGCGTGCCCTCTACCCACGTCTTGCCGAAGAGCTTGCCGTCGCCCGCGGGCACGCATTGCCCCTTGGCGCAGGTGCCACCAGTCGCGCAGCCGTCGTCGGGATTGCAAGACAACCCATCGCCACTGGCGTTGCTGCAGCCGCCGACCGGCAAGCAGTCGTCAAACGTGCACGCTTCCTGGTCGTCGCATTCCGTTGCCGCCTTGGCCATGCAAACACCAGCGGCATCACACGAGGTGTGGCCCCAGGCGTCCATGCGCAGAACAGCGCCCTGTGATACGCCCGCGATGCCGCGACCGCCAACCAGGACCAGACCACCATCGGATGTGGCGGCGAGCGCCTGGCCATCATCCTTCAGGCTGCCATCTATGTGCCGATCCCAATGCACGTTGCCCAACGCGTCCATGGACTGCAGCCAGAAGTCGGCGTTGCTGCCAGACAGATTGGAACTACCCGCCAGCCGGATACGCTGACCGGCATCGACCACGACCGAGTGTGCGCTGCCCTGGGCCTTGCCGTGTACCTGCCAGCGCGGCAGGTGGTTGTCGGTGGTGCGCACCACCCATGGTCGCATCTCGTTGCCGGTCGTCGGATCGCTGAACGAGCCGGCCAACAGCCAACCACCGCCGGGCATCATGGCCACCGCCCGGGCCTCGTGCCACGCCTTGTCGCCGACCAGCACGTCGGCCACGACCGCGCCCTTGAGGTCCAGCACCACCAACCGGCCGCGCTGCTTGCCCGCGAATCCCTTGGCGGTCATGTAGACGGCGGCCAACCCGGCCGCATCCAAGGCCACCGCCCTTGCCTCGCCGCGCCACTTATCCAGGCTGCTCTCTGCAGCAAATTGGCCGCTGGCGGCGATGCGCCAGACGTGCGGCGTACGCTTGCCGGCCACCACGCGGTAGCCGACGAGCATCGCGCTGCCGTTGGCCCGCGCCGCCAACCCCAGGGCGGCTTCGTCGACGTTGGCCTTGCCATAGTGTTTGCTCCACTGGATGGAGCCGCCGCCGGTCAGGCGGGCCAGACGCGCGTTCAGCCCGAAGCCGGGTTCAGACGACCCGCCGGCCACCAGCAGACCGCCATCGGCCAGGCGCTCAATACCCGTCGCCCGATGCCCGACATGTCCCTTCACCGCGGCGAACTTTGCAGACCAGCCCCCGCCGCCCGCCGCCAGGCCCTGCGCGACCCACCAGGCGCTTGTGGTCGGCGCCTCCTGCTTGCCCGTCCAACGGCCACCGACCGCGACCAACGTGGCGTCTGGATTGGCGACAACGGCCCCGAGTTGACCACCGCCGCCGACCACCGACCAGACCTTGTTGCTGAGCTTGTCCTTGTCGCCCTGTTGGCATTCGCCGGCTTTACAGGTGGCGCCGATGGTGCAGCCGGCGTCATCGGGGCAGGGCGCCCCTTCGGGCTTCAACGTCTTGACACACTTGAAGTTGTTGGCGTTCAACGACACACAACTGGCCTTCTCGCACTCCCCCACCACGATCTCGCATTTGACTGGCGAGCCCACCTTGCAGGTGCCCGCCATGCAGGCGTCGTTGACCGTGCATGCGCTGCCGTCGGCGTTGCAGGTGGTGCCGTCCAGGGGCTTGGTGACGAATTGGCACTTACCGGTCTTGGGATCGCATTGGTCCGCCGTACAGGCGTTGCCATCGGAACAATTGCTGAGCTCGTAGGCGCAGCCGGTCTTGGCCGCACAGCTGTCGGCGGTGCATTTGCTGCCGTCGTCGCAATCGACCAGCTTGCCTGCGCATTTGCCCGCCTGGCAGGCATCGCCCGCGGTGCATTTGCTGCCATCGCTGCAGGGCTTGTCCTCGTTGTGGGCGACCACGCCGCAGCCGCCCGTGGCCTTGTTGCAGGCCGCCGTCAGGCAGATCGACCCCGGATCCTTGTTGCAGACCACCACGCTGGCGGGATTGAGCGCACACTTGGGCGTCTTGCCGGACTTGTCGCAATACAGGGTGCCATTGCACTTATTGCCGTCGTCCTTGGATTCGCAGTCGGCGTCCTTGACGCACTCGCAGATCATCGCCCCTGCGGCGCAGGTGCCGCCTTTGCAGAGCCCCTTGGCCGTGCACTTGTTGCCGTCATCGCAGAAGACGACACCCGGCGGATCACCTGCGGGTCGCAGCTTCCATGTGCAGACGTCCTTGCCGGCGCCGCCTTTGGTGCAGGCCTTGAAGGTGTTTTCCACCGGTGACAGCTGGCAGGTGCCGGTCTTGGCCGCGCACGCATTCTTGATGCACGTATCGTCGTCGACGGACTTGCAAGAGATCACGGTGGCCGGATTGTGCTCGCAGATGGAGGGCGTCTTGGCCTTGTTGCAGAACATGATGCCGTTGCACAGGTCGCCATCATCCTTGGCCGCGCACTCGGAGTCCTTCTTGCAATCGCAGGTGAAGGTGCCGCCGCTGCACAGCCCCTTGCTATCGCACGTCTCGCCGGTCGTGCAGTTATCCGCATCGTCGCAGGGCAGATCGCTGCCTGTCGGTTCTCCAGCGGCCTTGACCTGCCACTTGCAGACCTCGGCACCGCCACCGGCAGGCTTGGCACAGACCTGCTTGGCCTTGCCGACCGCCGTCACCACGCAGACGCCCTTGTCGGCATCGCACGCGTTCTTGCCGCAATCGGTGTTTTTGGCCGACGGGCAGTTGATCACCGTGGCCGGATTCAGCGCGCATAGCTTCGTCTGCTGATTGCAGAACAGCTTGCCATTGCAGGCGTCGCCATCGCCGAATTTGGCCTCACAGCCGGCATCTGATGTGCAGGCGCAGATGTCGGTGCCGCCGACGCACGCGCCGCCCTTGCACACGTCATCCTCGGTGCAGGGATTGCCGGCCTTGCAGGTGTGCACCTTGCCGCTGGTCTTGCCAGCGGGCAACAGCTTGCGCTTGCACGTGCCGTCCGGGTACTTGCCCACCGCACAGTCGGGCTCCGTCGACTCAATGGGCGTCGGCTGGCAGATGCCCACCTTGGGGTAACAGACGTTGACCAGGCAGGCGGTGTCATTGACCGAGATGCAGTTGACCACCGAGGCCGGGTTCGGCTTGCAGGCCGGCTTCTTCATGGCCAGGTCGCAGTACAGCGTACCGTTGCACAGGTCGCCATCATCCTCGGCTACGCAGTCTGAATTCGAGGCGCAGGTGCAGGTGTCCTGGGGCCCCGCGGCGCAGGCGCCGGCTTTGCACGCATCGCCATTTGTGCAGGGGTCGCCATCATCGCATTTCGTGGCATCCGGCAGCGCGGTCATGGCGCAGGAACCGTCGACCATCTGGCAGGTGTTCTTCTTGCAGGCTGTGTCCCCATCGTCGCTGCAGTTGACCACCGACGCCTGGTTGAGTTTGCACACGCGTGGGAAGGCTGCGGCATCGCAGAACCACTTGCCGTTGCAGGGGTTGCCGTCGTCAAACTCGGTGCAATCGGAGTCGACGGCGCACGGGCAGACGTTGGCCTTGGCCACGCATTTGCCGGCGGCGCATTGCTCGGCCTGTGTGCACGGATCGCCATCTTCGCATGCGCTGCCATCGACGCCGAAGACGGGGGCGCATTTGCCGGTGTCCGGTGTGCAGGCGTTGTGGCTGCATGGGCCGTCCTTGGACCCATCACAGACGACGACGCTGGCGGGGTTGCTGGCACAGCGCCAGGGCAACTTCTTCTTGTTGCAATATGGCGCGCCCTGGCAGGGGTCGAGGGCGGCATCGGCGCAGTCGGCGTCGGCCTTGCAATCGCAGAGGTTGACTCCGCCGGCGCATTTGCCCTTGGCACAAGCGGTGTCGACGGTGCAGGGCACGCCATCGTCACAGGTCAGTCCGTCGCGATCGAAGACGCCGCATTGGCCGCTGTCGGTGCAGCGGGCCGCGAGACAGGGATCGCCAGTCTCCGGGCAATCGGCGTCCAGCTTGCACTGCGCTGCATCACCGCCGAGGTCGTCGACTTCGGCGACGTCGCCGACCGCAACGTCGGTGCCTCCCTCAGGAGCGGGTTCGCCACACCCGACCAGCAAGGCGACCAGGAGCAAGCCGGCAGGAGACGAGCGCGTCATAGGGACCTTCCTTGCACAAAGATAGCCAATTCCTGTGCTGGACTATGGCTCTTTTGAGGCCCGAGTCCAGTGCTCCGCCAGGGCATTGATCCACCAGGGATGCGACCGTGCCCAGGCGGATCGCCAGCCATGGCCGGCGTTCGGCACCCGCATGACCTCGACGTTGAGGCCCCGCAGCCGCATGGCGTGGCCAACGCGTTCGGTCCCCTCGCCGAATTTCGGCCCCTCGCGGGCGCCATAGATCAACAGGAATCGCTGCCCGGGCGAGCCATGGCCGCGCAGCACCAGGTGGCGCGGGTTGATGCGCTCCACGGCCATGCCGTTGGGCGGTGGACCAACCAGCCGTCGGTAAAGTCGTCGCCAGGGCGCGCGCTTGACCGCGATCTGCATGTCGGTCGCGCTCAACGCGACGACGAAGCCGAACAACTCGGGGTATTGCAGGCCCAACGACAATGCGCCGAAGCCGCCCATGGAACAGCCGGCGATGGCGGTGAGGTCCGCCCGGTCGGCGATCGGGTAACGCCGGCGCATATCTTCGAGGTACTTGCGCACCACAAGATCGCCGTAGGGATGTCGACCGTCGGCCCAGTTGCTCCAGTAACCGTTGCCGCCCGACGCCAGCAGGAGGATGCCCGCGGGCATGCGCCCTTCCGCGACCAGGCGATCGATGATCTTGTGCACCTTGCCCAGGGTGATCCAGCCGTGCGGCAGCTCGCCGAGGCCGTGCAACAGCACCAACAGGGGGTACTTTCGCCCGGGCACGAGTCCGCCGCGGGGCAGGTAGACCATGTAGCGGAAACGCCGCTTGAGCTCTGGCGCATTCAGGAAATGAATGCGCAGACGCTTGCGGGTCTGTCCGTCGATGTGCGTCGTATAGCGCTTCTTCTTCACTTCACGGGGTCCGGTCGGCGCCCCTTTGGCCGCCGCCTGGCCGGCCGCCGCGCCCCCCATCACCAGGCTCATTGCCGCGCACACGCTGCCGATGACGCGCACGAAGCTTCGTACTCGTGCGCGTCGATCTGCGAGAGGTGGCGGCATGGGCCTCCGTGGGCCGTGGTCTTCGCAGTCTACGATACATGGCCAGGGCGGCAACCCCGGCCATGTCGTGGCGGCCGCCAAATAGTGAATCTGCACTGGCAAATCCGGCCCGAGTCGGGTACCAACCTGCCTGCCATGCGGCAGGTCGGGCGACCCGTAACGGGCATCTCGACGCCGGCAGCGCGGAGCCCATGTCGACCGAAACCGTTCACGTCATCGAACAAGAGGGCCGTACCCTGTGGCTGGTCGGCACGGCACACGTCTCGGCGGCGAGCGTCGAAGACGTCAAGCAGACCATCGATGAAGTGCAGCCCGACACCGTCTGCGTCGAGCTCTGCAAGGCCCGCCACGAGGCGCTGACCGATCCGGAGCGGTGGCAGAAGCTCGACATCTTCAAGGTGATTCGAGAAGGCAAGACACTCTTCCTGCTGGCCAACCTGGCCATCGGCGCCTACCAGCGGCGACTCGGTCGCGAGCTGGGCGTGACACCGGGCGCCGAGCTGTTGGCCGGAGTCCGCAAGGCCGAGGAGATCGGCGCCGGGCTCGAGCTCATCGATCGGGACATCCACGTTACGCTCAAGCGCACCTGGCGGAGCGTCTCGTTCTGGCAGAAGCTGACCCTGCTGAGCGCCATCCTGCAGAGCTTGATCTTCCGCGACGAGATCTCGGCGGACGACATCGAACGCCTCAAGGAACAGGGCCAGATGGGCGATATGATGGCCGAGTTCGCCCGCGCTCTGCCGGAGGTGGGTGAGCCGCTGATCGCCGAACGGGATCGCTACATGGCCTCCCGCCTGGACGAAGTGCCCGGCGAGCGCGTCGTGGCGGTCGTCGGCGCCGCTCACGTTCCGGGCATGAAACAGTGGTTTGGCCGCCAGGTGGATCGCAAGGCACTGGACATCACACCGCCGCCATCGCGCTGGCTGTCCGCGCTGAAGTGGGTCATCCCGCTGGTGATCCTCAGCGCCTTCGCCTGGGGCTGGCAGAAGGGCCAGGCCCACACCCTCGAAGAGATGATCTACGCCTGGATCCTGCCCAACTCCATCGCCGCGGGTTTGTTCACCGCGGTCGCCGGCGGGCGTCCACTGTCGATCATCACCTCGCTGTTCAGCTCGCCCATCACCTCGCTCAATCCGCTGGTGGGTACAGCCATGGTGGTGGGTCCGGTGGAAGCGTGGCTGCGCAAGCCCACCGTGGCCGATTGCGAACGAATCAACGACGATGTGCAGAGTTTCGGCGGCCTGTACCGCAATCCCTTCACCCGCGTGCTGCTGGTGGCCATGGCGGCCAGTATCGGCTCAGCGGTGGGTGCGTGGATCGGCATGAGCTGGGTGCTCACCCTGGTCGCCGCCTGACCGAGGTTTGCCATGCCCCCAACCCGACACCGCGATCGCGGCTCGGGCGTGGTCTGGTTGTCCAGGCTGATGGCCTCGGCGTGGCTGGCTTGGGGGGTCTGCGCCTGTGACAGTCCCGAAGAGGTGATCGGCACCTCGACGGCCCTCCATAACGCCAAGGGGACATGCCCACCGCAGGCCCTTCGGGGCGACGGCACCTGTTGCCCGCAAGGGCGATTCTATGACCACAGCCGGGGCCGATGCGAGGTGGCCGGCCCACTGGAGTGCGCCAAGGTCATCCTGACCCAGCCAGAGCTCTGCCGGCCCACCTGGTGTGGCGGCTGGCGCACAACCGCCGGCGCCCCCTGTCCCCCAGGCTCCGATTCGTGCCACCTGGACGGCGGACGCTGCCCCGGGGCACTCGCTGACACGACGACCTGTCCGGCCGGCTGGTGGCCTCGTTCCGCCATGTCGGGATGCCGCCCGGCAGGGCTGCTACTGCACCACCTGGCGCCGGTGTTCAAAGAGGGGGTGGCACCGGCACTGCTGGACCACACCACGCTGCACGACGTGACGCCGTTGCCGGAGATTGCCGGCACTCGATTCTGCGCCGACCCGTCCGGCAGTGTGCGACGCTGCCAAACAGGTGGCTCGAACTGCGCCGCCGGCCAGATGCCCAATCTCGCCAGCGGCTGTCAGTCGGTGGGTGTGCCGTGGATCTGCCCGCCTGGCTTCGTCGTCGACGACACCGCTGCTCTGGCACCGGGCGACCTGTTCCGCTGCGCCCCCGACCCGGCAGACTGCGGCGGTGATCCCTTTGGCGGCGTGCAGCCAGGCCCGGGCCGGTTCTTTGTCCGGGCCTCGGCAGCCGCGGGTGGAAACGGCAGTCGCGACGCCCCGTTTCGCCAGTTGAAGGATGCGATCAAGGCGGCGGGGTCGGGCGATCTCATCGCCCTCGCAGCAGGCGCGTATTCCGGTCCCTTGAAGCTCGCGGTCCCGCTGACCCTGCGTGGTCGATGCGCCGCGCTGGTGATCATCGACGGCGATGAAGGGGCACCTGCGATCACGGCCGTCCACCAGGGCAAGGGCACCTCGTCGCTCAGCGGCCTCACCCTGACCGGGGCAGGCGGCCTGAATGTACAGGGCCAATCCACCGTGATCGCTTCGCGGCTGTGGGTCCGGGATGCCGCCCCCACCGGCGTGCTGATTCACGGCGCGCTGTCGTCGCTGACTGTGTCCGATGCGGTCATCGACAACGCTGGCTCCAAGGCGCACGCCGCGGTCCAGGTGCTGTCCGGCGGTGAGGTACATCTCGAGAATGTGCGCATCAGCCGCGCCCGTGGCACCGGCTTGATGGCGCACCAGGCGGGCAGCCGGGTGACCGCAGACAACCTGATGATCGCCAACTCCCGGGCCTGGAAAGAGCAGTTCGGCACCGGCGCCGAGTTTGGCGAGGCCGCGACCGGCAAGCTGGTCGGCGTGCGCGTCACCGGCAATCGCGCCACTGGCCTGATGGTCGAGGGCGCTGGCACTCGCCTGGAGGCACGCGGCCTGGTGGTGGACGGCACGCGGGCGACCGAACTGGTCGGGTTCTTCGGCATGGGCCTGGTCGTCCGGCAAGGGGCACAATTCGATGGCGCCGGTGTGCGGCTTTCGGACAACACTGGCGCTGGCATCGCCATCGATGGCAAGGGCACGTTGGTGACCGTGGACGGCCTGGTGGTCGATGGCACAGCGGCGGCTGCCAACCTGCCCCACGCAGGCGTCGGCATCATGCTCGGCGGCGGCGCCAGAACGGAGTTGCACAGCGCCAGGTTGAGCGGCAATCGCGCTGTCGGCCTGTGGATCAACGCCACGGGCACCTCCGCGTCTGCGCGCGACCTGGTGGTCGACGCCACGCGACCGGACATGGTCGACGGCACTCTTGGAATCGGCATCGACGTGTTTGGCGGCGCCGCCCTTTCCCTGGAGGGCGGCCGACTGCACCGCAATCGGGCCATGGGCCTGCGGGTGCGCCACGCCGGCAGTCGCGCAACCCTGACAGACATGCTCATCGACGCGACGCAGCCCGAATTGGCGACCGGCGGACTCGGACTGGGCGTCGATGTGGACGAGGGCGCCCGGGTCGTCCTGCGCGCCAGCCGCCTGCATGACAACCGCGGCGCCGGACTGCGTGCCAATGACGTGGGCACCTCTGCCCGGGTGGAGGGCAGCCTGCTCGACGGCACCCGAACGACGGGCTGGCCCGCCAGCGGCGGCAGCGGCATCGACGTGTCCAGACGGGCGGTTGTACACGTCGTCGGCAGCAGGATGGTGGGCAACCGCACCGCTGGATTGCTGGTCACGCATGTGGGCTCCCGGGCACGACTGGTCGGCAGCAGCATCGAGCACAGCCTCAGCTCGGCGGGCGCGTTCGGCGTGGGCCTCGGCGCCATCGATCAGGGCGGTCTGGAAGCCATCTCCACCTCTCTGGTCGGCAATCGCGGCGTCGGCATCCACATCGATCGCGGCAAGGCCACGCTCACCGGGGTCGTGGTCGCCGACACGCGCTCCGCCCCCATGCCGCGGCTGAGGAGCGGCGGCGGGGTCGACGTCAGCGGCACGGTCGACGTGGCCGACGGCATCCTCGCCCGCAGCGTGCAAGGTCTCCTGATGGTCGACAGCCTGGCGGTGAAGCAGGAACGCACCGGCTGGTTGGTGGACGGCGGCAGCGACCTGCGCATCGAACACAGTTGCGCCACTGGCAGCCTGTTCGGCCTCGCCACCCAATCGTCGCCGAAACTGCAACTGCAGGCCGTGCTGCTCTTCGACAACGAGACGAACATCGGCGCCGATCGCCAACTGGCCTTGCCGCGACCACCCACGCCGCTGCCAGATTGATACATGGCGGACTGAGCGCTACATGGCGGACAGAGCGCTACATGGCGGACTGAGCGCTACATGGCGGACTGAGGACTACATCCGAACGAGCAGATCGAGCACGGCGCGGCGGCAGAGGTTGCGCAGCCGATCCACGTCCACGTCCCAGCCTTCCTTGAGGCAGGCCAAACGCATGCCATCGACCAACGCCCGCACCGCCACCGCGCTCGCCGGCGCGTCCGGACTCTGCCAGCAGTAGTCGCGATGGCCACGCTCCAGCAGCTCCACCAGGAGCCGTCCCGCGTCGCGGTCATAGCGTCGGACCAGCTTGCGCGCGGCCAGGGGCGCGCCCTCGACCGCCACCTGCATGTGCAGGCGCATGCCGGACAGGCCGGCGTCGGCGTCAAATTGCACGTCCAGCCAGCGACGCAGCTGATCGCGCGGGTCACCAGCGGAGTCCACCGCCTCCCGTTGGGCGTCCAACAGCGGCGTCAAGACGCCTTGCAGCAGCTCGGTGATCAGGGTCTCGCGGTCGTTGAAGTAGTACAGCACCACGCTCTTGGGCACGTCGGCGGCGTCGGCCACATCGCGAATGGTCACCCGCGACAGGCCCCGATCGCCAAAGACCTCGCCCGCAGCCGCGAGGATGGCGGCACGGCGGCGGCGACCCTTCTCGTAGCCCCGCTGTCCCGGCTGTCGGCTCACGCGGCCTCCGTCTCCGTTTCGACCGCTTCGTCATCCTCTTCGAGCTGCCACGGATCTTCCATGATCGAGCGCACCACCTTGGCCAGCACGCCGCCCTGGAAGCCGTCGATGAACCGGTGGTCGATCGTCGCACAGATGGACAGCTGCGGCCGAATGACCAGTTCGCCGTCCACCACCGCCGGGCGATCAGCGATGGCCCCCACGAGCACCAGGACCGGCACCCGCGCAAACGGCGTCGGAGGGGCGAATCCCTCGTCCAGGCCCAGCATGCCCACGCTGGTGATGATGCAGGAGCCGAAGGGGAAGCGCTCGACTCCGAGCGCCGGCACGCTCGCGCCCACGGCGCTGGCGATCCAGCCGGTGACGAAGAGCAACGGCCGCAGCAACCAGGTCGGCAGTGCCCGGAGCAGGCCCTTGCTCTTGTTGAAGTCGTCGTCCTCGCCCCGCTTGAGCCGGCCGGCCATGGCGCGCAGCTCGCGGGCGACGTCGGCCACGGTCTTCTCGTCCAGGTCGTCGATCTTGGCCTTGGCCAGGTCCGAGCCCTCCTCGAGGGCGACCAGGAAGGAGATGTCGACGGAGTTGAAGGGTTCGAAACGCCCCCAGACGATCCGACCGTTCAAGGTCGGCGCCTTGCGCAGGGCTTCGGCCACCGCTTTGCCCACCAGGTGGGTGATGGTGACCTTCTCTCCGGTCTTGTCCCGCAGGTGCTTGATGTACGCGTTGGCCTTGGTCACGTCGACCGTGATCTTGCCGTAGATATTGCCCTCTCTGGGCGCGCTCCAGGTCGCGATCGCGAGCTTGCGACGGGTGCTCATTCGGGCCATCTCGGTCCTCCTGCAGACGGGTCATCCGCGGCCATCCTACACCGACTGCCCCCCGCCTTGTCGATGTGCCCCGGCCAGCTGGCCGCAGGCGCCACCGACCTCACGACCGTGGGGGTAGCGGACCATGGTGCGCACGCCCGCATTCAGCAAGGTGCGCTGAAATGCCAGGACCCGCTCCCGTGGTGGCTGCTGGAGTCGCGGATCGGGGCCTGGATTGGCCGGGATCAGGTTGACCCGCACCGGCAGGCCATGCAGCCAACGCAACAGCAACCCGGCATCGTCCGGGGCGTCGTTCAGGCCGTCGAAGAGGATGTACTCGATCAATACGTCGCGACCGGGTTGCAGACCGCCGAGCAGGGCCGCCTTCAACTCATCCAGACCGCAGCGCCGACCGATGGGCATCCAGCGCGAGCGGCGCGCGTCGTCCGGCGCATTCAGGCTGACGGCCAGATGGGCTTTGGACCGGGCCAGGAACTTCGTGATGCCTTCGGGTACGCCAACCGTGCTGACGGTGATTCGCCGCGCCGCCAGGCCAAACGACCAGTCGTGGGTGAGCACCTCGATGGCGTCCAGGACCGCGTCCAGGTTGTCCATGGGTTCGCCCATGCCCATGAAGACGACGTTGCTCAACGAGGGCGCATCGCCGCGTTCCTGCTCCCACAACCGCCGCGCCTGGCGAAACTGGGCCACGATCTCGCCAGCGCCCAGCTGGCGCACGAGACCATGCCGACCCGTCTCGCAGAAGACGCAGCGTCGGCCGCAGCCCACCTGGCTGGAGACACACAGCGTCGTCCGTCCGGCAGCGCGACCGGCCTCGCTGGGGATGATCACGGTCTCTACCAACTGGGTATCTGGAGTCCGAAACAACAGCTTTCGTGTGGCGTCTGCGGCGACGGCGTCCTCGTGCAGCTCCAGCTCAACGGCGGGGCGGCAGACCTGGTCGATGACCTCGGCCGCGCGTCGGGGCAGGGCAGCGAGGACGTCATTCCAGGTCATGCCCTGGCGCAAGTAACGATTGTACAGGCCTTTGACAGCCTGGCGGGCCTGGTTTTCACGCAGATCGTGACGGCTGCAGAACGCGTCCACAAGGCGCTGCGGCGGCTGGCTGGCAAATGGCGGTGGCGGGACGGTCAGCGGGCACTCCAGTTGGCAGCCGGTCGTTCGGGCAGGCGGGCAGTTGCAGGCTAACCGTTGTGGCGCCGGCGCCCAAGGTCTACAACCGTCGCCATGAGCGACGACCTCCGCATCCTGTCCTGGAACGTCAACGGCATCCGCGCGTGCGCCCGACACGGCTTCATGCGCTGGTTGAACAGCAGCGGGGGTGACATCGTCGGCCTGCAGGAGGTCCGGGCGCGGCAGGAGCAGATGCCCCCCGGACTCAAGCGTCCACGCAAGTGGCAGCACCACCTGGTCGCCGCCGAAAAGCCCGGTTATAGCGGCGTATCCATGCTGTCGAGATCGGCACCCGACTCGGTGCTGACCTCCATGGACGACGCGGAATTCGACCGCGAGGGCAGGCTGCAGCTGGCCACCTTCGGCGACCTTCAAGTGGCCAACGTCTACTTTCCCAACGGTAGCGGCAAGGGACGCGACAACAGCCGGGTACCTTTCAAACTGGCGTTCTATCGACGGCTCTTCGACATGCTGCAGGCGGACATGGCGGCAGGACGACCCATTGTGGTGATGGGCGATTTCAACACGGCCCATGAACCCATCGACCTGGCGCGGCCGAAGTCCAACCGCAAAACCAGCGGATTCCTACCCGAGGAATGCGCCGAACTCACCCGCTGGCTGGACGCCGGGTGGGTCGACTCCTTTCGCCACCAGCACGCTGATCAAGAGGGGGCCTACAGCTGGTGGGCTCAGCGCGGCAACTGCCGGGCCCGCAACGTGGGCTGGCGCATTGATTATCTGCTGGTTTCGCCGGGTCTGCTGCCCGCGCTGCGCAGCTCGTTTCTCCTGACCGAGGTCATGGGCTCCGATCACTGCCCCATCGGGGTCGATTTGGACCGCCGTTCGCTGGGCTGAGCCCCCGTGGGCCCCTATAATGACCTGATAGTCCCATACCACGCGCCGCCACGGGCCGATCGGGACACCTGTTCCGATCGCCTGTTGGTGTGTAGGATTCCCGCCGTAGGAACGTCGATTGGGGGGGAATCATGAACGCGGGGATCAAGGTGTTCGCTGGAGTCCTGCTGGGCGCCTCGCTTGTCTTGGCGGGTTGCGGCGCCGCGCAGACCGCCGAACAGGCCGCGTACGAGGCCACTTGCAAGACGCAGCAGGCGGACCACAAACGCCATCTGGCGATGCGCAACTATCAACCGCCCGAGTTGGTGGTGTATCTATGGCCGGGCGATGAGGAGCGAGCGTCCATCGACGCGCGCCCGACCCTGCTGAGCGAAGCGGACTTCATCGCCAGGCTGCGAGATGGCAAGGCACGCCAGCTTCTGCTGACCGGCTCGGCGGGCGTGGGCAAGTCCACCTTCGCTCGTTCGTTGGCCGCGCAGCTCTGCGGCGACATGCCCGTGGCCTCCGTCGATCTGGCCTGGGGCCTGACCGCGACCGACCCGGACCCGGTGCTCACCGCGGTCGCCAAGGCCATCGGCGTGGCGCCCGGCGCGGACCCGGGAGCGGCCCTGCAGACGCAGATCGGCAGTCAGGACGTCGTCTTGCTCCTGGATGCCTTCGACGAAGTACCCCAGGAACATCGGCTGGCCGTGGCAGGAAAGGTGAAGGCGTTGGCCGCCAGGTTGCCCAAGGCGCGCATCGTGGTCCTGAGTCGACCGCCCCTCTTCGGATCCACGGTGTCCGCATTTGGCGGCTTCGACGCCCGCCTCGGCTTGCCTTCCAGCGACTGCGCGAAGATCGACTGGCACGTGATGTCACGCCGCAAGGCAACCTGGGAAAAGGAGAAGTTCCGCACGTTCCTGAAGCACTGGAAGCTCGGTCGAAAGATCACCACCGGGCAGGGCTGCCGATATACCTATATGCCCACCTATCGAGACCTGGACATCGTCTGGGAGTTGGCCCAGCCGTCAGGCGACAAGGTGCTCGCGGCCGACTTCGCGACCGGCTTCAAGGGCGCACGAGCCACGCTGCTGGAGCATCACCTCAAGCGCTCCCTGCTACGTGCCTTCGAATCGACCTCCTACCGACCCGCCCAGGCCATGCCGGTGCTCGACGCCATGGTCGCCGCGGCAGGCGGCTTGCTGAGCAAGCGGCGCACGTTCGGTCAACGAGACTGCACCAAGGCCTTCGCGGACGCCAAGGTTGGCGGTGGCGGCGCGATCCAACCTGGCGCCTTCTGCAAAAAGATGCTCGCCGCCGATCTCTTCGCGAGCCAGGCCAACCGCCGCCACTTCGCCTCGCGGACCAGCGCCGAGTATTTCGTTGCGCGCTGGTTGGCCTCCAGACTGACGACGCCGCAGGGCCCCAAGTGCGACGCGCTGGCCGGTCACCGCTCCCTGCTGGAGTCCAGTGAAGTGGCCTCCATCCTCATCGGGTTGCGCCCCGGCGGTATGTGCCTGGCGCAGGTGATCCAGCAGCTCTGCACGGGCGACATGCCGGCCGCGCATGTGGTCGGCACCCTGCGGCGAGGTCTGCCGGGTGGAGAGCACCGGATCGAGTACCTGGGCCACGCCAGCGAGCAGATCCCCAAATCCGCCCCAGGCGGAGCGTGTGTCGACCGCGTCCTGACCGCTGCGTCCAGCGAATAGGGCCGCGAGAATCAGGAGCCCACATGTCAGAGTTCAGCTATCGGCCCCCATTTCCCCTGGCCGCCGACCAGACACAGTATCGCCTTGTAACCGACGAACACGTGGAGGTCGCGCAGCTGGACGGCCGCGAGATCCTCAAGGTCGCACCCGAGGGGCTGGCGCTGCTGGCACGCACCGCGCTTCGCGACACGTCGTTCCTCTTGCGGGCTGCCCACCTGGCGCAGGTCGCGGCCATCCTGGACGACCCCGAGGCGACTCCCAACGACAAAGGCGTCGCGGCCGCCCTGCTGCGCAACGCGGTGGTGGCGTCAGGTCACAAGCTGCCGCTCTGCCAGGACACCGGCACCGCCACCGTGGTCGGCAAGAAGGGCGAGCAGGTCTGGACCGGCGTAGACGACGCAGAGTGGCTGTCCAAAGGCATTTGGCAGACCTACACGGGTGAAAACCTTCGCTATTCTCAAAACGCTCCCATAGACATGTATCGCGAGGGCAACACCCGCAACAACCTGCCGGCCCAGATCGATCTCTACGCCACGCAAGGAATGAAGTATGACTTCATGTTTGTCGCCAAAGGTGGTGGATCTGGAAATAAAACAGCCCTCTATCAGCAGACCAAGGCCACCCTGTCTCCGGGCGTCCTGGAAGAGTTCCTCGTCGACAAGATGCGCTCTCTGGGGACCGCCGCGTGTCCGCCCTATCACATCGCATTCGTCATCGGCGGCACCAGCGCCGAGACCAACCTCAAGGTGGTCAAGCTCACCTCCACCGGCTACCTGGACGGATTACCCACCGAAGGCAACGAGCATGGCCAGGCGTTCCGCGATCCCGAGCTGGAGGCGCAACTGCTCAAGCGCGCCCAGCACATCGGCATTGGCGCGCAGTTCGGCGGCAAGTACCTGGCGCTGGACGTCAAGGTGGTTCGCCTGCCGCGGCATGGCGCCTCCTGTCCCATCGGCATGGGCGTATCCTGCTCGGCGGACCGCAACATCAAGGCGCGAATCGATCGCGAGGGGCTCTGGGTGGAGCAGCTCGAGCGGGAGCCCATCCGCTTCCTGCCCGAGGCCTATCGCAAACGTCACGACCACGGCGCGGTGCACATCGATCTACGCCGTCCCATGCCGGAGATCCTGGCGGAACTCAGCCAGCACCCTGTCACCACCGCGCTGTCGCTCACCGGCACGTTGATCGTCGCCCGGGATATCGCCCATGCCCGCCTCAAGGAGCGGCTGGATCGCGGCGAGGGGCTGCCGGAATACTTCAAGAATCACCCGGTGTACTACGCCGGCCCGGCCAAGACGCCAGAGGGCATGCCCAGCGGCTCCTTCGGTCCCACCACCGCCAATCGGATGGACCCTTACGTCGACCTCTTCCAACGCCATGGCGGGTCCATGGTGATGATCGCCAAGGGCAATCGATCGGCATCGGTCACCGAAGCGTGCCAGCGAAACGGCGGCTTCTACCTGGGCTCCATCGGTGGTCCCGCGGCCCTGCTCGCGGCGGAGAACATCAAGAAGGTCGAGGTGGTGGAGTACGCTGAGCTGGGCATGGAAGCGATCTGGAAGATCGAGGTCGAAGATTTCCCGGCGTTCATCCTTGTGGACGACAAGGGCAACGACTTCTTCGCCCGCCTGCTGGCCCTCTGAATCGGCGTTCAAACCGGCTGTAAAAACTGGACAACACCTCCATACGCGGGACGCTCTACACGTGCGTCCAGAACGCGCAGTGGGGTGGACCATGGAGTATTCTCAGGCGGTAGTCGTCAAAGAGGTTGAGTTACCCGAAGTTCGCGTCCGCGAAGATTCGGCCGCGTTGCTACGCAGTCACCGGGTTCTCTACGTCGATGACGAGTTGCCAAATCAACTTGTCTTCGACGCCACATTTGGTGACGACTTCAACGTCGTCTGCGTCTCCTCAGCGGCAGAGGCGTTGGCCGTGCTCGACGACGAGGACATCTCGATCGTGGTCACGGACAATCGAATGCCCGGCATGACGGGCATCGATCTCTGCGCCGAGATCGTGCGCAGCCATCCGCACGTGCTGCGCGTGTTGTGTACCGCCTACAGCGACCAGTCGACGGCCATCGAGGCGATCAATCGGGGCGGGGTGCAACACTACATCGTCAAGCCGTGGGACTCGGATACCGTCTCCGACCTGCTGGAGGACCTGGTCCGCCAGGCCCATTTCGACGCCGCCGCACGGGCGCTCAAGCAGACCATGCTGGCCGACGAGCGCCGGGCGTGCGTCGCCGCCATGCGCGAGCGCATCGTGCACGACATGAGCAACGTGGTGACGGTTGTACACACGGCATGTCAGGGACTGGAAGGGCTGATGCCGGACATGCGCACGGCCCTTGATTCGTCTGCCACGCAGGAGATCGAGGAATGCCTGGGCGAGTTGCGCGGGGCGCGGGAGTCGCTGCATCGGGTCTATCGGGAGACTCGCGCGGCCACCGACGGCGGCCACTTGGAAAGCTGCGAACTGCGCGCCCAGGATGTGATCGAGACCGTGGCCCGCATGTCCTGGACGGAGCTCGCCGGGATCGCCACGTTGGACTCGGACTGCCCGCCGAATCTCGGCTTGTTCGCCGACCGCGTCAGCGTGGTGCGCATCCTCTTCAACCTGGTCGCCTTCGCCGCGTCCGAGCTGCAACGGGCGCAGGTCCGTCCGGGATCGGTCCGGCTGGTGGCCAGCGCCTGCGGCGACATGATCGCCATCGACGTCGGCCACAACGGCGAGAGCAACCGCGACATCATGCGTCGACGACTCAACACGTCCACCTTCGGAGCGCGCGGCGAGGAGTCCTCAGATGCGCTGGTTATCGCCCTGGCGCGAGACCTGACCGAAGCCAACGGCGGCCGCCTGGAGATCGGCGATCTGCCCATGCCGTGGCGAACTTCGTTGCGGGTGCTGCTGCCGACCGTCTGAGTGACGCGCTACCAGAGAATCGTGCCCTGCAGCCCATAGGCGACCCAGGTCGTATCCTTCTGCTCGTCGTCTTTGCGCTGGTGCACCAGGCGGTTGTACGACGTGTAGACCCCGACCCGGACAAACGGCAAGGCGTCAAAGTCCAGGGCCGCGCCGGCCTCGTAGGAGAGGCCGCGGTTGGACACAACTGACACGTCGGTATTGCCGCTCAGCCAGCCCCAGCCCACGTGAGCAAAGACTTGGGGCGCGAAGACCAGGACCGAGAAGCCGACCCTTGCGCCTGCGCTGGCTCTGTAGACGTACTCGGCGGTGGCGTCGTCGACGCCGAGCCTTGGCCGCAGGGTGATGCGTCCCATGCGCGCCTCGACCGATGCGATGAGCAGTGGCAAGGGCAGTTCGTAGCCGATCCAACCCTCCACCGAGGGGCTGCTGAGGAAGCCCTTGGCCCGGTCACCGGTGCCCTCTCCGAGCGGATAGGCGCCGCCGACCATGAGCCCGTAGACCGTGCCAGCCGAGGCGGGCGCGGACAGCAACGAGACCGTGAGAACGGTGGCGGCGAGAAGTGGCAGCTTGCGGGACATGAACGGCTCCTGCTGCGGCGAGGGCCTGATGGTACGATCAGCCCAGGCGGGGCGCAAACATGACGCCCGGCACCGGCTTGCGATGCCGAGCGACAGGGTCACGAGGTGTGGACGCGCGAGCGTCGCGGTGAATTCGGCGGCGCCCACATGGCGCCGGCGAGAAGGGGCCGCAGGTCGACAATCTCCCGACCACGAGGCAGGATCAATGACCCTGGGACGCGACATCCATCGGTGAGAGGCGGCATGGGCGGCGGCAAGGGAGATCCTGGCGACGGCAAGACAGCGCCGCTGGCGCCCGGCATGAAGCGTCCAGGCCCACCAGAGGGTCAATTGGGCGCCGACGATGCCACGGTGGCCGGGCCCGGACGGGTGGCCACGCGACGTGAGCCGGGCGCCGAAGAGGCCCTCTCACGCCCCATGGCCACCTCGGCGGTATCCCAGTCCGCTCCGACAGCAGCGCCCAAGGGGAAGACCTCGGGTCCTTTCGGCGCGGATGGGCTGCTCCACGGTCGCTACCGGCTGGTCCGGCCGCTGGGAGAGGGCGGCATGGGCGCGGTCTACCTCGTCGAAGACCTGCTGTTGCGCAAACATACAGCGCTGAAGACGTTGATCGCCTCCTGGGTCGATACCCAAGAAGAGTTGGAACGCTTCTGGCGCGAGGCCGGCATCGTGCATCGCGACCTGAAGCCCGCCAACGTGATGTTGGTGCCCGATGAACGCAAAGCTGTCGTGATGGACTTCGGCATCGCGGGCACGGTGGATGATCATCGCGAGGTGCCCGTCCAGGATGCTGGCAGCGCCGACATGAGCCCCTGGGATGTGACCTCGGCGGGCCGCGGTACACCGGCCTACATGGCGCCGGAACAGTGGGATGAGCGCCGCGGCGATCACCGAACCGACCTCTATGCGCTGGGCGTCATCATGTACGTCTCGCTGACCGGCAAGGCGCCGTTCGGCGCGCGCACCATGGAGGAGTTGGCCGAGAAGCATCGCAGCGCGACGCCGCCCGACGTGTCGAACCTGGCCAAGGGCGTGGACAAGGATCTGGCCAGCCTGATCACCCGATGTCTGGCCAAGTCACCGCAAGAGCGGCCCGCCGACATGGATGAAGTGCTCGCCGTGTTGACGGCGAAGCGGAGGCGCCGCGGTTACCTGGGCGCCCTGGCGGCTGTGATTGTTGCGGCCTCCGTCTGCGCGGTGGCGGCCTACGCGGCCGTCCTGTCGGTGGCCAAACACGCGGTCATTCAGGAGGTGCGGCCGTCGATCATGCGGCTGGCCCGGCTGGTCTCCCACGACGTGGACATCGCAGACCTGGCCAACCTGAAGACGGAGGCCGATATGGAGCGGCCGGAGTTCAAGCGCGTCCTGGCGACGCTGCAGCGCTTCAAGGCCGAAGATTCGCAGATCACCTACGTCTACATCATGCGGCGGACCGATAAAGCGCATGTGTACACGACGGTGGTCGATGCCGATCCGGAGGAAGAAGACGAAAACGGCGACGGCATCATCCAACCCGATGAGGAAGGAGCACCTCCCGGCACCGTATACGATGAGTTCTACCCGTTGATGAAAAAGACCATGGACAGCGGCGTGCCTCAGGCCGATCCGGATTTTTCCATGGATTATTACGGCATATCCATCTCTGGCTACGCGCCCATGCCCGGCGATGTGGACAAGGAGTATTTTGTGGGTGTCGACATGGGCAACTCGCTGCTGGTCGAGGTGCGCGGCCGACTGCGCTGGATTCTCGGCGTGCTGGCCGGACTCGCTGCCCTGGGCTACGGGGTGATGTGGTGGCCGCTACGACGCGGGGGCACGCCAGTGGATCGGCTCATGCGCCGGCGGCAGAAGGAGCCCGCCGAGCCTGCCCGGTGAGCACCACCGCGATGTGTTCACCCGACTCCAAATCGTCACCTGCGACCAGACCCAGCAAGCCGGCCAGTCCGGCCGCGCCGGTGTGACTGACATCGATGCCCGTGGCGTCGCCCGCAAGATCGGTGGCCTGCGCGATGAGCTCATCTGGGACCACGACGGGGTGGCCGCCGGTATCCATCATCGCTTCGACGATGGCCAGCCAGTCGTAGGTCTCGTCGTCGAGGATACCGCTGGCGATGCTCTGCGGGGGCTCTGGCCAGGGCGTCATGAACTCGCTGCGCTGCATGCGCAAGACCTGGCGCACCGTGCGGATAGGCGGCTCACCGAGCTGATTCTTCAGCCAGGTGGCGTGGCTGGCGTCGCTGCTGCCGAGATCATCGGTCATGGCCTGTTCGCCGAGCGCTTCGACGGCTCGGCCGATCATGCGTCGCCAGGCGACGGCGAGCGGATGTCCACCTTGGGTCTGTACCGCGTGGATACGGGGCAGGGCGGGCAGGGCGCCGATGGCGACCGCGTGCCGCAAGCCGGCGATCAGTCCGCTGGCCAGCGCGCCGCCTCCAACCTGGATGAAGAGGCGGTCGACCGTGCCGCGTCGGGCGTGCAGCTGCTCCAACAACTCGTAAGCGAGCGTCTCCCCGCCTTCGATGGCCAGGCCATTCTCGGACCCCTGGCAGCAGAACGGCAGATCACCCGCCGCCACCGCTTCGCGAAAGCGCAGAACGCACGGGTCGCCCAACTCGCCATCGCGGCGCTCACAGTAGTGGATGATGGCGTCCAGCTCGCCCAGGCGGGCCATCACGGACGGTGACGCGTCAGGCGGCACGAAGACGGCCAGGGGCCACTCCGCGGCGCGGGCCACCACGGCGGCGGCCAGGGCGGCGTTGCCGCAGCTGGCGATGGCCAGTCTGGGCCGCTCGGAGACGTGACTGCCGCGAACGAGTTCGTCGACCAGCAAGACCAGCATCAGGCCAAAGAGATGGCGTGCTTTATGGGAGCCTGCCACGTTGCCAGCGTCCACTTTGGCCCAGACCCGCCCGCCGCCATCGAGCCCGATCTGCCGCTCGATCGCCGACATCCGCACCAACGGCGTGCGCCGGAAGCCTTTGCCTTCGACCACGGCGACACGCTCGTCCAGGGAGGCGGCGATTTGTCGGAATACCGTGTCGGACAGCCCGCCGGCGAGCAGCAGTTCACGGCTGAAGAGTCGATGCCGATACCGACTGAAGATGCGCTCCTCGGCCTCGTCACACGCCAGTGGATCGCCGTCGGTCATGGGTATCTGGCGTACCAGCAGGTGGTCGATATCGTCACCGGGTACCGCCGCCGCGCACGCAAAGGGCAAGGGCAGACCCGGACCGGTCTCGGCCTCTGCACCGCATCCCTGGCAATGGACCCGCAGGATTGTCACGCCACCCCTGCCTCTGCGTTGAAGGCGTCGATCAACTCATCCCATGCGGGCAGCAGGTCGCGCAGACCGCGCCAGAATGCCGGCTCTCGTCGTGCGACGAAGTCGTCCAGCGCCACTCCCTGTTGCTCCACCCAGGTAAAGTAGCCCAGATTGAACATCCTGTGTCGATCTTCGCGGGTGGCCTCGAGCATGTCATCGGTGCCGATACCGAGCAGGTAGCGCCCGAAGGCCTCAGCCGCGGCGGTCTGATCGAATCGACCGCCATAACGCTTCTGCACGATGCCGACACGCTCCGTCTCGTACATGGCAGCGCCGTCGGTGGCCACGGTGATGATCGCCTGATCGGAACCGAGATCGTTGTACTTCGCCACCTTCACGGCTGCCAGGATGTTGCAGATGCTGGACAGGCCCAGCGAACGTAGGGCGGACAAGGTCGCCTGAGGCACGTTGTGGCGGTCGGCCAGGTAGTCCAGACCAGCGGGATCGTTGAAGACCTGCAACAGGCTATCGGTCGCGGCGTCGGAGACACCGACCACATAGTCGGTGTTGTAGACGTTGTGCACGTAGGGCACGTGCTTGTCGCCGATGCCCTGGATGTTGTGCTCGCCGAAACCGTTGCGCAGCAGGGTGGGGCACTCGACCGCCTCCACAGCGACGATGCGGGCGCCGAAGTCCTCCTTGAGGCGATCGCCGGCCGATAACGTGCCCGCCGAACCGGTGGCGGAGACGTAGGCGAACAGGTCCAGCGATGGTTGTGCGGCGCGCAGGTGCTCGTAGACATGGCCCAGGGCGCGCCCGGTCACCAGCCAGTGGCCCAGGGCGTTGCCGAACTCGCAGAACTGGTTGAAGATGACGCTGTCGGGCTCGGCGTCGATCTCGGCACATTTGTCGTAAATCTCCTTGACGTTGCTCTCGCTGCCCGGCGTGCGCACCACGTCCTCTGGCGACAGGACCCAGCGTTCCAGCCAGTCAAAGCGCTCCCGGCTCATCAGCTCCGGCAGGATGGCCACGCCGCGCGATTCCATGATGCGGCTGACCGCCACGCCGCCCCGGCAGTAGTTGCCGGTGGAGGGCCAGATGGCTTTGTGATGGGTGGGATCGAACTGGCCCGTGATGACCCGCGGTGCCAGGCAGCTGTAGGCGGCCAGGACCTTGTGGGCTGCGATCATCGGGAAGCGCTCGCCGAGGACCACCACGATGGGCGCGTCGACGCCGGTCAGCGACTTGGGCAGCACGATGTGCCCGGGCACGTCTGCCAGGCCGGTCCTGGCCGCGTCGTTGTACCAGTGAATGCGGAACAGGTTCAGCGGGTCGGGCGCGTCGGGATCGACGCCGGGCAAGCGCTCGCGCACACCGCCTGGGATGCTGCTCGGATCGGCGAGCTGAGAGAACGTGGGCAGGACGATGCCGCACTCGCGAAATCGCTGTACGGTGCGAGCCAGGACCTGCTGATCGACAACGGTGGACTCGAGGCCAAGCTGGGCCATGAAAAACCTCCTGAAGGGGAGCGCCGGGGGACGCGGGACGCGGGGCGCGACGCAGGGCGGGTTTGTACCAGATCGTGACAATGGGCAGAAGCTTACGAAATTGATCTCTGCCGCGAGCTTACTGGTAGAAAACTACGTAGCTGCGCATCTCGATCGTGCCGCCCTTGGCCGACGACCCGCCGGCGGCAGGCGTGGGAGCGTAGTCCTTGCCGTCGAACAACGCCTTGTAGGTCAACGTGCTGCTGCCGCCGATGGTGACCTGGGCGGTGATGTCCTGCTGCCAAGGCGTCACGTCCAGGCCGGGACACCAGCCGCCATAACCACCCGGCCACGGCCCGAACTGGTTGGGCACAACCCCTTCGTTCAGGCGGTCCAGGCACCCGGTGGCGCCCCCGGCGCTGGGATGTGCACGCACGAACGTCTTGCCACCGACGGTGAAGTGATGGGTGTGGTTGCAGGATCCGGCGCAGTTTTCGCCGTTGAGACCGTCACCATGGCCGGTAATCAGCGCGTAGAGCGCGACCTTCTTGGTGCCGGCGGGCACCTCGACCTTGAGCGGAGCGTATTTATCGTTGTAGCCGGCCCCGAATGGGCCGCCCTGGAAGGCCGGTACGCTCGCCACCGGACGCATGCCCTTGCCGGCGTTCATCAGTCTCAGGTTGACGGTCGGCACGTACACGGTGTCGATGCAGATCTTGTTGTCGAAGCACTTCTTGTCCTGCTTATCCGCCGCCCAGCGCAGCCGACGTTTGCCGCCAGCCTGCAGCCAGGCGAGCGCGGCGCTGACGTCGGTGACCCAGGCGCCTTCACGGCCGTAGGGGGTCATCCAGCGGCCGAGCTCGTGGGTGCAATCGGTCTTGGCGTGGTCCGGGGTCGCCGCGGACGGCAGGTCGCAGAGAAACAGCCGTCCAGGCAGAGAGGCGGTGCCACAGCTGGAATCAAGGTTCTGGTTGCAATGGAGCGCGAGTTGCACCTGCAACGTGTCGTACTTGGCCATCGCCATCTTGTCCGGCAGCTCGGCGTAGCCCTCGACGGCCGATGCGGTCTTCTTGGCGTCGATGACAGGTACGACCACGGCGCTATCGCCTGCCAGGACCTTGTGACGGTTGAACTCGAACTCGTAGTGGGCGACCTCATGAGCCAGCCAGGCCAGCGTCCAGTCCGTCTTCGGGTCGGCTGCGGCCAGCGGTCCCACGTCCCGAACACGCTGAAGACGGTCGATGGCGATGTGGTGAACGCTTCGCTTTCGGAACACCTCGTCCAGCCAGCCACTGAACCCCTTGGCCGTCGTTTTGTCACCCGTCCGCGGCGCGGCGACGGGCACCAGGTGCACATGTTTACGCCAGAACAGGCTGTCGGAGGCGGGCAGGGCGGCCAGGGCTTTGTCCAGTCGTGTCGCCAGGTCCTTGATGTAGCCATCCGACTTGTCGCTGCCATCAGCCTCGCGCGTGGCCATGAAGAAGTAGTGGGCCGCTTGGGGCGACGCCTTCAGCAGCGCGGCGGGCGCGTCCTCCCAGAGCGCCTCGCTGGGCGCATCACCGGCGACCCTGCGCACGAAGACGTAGCTCTCCTGGCCGGTCCAGCGCACCCTGAAGTCGAACTCACCGCCGTCTGTGGTGACGGTGAAGGCGCCTGCGAGGCGTCGCGGCAGCAGGCCGCTCGTGCCCTCGTCAAAGGGCAGGATGACCTTCGGGTGCAGCCCCAGGCAGTCCGCCACGGCCTTGCACTCGCTGTTCTGCAGGCAGGCCTTGTGGGTCCCAGCCGGGTCGTCCTTGCACAGCTTCGAGCACTCGGCGGGCAGCAGATCCATGGTGCAACCGGCCAGGGGCTTACAGAGATCGGGGCAGGGATCGGCCGGAGGCACGTCGATCGGCCCGCTATCCTTTGGAGCCTCGATGTCGAGTGCGGTGTCAGCGGACGTGTCCGCCGTTGTGTCTTCGGCGTCGGTCGGGCCGCCATCGTCGATCACGTCCGCCGCGCCGGTGTCCGTTGCGGGCCCGCCCACCGGCTCATCGTCGCTCGGTGAGCAGGCGACCAGGGCGGCCGCGACCACCGCCAGCCAGGCGCTCGATTTGCTGCTGTGCGACATGTCGGCCTCCGGGCGCGTTGCGGGCACCCACCCCGATGGCATCGGGGTAGCAGACTCGGTTCCGCAGGTGCAAGCGGCGCCCGAGTTCCACCCTCTTGTGTCAGAGATGTTTCAACGTCTCAGGTGATACAGGTGTTGAGACAACTCCCCGTTCAGGATCGCCCGTCCTGGCGCCGACCGCCAGTTCTTCGCCGCGCCGTTGGCAGCGAGTCATCGTCTTGGAATCGGGGACTTTTCTTGCCAGGCCTTGTCGACAAATCAAACCCATGCATCCAAGCTGGCACAGTCTCTGCACCTGTCCGGGGCGGCGCCGCAACCGGGCCGACATGGTGTCGGTTCAGTCACGAACCCACGAAATCGATGGCGCCAACGAACCAAAGGGAACACAACGATGCCGCGCAGAATCAGAGCGGCTGGCTGGGAGGAATCCAAATGACACGTCACTTCGGGCTGCTCACCCGCATGACCGCAACGCTTGCAGCGCTCACTTTGACGCTGTTTGCCGGCTACGCCATGGGCCAGACCATCGGCGGCATCACCGATATCGAAAAGGCCAGCAAGGCCGCCAAGAAGGCCAACAAGGATGGCTGGAAGAACAAGTTGGACCTGGGCGCCACGGGCGCGGCCAACTCCAGCAGCAACGTCGTCGGCGCGGTCGATGGCGGCACGTACTCCATCGGCCTGGTCCTGCAGGGCGAGGCGAAGTTGAAGTCGGGCCAGCACGGCTGGAATAACGAGCTCAAGGTGCAGCACGCACAGACGCGCACGCCGGTACTGGATCGCTTCGTCAAGTCGACCGACATCCTCGACTTCACCTCGACCTGGCTGTACTCGCTGTCGGGCACACCATGGCTCGGTCCATACGCGCGCCTCAAGCTCAACACCCAGGTACTCGAGGGTTACGACACGCGCGCCGAAAAGGTCAGCGTGGTCAAGACCGCCATCGACGGCACCAAGACCACCAGCGATACACCTGTCGGCGAGATCACCGACCTGACCGGCTTCTTCGAGCCCGCGATCCTCACCGAAGGCGCTGGCATTTTCGCCCACCCCTATGAGGACAAGGCGTTCACGCTGCAGGCCAAGCTCGGTTTCGCGCTGCAGCAGATCGTCGCTCGCGACGGCTGGGCCGTGAGCGGCTACGACGGCCCCTCCAAGACCCTGAGCCTCAAGCAGCTGGAGACCTCCAACCAGTCGGGTGCTGAGCTCGAGCTGGTGGCCAAGGGCCAGATGACCTCCGAGGTCTCGTGGGGCGCCAAGGCCAACTTCTTCTTCCCCGTCCACAGCACGGCCGAGACCAAGTTCGAGGGCATGGAGGCGCTCAACAGCGACCTCTCCGGCAAGGTGTCGGTCAAGCTGGCCAAGTGGGCCTCGCTGGATTACGTGCTCAACATCAAGCGCATCCCGCTGGTGTTGGATGAGTGGCAGGTGCAACACGGCCTGCTGCTGAGCACCGCGTTCAACCTGCTCTAAATAACCCAACCCCCTGTCGGTACCACAGGCCCGCCGGGTGGCGCGGCCCTGGGACCGGTGTGTCTGCGGCTGCCCGTAGCGGCCCCCCTGGAGAATCGTCATGTTCGGACTCAGTGAAGCAACCATCACCCTGATTACCTCCTACGCCGTCAAGATCGGCGGCGTGCTCCTGGCGCTCTTTGTGGCCAACCTCATCGCCGGTTGGGTCGGCTCCCTGGTCGAGCGCCGCCTGACCAAGGTGAAGTTCGACAACACCTTGACCCGCTTCTTCGCGCGGTCGGCTCGCTGGGCCATCCTGATCATGGCCGTGCTGGCCTGCCTGGGGGTCTTCGGCATCGAGACGACCAGCTTCGCAGCGGTCATCGGCGCCGCTGGCCTCGCCGTGGGCCTGGCCTTCCAGGGCACCTTGGGCAACTTCGCGGCCGGCATCATGTTGCTGGTCTTCCGGCCCTTCAAGGTCGGTGACGTCATCTCGTCCGGTGGCGTGGTCGGCGGCGTGGTCGAGATCGACCTCTTCACCACCACCCTGGATACACCCGACAACCGCCGCATGATCGTTCCCAACGGCACCCTCTTCGGCGCCACCATCGAGAACGTGACCCACCACAGCACCCGCCGCGTCGACATCAGCGTAGGCGCGGATTACGGCGCCGACGTCGACGCCACCCGCAAGGTCCTCGAGAAGGCCGCCGCCACCGTCACCTCCGGTCTGCACGAGCCGGCACCGCAGGTCTTCCTGGCTTCGTTGGGCGCCTCGTCGGTGGATTGGCAGGTGCGTGTGTGGTGCAAGACCGAGGACTACTGGACCTGCTTCCAGGAGACCACTCGCGCCATCAAGGTGGAGATGGACATCGCCGAGATCGGCATCCCCTACCAGACCGTCGACATCAACATCGCTGGCGGCGACCTCGCCGACGCGCTGCTGAAGACGGCCGCCTGATCCGGTCCACGGTGCATGCGGCCGGGGGATGTATGTCCTCCGGCCGCTGGCCGTTTTGGCTGGAATCGATTCAGCCGCCCGGCGCGTCGCGGATGATCAACAGGCGCAGCTCGGTCATGTCCTCGATGGACCAGCGCAAGCCCTCGCGACCGAGCCCGCTCTCCTTGACCCCGCCGTAGGGCATGTGGTCGACCCGCCAGGACGGGATGTCGCCGATGACCACGCCGCCGACTTCCAGCTCTTCCCACGCCTTCATGGCCTTGTAGAGATCGCGGGTGAAGATGCCCGCCTGCAGGCCGAATACGCTGTCGTTGACCTGTGCCAACGCGGCGTCGAAATCCTCGAATCGGGACAGAACGGCCACCGGCCCGAACGCCTCCTTGCAAACCAAGTCGCTGCCCAGTGGCGCGTCCTCCAGCAGGGTCGCCTGCAGCATGGCGCCCTGCCTGTCACCGCCGCAGAGCAGGCGTGCGCCACCGTGGAGGGCGTCTTGGATCCATCCGTGCAGTCGGGCGGCCTCCTTGTCGCTGATCATGGGCCCGATGAAGGTCTGCTCGTGCCGCGGATCGCCCGCCACCAGCGCTTCGGTGGCGGCCACCAGGCGGGATTGCACATCGTCGTAGACATCGGAGTGGATGAGAATTCGCTGCACGCCGATGCAGCTCTGCCCGCTCTGATAGAAGGCGCCCACCACGATGCGCGCCACCGCGTCCTCGAGATCGGCGTCCCGATCGACGATCACCGCCGCGTTGCCGCCCAGCTCCAGGACGACCTTCTTGCGCCCGGCGCGGGCCTTGAGGGCCCAGCCGACCTCCGGTGAACCGGTGAAGCTGAGCAGCTTGAAGCGCTCGTCGGTGGTGAACAGGTCTGCATCGCCCCGTCGACAGGGCAGGATCGAAAAGGCACCTTCCGGCAGGTCGGTCTCCGCCAGCACCTCGCCGATGATCAGCGCGCCGATGGGCGTCAGGCTGGCCGGTTTGAGCACGAAGGGGCAGCCCGCGGCGATGGCCGGAGCGACCTTGTGGGCGGCCAGGTTGAGCGGGAAGTTGAACGGCGCGATGAATGAGCAGGGGCCGACGGGGAATCGGCGGGTCATGCCCTTGTAGGCGCTGGTGCGTGGGCTGATGTCCAGCGGGATCACCTCGCCGCCGATACGCACGGCCTCTTCAGACGCAATGCGAAACGTATCGATCAACCGTGTAACTTCGCCCCTGGAATCCCGAATTGGCTTGCCAGCTTCAATGCATAATGCCTGCGCGAGCTCGTCGGCGCGGGCCTCGAATCGGCTCGCGCAATGTTGCAGGATCTGTTGTCGCTGCCAGGCCTTCAGCGCCGCCATGGCGGGCGCGGCGCGAACGGCCAGATCGATGGCCTGATCGATCATGGCGGCGTCGGCCAGCGGTACCCGTGTGGCGACTTCGCCGGTGAACTTATCGGTGACGGCCAGGTCGAGGTTCGGCTGGACCGGACGCCCGCCCAAATAGCAGGGGTAGTTATCTGAGAGTACAGACATGATTCCAACTTCCTGTTACACGATGCGTCATGTAATAAGTGGCAAAATCGGGGTCTACCGACCCCACCAGTGTTTCGCGCCCGCAGACGCTTGTAAACCTGCCCTGGTCACGCTGGACGCCACCCGGCTCATGGCTGGCGCGTCGGGCGATTGGTCGCTACCATCGCCGCGCTGAACCGGTCGGAGGCCGACTTGATCGCCCATCTTCGCGCATTGCGCCCCCATCAATGGATCAAGAACGGCTTCGTCCTCGTCGCCTTGATCTTCGCCCATCGGCTCACCGATACCACCGCGGTGTTGCGAACGCTGGTGGCATTTGTCGCCTTCTGCGCGGTCGCCAGCGCCATCTACCTGGTCAACGATGTCGCCGACTTCGAGCGGGACCGGGTACACGAGCGCAAGCGTCATCGCCCCATCGCTTCGGGCGAGGTGCGCCGCGGCGTGGCCATCGTCATGGCGGTCCTGCTGGCGCCCATCGGCCTGGCCGCAGGCTGGTGGCTGAACCCGGGCACTCTGGTCGTATTGGCCATCTACTTCGGCATGAACCTGCTGTACTCGACGTGGCTCAAGCACGTGGTCCTGCTGGACGTCTTCATCATCGCGTTGGGCTTCCTGCTTCGGGTCATCGCCGGCGCCGTGGCCATCGAAGTGGGCATCTCCGCCTGGCTGCTGGTGTGTACCTTCTTCATCGCGTTGTTCATGGCCCTGTGCAAACGCCGCGCTGAGGGCATGGTCCTGGGCGGCGAGGCGGGCGAGCATCGCTCGACCTTGAGCGATTACGGCGACACCTTCGTCGACAAGGCGGTCTCCGCCCTGGCGGCCATGACGGTGATGAGCTACGCCCTGTACACCATCGATCCGGCGGTGATTCGCCGCCTCGGCACCGACGCCCTGGTCGCCACGCTGCCGCTCGTGCTCTTCGGCGTGTTGCGCTACCTCTATCTTGTCCACCAGCGCGGCATGGGCGGCTCGCCGACGCGTCTCCTGCTGCGCGACACCGGCATGCAGGTGGTGGTCACACTGTGGTTGTTGATGACCGTAGGCGCCATCTACTACGGCGTGCGGATCGGCTTGCTGTAACTCATTGTCGCCAGTGTGATCCCTGTTCACATAGCGTCGAGGCCCCGGCTGGACGTGTCCTGGCTGACGCACCCCTTCGCGCGTGGCTGTGTTTTCTGTACGATCTCGGACGCCGACCTCCGGGTAGGCTGGCGATGGAGGGATGATGTCCCGTGCGTGGAAGAGCGGACTGCACCAGCCGGTCGTTGTGGCAGGGTTGTCCACAATCCTGGCCTTGGCGGCCGGCGTCGGCTGCAGCGACGACCCCAACACCACCAACCCGGCCAACGCCAGCGGTGGCGGCAATGACGCCGGGCTGAACCTCTCCGATGGCTTCACCTTCGGCGACGGCGGCACCATGCACGGAGTCGGCGACGGCAGCGGACGGGGCACCCCCGACCTGCCGATGAATCGGGGGCAGTGCGAGTTCGCCCCCAAACCCGACGCCGGCCAGCCCGGCGCGACCTGCGCTCAGCCGGCCGACTGTGACTCCGGCCTCTGCGTCGAGGGCCCCGACGGCAAGATCTGTACCCGCACCTGCATCGAGTGCTGCCCCAACGGCTTCAAGTGCGAGCAGTGGAACAAGTCCGATGCCGACTTCATCTGCCTGCCGAAGCTGGCCGCCCTCTGCCGACCCTGCAAGACCGACGCCGAGTGCGCGGCCGTCAACGAGGGCGCCCTCTGCGTCCCGGCGGCGGACGATGGCGCGTTTTGCGGCGGCGCCTGCACCGAAGCCAAGGATTGCCCTGCGGGATACGCCTGCGAGCTCGCCAAGGGCAGCCAGGGCGAGGCCAAACAATGTGTGCGCAAGGCCGGGGCCTGCGGGTGCTCGGTCAAATCCATCGCCGATGGCGCCGCCACCTGGTGCTCGGTGGCCAACGACACAGGCACCTGCAAGGGCGAGCGCAAGTGCACGTCCAAGGGGTTGAGCCCCTGCGATGCGACGCCGGCGGTGGCCGAGTTGTGCAACGGCGGCGACGACGACTGCGACGGCGACATCGACGAGGACATCGCGCCGAAGGCCTGCGAGGTCGCCGGCAACGCGGGCAAGTGCGCCGGCAAGGAGACCTGCGTCGAGGGCAAGGCAGTCTGCGAAGGCCAGACCCCCTCCGAGGAGGCCTGCGATGGGTTGGATAACGACTGCGATGGCGACACCGACGAGTCCTTCCCCGACCTGGACGCCGACGGGACCGCGGACTGCGTCGACGACGACAAGGATGGCGACAAGACGCCCAACGGCAAGGACTGCAAACCCGAAGACAAGGCCATCCATCCCGGGGCCATCGAGGTCTGCAACGGCGTCGACGATAACTGCGACGGCAAGACCGACGAGGAGGGCGCCACCGGCTGCAAGAAGTACTGGATCGACGGCGACCAGGATGGCTACGGCAACCTGGGTCAGTCCAAGTGCCTGTGCGGCCCCGATGGCGACTGGAGCGGCAGCAAAAGCGGCGACTGCAACGACGGCGTCAAGACCATCCACCCCGACGCCCCCGAGGGCTGCGACGGCGCCGACAATGACTGCAACGGCAAGACCGACGAGGGCTTCGCGCTCGGCGGCGCCTGTGAGGACGGCACGGGCGCCTGCAAGGTCTTCGGCAAGATGGTCTGCGCAGCCGACGGCAAGGCCACCGCCTGCAGCGCCAAGGGCGGCAACGGCGGCGCCGAGAAGTGCAACGGATTGGACGATGACTGCAACGGCAAGACGGACGAGCCCTTCACTGAGATCGGCCAGGGCTGCAGCGCCGGCAAGGGCGCCTGCAAAGCCAACGGCAAGCTGGTCTGCGCGGCGGATGGACTGGCGCTGAAGTGCGACGCCAAGCTGCCGCCGCCCGGCAGCGAGTCCTGCAACGGCCAGGACGACGACTGCGACGGCAAGATCGACGAGAACTGGCCCGACAAGGGCAAGTCCTGCAGCGTCGGCGTCGGTGGCTGCAAAAAGACGGGCCAGTGGGTGTGCGCCGCTGGCGGTGGCGGATTGACGTGCAACGCCACACCCGGCAGCAAGAAGAGCGAGACCTGCAACAACGTCGATGACGACTGCGACGGCAAGGTCGACGAGAGCCTGAGCCAGTCCTGCAACAACAAGTGCGGCAGCGGCAAGGAGACCTGCAGCGCCGGCAAGTGGCAGGGCTGCACGGCGCCCAAACCCAAATGCACCTCCGGGTCCTGCTGCGATGGCTGCAACTACCGCCCCACGTCCTACAAATGCGGCACCAAGGCGGACAAGACCACGTACCAATGCTCGGGCAGCTGCGGCGGCAAGGTGCGCCGCTACGAGCACTGGCGCTATTGCAGCGGCAACAGCGCCAGCTGCGGCACCAGCAACCTCAAGAAGCTCTACAAGGGCATCAAGCAGACCTGCAGCGGCAGCCAGCTGTGCACCAATATCGGCAGCACCGCGTACTGCAAGACCTGCTCCGGCGGCTGCTCGTCGAGCAAGTGCAATACCCAGCCGGTCAAGGTCGTGTGCATCGACGCCGGGTTTGGCGGCAGCGAACCTGGCGCCAAGGGCAACGGCCTGGTCGAAAAGACGCTGAACCTGTCCTTCGCCAACCATCTCAAGGACTGGCTCAACAAGGACAACACCAAGAGTGGCGGCGGCACCTGGAAGGTCGTGATGACACGCACGGGCGACCAGACGGTGTCGATCCCCACGCGGGCGGCCATCTGCAACAACGCCGGCGCGCACCGGGTCGTCTCCATCTTCACCAACTCATTCGGCAGCTCCCTGGCCAAGGGTGCGGAGACGTACCACCACTCCCTGGCCAGCAGCACGACCAAGAGCTACTGCCTCAAGCTGCACAACCAGGTGGTGCAGCATAGCGGCAACTACAACCGCGGCCTCAAGGTGGGCAATTACAAGATCCTGGCCAGCGTCAAGGCGTCCGCCTGCCTGACCCTGGCCGGCTTCATCAGCAACGGGGGCGACGCCAGCAAGCTCAAGAGCGACAGCTGGCGACGCGAGGTGGCCAAGGGAATGCTGCACGGGCTGCAGCAGAGCTTCGGCTACGCGGAATACACGCCCTAGCTCAGCGCCACCGAGGCGCTTCCCTGGTTTGGCACCCAAGTGCAGCGCCGCTCTCAGACGAACCGTCCAGCGTGGTCCTGGGCGCACGTCCGATGCGTCGGGACGCGGCGGCGGTTGACCGCGGCGGTGGCCCGATGAGCCGCGAAGCGGCGGTATTCTCTAGCCTGGGGCGTAAGCCCCAGGATTGAGGACGTCACCTCATGCGGAGCGGCGAAGCGGCGGCAGGACCCTTCAGTCCAAGAGGGCCCGTCGCCATGATTGCCGCGCTTGGAGCCGTTGGCCTTGATTGTGGCCACGGTCCTGGCAACCGACGTGCTCGCCTTGGCGGGCTGGATGAGATTCACTCGACCCGAGGCCCAACCGACGGAGTGCAGAGGTTTGCACGCGGTTCCGGCGTCCTGTCGCCGCCTCGCGGCTCAAGATGTTGAGACTGCCTGACCTGGGGCTTGCGCCCCAGGCTAGAAACTGACGCCGCTTCGCGGCTCCTCCCGCGGGCTGGCGCAACAGGATCCTCCAGCGCTCCGGGACATGCCACCTCCCATGTCCGGGAAACTGGAAAAGTACTTACAGTCCGTGCAACCGGCTACAATCGCCGGTCGCCTACTTGCAGACCATCGACAGGTCGGTGCAGCAGTCGTTGAAGCTCTTGCACTGGCTGTCGCACTGGCACTTGGCCGCGCCGTCATACTTGCCGCAGCGACCCGCACAGGACCACGCCTTGGGCAGGGTGGCGGTGCGCACCAGCACGTCATCGACGAACCAGCCCGGGCCGGTGTTGCTGATGCCGTCGACGCTGTCGAAGCCCAACTGCATCTGCATGGTCTTGCCCTTCCAGCCGGTGATATTCCAGGAACGCTGCTGCCAGGCCTTGGGATCGTTGACGTTGTCGAAGCTCACCTTGGAAGACGTCTTGAAGGCCGTCGACGACAGCAGCATCGTGCGCTTGTCGTACGTATTGCTCTTCTCGACGCCGTGATAGGACCACAGCGACAGCGTCGTCTGGAAGGCGCCCGCGGGCACCGACCACTTGCTGCTGGTCGCCGTGCCGGTGACCTTCTTGCCGTTGCTGTAGTTCTTGCCGCCGTTGAAGTTCAGGCTGCACTTGGCCGAGTGGGCCACCGGAGCTGCCGGGGTGGCGTCGGCATGCCAGCCGATGGCCGGCTCCTTGTTGGCAGGCGAGAATGTCCACTTCTTGGTCGGCGTGCAGGGCACCGAGTCCGTGAACAGGGTCTTCCACGTGCACACCTGGGTGCCGGCGCACTTGGCCGCTTTGCACTTGTCCTGGAAGGTGCACGGCGAGCCATCGTCGCAGGTGGTGCCGTCCTTGAGCGCCGTGTTGGTGCACTTGCCGCTCTTGGCGTCGCAGCTGTCGACGGTGCAACTGTTCTTGTCGTCGCACTTGCCCGTGCCGCCGGCGCAGACTCCCTTGGCGCAGGTGGTATTCAGCGTGCAGACCTTGCTGTCATTGCAGGCCTTGCCCTCGTTGGTCGCGGTGCCAGCGGCGCACTTGCCGGCCTTGCACTTGTCGGAAGTGGTGCAGTAGTTGCCGTCCGAGCAGGCCGATCCGTCGGCTTTGGGTTTGCCGGCGGTGCACTTGCCCGACTGGCAGGTATCCGCGCTCGTGCAGGATTCGCCGTCAGAGCAGGCCGAGCCGTTCTTCCTGGGCGTACCCACGCACTTGCCGGTTTTGCACTTATCGGAGGTGGTGCAGTAGACGCCGTCGGTGCAGAACTTGCCATCGGTTGCCGGCTTGAACGTGCACAACCCGGTCTTTGCATCGCAGGCATCGGTGGTGCAGGTCTTGCTGTCGTTGCACACCTTGGCGGTGCCAGCGGCGCACTTGCCGGCCTTGCAGGTGTCCTTGGTGGTGCACTTGCTGCCGTCGTCACATGCGGCGCCATCCTTGGCCGCCACGTTGCTGCATTTGCCGGTAGCGACGGTGCAGGTGTCCACGGTGCAGCTGTTGCCGTCGTCACAGGCCTTGTGGGTGGTGCAACCGCCAGCGCAGACCAGCTGGTAGTCGGTGCAGCAGTCCTTGAAGTTGACGCAGCCGCTGTCGCACTGGCACTTGGCGCCGCCCTGGTACTTGCCGCAGCGACCGACGCAGGACAGCGGTGAAGCGAGCAGCTGGCCGACCTTCACGCCGACATCATCGACAAACCAGCCGCGCGTGGTGTTGCTGACGGAGTCGATGGTGTCCAGGCGGAAGCGGATTTGCACCTTCTTGCCGGCCCAGGCCGCCAGGTCGTAGGTCAGCATCTCCCACTTGGCCTTGTTGTTGGCGGTGTTGGCCAGGCGCCACTTCTTGGCCACGGTCTTGAACCCGTCGGCGGACAGCTCGAGCCAGCGCGCGTCGTAGGTGGCGCTGGTCTCCAGCTCCTGCCAGGACCAGAAGGTCAGTGGGATGAAGGCGCCCGTCGGCAGGGTCACGGCGATCGAGGTGGCGCTGGCCAGGACCTTCTTGCCGTCGCTGTAGTTCTTGCCGTTGTTGACGTTCAGCGAGCACTTGGCCGACTTGTAGCCGGGCGGATTCGGCGTGGCGTCGATGTGCCAGCCCACCGCGGGCTCCTTGTTGGCCGGTACCAGGGTCCACTTCGGCTTGGCACCGCAGTCGAAGGCGTCCTTGAAGACTTCCTTGTAGGTGCACTTGTCGACGCCAGCGGTGCACTTGCCCGCCTTGCAGATGTCGGCATAGGTGCACGGGCTGCCATCTTCGCACTTGCCCCCGTCTGGCGCCGCCTTGGCCAGGCATTTGCCCGTCTTGGCCTCGCAGCTGTCGACCGTGCAGGGATCCTTGTCGTCGCAGGTCTTGGCGGTGCCGACGCACTTGCCCTTGGCACATTTATCCGAGGTGGTGCACAGGCTGCCGTCGGTGCAGTTGGCCCCGTCGTTGCCGGCGGTGTAGCTGCACTTGCCGGTCTTGGCGTCGCACTTGTCGACCGTGCAGGGGCTCTTGTCATCGCACTTCGGCTTGCCGGCGGCGCACTTGCCCGCCTTGCACGTATCGCTCACGGTGCAGGGATCGCCATCTGCACATGAGGCGCCATCCTTCTTCGCCTTGTAGACGCACTTGCCATTGGACGCATCGCAGCTGTCGTCGGTGCACGCGTTGTTGTCGCTGCAGGGCTTGGTGGTCTTGGGCACGCACTTGCCCGCCTTGCAGGCATCGCCCGAGGTGCAGACGTTGCCGTCATTGCAGACCACGCCATCCTTGGCGGGGGCGTTCTTGCACTTGCCGGTGGCCTTGTCGCAGGTGTCGGTGGTGCAGCTGTTGTTGTCGTTGCAAGCGGCGTTGGAGGTGCACTTCGGCGGCGGCGGGGCGCACACCTTGACGTAGTCGGCGCAGCAGTCCTTGAAGTTGACGCAACCGCTGTCGCACTGGCACTTGGCGCCGCCCTGGTACTTGCCGCAGCGACCCACGCAGGACAGGGGCGAGGCCTTGGGCGTGCCGACGCGGATGCTGGCGTCGTCGACGAACCAGCCGGTGGTCTTGTTGTTGACCCCGTCGAAGGTGTCGAAGTGCAGCCGCATGTGCACGGTCTTGCCGGCCCAGGCGGTCAGGTTGAAGCTCAGCTGCTCCCACTTCTTCTTGTTGGCGGTGGAGTTGGCCAGCTGCCAGGACTTCGCCACGGTCTGGAAGCCGTCGGCGGATACCTGCACGTGCCGCTGGTCGTACTTGGTGCCGTTCTCCAGGTCCTGGTAGGACCACAACTGCAGCTCGACCTTGGTACCGGTCGGCAGCTTGATGGGCAGCGTCGTGGCGTCGGCGACGACCTTCTTGGTGTTGTCGTAGTCCTTGCCGTCGTTGACGTTCAGCGAGCACTTGGCCGACTTGTAGCCGGGCGGGTTGGGCGTGCCGTCGATATGCCAGCCGACCGCCGGCTCCTTGTTGGCTGGGTTGAAGACCCACTTGGACTCGCTGCCGCAGTCGATGGCGTCCTTCCAGAAGTCCTTGTAGGTGCAGACATCCGTGCCCGCCTTGCAGACGCCGGTGTTGCACTGGTCGCCCGAGGTGCAGGCATCGCCATCATCGCACTTGCTGCCCAGCGGCAGGTTGGTGTGCTTGCAGGCGCCGGTGCTGGCCGAACAGCTGTCGGTGGTGCAGGGCTTGTTGTCGTCGCACTTGGCCTTGCCGACGCACTTGCCGGCGGTGCAGGCGTCGCCGCTGGTGCACTTGTCGCCATCGCTGCACAGGTCGCCGTTTTTCTTGGCGGTGTACTTGCACAGGCCGGTGGTCGGGCTGCAAGCGTCGGTGGTGCAGGGCTTGTTGTCGTTGCAGGCCTTTGGCGCGCCGGCGGCGCACTTGCCCTTCTTGCAGGTGTCCTTGACGGTGCAGGCGTTGCCATCGCTGCACGGGGTGGCGTCCTTGGCCGCCACGTGGCTGCACTTGCCGGTCTTCAGGTCGCACTTGTCGGCGGTGCACCCGTTGTTGTCGTCACACGACTTATCCGAGGTGCATTTGACCGGCGGCGGCGCGCAGATCTTGCCGTAGTCGGCGCAGCAATCCTTGAACGAGGTGCACTGGCTGTCGCACTGGCACAGGGCCTTGCTGTCGTACTTGCCGCAGCGGCCGATGCAGGACTTCGGCCCGCCGAGGAGCTTGCCGGCCTGCACCACCACGTCATCGACGAACCAGCCTGCGGTCTTGTTGTTGACCGCGTCGACCGTATCGAGGCGCACACGCAGGCTGACCGTCTTGCCAGCCCACTTCAGCAGGTCGTAGCTCAGCGAGAGCCACTTCTTGGCCGTGGCCGTGCCATTGGTCAACTGCTGGGACCAGGCGACCGTCTTGAAGCCGTCAACGGACAGTTCGACGTAACGTCGGTCGTAGCTGTTGCTGGTCTCCACGTCTTGGAAGGACCAGAACTTCAACTGCAGCTTGGTGGAGCCGGTGGGCAGCTTGATCGGCACCGAGGTGGCGCTGCCCTTGAAGGCCTTACCGGCGTTCTCATAAGTCTTGCCGTTGTTGACGTTCAGCGAGCACTTGGCCGACTTGTAGCCCGGCGGGTTGGCCGTGGCGTCGATATGCCAGCCGGTGGCCGGTTCCTTGTTGGCCGGTACGAAAGCCCACTTCGGCGTCGCTCCGCAGGCGAAGGGATCGCTGAATACGGTCGTGTAGGTGCACGCGTCGACGCCGCCGCTGCACTTGCCGGCGTTGCACTGCTCACCGGCAGTGCACTTGTCGCCGTCATCGCACTTGGCGCCCAGCGGCAGGTTCTTGCTCACGCACTTGCCGTTGGTGGGGTCGCAGGCATCGGAGGTGCACGGGTTGCCATCGTCGCACTTGGGCTTACCGCCCGTGCAGACGCCGGCCTTGCACGCGTCGCTGATCGTGCACAGCTTGCCGTCGCTGCAGATGGTGCCGTCCTTCTTGGCCACGTTGGCGCACAGGCCGCTCTTGGTATCGCACGAGTCGGTGGTGCAGAGGTTGTTGTCGTTGCAGGACTTCGTCGTGCCCGCGCAGGCGCCTGACTTGCAGACGTCACCGGTGGTGCACAACTTGCCGTCGTCGCACGGTAGCGAGGCGGCGACGGGGTTGTGCTGGCAGCCCTTGGCCTTGTCGCAGAAGTCCGTGGTGCAGACGTTCTTGTCATCGCAATTCTTGGCCGCGCCGACGCACTTGCCCGTCTTGCATGCGGTCTTATCGGTGCAGACGCTGCCGTCATCGCAGGCGCCGCCATCGGGGGCGTTGGCCACCGAGCACTTGCCCGTCTTGACGTCGCACTTGCCGACGGTACACAGCCCGCCCTTGCAGTCCTTGTCGGCCTTGCAGCCGGTGCACAGCTTGGCGTAGTCGCCGCAGCAGTCCTTGAAGGTCGTGCACTGGCTGTCGCACTGACAGCTGTTGCCGCTGACAAACTTGCCGCACAGACCGGCGCAGGAGCCGGGCAGGGCGCCGGTTCGCAGCTCGAGGTCATCGACGAACCAGCCGGCGCCGGTGTTGCTGATGGCGTCGTGGCTGTCGAAGCGCAGCCGCAGCCGGATCTTCTTGCCCAGCCAGTTGTTGAGCGGGATGGTCAGCTTCGCCCACGCCTTGAGGCCTACCTTGTCGTCCAGGCGAATGGACTGAACGCTCTTGCCGAAGTTGTCGTCGGAGATGTCCAGCCAGCGCTTGTCGTAGGTCACCGAGGACTCGATGTCCTGCCACGTCCAGAAGGTCAACTCGGCCTGGTCGCCCTTGCCCAGCGTGATCAAGGGGCTGGTGGCGGTGCCTTCGGACTTCTTGTCGGTGATGGCGAAGTCCTTGCCGTTGTTGAAGTTCAGCGAGCACTTGGCCGACTTGTAGCCCGGCGGATTGGCGGTGCCATCGACGTGCCAGCCCACGGCCGGCTCCTTGTTGGCTGGGTTGAACGCCCAGCCGCCGGTGCTGCCGCAGTTGAAAGCGGTCTTGTAGGCCGTCTTCCAGGTGCAGCCATCCTTGCCGGCGACGCACTTGCCAGCCTTGCAGGTGTCCGCCTGGGTGCAGGCGCTGCCGTCGCTGCAGGCCGCGCCATCCTTGACCGCCTTGTTGACGCAGTTGCCGGTCTTGGCATCGCAGCTGTCGGTGGTGCACGAGTTGGCGTCATCGCACTTCTTGGCCGGACCGCCGACGCACTTGCCGGCTTTGCAGGTATCGGCAGTGGTGCAGCCCTTGCCGTCGGAGCAGAAAGCGCCGTCCTTGACCGCCGCGCCGGTGCACTTGCCGGCCTTGCAGAGGTCCTTGGTGGTGCAGGTGTTGCCGTCAGAGCAGCCCGAGCCCTCCTTCTTGGGCGTGGCGCCGCACTTGCCGGTCTTGGCGTCGCAGTTGTCGTCCGTGCAGGCGTTGCCGTCGTCGCACTTCTTGGCTGTGCCGACGCACTTGCCACCCTTGTCGCAGACGTCCTTGTCGGTGCAGGCGCTGCCGTCGTTGCAGACCTTGCCCGCGGCGGTCGGAGCGTGCTGGCAGCCCTTGGCGACGTCGCAGAAATCAGCTGTGCACACGTTCTTGTCATCGCAGGTGTTGGCCACGCCGACACAGGCGCCGCCCTTGCAGACGTCCATGAGCGTGCACACCTTGCCGTCGCTGCACTTGACGCCATCGGGACCGGGAGCTGCGGTGCAGGTGCCCGTCTTGAGGTCACACTTGTCGGTGGTGCAGACGTTGCCATCGCTGCAGTCCTGGTTCGACTTGCAGCCGGTGCAGAGCTTGCCGTAGTCGGGGCAGCAGTTGCCGGCGGCTTTGCACTTGGCGTCACACTGGCAGTTGGCGCCCGGTGTGGACTTGCCGCAGATGCCGGCGCAACTGCCCGGCTTGGCCGAGACGATCACCTCGAGGTCATCGACATACCAGCCGGCGCCGGTGTTGTTGATGCCGTCGTAGGAGTCGAAGCGGAAGCGGAACTGCACCGTCTTGCCCAGCCAGCTGGCCAGTGAAAGCTCGACCTGGGCCCACTTCTTCAGACCGACGACGTCCGACAGGCGGAAGGACTGCACGTTCTTGACGAAGCCGTCGTCCGACACGTCCACCCAGCGCTGGTCGTAGGTGGCGCTGGTCTCGATGTCCTGCCAGGTCCACAGCGTCAGCTTGGCGTGGTCGGCGCCCTTGAGGGCCACCTTGGGTCCTGTCGCGGTGCCCTTGACCTGCTTGGAGCTGTCGGCGAAGTCCTTGCCGTTGTTGAAGTTGAGCGAGCACTTCGGGGACTTGGCGCCCGGCGGGCTCTTGGTGCCGTCGATGTGCCAGCCCACCGCCGGCTCCTTGTTGGCGGGGTTGGCGACCCAGCCCTTGGTCTCGCCGCAGGGGAAGCTGGTCTTGTAGACCGACTTCGGCGCGCAGACATCCTTGCCGGCGACGCACTTGGCCTTCTCGCAGAGGTCGACCAGCGTGCAGGCGTTGCCGTCGCTGCACTTGCTGCCATCCTTGGCGGGCGTGTTGACGCACGAGCCGCTGGCGGGCTGGCAGGTGTCCGTGGTGCAGGGATTGCCGTCGTCGCAGGCGTTCAGCGGGCCGCCGCAGGCGCCGCCCTTGCACGAGTCTGGCTTGGTGCAGGCGTTGCCGTCGTTGCAGGGGGCGCCGTCGGCCAGGGCCTTGTGGCCGCATTTGCCGGTGGCCTTGTCACAGCTGTCGGCGGTGCAGGGCTTGTTGTCGCTGCAATCCTTGGCGGTGTAGACGCACTTGCCGGTGGCCTTGTTGCAGCTGTTGGCGGTGCAGGCGTTGCCATCGTCGCACTTGGCAGCGGCGTGCATGCAGCCCTTGGCCTTGTCGCAGCTGTCGGCCGTGCACGCATCGCCGTCATCGCACTTGGTGGGTCCACCAGCCAGGCACTTGCCAGCTTTGCAGGTGTCCTTGTCGGTGCACTTGTCGCCGTCATCGCAGGGGCCGCCATCTGGCGTGGGCACGTAGCTGCACTTGCCTGTGGCCTTGTCGCATTTGTCGATGGTGCACGGCTTGTTGTCGTTGCAGATCACCGGCTTGTTGGGCTCGCATTTGCCCGCTTTGCAGGTCGCGCCGCCGGTGCACTTGTTCTTGGCGTCGCCGCAGGATTTGGTGTTGGCCTTGGCGAGACAGCCCGCCTTTTTGTCGCAGCTGTCGTCGGTGCACGGATTGGCGTCGTCGCACTTGGTGGGCGCGCCGCCGCACTTGCCATTGGTGCAGTGGTCGGCGTCGGTGCAGGCGTCGCCGTCGTCGCAGGCGACGATATTCAGCGGCGCGTGGGTGCAGCCCTTGCCGGACACGCAGCCATCGGTGGTGCAGGGATTGCCATCATTGCACTTGGCCGGGATGGTCGCGTCCGAAGCGCAGACTCCGCTCTTGCAGGTGTTCTTGGTGCAGTCATCCTTGTCGTCGCAGTCCTTGTCGACCTCGCACTTGCAGACCGCCTCGAAGTCCTTGCAGCAGTCGCCGAAGCCGGCACAGGCGGAGTCGCACTGGCACTTGGCCTTGTTGTCGTACTTGCCGCATTTTCCGTCGCAGGAGAGCTCCGGCGGCAGCGAGGTGTCGGTGGCGCCGCCATCGGCCTTGCCGCCGCCATCGGGCGCGCCTGCATCGGCTTTGCCGCCGCCATCGGCCTTGCCGCCACCGTCTGCTGGACTGCCACCATCGGACGCGCCGCCGTCCTTGGCGCCGCCGCCATCGGCTTTGCCGCCACCGTCGGAGGCACCGCCACCGTCGGAAGCACCGCCATCGGCCGAACCGCCGCCGTCGGGCACGATCACTGTGGCATCGCCCTCGAGGCAAACGGCTTCGTAGTCGCTGCAGCAGTCACTGAATCCCTTGCACTGTGAGTCGCACTGGCAGGCTGCCCCCTGCTCGAATTTGCCGCACTTGCCCACGCAGCTGCCGCCAGCGGCGTCGTCTGCATCGGCCGAGGCCCCATCCGACGTACCGCCATCGGTCGTCGCGTCTTCGGTGGTCACGTCGTCGGCTGCGATATCGTCAACGGCCACGTCGGCCGCGACGTCGTCTTCGGTCGTGTCTACGGGAGTGGGCCCCGTATCGGGCGTCACCGCCACATCACCCGGACCGGTATCGGTCGGCTGAGTCGCCGCGTCGGTCGCGACCGTGTCCTTGTTGAATTGGATCTGATCGCTCGTCTGGGCGTCGGTGGTCCCGGTGTCGACGCCGGTCTGCGTCTGTCCGGTCGGCACGTTGTCGCCGCAAGCGGACGCGGCGAGGACAAGGACGAGCACGGCCAGCGGCGTCAGCGCGCGCTGGACATGGTTGAACAGATTCATGGATCCACTCCTGAGCGAGGCCGGGCAGGGCCTCGAGAACGGGGCGATATAAGTGCAGGTTCACGGCGGCGAGGGGCTCCCCAACCCCTCTCGTCGTCGCGGGTGCGCGTTCGGGCGGCGCCCCGGTGTTGGTCAAGGGAACATAGCGCATTCCGCCCGGCGATTGCCAGCCCTGGCAGCGCGTTTCCCCGCGGCTATTTCGTCCCCTTAGATGCGTTTTTCGTTGGGTCAA